>JBCCML010000044.1:0-45636 GCA_039026375.1 Pseudomonadota bacterium
ACTTGGACGCATCGGGAGACCGGAAGACATCGCCAAAGCTGTCAGGTTCCTGGCAAGCGACGATGCGGAGTTCGTAACCGGGCAAATTCTCGAAGTCTCCGGAGGCTACCGTCTCTAGCGGTCACACCGGACGGTTACGTTGTTGTTGCGTCATCTCGACCAAAGGCGCACGGCCTGGGCGCGCGATCACGCTAATCGTCAAGACGCCAGCACCCACCTCCAAGGTGAACTCTGTGCCGGCCGGAGTTGGGGTTACAAATCCCCGGTGGATCAACGAAACGACTGTGGCAATTGTCGGATGTCCGGCCATTGGGATCTCGCGGGTCGCAAGATAGTAACGAACCCCGAAGTCTGCGCGGTCAGAAGCGACAATATAAGCGCACTCGCTAAGTGAAGTCTCACGTACAAGCGCAATGCGCCGCTCGACTGGAATGTCATCCGCGCCGTACACCACAGCGCAAGCATTTCCAGCAAACGGCAAATCGGTGAACGCATCAATCCAGTCGTATGCGTAAGCCATCCTTAAAGTCCTCAACTGGTTCAAGGGATGCTCCGCGCAGCATCACCTGATCACAAGTCAAGAATAGTGATGGGCGCGTTCACCGGAGGGCCTAAAGTCTTACGCGGACAGGTGTTCCCAGGGTCAATCGTTACCGTGATAGTGTCCCTGAGCCCTCAAAGCGTCAGCGACTTCCTTTGGCATATAATTCTCGTCATGCTTCGCCAGCACTTCAGTGGCAACGAAACGGTCCTGTTGCCAGTACCCTTCCGCGACGATTCCCTGGCCCTCACGAAACAGATCAGGCAACAATCCTGCGAATTCTACAGTGACGGTCGCACCGGTGTCAGTGATTTCGAATACACGAAGCGCCCCGTTTTGACGGCTTGAGCCTTCGACAACCAAGCCGCCTACGCGCAGAAATTGGCCCGCTCCGTACTCTCCGGATGCCAATTCAGTCGGCGATTTGTAGAAGGCAATTGCGTCGCGCGCCAATACACCGAATAGCACAGCAGCAGCGGTAAGCATAACGCCACCGAAGACCAGCATTTGTATGCGCTTAGCCTTCTTTGAAGACGTCACTGCACCCCTCCGTGTTGCAAACCGAAATTCCAGACCGCATTCACCTGCGCTCCTAAAATAATGGCGACCCCGGTTAAGTAAAAGAATAGCAGGGTGACAATCACGCCCGACAGGGCGCCGTAAGTCAGCGCGTAGGACGGCGCAAAGGCCAAATATACCGACATTAGCGATGCTAAAACGCCCCAGATTAAAATTGAGACAAAGATACCGGGCCATAGCGTCAAACGCTTCATAGACCGTGCAGGTAGGATCGTGTGCATCAACCAAATGATCGCATAAAGCAGTGTCGCGCCGACCATGTATCGCACGAGATCTGCACTTGCTGGGACCTGGATCTGCATAACGCTCTCAATGATGTTAAATGCGAGCGGGGCAAATATGATCAAAATCGCCAATGCACCGAAAACCAAAAATCCAAGCAGGACAAAGAGGACTGAGACCACTCGGTTCATAATGAAGTTTCGCGGCGCATCGACGTCGTATGCACGATCAAGGCCGATCCTTATCGCTTCAACACCATTCGACGCCGCATAAATCGTACCCAATAGCGCCAGTGTCAGTACGCCCTCGCGACGCTGGCCAATCACCTCTTGCAAAACAGGCTCTAGGGTTTGAGCGACGTGTACTGGGACCGCCTCGAAGAGCGCCTCGATTGCCTCGCCAGAGTACCGCTCACCTATGAAGACGCCGGCAAGTGTGATCGTGAAGATCAAAAACGGAAAGCCTGCCAGCATTGACGCATAGGCAATGTAACCTGCCAGCACGCTCGACTGGTCCTCACCATAGCGGCGCAGAACCTCGCGAATGAACCGCACCGGCGGCAGCCTCAGAACGCGCTCGGGCATCTGATCAGGGGAAGAGAGGCGCCAGCATAAGACCCGCCGTCTCTTCTAGACCAAGAAGTAGATTGGCATTCTGAATAGCCTGTCCTGATGATCCCTTCGTCAAATTATCCAGCGCAGAGAACACCATGGTCCAACCAGGACGCCGATCAGGCACAACGCCGACATGACAGAAGTTCGAGCCGCGAACATGGCGTGTTGCTGGCGCCTCACCAAAAGGAAGAGCAATCACAAATTGTTCGTCAGAGTAGCGCGACGACAGCGTAGCATGAACTTGTCCAGCCTCGCCCTGGACATAGCAGGTCGCCAAAATACCGCGGTTCTGCGGAAGCAGGTGCGGGACAAACGTCACCTTGACGTCTCGGCCTGCGGCTCTGGAGAATTCCTGATCAAATTCGGCTAGGTGTCTATGCTGGGCAACGTTGTAGGCGTGAAATCCTTCTGCGACCTCTGCGTAAAGCGTGCCTTCCTTAGGCGAGCGACCAGCACCCGAAACGCCGGTCTTAAGGTCAATCAAGACCTGGTCCGGGTCGATCACCCCGTTTTCCAGCAGCGGCAAGATCGCGTAGAGGCCCGTGGCGGCATTGCACCCGGTGCCGGCCACGACACGGGCCCGCTTGATGTCATCGCGGTAGAATTCAGTAAGCCCGTAGACGGCCTCATCCTGGATATCGAGGGCCCGGTGGTCGTGCCCGTACCAATGGGCATAGACGGCCGGGTCGCGCAGTCTGAAATCAGCCGACAGATCCACGATCTTCAGGTCGCGCGGCAGTTCGGCGATCACCTGCTGGCTGGTCGCATGCGGCAAGGCACAGAAGACCAGGTCAACCTCTGAGAAGTCGATGTCCTCAATCTTGCAGAGGGTTGGCAGCGTCAGATGACGCAGATGCGGGAAGACCGAGCCCATATCCTGGCCCGCCTTACGCTCGGCCGCCAGCGCGACGATGTCCATTTCGGGATGCGTCGCGATGACCCGGACAAGTTCGGCGCCAGTGTACCCGCTCGCGCCCAATATAGCGATGTTCGCCATGTTTCTGTCCTTTGCCCACGCCATCGACGTGGGTTTGTGAGTACTATCCGAAGGTTCTATCCAGCCAGGGCTGGGAAGGAAAGACTTGGGGGAAAGGGTAGTCAGCCGAGAAACAGGCCCATCGGCGCGTCGCGGCCATCTACCGGAGACAGTGCGTAGGTCTCCCGTCGGAGATAATCCATTAGTGCGCGGCCATCACTAGCGCGAGCCTGTATCTCGTTGGGGGGCAACGGATCCCCAATTGTGACATTCAGCGGTGCGCCCACGCGGCTCTCAAACTCAGAGATGTATAGGGCAGTGCGCAGCGTGGAGTGCAGGTGGCTGGCGACTTGGAAAAGCCGAGAGTTCGAGCCTTCGAAGTAGACCGGCACAACTGTCGCACTGGACTTCGCGATCATCTTCGCAGTGAAGGTCTTCCAGTGCGGGTCATACGCCTTGGAGAACGGTTTGGAGGCTGTCGAGACGGTCCCGCCGGGAAAAATGCCAACAGCCCCGCCGTCAGCCAGGAATCTAAGGGCATCCTTGCGGGTCTGGATGTTGATTGCCATAGCCTCCTTGTCTTCGCCGAAGTCGATGGGCAGAATAATTTTTTGCAAGTCCTTGGCCTTGCGGAACACCACGTGGGCAATAATCCGAAAGTCCTGTCTAGTGGCGGACAGAATCCGCCCCATCGCCATCCCGTCAAGGATTCCGTATGGGTGGTTGGCCACCAGAACCAGTGGTCCCTCCGACGGAATGTTCGGCAACCCGCCACTTTGGAACTGCATCGTGATGCCGTAGCGCTCCTGCATCACTTCCCAGAAGTCGCGGCCTGCGAGCACTTCGTCCTCGTAGCCCAGCGCCATTCGAAGCAGCTTTTGACGACCGGTCAGGTTCTCGACAGAGCGTACCAGTGCTTTCGCTACTTTGCTTTGAACCGAGAACGAGTAACTAATCTCCCTCGGCGCAGCGCCAGTCGATAGCTCGGCTTTGTTATTCATAAGTTGGCGATCCAAAGAAAATGACCATCACAAGACATAGGCGTTGCCGTCACCGCGGACAATCGTAACCATGATGTAGCGACGTTCGAAGACCGCTTTGTGAGACGACCTTTCAAAGCGGTCCCAATGCAATGCACCAACGAAAAAGGGTCGCGCCTGCAAAGGCGCGACCCCGACAAACAACTGTGTAGAGCTCAGCGCTTTGAGAACTGGAAGCTACGTCGCGCTTTGCGCTTGCCGTACTTCTTTCGTTCAACCACGCGACTATCGCGCGTAAGGAAGCCAGCAGCCTTCAACGCAGGCCGCAGACCCGGGTCAAAGAGGCTGAGCGCCTTTGAAATCCCGTGCTTAACTGCACCAGCCTGCCCTGACAGCCCACCGCCCTTGACCGTCGCCATCACATCAAACTCGCCGCTGACGTTGGCGACCGAAAACGGCTGGCCGATGACCATCTGCAGCACTGGACGCGCAAAATATGCTGACATCTCTTTACCGTTGACCGTGACCTTGCCATTGCCCGGCTTTACCCACACGCGCGCCACAGCGTCTTTGCGTTTGCCCGTTGCGTAAGCGCGACCCAGTTCATCACGCACAGGTTCGCGAGAGACTTCTGTCTCCGTTTCACCGCCAATATCGGGCGTTTCGACCCCTTCGACGGCGTCTTTCAGCTGATCCAGCGATCTAATCTCATCGGACATCTATCAGGCCGTCCGCGTATTTTTGGAGTTCTTGGCTGCCACGTCCACCACTTCCGGCTCCTGCGCTTCGTGAGGGTGCTCTGTGCCTGCATAGACCCGTAAGTGGGTCATTTGGCGACGCGACAGTGGTCCGCCGGGCAGCATACGCTCGACGGCTTTCATCACAACACGCTCGGGGTGCCTGCCGTCCAGGATCTGCGCCGCCGTTTGACTGCGAATCCCGCCAGGATAACCTGTGTGGCGGTAGTATGTCTTCTCGGCACGCTTGTTGCCTGTGAGCTGCACCTTCTCGGCGTTGATGACGATGACATGGTCTCCCATGTCCATATGAGGCGTGAACGAGGCCTTGTGCTTGCCCCGCAGGCGTGCCGCAACAATCGATGCGAGCCGACCCAATACAACGCCTTCTGCGTCGATAAGGATCCACTTTCGATCGATTTCGGACGCCTTCATCGAATAGGTCTTCATCTGGCGTATCCCAACTCTAAGCGCTGCAATGTCAGCGCCAATCACGGGTGCTTCCTACGAATTCCCGCACGATTGTCAAGGACCCTTGGCGACGAAAAGTGAAGCAAGATCAATAGGTTTGTTATTGGGGTATATAAAAACCGCAGCTACCTCACGGGTGGGATCGCATAAGTCACTGCAGCTTGAGCCACTGGTTGTTCCGAACCCTCAGAGAAAACCAATACGTCACCTTGGGACAATAGCTTCCCAAGTTTCAGTATTCGCGCTTCGGCCCTCAGCGGCGCCATGGGAGCCTTTCTCATGAAAGTCAGGTTGAGATTGGTCGTCACGGCCAAGGCCACTCTTCCGATCATGGCCAGAGTTGCAAAATAAAAGGCGCAATCGGCAAGCGCGAAGATCGTTGGGCCGCTTACGGTGCCACCTGGTCGGAGATCAAGTGGCCCCACCTCCTGGCTGATCGTCGCATGCATTGAAGAAAGGGCATCGATGTGAAAATCGCCAGCGCGCTCCGGGAACACCTCTTCCATGTAACTAGATAGCTCGTCGATGCTCATGATCGGTTCGCGCATGTTGGCCTCTTGCCCAATAACAACCACTGGCTACGGTCCTGCCTTGAAAGACTGGCTAGAACAAGAGGAGCCATCGCATGACTGATGTCCTGTTGCGCGCCCAGGCAGGGAGCATAGCGACCCTCACCCTGTCGCGGCCGCAAAAGCTGAATGCACTCAGTGAAGAGTTGATGACCGCACTGCAAGACACGCTTGACCAGATATCCCAGGATTCCAGCGTTAGGGCAGTGATACTTCGCGGGTCAGGAAAAGGTTTCTGTGCTGGTCATGACCTTGCCCAAATGCAAGCTAATCGCCAAGGCCCCGACGGCGGGCGCGCCTACTACATGGCATTGTTTGCACAGTGTACCCGGCTAATGACAACCATACCGCACCTGCCGCAACCCGTTATCGCGCAGGTTCACGGTCTAGCCACAGCAGCAGGCTGCCAGCTAGTTGCTGCCTGTGACATGGCAGTTGCAGCTGACACCGCATGTTTTGGCGTTAATGGGGTAAATATTGGCCTCTTTTGCTCGACGCCGATGGTCGCCCTTTCAAGAAACGTCCCGCGTAAACAGACGTTCGAGTTGCTATCGACGGGCGAGTTCCTCGACGCCAAAAAAGCCCGCGATCTCGGGTTGATCAACCGAATTGCGCCTGAAGCGGATCTCGAACCTACCACTAGGGGTTTAGCTGAAACCGTCGCTTCAAAGCTTGCTTCCGCTGTTCGTGTCGGCAAGCGGGCATTTTATGAGCAATTGGATATGACGCTGGACTCCGCTTACGCCCATACAGCACGGGTAATTGCAGAGAACATGCTTCACCCGGATACCGCGGAAGGCGTGCAGGCGTTTCTCGATAAACGACCACCGGATTGGGAGCAATGAAGGCTACGCGCTAATCCTCTGTGGTGAAGGATAACCGGCCTCAAATCGCGCATGGACCAGAGCGCCGATGAGCAAGAGCGCAAGGAATTGGTGCGCAATGGCCAAATGCACAGGAGCAGAATGCGCCAGCGTAGCGATCCCCAGAGCAATCTGTGCCCCAACGATGATCATACATCGCCAGCCCCAAGCCCGAACCTTCGGATGTGGTGCCCTGAAGTGGGACAAGAGGAAGCCAACCGAAACGAACAAAATTAGGTATGCGACCATTCTGTGATTGAACTGCGCAAGCCCAGGATTTTCGAAGAAGTTCACCCAAATTGGCTGCAGATCCAGCGCCGTGGCAGGAAAGAACTCACCAGCCATAAGCGGCCAGTCAGTAAAAGCCTGTCCGGCATCAAGCCCCGCCACAAGGGCCCCCGACAGCACCTGAACAAACACTAGACCGAGCATTAAGCCCGACCATCGCATCGGTCCGGTCAGGCGGGTGCGCCGTCTTGCCAGTGTCTCGACTGGGTCGCGTAGAACGCGCATTGCTAGCCAAAGGAGCAGCCCAAAAATGAATACTGCTAACCCCAGATGCACCGCCAAGCGATATGGCGCCACATCAAGGCGCCCGGTCAGACCAGATGCAACCATCCACCAACCAATGGAGCCCTGGATGCCGCCGAGTACGCCCGGGAGCAGGAGTTTCACCGTCCAACCGTCTGGGATACGTCCTAAAACTAGAAATCCTGCGAAACCAACGAACCATATCAGACCGATCAGCCGACCGAAAAAGCGGTGACCCCATTCCCACCAAAAGATTGGCTTGAAGTCTTCCAATGTCATCCAGCTGTTCTGTTCCTGAAACTCGGTTGTAGTCTTGTAAGCTGCAAATGCGGCATCCCAATCGCCTTGAGATAGCGGTGGCAAAGTTCCAATAACCGGTGCCCACTCTGTAATCGACAGACCAGAATCAGTTAAGCGAGTTGCGCCACCGACCACGACCATGACGGCCACGAGCAGAGCCAACATCATGAGCCAAACAAAAATACCTTGGCGAGCGGGATCGCGACGCGACTTCGCCGGCGCAACAGTCTTAGGTCCGGTCGACTTTACGTCTTCGAAAATGGATCGCTTGCTCATGCAACCTCGCTCGCAGCCTCGAGCGGACATAAAACTCTAACGCATCAACGACAAGCGGCCGGTCGACGCGGCGGTTGCAGATCTAAAACTAGGACTGTCTACGCGGATTATCCGGAGGAACAGGCACCAGGGCGATCCCATCGGTTCGACTCATGGTGATTTCTACCTTTCCGATGGTGCTTCGGCGCTCACCAACGAGAAACTCCCCGACGCGACGGTAGCTTACCGTCAGTCCGTTCACACTGCGGAATGTGAGGACGCCATCCTGTATCTGCCCTTGCCTTTTGAAAACTGTCGCCTCGTATCCGGCGCCGTCGGGACCATGCGCGTCCAAAAGCTCGACTGATCCGTCGGCACCAACCTTCGTAACATATAAATCATGGCACCACGTCCCTCCCCAGGCGCCGTTCTGCCATACACCCAGAAAGTCCGAATATTCCTGCGGCACGCTCGCATCAGGGTATTGGATGGTGTACGGATCAAAGAGATCAACCGTGTAGCAGCCCGGGCTTAGGCGCTTACGCAAGTCCACCTCAACTTCGGCGCGTTTCTCCGGCGTACAACCGACCAACACCAAGGCGATTGCAGCTAGCCCAAGCCTATGCATCTTCAGTCCTCACACACCTAATTCATCATGTTTGAGGAGAGCATAGCCCAGCGAAACAGCAGTGGCGAGGTATCAATGAAGCGAGTTGCTAGGTTTCATTCGACGGTCACGGACTTGGCCAGATTTCTGGGCTGATCGACATCAGTCCCTTTCGCAAGAGCCGTAAAGTACGCCAACTGCTGTGCTGGCAGCGCATAGAGGATTGGCGCAACAAATGGGTCGCATTCAGGTAACTCCAGCACTTTCCAAGCCCCAGCGCCCGCTGCTTTGGAACCTTCAACATCAGTGACGAGAACGATCTTTCCGCCCCTGGCCATCACCTCTTGCATGTTTGACACGGTCTTTTCAAAAAGACGATCGCGCGGCGCCATGACAACCACTGGGACCTTGTCATCGACTAACGCAATCGGCCCATGCTTGAGTTCACCGCTCGCATAACCTTCAGCGTGAATGTAACTGATCTCCTTCAGCTTCAGGGCGCCCTCTAAAGCCAACGGAAACATCACACCACGCCCGAGGTAAAGGATATCTCGTGCCAGCGACAACTCCTGGCTGATGGCATCAACGTGCGTTTCCTTTGCCAGGACCTCGCTCATCAGCCTTGGTAATTCACTCAGCGCGGAAACAACTTCGCCTTCCCGTTGACGAGAGAGTTGGCCACGCTGTCGCGCAGCTACCAAGGCGACAGTCGCTAGGGTAGCCAACTGGCACGTAAATGCCTTAGTCGATGCCACACCGATTTCTCGTCCCGCAAGCGTTGGCAACACAATGTCCACGTCGCGGGCGATCGCGCTTTCTTCAACGTTGACGACACCGATGGTCGTAGCAACCAGCCCGTTCGCATGACGCAATCCAGCGAGTGTGTCCGCAGTTTCGCCAGATTGGCTGATGAACAAGGCTGCCTCAGATTTACTCAACGGCGCATCCCGGTACCGAAACTCTGAGGCAATATCCAACTCGACCGGCAATCTCGCCACCTGCTCGAACCAGTATTTTGCGACATGTCCTGCGTAAGAAGCCGTTCCACAAGCCACGATTATCAAACGCGAAAGACCAGGCCAATCAATAGCCTCAGCAGGCGACTGAACTGCTGTCCGCTCCAGATTTGTGTACCGCCCGATAACATAACCGACCGCAGCAGGCTGTTCATGGATCTCCTTCGCCATGAAGTGGCGGTACTCACCCTTTTCGGCCATCGACGCATCTACGGCCACCGTACGCGTCGGTCGCTGAACGGGTCTACTTTCCTTATCAAAGAGTTCCGCACCCTTGCGCGTGAGAACTGCCCTGTCGCCTTCTTCCAAGTAGGTGATCCGGTTCGTCATTGGCGACAACGCCAGGGCGTCAGATCCAACAAACATCTCGTCTTCGCCCCAACCGATGGCTAGGGGGGAGCCGTGGCGAGCCGCGATCAAAAGATCTTCTTCACCTTCGAACAGAAACGCTAGTGCGAAAGCGCCTTTGACATTTGCGAGGGTCGCCTCGACCGCTTCATACGGGCCTTTCCCCTGGGACATCTCGTAGGCGACGAACTGAGCGATCACCTCAGTGTCGGTGTCGGTCTCGCACTTGATCTGCGACTTTGCCAACTCGTCCCGCAGTTCTTGGAAATTCTCGATGATCCCGTTATGCACCACGTGCACAGGGCCGGCCGTGTGAGGATGCGCATTGGCTGTTGTCGGCGCACCGTGGGTTGCCCAACGGGTATGACCAATTCCTGCACTGCCTGGCGCGGGCTGTGCCGAGACGAGCTTCACCAACTCTGCAAGTTTGCCTACGGCCCGCCGGCGAATGGCGCGACCAGCCTGCAGAGTCGTCAGCCCAGCACTGTCATATCCGCGATACTCCAGCCTTCGAAGTGCATCCAGGATCCGGGGGGCCGCGTCTAGCTGCCCCAGAATGCCAACGATTCCGCACATTTACTTCGCCTTCTTCATAGATGCTCTCGCGGCCAACATGCTGCGTAGACGTTTTGCGGCACCACGCCTGTTCACTTGAGGAGTGCGGCTGAGGGCCAGAGCTTGTTCCGGCACATCCTGTGTGACTACGGTACCGGTGCCGACGTAACCGCCCTGGCCGACAGTCACTGGCGCAATCAATGCAGTGTTCACGCCGATGAATGCTTCGTCGTCGATCGTCGTCTGCTGCTTCTGATACCCGTCGAAATTGCACGTTACCGTCCCGGCACCAATGTTCACGTCCTTACCTATAACAGCATCACCCAGATAGCTTAGGTGACCAGCCTTCGTGCCGCTCGCGATTTTCGCGTTCTTCGCTTCGACAAAGTTCCCGATGCGCACACCCTGGGATAATTCAGTTCCACCGCGAAGGCGAGCAAACGGTCCCACCTTGACGTCAGGCGAAAGCACTGTGTCCTCGAGATGGCAAAAGGATTTGATCTCGGATCCTTCACCGACCTGCACACCAGGTCCAAAGACGACGTTCGGGTGTACGGTAACATCCTTGGCTAGATGTGTGTCCAAACTAAAGAACACGGTATCGGGCGAAATCAGCGTTGCGCCACCCGCTAACGCATTTCGCCTTGCGCGCGTTTGAAAAATCTGCTCGGCACGCGCTAACTGCGCACGGTCATTGATCCCCAGTGTTTCTTCTTCCTCGCAAAGAACGAAGCGGCAGCTAAGGCCGTGGTTCACTGCGATCCCAATAAGATCGGTAAGGTAATATTCTTGTTGCGCGTTATCATTTCGTACTTTGCGCAAAAGGTGCTGTATCTCGCCGGCGTTGCCGCACATCAGCCCAGAATTGCACAAATTGATTGCTAACTGCTCTTGCGAAGCGTCTTTCGCCTCAACAATACCCTCCAACTTGTCCCCTTCACTGACCAGGAAACGCCCGTAACGCGCCGGATCCACTGCCTTAAAACCGAGTGCAACAACATCGGCGCGTTTGCGAAGTTCTTGCATTCGAACGAGCGTTGCAGCGCTGATGAAAGGTGTGTCACCAAACAAGACATAGAGATCGCCGGAGAATGATGCGAGTTCGGCCCCTGCGACCAACACCGCGTGTCCCGTCCCCAATTGCTCAGATTGGACGGCCACGTCCGCTGTAGGTTCGAATGCCACTGCAGCAGCTTTGACCATCTCAGCTTCATGGCCCGCGACAATTACCATCCTCGTTGGATGCAGCGCTGCAGCAGCGGACATCGCATGATAAAGCATCGGCGCATTGCCGATTGGGTGCAGCACTTTCGGTAGCGCCGACATCATCCTGCTTCCCTTGCCCGCGGCCAGTATCACTACTGCATCAGCCATTGCGCCCCATTGAGCCTTTTCGTTTAACCAAGTGGTAAGCGAGCAGAGCCCGGAAAAAAACCCGACACGTTCTCAGAAAACGTTTCAATTCGTTGCTAACCCGATGTAGCGCACTGCGAAGCGGAAGGTGAACACATGCGCGGCGCAATCTTTGATCTGGACGGAACACTCGCTGATACATCGGCCGATCTATTGGCAGCGGCTAACGTAACACTCAGGGAGCAAGGGCTGCCGCAACTCGATGCAGTAGCAGATCGGCAAATTGCAGGTCGCGGCGGCAAATCAATGTTGCGGCGCTCTTTGGAGATTGCCGGTCGACCTATCGACGGTGAAGCTGAAATCAAACTAGTTGATGCGCTTTATCAACCGTTCTTGAAGGTCTACGCGGACGCACTTGCCGTTAGAACAACACTGTTCCCAGGTGTAATTGATTGCCTGGACCAACTTGCCGAGACTGGCTGGTTGTTAGGTGTTTGCACAAATAAGCTCGAAGGTTTGGCCGTGCAGCTGTTAGACAAGCTGAATGTCAGAGCGCGTTTCTCAGCGATACTGGGGGCTGACACGCTTGCTGTTCGTAAGCCCCATCCAGACCACGTGATCGAAACGGCTAGACGTATTGGCGCTGAGCCGCGACGATGCGTGATGGTAGGAGACACCACCACCGATTTGAGTGCCGCTGAGGCCGCAGAAATTCCCTGCGTGCTGACAAGGTTCGGTTTTGCGGCAGAACCAGTGGACACATTAGGAGCTTCTGCAGTTATCGACAGCTTTGAGGCACTTCCACCCATCTTGGAGCGGTTATCACCGCAGAAATCGCCTGCTTGACGGCTCCCCGCGGTCACACGTATACGCTGCAGCAAGGGCGGTTAGCTCAGTTGGTAGAGCACAGTGTTCACATCGCTGGGGTCACTGGTTCGAATCCAGTACCGCCCACCAAAAATACCGGCGAAATCAGATAGTTGGTAGTCTTTCGTTCTGAGAATCGCAGCGCTGGCTGAGTGCGGGACGCACCCGGGACGCACCAGAACGCTGTGGAGCCTATTGATCAACCCGTGAGAACCGACAGGTCGCTTACGCTTACCGGAGCACAACACTCAGGGTCGGCATCCGTTGACGCCGGGATTAACCGTCGGGACGAAAACCAGCCAGCACTTTTTTGCCGTTCCCGCTGTTCGGTCCGCGAACAACGATCTAGCGGCCTAAGCCCAAGACTATAGACGCTGCGGCTGAGGGGCGTCCGAAATTTGCAGGTTCCGGCTCTTCCTGCGCGCGCTGCTCAGCAGCCGCTGTGCGCCATAACCGGACATTCGACTAGCAGAGCTAAGGAAAGCGACTATAACCTCACCGCTTTGTGAAATCTGATGTGTTCACAGGTGCTGGTCGCCTGACGACTAGTCTTTGCACACCTCGAGCCTTGAGAACCGCGTGGCTTCAGGGAGACGCACTTGTGTTTGCCTGCTCAAACGCCTGATCGAGTGCCAGCAGCACAAAGGACACATCTTCCATGGACAGACAAAGCGGTGGCACCATACGCAGGCAGGACAGATAGGGTCCGGACTTAGACAGAATAATGCCCTGATCGCGGCAGGCTTCAAACACCTCCGTCGTGGTCTCTTTGTCAGGTGTCTTGGCATCGCGGTCGCTGACAATCTCGATCGCGAGCATCAGGCCCTTGCCGCGCACATCGCCTATCGCCGGGTGCTTGTCTTTCAGACCATGCAAACCCGTCAACAGGGCGGCCCCAACTGTCTGGGCATTCTGCTGCAGACGTTCGTCGCGCAGTACGGCTAGCACGGCGCGGCCGGCAGCGGCCGAGGTCGGATTGGCACCGTAGGTGTGGAACATAAACTTATCGGCCATCGGGGCTGCGACCTGTTTCTTCGCTACCACTGCGCCGATGGGGAACCCGTTGCCTAGGCCCTTGGCCATAACGACGATGTCCGGCACCATGTCATCGGCTTCGAAGCCCCAGAAGCTTGAGCCGGTACGGCCGAATCCGGACTGCACTTCGTCCGCGATGTAGAGCCCGCCGGCTGCCCGTACGCGCTCGGCTGCGCCGGACATGTAGCCGGGCGGCATCTCGATTACCCCACCATATCCCTGCACGCTCTCGACCAGGATCGCCGCCACCTTGCCAGACGTGGCCGACGCGATGGTCCGGTCAATCTCATCCAGATAGGGATCTGTGCCGGGACCCAAGATACCGCGATACTGATTTGGTTCGGGCACGAAAGCGACGTTCCCGGGCATGCCTGGATGACGCCAGCCGGCGATGCCGGTCACGGACTGGGCCGCTGCTGTCGGACCGTGATACGACGTGCGTAACGCCAGCATATCCAGATTGCCTGTATAGGTGCGCGCCATGGACATCGCGAGGTCGATCGCCTCGGACCCGGAGTTGGTCAGGTGCACGACCCACTCGTGGCCGGCAGGCATTGTTGCGGCCAACTCCTGAGCCAAATGCGCGGGCGTAGGGTGGTAGAACATTGTCGTGCAATGCGTCAGTTCTTCCGCTTGAGTCATGGCGGCTTCGACCACGCGCGGGTGTGAATGGCCGACCGAGATACAGACGTTCATGCCCAGCAGATCCGTATAGCGGCGGCCATCGTTGTCCCAAAGGTACTGCCCCTGGCCCTTCTTGAAGACGATCGGCTCCCGGAATGGGGTAAAGCGGGTCAGGGACGCAGCATAGTACTGATCGCGTCGTGCGGCGGTGGCCGAGAAGTCCCATTCGGTGTGCAGCGGATGATGGTTCATGAGCTGGCTCCGGATTTCAATCGGGTGTTGGTCGGGTCGTAAGGAGGGTCAGCAAGGATCGTCGCCGTGTGACGATGGCCTAGGATAGAAACCGTCAGGTCTACTCGCGCTGCCGGGTCGCGAAGATAGGCCAAGGCAAGGACCTTACCGGTATGATGACCGTATGCACCTGAGGTGACGATGCCGATCGGGCGGTCAGCTTGCCAGAGCGTGTGCGCGTAGAACGGGTCGACGTCGCCGGGCTCGATTTCAAGTAGGACCATGTCCCAAGGCGACTCTCGATCGAGCGCATCGCGAAAGTCGGAACGCACAAAGCTGCCCAAACCGGCTTCGAGCGGACTGCGCTCGGTCGTCAGGTCGGCACCCCAGGCCCGATATCCTTTCTCCAATCGCATAGAGTTCGCGGCGTAGCCGCCATAGAAGCCAAGGCCCTGAGGCAACGCACTGCGTTCAAGCGCTTCGAACAATCCTGCCGCTTTCGCCGCATCAACATGCAGTTCCCATCCAGCTTCACCGATGTAGGACACCCGCATGGCGCGCACCTCAACTCCGCACACTGTGGTTTCCTTCACGCTCAGCCAGGGCATGTCGGCCAGTTCGGGCAGAACTTCTGGCGCCCGCGGCCCCATGAAACCGATCACGGCTATCTGATCCGTCACGTTCACGACCCGAACGTCGAGCCCGCCAGCTTGGGTGTTTAGAAGATCGAGGTCTATCTCCTCGGCCCCAGCAGCAGATGTAAGGTAGGCGTGATGAGGTCTGAGCCGTGCAACCGTGAATTCCGACAACACGCCACCGGTCGGGGTCAAGGCATGGGTGAGTCCGATCCGTCCGGGTCTAGGTGCCCGATTGGCGCCCAAGACCTCGAGGAACGTTTCGGTGTCTGGCCCCGTAACCTCAAACTTCGAGAATACGGACAGATCCGCGATCGCAACCCTACGAGAGGCCGCCTCGACTTCGGCTCCGACAGCCGAGAAGCAGTTGGCGCGACGGAACGTCTCGTCCGCGACGGCCCCTGGCACATCGGAGAACCAATTTGGGCGTTCCCAGCCTGTGCCGCCCCCATCACAGCGCCGCGCTCAACCATGAAGTCGTGCAATGGAGATAGGCGCAAGTTGCGCCCGGCGGATCGCTCCTCGTGCGGGTAGTGGACACCGAACTGCAAGCCGAAACACTCAATGGCCTTGGCCACCCGATAGTCGCGGTTCGCCCAGGCGCCAAAGCGCCGACTGTCTACAGCTAGTGCGTCCATAGGCGGCGCACCGTTGGTCATCCAGTGGGCCAGGAATTTACCTGCGCCACCGCCTTCCATGACACCCATAGACGAGCCCGTGAGCAACCACGCCCGCGGCAGACCGTGGGCTGGCCCTATCAGCGGGTTGGCGTCGGGGGTGAAGGTAATGGGTCCGTTGATGACAGTTTTTACGCCTCCAGTCGCTAGGGCAGGAATTCTTTCCATGGCAGCCATGATGATGTGCTCAACCCTATCCAGGTCGGGCGGCATCAGATCCGCGCCGAATTCAGGTGGCACACCATCGACCGACCATACCTGGGCGTCCTTTTCGTATGGCCCGAGGATCAAGCCGTCGCGCTCCTGACGCACATACCAGCTCTCTTCGGGGTCACGGATGATCGGCAGTTCCGGCAGGCCGGCAGTGATCCGGTCGCTGACCGCATCGACCGTGTCTGTGACAAGGTATTGATGCAGCACGGGGACCGAGGGAATGTTCAGTCCCATCATCCGGCCGATCTCCCAGCCCCAGGTGCCTGCGGCGTTAACGATGTGGGTCGTGACGATCGGGCCCTTGGTGGTTTCGACGCGCCACGCGCTGCCCTCCCGAATGATCTCCGTCACGGGGCAATGGCGCCAGATCTCAGCGCCCTTGCGACGTGCAACCTCGGCCATCGCGTTTGTGGCGAGCGAGGGATCGACATGCCCGTCGTCAGGCTCGTAGATGCCGCCGAGCAAGCCGTCGAGCCGCGCTAATGGGTGAAGCTCAGCGATCCTCTCCGGTGTCAGAAGCTCCAGGGGATAGCCGGTAAAGGCGGACAGCCCAGCGACATGCGCAAACTCGTCCAGTCGATCCGGATTACGCGTAACGCGCATTGCCCCCGACGGATGGAAGCCGCAGTCCTGTCCCGTCTCTTCTGGCAAGATATCGCGGTAGAGACGCACAGACGTGGCGCGCAGTTCTTGAATTGTTGGGTTGTGCGCGAAATGAGTGCAAAGCCCAGCGGCGTGCCAGGTCGACCCATGCGTCAGATCTTTCTTCTCGACCAACAACACATCGGACCAACCTGCTTTCACAAGATGATACATCAGCGAGACGCCCATCGCGCCGCCACCGATGATCAATGCCTGTACCCGCGTCATGCGCGCATCCTCTCACCCGCGGGGTCAAAAGGGGGACGACGCAGCGCCTTAGCCGGGTAGTCACGCCCCGCTACTCTCACTGTGAAAGACCGGCTACAAGTTTCGACCAAAGTCTCACCTTGCGCTGTCTCCACCATACCAAAGCACAGGTTGAGCCCTGTGCGCGGGCCGCGTCCGCCGGAGGTCGTCAGCCCCACATGGCGTCCGCTCTCGAAGACGGGTTCGTCGTGCAGTAAAAGCACATCGCCGCTGACCTCCATCAGAACGAGCCGCCTCGACAGCCCAGCAGTGCGCTGCACTTCCAACGCGTCCTTACCAATGAAGTCCTTCGTCCAGTTGATCGTGAAGCCGAGGCCCGCTTCAAGCGGCGTCACCTCGGGTCCTAGGTCGTGGCCCCAGTGCTTGAAGCCCTTTTCCAGCCGGCACGCTTCGAGGGCGAAATGCCCCATGGGGCGAACGCCAGCGTCCTTCAGTGCGTCGAACAGCGTTGGTGCAGAGGCGTTGTCGACCGTCAGCTCCCAGCCCAACTCGCCCACGAAACTCACGCGCGTCGCGCGGCAACAGACACCTGCAATTCGGGCATCGGTGGAATACCCAAAAGGCACGTCCGGCAAGTCACCCAAGGCGTTTAGGCACACCCGGCTACCGCCGCCCATCACGCCAATCGTACAGAAAGCCTCCGTCACGTCGTAAAGACTGATGGAGGGGGGCAACGCTCGGCGGAGAAAATTCAGGTCGCGCGTTCGAGTCGCTGCACCAGAGGTCAAGTGAAACGCCTCGTCACCCACCCGAGTGACGGTCACATCCAGCTCAATCCCACCGCGGGCGTTCAGAAACTGGGTGTAGACAGTGCGCCCCAGGGCGACATCCAATTGTGCAGTGCATAGCCTGTTCAGCGCGGCTAGTGCGCCGGTCCCAGTGATGTCGAGCTTAGTAAATGGGGACAGATCCAGCATGACCGTGCCCGTGTCCATCACTCCTGCTTCTGCCTCGGTGATTGGCCACCAGCCCTGCTCGCCAACGGAAGAGGATTGCGCGGGTCCGTACCAGAGGCCTCGCTCCCACCCTGCCGTCACGCCGAAGTGTGCGCCTGACTTCGCCCATGCATCATGCATTGCCGATCTGCGCAGGTCCCTCCCGGCCTTCGGTTGCTTGTATGGCCAATGCAGCGCGAAGAGATCCGCGACAGCCTCCTCCATTCGTGCAGCCATGTGCTCTGGGGCGGCAGTGGCCGGATCGGCGCGAGCGACATCGACCTCCCACATGTCCATGGGTGGGTGCACGTCCACGATCCAGTCTGCTAGCGCACGCCCGACACCGGCGGAGAACATGACGCCGACCGAGTTCATGCCCGCAGCTACGAACAGCCCGTCGACATGGGTCTCTCCAACCAGTGGGCGGGTGTCGGCCGTGAAGCTCTCGGGGCCATTCATGAAGTGCTGGATGCCAGTGGTCTCGAGCGCAGGACACAGTGCCAGCGCCGCCTCCATGAAGGGCCCAAACTGTTCCCAATCCTCGGCCATCTCCAGGAATGCCCGGTCGCCGTTGGCGCCATAGGCGTCCCAACACTTGGCGTTCGGCTCGAACCCCCCGATGACCAGCTTGCCGGCGTCGCCCTTGAGATAGATCCCACGGTCCAGATCTCGGATTACAGGAAAGGGCTTCGGCAGGTCTGGGATAGGTTCAGTGACGACATACATGTGCTCGACGGCCTGCAGGGGCAGCGCAACACCAGCCGTCGCGGCCAGCTCGCGGGACCAGGCGCCGGTGGCAAGTACCACGCGGTCCGCCTCGATCACGGCACCATCAGCCAAGCCAATGCCCTGAATACGCCCTTGGTTGACCACCAATTTCTGCACGGACACATCCTCGCGAACCGATACGCTGCGGGCCTGTGCGGCCCGGGCATAGGCCATGCAGAGATCGACCGGGTTAACGTTGGCGTCCTCGGGCACATGCAGGGCACCGACATGCCCCGAGAGATCCAACATCGGCAACGGCACCGCGCTTGCAGCAATTACGCGGGGAGCAAGGCCCTGGGTCACCCCGAGATCCGCAATCCGATGTAACTCATCCAGCCGCGCTGGCTCCCGGGCCAGCCAATAGCCGCCGGTGCGATAGTACCCCGTGGACATGCCGGTCTCGGCTTCCAACGCCGGGAAGACCTCCAGCGCCGCCATGGCCAGCCGCGTCATGTTCGGTGTGGCACGTAGCGGCCCTACGATTCCAGCCGCGTGCCACGATGTGCCCGAGGTCAGCTTATTGCGCTCCAGCACCGTGATGTCATCCGCGCCGCGCTTAGCCAGATGGTAGGCCGTGCTCAGCCCGATAGCACCACCACCGATGATCAAGATCCGGCTCACATGGGCCTCCGTTGACCATGGCAGCAACTGGCGGATGGCATTCGCCCATGCCGATACACGCTATTTGGTGTCACTTGCGCGCGGTCTCTACCGCGTTCGACTGGGACGATCGCGTATTCGAAGGCTGGGGGTCGGTTAGGGACTGGCATAATAAAGTGCTGGCCTCAGGTGCGATCCGCACGCCGTCGGATGCCGATGCCGCGGTGGATCTGGCGACCCGGGCAAACATGCTCTGGAAAGAGCAATTGGCACAAAACATGCTTTTCTACGAGGCTATGAGAGATATCGCACATACTCAGGCGCATCAGAAGTAGCCCCGATCGGGTTGCTCGGCCTTGCGCATGGCGATGTAATCTTGAAGTGCCGCGTCAATGTCCGGGTCGAGACCTGGGTCTTCGTAGTGTGCCAATTGCTCTTTCCAGAGCATGTTTGCCCGGGTCGCCCCATCCTTGCCACCAGCGGCGTGCCACTGCTCGAACGAGTTGTCGTCAGGGGTCCACGGGCGAAAGAGCGCCGTCAAGAAGTTGGCTTGCGTATGCTCTGATCCAAGGAAATGCTGCCCTGGCCCGGTTGCCGCTATGGCCTCCATGGCCTGGGCGTTCTCACTCATGTCGATCCCGTCGAAGAACCGAGCCACCTTTCCGCAAAGATCATGATCGATGATCGTCTTCTCAAAGGACGTGACCAACCCGCCCTCCAGCCATCCGGTCGCGTGATTGATCAGATTGGCGCCCGCGAACATGGACATCATCAGGCCCCACGCGGCTTCCTGCTGGCTTTGGGCATCCGGCAGCTTCGAGGAGCTAAGCGTACCCACTGTATGCAGTGGAACACCAAGCCGCCGGGCCAACTGCCCCGCGGCCAGGATCATCAGACCAGCCTCTGGTGTCCCAAAGGTCGGCGCACCAGACTTCATGGACATGGTCGATGCGAAGCATCCCATTAAGCACGGCGCGCCAGGCGCGATCAGCTGGACCAATGTCATCGCAGCCATCGTCTCCGCCAACACCTGAGCGAGCGTACCAGCGACGGTGCTGGGTGACATCGCTCCTGTAAGGACCCAGGGCGTGCAGGCAACGGGTTGGCGCGCCCGGGCATAGGTCTTCAGCGCCCCGGACATGTGGCTGTCCATTACCAAGGGGGCATTGGTGTTCGACACGCAATAGAGCACGGCGTTCTCCGCCACGAACTTTGCGCCGAACAGGATACGCGCTATGTCGATGGCATGTCTTGCCCGTTCCTCCCCAATGAAGGCACCCATGAACGCGCGGTCGGAGTAGCGGATATGTCCATAGAGCATATCCAGATGGCGCTTGTTGGCAGGCAGGTCGACGGGTTCGCACACCACCCCGCCGGAGTGATGGAGCCAGGGCAGGGTCTGGTGCAGCTGCACAAGGTCGATGAAATCTGTGTGGCTGGCATACCGCCGACCGCGATCCAGATCATGGACGAAGGGCGGCCCCCAGGCCGGGCATAGTACCGTTGCATCGCCGCCCAATGTGACGCTGTTCGCCGAGTTGCGTGCATGCTGCACGAACTGGGCAGGCGCCGTCCGCCTGATGGTATTCCGGCAAAAACCTTGCGCGAAGCGCACCCGCTCGCCTGAGACATCGCAACCGGCAGCCGCAAAGACCGTCAGGATTTCAGTATCGCCCTGAAACTCCATGCCAGTCTCGGCAAGGATCCGATCCGCATTTTCTTCGATCTGCTCCAGACCAGCATCGCTGAGCACGTTGAAGGTCGAGAGATTGCGCACAATGAACGGCATGCGTGGTGCCAACTTCGTTGGTGGGGCAAGGCCGCTCCGGCGGGTCTTTCTGCGCGTCCGTTCCATGTCAGCGACAGTCGCAGCAGACTTGACAGCCACCAATCAGATTTTGTCAGTATCAAGAAAACTTATACTGAGGATAGTGCCTTGCTGGATCGTCGCCCACTATCTCCCGGCCTGATCCGTTCGCTAGAGGTCTTTGTTGCAGTTGCCGAAACCGGACAGATGCGGTCGGGTGCACGGATGCTCGGCTTGTCCCAGCCAGCTGCCTCGCAGCACGTCACCGCGCTCGAGACCGCCTTTGCGACGCAGCTAATGGACAGAACGATTAGACCTGCGCGTCTGACCCATGCGGGGCTGCGACTGCATGCACACGCCCAGAGGATCCTGCACGCGCTCTCCGATATGGAGACAGAACTGCGCCAGGTTGGAGAAGCCCCCATCAGCTTGCTCCGGATCGGTATCCAGGCGTCCATCGCGACAACGCTCACACCCTCCTTGGTCGCCCTGGCCCAACACCGGTTCGGCGTCGAGGATTTCACCTTGCATGCGGGTCAGAGCGGCAATCACGAGCACCTTCTCCGCACGAAGCAGGCCGACCTCGCGATCACTTCGAATGCCTTTCTCGACATGGATGGATTGGAACGACATCACATCCTGCGGGAGAACTATCTGCTGGTTTTGCCTGCAGCGTATGACGGGCCGACCGATAGTTTGGAGACCATTCAACGGGACCTTCCGCTCGTGCGCTTTGGCGACACGACCAACGCGGGTCGTCAGATTGCCCAACACCTGCGGCGCCTTCGGTTCGAGCCTGACAGGGTCATCCAGGCCGACCGGTCAAGCATGGTGACTTCGTGCGTGTCCGAGGGACAAGGATTCAGCCTGCTGACGCCGACGCTGTTGATCGACGGTCTCGTCGAGAACATGAACTTGCACCTTGTCGAGTTACCGGTCGCCGGCCTGTCGCGAACGCTGACGGTTGTTGCCCGTACTGGGGAGTTACAGGACCTGCCACACGCGGTGGCAGAGCTGTCCAAGCAGACTTTGGTCAGAAAAATCTCAGACTGTATGGGCGAGATCGGAGCCAGCAGCATCGATTGCCAGTAGTAAGATGTTCAAAGCGCTCCCGTTTCGTCTCGCAAGCCATCGGTACGCCTAACCAATCTATTTTCTCTTCAACACACAAATTGATCTCATTCACGAGCCGCTTGCACTCTCGGTCAAGAGGCTCAGCTTAGCTCACTGAATTCTTAGCGGCCTCTCGTCGTAGAACGACGATGCGCCAACCCATCGCGCTCCGGCGTCTACCGGAGCGCAAGTTCTCATGAGGGCTGTCCGTGGGTGCGATGGTAGAAGCGTTGTATCGAAACAACACCGAGCGCGATTAGAACGCCGACTGTTGCGACGGTCGCGCCTGTGATCTCCAATACCGAAGGAACAGTGCCTGTTACGACGAAGCCAAGCACCAGCGCGACTGCGGGAACCAACGCTGGGAACAGCGACGAGCGACCCGCACCGAGGCGGCCCACAGCGGCACCATAGACGATCACCGCGATCAGACCAGCCAACACGCCCTGGACGATAACCTGAGTCAGCAGGGTCGAGACGGGCAAGGCCAACAGCCGATCGAAGCCGTCGAACAGGGCGAAGGCGGGCACCACAAATGCGGCAGACAAGACCGAAACCACTGCCGTTGCCGCCAAGCCCGACACCCTCCATCTCTTCAGCAGAATGGTGAATGCTGCCCACAGCGACCCGGCCCCCAAGAACATCAGGTCGCCCATCCAGGTTGTTGTGATGGAGAGTTCTGAACCGGCAAAGCCAGCTGCCAACACCAATCCAAGGACGATGACAACGGCACCCGTTAGTTTCTGGCGCGTCAGGTGTTCTCCCAGAAAGACACTTGCCGCAATCATTCCGCCGAGGATGATGGCCGACGGTTGAATGACGGCTCCGTGGGCAAGGGGTGCGAACACATAACCGCTTGCGCCCAGGATGATGAACAGCGGTCCTGCGATCAAAGCCAGAACAGTGCCGCGCCGCCATCCGATGCCAGCAAGATGCGCGGAATCATGGCTAAGGAGCCAAGGAAGGATGATCAATCCCGCTACGCCGAAACGCAGAACGACGATGTCTTGCGGCTCGAGCCCAGCGCTGATCGCGCTTTGCGCGAAGACCAGATAAGACGCCCACATAAAGACGGCGGTGATGCCGAAGCCAATGCCAGCTTGCAGCGGTGAAAGCGTGAAGGTTGCACGAAGAGTTGCGGTGGTCATGGGGCTTCTCCATTGAGTGGGTGGTCGCCGCCAGCCCTGCGCCGGCGGCGAAGCAGAGAGTTGACCCAGGGGGCGAGGGTACCGCCTCGTCCGGCGGGTCGGGCTACGTCTGCGAACCGGCCGACTGAACGGCCGTCTCGATGGCCGCTCGGAACACGGCAGGCGGTTGAGCCCCTTGGATGACGGCATCCGCGATCTCGATGTGCGGGACACCGCGCACGACCGATCGTGTCCGTCGTGCCAGATCGCCAACTTCCTTCACGCCTTCCTCGCTGTTCAGAAAGCGCAGAATGTCGTTCCGATCGAATCCCAGATCGTTCGCGACGCTGGCCAGCGTTTCGTAGTCACCGATGTCACGGCCCTTCTGGAAATAGGCTTCGAGCAGTGCCGTCACCATCTCGGTCTGACGCCCAGTCTGGGACGCATACCAAGACAGACGGTGCGCGGCGAAAGTGTTCGGTGTGCGTTCGATCAGATCATAATTGAACGTCACGCCATCCGGTGAACCGGCCGCCACTGTGCCTGCGTCCAGTTCCTGGCTGTAGTCCCAGCTTCCAAACTTTGCGGTCCGGTATTCGCGGCGGTCTTTGCCTTCGGGCGGCATGTTCGGGTTCAGTTCGAACGGCAGCCAGGTAATTTCCACATCTACCTTGCCGTCGAACTCTGCCAGGGTTTTCTGCAGCCGTTCGTGGCCAATCAGACACCAAGGGCAGATAAAGTCGGAGACGATTGCGATTTGAACCGGAGGGGGGCGGTCTACGTCATCTTCGATCGGTGCAAGTGTTTCAGTCGACATTTCTGTTCTCCTTGGTTGGTTGGAGTTTACGGTGTGGGTGTCAGCCCACCATCCGTTCGGGATTGCTGTGAAACAGCAGGTGATCGCCGACACTGCTGCCTTGCCGGTAGAGCTGGTGGCCAAGCATCAGCTGACCGGGTTCCCACCTGGCGAGTGCCTCATCTACGTCGTCGAATGCCGCGACGGCTTCACCCAGCATCAAGGCATTGGCCGCGGCCTTTGATGTGCTTGCGGCGGTATGCGGGCGCGGAATGAACGCCGCGTCGCCCAAAAGGATCACCCGGCCCTTGACCATCGTATCTACGGTCAGATCGCGGATGGCTTGGGCAAACGGTTCCTCGGTTGCCTGCATGATCGCCTTGAAGGGCGGCGGCAGCAAACGTTCCGCATCCTTTTGCACGTGCTGTTTCCAGCGATCGGCCAGTTTTCCTTCCGGCATCGAGAAGCCACGCTGCCGACCATCCCGGTCGATCATGATGTCGGACAGCATCTCGTCGTCTGCCACCCGGTACCACACCGTGTTGTAGAGGCGGTGGCCCGGCCGCGTGTCCGCGTCTTCGCCCGGCACCAGGTATCCAAGGATGTGCGATCCAGTTGTGTTGGCAAAAGCGAAGTCACCGTGCAGACCGTCGCGCGCGATCTCCGGCATCTCGGATTCGGGGACCAGGCCCCGCCAAGCCAGGTAACCGGCATAGGTGGGATCCGAGCCCGGCCACAGCAGCCGCCGCACCGTTGATCCGTTGCCGTCCGCGCCGACAAGCAAATCGCCCGTCGCCTGGCTACCATCGGCGAAGGTCGCGGTCACTTTCTTGCCGGACTGGTCCTGGTCGATGTGATCAAGGACTTTGCTTTGATAGTAGCCACCGTCAAAGGCGTCCCGCAGGGTGTTGTAGATCAGCGACCAAGAGGTCTGCGTCTGAGGGGCGACTTGCTTGGATTGGACGCTACCGTCGCGACGATAGACAACGCGATGTTGCGACCGAACACCCAAATCCATGTGCGCTGTGTCTACGCCAGCACGGCGAAACGCTTCCACCACCTCCGGCTGCAGGACGATGCCGCCGCCGCGGCTGTCCAAATCATGGGCAGAACGTTCATAGATGTCGACCGTCCATCCTGCGCGACGCAGCATGGTGCCGGCGAACAGGCCTCCGAGCGATCCACCGATCACGATCGCATGTTTCGATTGATTGGTCATGGGTTCGTCCTCCGTTAAGCTGCGGTCGCCTCGGGCGCCGCATCGTGACTGGGAAAGAAAGGCAGAACATCTGCGCCAAGCTCTTCGACAACATCCGCGGCTGGTCGTTCGCTATGCCGCAAGTTGAAGAAGACGTGGTGGACGCCGATGTCATTCAAGCGTTCGAGGTGCTCGATCAGTCGGTTTCGACCCAGCCGGAAGCCCAGGAAGATAGGTGTCCGATCGGTGTCGGGATTCTCGGTCAGATCGATAAACAACGACTGCGCAAAGGGCCGGAATGCTCCGTTCGCCTTCTGGCCGACGGCCATCTTCCAGAGATCGATGCGTCTTCGCTGATCGTCGATGTCGCGTGGATAGCTGATCCACCCATCCATGTTCGCGGCGATCCATTGCACCGATTGTTGGACACTGCCAACAGCCAGCATCGGGACATGCCCGAACAGCGGCTTAGGCAACAGGTCAAGCCCCTGCATCTGCCCGAAGCTGTTTTCAATCGTCGGATAGGTTTCCGTCGTTGCCGATCGGATCGTTTCGATCTGCTCTCGGAACCTTTCGCCGCGTGTTGCATGATCGCGATTGAAGGCCGGATACTCGACTGCACGGTCACCAGAAGCGGCACCTAGCATGAAGCGGCCTCTGGTGATGGCATCGACCGAGGCCGCGGCCTTGGCTGTGTGCAGCGGATGGCGCAGCGGCAGCACAATTCCAGCGGTCGATAGCGTGATCCGCCGCGTGACGGTTGCGAGCTGGCCGAGCCAGACCCACGGGTCAAAGACCTGTCCGGCATCGCCGAACTCCGGATCTAAGAGCGGCACGTCCCGGGACCACAGCGCTGCAAAGCCAAGCTCGTCAGCCCGCTTGGCAAGGTCCAGTTGGCCGCGCATATCGGCCACGCCGTTGTGATTCTTGGCCAATGGGAACATCAGCCCCAAGGTTGTTCGCGACGGTGCGAACACGCGGGCGAACCCTGGATGGCCGTGATGAAGACTCTGATCAAACATGGTGGCTCCTCCTTTCGTCTGCTTTCAGACAGAGATGTCGGCATGGGCTTCGAGAATGGCGTCCTTCAGCACAGACACCGGCATTGCACCGGTGAAAGACGCCCCACCGATGTCGAGATGCGGATTACCGTCGCCAACAGTCATGGCCGCGGTCTCGATCAACTCTCGGACGTCTGCGACGCCTTGATCACCCGCAAGGAATTGCCGTGTAGAGAGAGGGTCCATGCCGATCTCGGCGGCAATGTCGGTTAGGATCGCCGGATCTCCGATATCCCGGCCCTGCTCGAAGTATGCCCGGAGCAATGCTGTAACAGCCGTTTCTTGAACTCCAAGCCGCGCGGCGAGCCAAGACAGACGGTGCGCGGCGAACGTGTTGGGAACGCGTTCGATAGCGTCAAAGTCGAAGACGAAAGCATCCATGATCGCGGCTGTTGCGATACGTGCGTCTTCGGTTTTGCTCCTCTCAGAAGACCCGAACAACGCGGTCCGAAAGTCGCTTCGGTTGACTCCTTCCACGGGCGTGTTCGGGTAGCGCTCATACGGCAGCCATTCGATGTGGGTCTCCAGCTTGTCGGACAGATCGTCGATCGCGGCCTGCAATCTGACGTTTGCAATCAGGCTCTGCGCGTCGACAAAATCGAAAGTCATCTTGATGAGGACGGGCATGGCTGTTTCCTTTCGCAGCAGAATTTGCCCATTCCGCCACGAGATGATAATGCCCCATTGATTGAGAGCAGCATTGCACGGGACGCAACGTCCGCATGGATCGCTTTGCAACGATGTTGGCGTTCGTCGCCGTCGCCGAGAGCGGAGGGTTTGCTCCTGCAGCCCGGCGCATGGGCATGGCGACCTCTTCGCTCACACGGCAGGTGAATGCGCTTGAGGAGCACCTTGGGGCGCTCTTGGTGAACCGCTCGACACGTAGCATCACCTTAACTGAGGCCGGCGTTCGGTATCTTGAGGATGCTCGACGCATTCTGGGTGAATTGGAAGAAGCAGACCAGGGGGTCAGCGAGGCCCAAGGGCAGCCGAGCGGCGTTCTAAGGATCAGCCTACCAGTAGCGTTCGCAAGGTTGCATGTCGCCCCGGCGCTTCCGCAGTTCCTGAAGAGCTACCCTAATGTAGAGCTCGATCTTTTCGCGACGGACAGCATTGTCAATCTCGTCGAGGATCGCATCGACATCGCTCTCCGTTTGGGTGGGCTTGAGAGCTCAAGTCTTATTGCCCGAAAGCTCGCGCCGCATCGACGAGTTGTATGTGCAAGCCCCGCGTACTTGGAGGCACACGGCAATCCAAGTCGGCCAAGTGAGTTAGAGCGCCACAATTGTCTAACGTTCGACTACGAGACAGGTGGCGCAACGTGGCATTTTCGATCTGATGCTGGCTCACAGTCGGTGCGTGCGCGAGGATCGCTTAAGGCATCGGGCTCCGAGATCTTGCACCAAGCAGCGCTTGGTGGTGTCGGAGTCATCCTGATGCCCACTTGGTTGGTAGGACCCGATGTCTCTGCCGGCCGACTTGTGGAACTCCTTCCAGGTTGGGAAGCAAACCCGACAAACCAGGAAGGCGCCATATCCGCCGTGTACCTCCCCAACCGGCGTGGGGCCAAAAAGGTGCGTGCATTTGTTGACCACATGGCGGCAGCCTTCGGATCACCACCCTACTGGGAATGCAACTGAAGCGCAGTTTACTGCTCGCTGGGGCCGCCACTTAAAGGATGCCCTCGACTGCCCGAGAGACAGTGCTCATAGGCGCGGAGAGATGGGCGACGAACGGCTAAACGAAGGCTGCCTGCTATCGAAGTCTCTCATGTGGCTGGCTGCTATCTCTTCAGCTTCGAATGCCAGTAGTCAGATGTTCAAGCCGGCCGTGGTTCGTCTCAAGAGATGCTAGCATGTCCGATCTCATCCATGTTCTCCTCGGCCCATAACTTAATCTCGCTTACCAGACGCGCGCACTCTTGGCCCAACGGGGTCAGCGTGTACTCAACTCTTAAGGGCATCTCGTCGTAGACTTGGCGATGCACCAGTCCGTCTCGCTCCAGCTTCCTCAATGTCTTTGTGAGCATCTTCTGAGAAACGCCTTCGATCAGGCGCCGCAATTCTCCGAAGCGCATTGGGCCGCCGCAGAGAGCCGCCAACGTCAGCATCGTCCACTTCTCGGCAAGTCGGGACAGGATCCCGCGGGTCGGACAGTCGGCGATGAACGCATTCGGTTGCAGCGTATCCATAGTTACCTCAGGGTACCTAATTGACCTTGGTTACTGCCTCGCAGACAACCAAACAATGCGCAAGTTGGAGCGGCTGTCGGAAAGATCAGCAAAATGGGCGCTCCTCACGACGGCAGGAGTAAGGCCTTGCTCGGCAATTCGGCGCTACCTGCTCGGCAGTGGCGTCACTAGGACTGAACACTGATGAAGATGATCGAACTTGAAGTGGATGGTGATAGGGTTTGCGGTAACTTGCATCTGCCGCAGACCACTGCCGCTGTCCCCGCAGTCATCACGGGTGGCCCGATGACGTCGGTCAAAGAGCAAGTTACGGGCACTTACGCGGAAGCCTTGGCCGAACGTGGCATTGCCGCTCTCGCGATTGATCATCGGCACTATGGGGAAAGCGGGGGAACGCCGCGCCAGTACGAGTACTACCCGCACAAGATTGAAGATCTGAGAGCTGGAATTGAGGCACTTGCAGCCCAGCCGGAAGTTGACGAGACCCGCATCGGTGCTGTTGGGGTGTGTCTGGGATCAGGTTACCTAGCGCACGCAATTTGGGACTTGCCACGGGTCAAGGCATTTGTCGCGATCGCCGGTTACTACCGGGATGTTCCCGCCATGCGTGCCGCCGATCCCGAAGGATTCTCTGACAAGGTGGATCAAGGCGCCGCTGCGCGGGAACAGTACGAAGAGACCGGCAAGGTGGCCCTGATCCCGGCGGTTGCGCTTGACCAAGACGCGGCGATGACGCTTGAGTCAACCTACGATTACTATGCGCATCGCGCTGCTCACCCGAACTATGTGAACGCGTTTGCGGTCATGTCTCGGGAGCACTTCCTTCAATTCGACGTGCAAAGCGCTGCTGCGAAGCTGAGCATGCCGTTCCTGATGATTCATGGGCCGAACGCGCTGAACCCAGTGTGGGCGGACAAGTTCTTCGCAACCGTGCGCGGCACCAAAGAACAACGCACCATTCAATCGAAGGGTCAGACAGACATCTACGACGATCCCAACATCGTGTCTGCGGCTGCCGATCTGACGGTCGAATTCCTGACTCGACACCTATGAGCGCTATGGCTCAGAGCTCTGCCCTACGCGAAGGAGATGTCTATCCTGCCGAACGGCCCAAAGTCGCTCTTAAGCCGGCTGCCGGACTTGACAGCGATGGACTTCACCGGCGCCCCGGTGATGACGACGTCGCCAGCATTGAGCGCTCCGCCAAGTCCACCGAGTTCCGGCAGTTTGTTTGCAAGCCAGGCGAGCGGTTCCGCAGGATGCCCCATCACGTCGCCCGCAGGGGCCGATTGCACGACGCCGTCAACGTCCATGCTCAGAACGATCGTGACCAGGTCAAGGTCGGTGGGGTCGAGAGCCGTCTCTCCCAGGACGACGTAGCCCGCCCCCGCATTGTCGGCGAGCGAGTCGTTCGCCTTGGCCCGCATCGCGCCCACGCGGCTGTCGATAATCTCGATCGCGGCGCGGACGCTCGTTGTCGCCGCCAACGCATCGGCCAGGGTCACCCCAGGTCCACGCAGCGGCTTTCCCAACTCGAACGCCAGTTCCGGCTCCGCGCGCGTATCGCTGAGATGAGAAATCGGTACCGGCGCATCTGCCGTTACGAACATGTGATCCATCAGAATGCCAAAGTCCGGCCCAGTCATGCCGTACATCTTCTGCATCGTCTCGGACGTGAAGCCGATCTTGTGTCCAGCGGGTTTGCCGCCGTCCGCAATCAACAGGTCCACCAGCTTCCGGCGGATACGGTAGGCATCCTCGAACCCGAAATTGATGCTCTCACTCGGCGGAGTGATGCCGACGCCCGCAAGGATGGCTTCGTGGAGCTGAGCCGCGATGGCGGAATGCTGCGAATCCGAGAGTTTCATGCAATCGCCTTTCGTTTGGACTGGCACCAGGGGACTATGCGCTCGCAATCGCCGACGAGCCTCCTCCAGCATTACGATATATCAAAGAATTTTCGACATTTCATGTATTATCGAAATTGTGGTAATTGGATCAGCATGACAGCATCTGAGACACAGACCGAGCTAACCTACCACCGGCTACGCGCTGACATCTTGAATGGGCAGCTTCGGCCGGGGTCGGCTCTGCAGTTCGCGCAATTGCGCGAGACCTACGCCACCAGCATGGGCGTGCTGCGTGAAGCGCTGACCCGGCTGGCCGCTGAAGGGTTGGCCGTTAGCCGAGCACAACGAGGATTCCGCGTCGTCGAGCTGTCGCTAAAGGATCTGAATGACCTGACCGACTCACGGGTTCTGATCGAGACGGCAGTCCTTCGCGAGGCAATCGATCGGGGAGATCTGGATTGGGAAAGCAGGATCGTCTCTTCGTTCCATCGCATGACGAGAACCGAGAAACACGTCGGTGGCGACGAAAACACGGTGACCGATGATTGGGCGCAGGCGCACCAGAGCTTTCACTTCGCTCTGCTTAGCGCGGCTCCGAACGCGCGGTTGATGGCAATCGCGGACGGCCTGCGGGCCTCGGCAGAGCTCTATCGTCGCTGGTCGATGCCCTACGAAACGACCAAGCGGGACGTAGATGCCGAGCATCGGGCGCTGATGGAACTCGCGCTAGCGAGAAAATCGGACGAGGCGTGTGAAGCCTTGGCGGGACACCTGTCCTTCACCCGCGAACTTATCGTCAAGGGTACAGGAAGCGCTCGGCAATGAACCGCTTTCGCATGCCGGCAGAATGGGAGCCGCACGCACGGACCTTCATGGGCTGGCCCTGCCGTGCCTGGTCTTGGGGAGACACCCTGGAACAGGGACGCGATGAGTTCGCCGAAGTTGCAAACACCATCACGGCGTTCGAGCCCGTCACGATGGTCTGCGCCGACGAAAAACAAGCAAATGGCGCGCGATCGCGGCTGACTGAACGGGTCGAAATCCTGGTTCGACCAATGGATGGGTCATGGCTTCGGGACAACGGGCCACTCTTTGTATCGGATGGCGGTTCGCTGCAGGCTCGACACTTCCGGTTCAATGCTTGGGGCGAACGACATGCCGATCGGGACCGCGATGCGCGCCTTGGCCGGTCCTTGGCGGAGCATGTGGGTGCCCCCGTCACACCCGTCGACATCGTGCTGGAAGGCGGCGCGATCACCCTTGATGGGGCCGGAACCCTCATCGCCCCCGAAGCCTGCGTGATGCACCCCTCGCGCAACTGGTACCTATCGAAATCAGAAGTCGAGCACGGCCTTAAAGAGGCGTTGGGCCTGGACCGAGTTGTTTGGTTACCGGAGGGGCTTGCCGAAGACCAACAACGCGATCCTGAACGGATGTACTACGGCACAGACGGCCATATCGATTTGTTCATGTGCTTCATCGGCCCGAACCGGGTGCTGATGCTGTCCGTCCCGGACGATAATCCCAATGCCGGCACGCTCGCGAAGAGCCGTGCCATTCTGGAAGCCGCAGGTATCGACGTCGTCGACTTCCCGCACATGTCGGGGTTTGTCGAGGGCGGGCACTACTACATCGCGCCGTACATGAACTTCTACATCTGCAATCGCGCCGTCATCATGCCCGTAGCAGGTGAAGACCCAGACGCCGACGCTGCCGCACAGGCAGCGTTGCGGGTTCAATTCCCAGATCGTGATGTGATTCCGGTTCGGGTACGGGCGGCGCCCATGCAGGGCGGCGCGATCCACTGCATGACCCAACAAGTGCCTGCCGTCGGGGAAGAGACCCAGATCGGACGCCGCAGCAAAGATCCATACCAATCAGATTAGCGAGTGCCCGGAGACGCACTCTTCAAGTTAGACGGACGCGAACTGGAAACGTGACATGAGCAATGACTTTCAATGGCCCACCATACCTTTCGCGGAATGGGAGGCAACATGCGACGCACTGCATCTTTGGTGCCAGATCGTCGGGAAGTACCGTCTTCGGCATAGCCACTGGATCAACCATTCGTGGCATGCGACGCTATATGTGACGCCGCGTGGGCTGACGACGGGGCTGATACCCGATCCACAGGTTCCGACCACAGTCTCGTTCGACTTCTGCGATCACAAGTTGATCGTCGATGCCGCCGGTGGGCAATCGGCGTCCTTCGATCTGATCCCGATGAGCGTGGCCGACTTCTATCACCGTTTTCGGCAGGCAGTGAAAGACCTGGGTGGCGAGTGCGAGATCCATGGGCGACCAAACGAGCTTGCCGACCCGATAGCTTTTGAGGCCGACACGGCATCGCGCCCCTATGACGGCGATACCGTCCAAAGGTTCCACCGGGCCTTGCTGTCTGCCCGAGAGATCTTCGATCAGTTCCGAACGGGCTTTCACGGCAAAGTATCCCCGGTCCATCTTTTCTGGGGATCTTTCGATCTAGCCGTGACGCGCTTTTCCGGGCGGACCGCGCCAGTGCATCCGGGCGGCGTCCCGTTCCTGCCCGATACGGTGACACGAGAGGCCTATAGTCACGAGGTGTCGTCCGCCGGTTTCTGGCCAGGCAATGGCTATGGCGAGGCGATGTTCTATTCGTACGCCTACCCAACATCGGACGCCATGAAAGGTGCGCCTGTTCAGCCCGAAGCCGCATTCTGGCACGCAGACCTCGGAGAGTTCCTGCTGCCGTACGAGGCTGTCAGAACGGCGTCTGATCCAGAGGCAACGCTGTTGTCTTTCCTACAATCGACATACGAGGCCGCGGCCGTAACTGGTCATTGGGATTCCTCCGCGTTGGAACGCCCGTTCGGTCAGCGTGGCCTGCCATCCAACCCTTCTACGGATCCGACCTGACCAACAGAGGAGACCGCTCAGATGTCTTGGAGCCCATGTCCTGACCCCATCCCCGGCCAGCGGGACACCGTCAACGCTATTGAAACGCTCATCGTTCCGCGTGCTGTCGACTTGGGCGAGATGACAGTCCGGCGGGCGCTGCCCTCGGTCAAACGGCAGATGGTTGGACCGTTCATCTTCTTCGATCAAATGGGCCCAGCCGAGTTTCTGACCAACGAAGGGATCGACGTCCGCCCGCACCCGCACATCAATCTCTCGACGCTGACTTATCTGTTCGAGGGGCAGATCCTGCACCGGGACTCGCTCGGCACCGAGATCGCGATTGAGCCAGGCGCGGTGAACTGGATGAATGCCGGGCGCGGCATCGTGCATTCCGAACGCACCCGGGACGACAAGAAGGCTACCGGGCAGAAGTTGTTCGGTCTGCAGACCTGGATGGCATCACCGCTGGATCAGGAAGAAAGCGCGCCGGCCTTTGCCCATTATGCCGCCGCAGACCTGCCGCTGGTCAACGCGGACGGGATCAAGGCCCACCTGATCACCGGGGAGGTATTCGGGGCGCGGTCGCCGTTGGTTGCGCCGTCCCAAACGCTTTACGCGGACATCCAACTTGAAGCTGGCAAGAGTGTTCCGATCGACCCAACGGTTGAAGAACGGGCGCTCTACACGATTTCTGGTGCAATCGAGGTCGCCGGTGACCGCTTCGAGCCAGGACAGCTTCTGATTCTGCGACCCGGCGACCACATCACCGTGCTCGCCGCTGAGGCGTCTCGGTTCATGCTGTTCGGCGGCGCCCCGATGGAAGGGCCGCGCTACATCTGGTGGAATTTCGTCTCCTCACGACTCGAGAGAATTGAGCAAGCGAAAGAAGAATGGGCGCGGGGCCGTTTCGAAACCGTGCCCGGGGATGAGGAGGAATTCATCCCCTTGCCCGAGAACGCTGGCGCCCCCCGTGAAGCTACTGGCGGAGCTTGAGGCAAAACAACGACACCAAGGATTGGACGCATGACAGAAACGGTCATTCCCGGCCTGCACCATGTGACGGCCATATCGGGCGCGCCTCAGGAGAACATCGACTTCTATCTGAAGACGATGGGCCAGCGTCTGGTCAAGAAGACGGTGAACTTCGATGATCCTGGGACCTATCACCTCTATTATGGTGACACCTCCGGGTCTCCAGGCACAATCCTGACATTCTTCCCGTTCGTCGATGCCGGACCGGGGCGGGCCGGCAAGGGCATGGCAAGTGCTGTGGCCTACGGCGTTCCGTTGGGTGGGCTTGATCGGTGGATGGGTGATCTCGCAGAGGAAGCCGTCGATTTCGAAGGACCCCTTAGCCGTCACGGCGAGCAGATGATTGCTGTGACGGATCCTCACGGCCTTCGGGTCGAACTTGTGGAGCCCGCGAACGCCAGCCCTTCTGATGCGCTGGACACCGGATTTCACTCCGTCACCTTGTGGCTGGATCAGATCGATGCGACCGCCCAGCTGTTGACCGACCTTTTTGGGTATCAGGAGATCGGCCATGAAGTGACCGAAGACGGCGAACGAACACGGTTTCAGTCCCCCGGTGGTGCCCGAGGGTCCGTGATTGATCTCTTGCAATCAGACAACGCGTCGATTGGCCGACAGGGCGCAGGTGCGATCCATCACATTGCCTTCCGGGCCGAGAGTGACGAGATCCAGCTCCACTGGCAGGAGAATCTGCGCAGTTCCGGTTTGGACGTCACGCCCGTGATCGACCGGCAGTACTTCAACGCGATTTACTTCCGAGAGCCCGGTGGCGTTCTATTCGAGATCGCGACGGATCCACCGGGGTTTGCTGTCGACGAGCCTGTCGAGACGATGGGCTCAGAGCTGATGCTACCCCCGCAATATGAAGATCAGCGCGAGCGGATCGAGCAGATTCTGCCCTCGATCAAGGTTCCAGCGAGATGAGCGTGCGACCAAGCCCACATGCCGGCCAGCCGGTCAGAAGTAGTGGACCATCTTTGAGCACTGCGAGACTGGTGGTGGTCCTCGCCCACGGGCGGGGCGGCTCACCTGAAGACATGCTCAATCTCGGGGCCCATTTGGGCATCGTGGACGTCGCCTATGTTGCGCCCGCGGCGGCAGGCCGGTCCTGGTGGCCACAATCCTTTCTCGTACCGTTAGAGGAGAACGAGCCTTGGTTGGACTCGGCGCTCTCCGCATTCAACGGCGCGGTGGATGGCGTCATTGAGCGGGGCATTCCGGCGGAGCGGATTGTCGTTGCGGGCTTCAGCCAAGGTGCCTGCCTGGCACTGGAACACGCCGCTCGAGCGGCTTGGAACTACCTGGCCATCGTCGGCCTGTCCGGAGGTCTTTTGGGTACCCGCGACGCAGGTGGCCCACCTACAGACGAACTCTATGGGAATGCACGAAAGGGGTTCGATTATTCGGGCCGCGTGGACGGCGTCAGATTGTTTCTAGGATGCCATGAGCAAGACCCTCACATCCCGCTCAAACGCGTCCGCGAGACCGAACAAGTTTTTCAGGCGATGGGCGGCGACGTCACCACACAGATCTATCCGGGCCAAGGGCACGGCATCGTTGAGCAAGAAGTGTCATTCCTGAGAGGGCTCTTGAATGGCTAGCCGACACGGCCTCCATAGAGCCTGTGTGGGCATCTTGCTGATGGCTGTGATTTTCATCGCGTCCGCTCTGCCCGGCCAAGCTGCCGGAGACGAAACCGGATTCCTGGGCTTTAGCCCATTGGAGACCGTGTTCTTTGAAGCACTCGCTCTCATCGTCACGGCCTGCGTGTTCGTTCCGCTCTCTAACCGCTTTGGATTTGGCACGGTCATCGGATATCTGGTCGCCGGTGTCTTTGTGGGCACCGCGCTGTCGCTGTCCTTTTCCACACATCCCGAAGAGCTGCTGCACTTTGCCGAGTTCGGGATTGTGCTGTTTCTGTTCGTGATCGGCCTGGAGTTTCGCCCAGCGCGATTGTGGGAGCTACGCGGCACAATTCTAGGGCGGGGCCTCGTCCAGGTCCTGGCGACCGGCGCAGCATTGGGAGGTGCGGCATACGTCTACGGGCTCGACTGGCGTGCAAGTGTGATCGTGGGTCTTGGGCTGGCGTTGTCGTCCACGGCGTTGGTCATGCAAGACATCGATGCCAAGAATGAACGCCACTCGGACTATGGCCAAACGGCGATCTCTGTGTTGTTGTTCGAGGACCTGGCCATCGTGCCGCTGCTGATGCTGGTGGCCCTTCTGGCTCCGGTGTCCGAGGCGACGTCGACCGCCGAAACACTTTCAGGTCTCAGTCTCGGTGTGCTGGCCATCTTCGCACTCATTCTGATCGGACGGTATCTGGTCAACCCGGTGTTCGATGTTGTGGCGCGGACCAGAACGCCAGAGCTTATGACGGCGAGCGCACTTGGGGTGGTGATTGCCGCGTCATTGTTGATGGCCACAGTCGGTCTGTCATACGCGTTGGGTGCGTTTATCGCCGGTGTCATGTTGGCCTCCTCGGCATATCGACATGAGGTCGAAGCCGACATTGAACCTTTTCGAGCCCTCTTTCTCGGCCTCTTCTTCATTGCCGTCGGCCTTACCTTGGACCTTCACATCGTTGTGCCGAATGCTGGGCTCATCTTGCTCGCGGTGCCGATCCTGATCTGCGTTAAGGGGGCGGTCATCTACTGCGTGTCTCGGATTTTTCGAACCGGACACCCGAACTCCTTGCGGCTCGCGCTCGGGCTATCTCAGCACGGCGAGTTCGGGTTTGTCCTCTTCGCCGCCGCGGCGGCTGCCGGTGTCCTGGATGCGGAGACCAGCGCGATTGCGATCTCGATTGTCACCTTGTCCATGGCCCTGTCTTCTCAGTCAGACAAGCTTCTGTCGGTCTTCACACCGGCTCATGAGCGCGAAGAGATCGACGAAGACTACTCGGATGCCTCTGGGCGTGTCCTTATCATAGGTTTTGGCCGCGTCGGGCAGATGGCTGCACAACCACTTCTGATGCAATCGGTTCCGCTAACGCTTCTGGACAACGATGCAGATAGGGTGAGAGAGGCCGCCCGTTTCGGCGCGCGTGTACACTTTGGCGACGGCACTCGACAGGATGTGCTTCGATCCGCGGGTGCGGAGGCTGCTCAGGTGATTGTCGTCGCCACCGATGACCCGGACATAACCCAGGCTATCGCAACGTTGGTCCGCAAGGAGTTTCCGAGCGTGCGACTGGTGCTACGAGCCTTTGACCGCGTTCATGCCGTTCGTCTAAGCGAAGGTGGGAGTGATGTAATCGTCCGCGAAACCGGGGCCGCGTCTCTCGAATTGGGACGCGAGACCCTGGTTGCTCTGGGATACACAGAAACCGAAGCATCAGAGGTTGGCGAGCGCGTCGCGGAGAAGGACAAGGAACTGCTCAACAAACAGATGCTCGCTGCACGCGACGTGAACACACGTGCAGAGGTGATCGCTCAGATCCAGCCAGAGGCCCTGGCGGCACGGTCCGATTAGTCGTGTTGTTGTGCCAGTCGGTCAGCCAGGCTGTAGGCCGCCAGGATGTCAGATTGCTCAAGTATGGGGGTGAGCTTTGCGCAACGAACTGCGGTCGAAGCGCCCAACGTGTGGACCGCTATTGCAAACTAGGGAGCGAACGTCGTGTTTCGCGCAACTCCTGCCACTGTGGGCGAGCCGCTCGAACAACCAGAGCTGGTCGAAGCGGAAGCCTCATGAAAGCAGTCGGGTGATTGCTGGTTGCACAAATGACTTGTCCCAACCCTCGACGCGGCTGATATCACTAAAGCACGTGGGCTGAGCGTTATAACCGCTCCGCTTCGCCAATAGGATTGCTGAGAGATCAATCTTGAGGGCGGCATACAAGGCGTTCAATATTCGTCTTCATAGTTTTATCAGTTGAGCTTGGGCGCAGACAAATGCTGAAGTTTATTCACACGTCGGATTTGCACCTGGGCCGTACGTTTCGAGGCCGCCCGCCAGACCTCGCAGCGCAGTTGGCGGAGGCGCGCTTCGACTGTATTGGCCGACTGGCAGACGCGGCGCGAGCACACGGCTGTGCCACTGTGCTTCTGGCTGGAGACAGCTGGGATAGCGAGCTTGCCTCCGACCGGGTATTGCGACAGTCGCTGGACCGGTTTGCCGAGCACTCAGATATCCGCTGGGTCTTCCTGCCCGGCAATCATGATCCGCTCGGCCCGGGCGGGCTCTGGGATCGGGTCGCTGCTGTTGCTGTACCAAACCTGCATCTGCTTCTGACCCCGGAACCCATCGAGCTGGCCGCGGGAGTGTGGATGTTACCCGCCCCCTGTACCAGACCCAGTGGCCAACACGATCCGACCGAATGGATGGTTCGCGCACCGACACCTGAAGGTACGGCTCGGATCGGCCTTGCCCATGGGTCCGTGCGCGATTTCAGCTCGGACGGGACCGGCGGCATCATCGCGCCAGATCGTGCAGAGCGCGCGGGTCTGGATTACCTGGCCTTGGGCGACTGGCACAGCTGGACCGCTTTCGGGCCGCGCACGCTCTATCCCGGCACGCCGGAGCCAGACCGGTTCCGCGAAGGCTCAGGCCATGTGGCCGTAGTCTCGATTACCGGGCAGAGTGCTGTGCCTCAGATCCGGCAGTTGCCCGTGGCGCTTTTCCAATGGTGCAAAGCCGATCTGGATGTCAGCGCCTTGCCGGACGCGGATGCCGCACTGGCGGCGGCAGTTCCGGTGGATGTGGCCCGTCGGAAAGTGCTGCTTTCGCTCAGGCTGTCGGGCGCAGTGCGGCCGGAACTACGGGCCGACTGGACCCGGGCAGCCGACGATCTGCGGCTTTCCCTGGCCGAACTCAGGCTTGATTACAGCGCGCTTCTGACGCTGATGGAGGCCGACGACCTGGATCTCATCGACCGCCAAGGCGCGTTGCGCGAAACCGCAAACGCCCTAAAGGCAGCCAGCGCGGATGATGCCCAGACCGCCGAGGACCGCGCGATTGCCGCCCGCGCGCTGGACCTACTGTTCACATGGACCCAGGGCGCCGAGGAGGCACGATGAAGCTGCGCGCACTCAGGGTCCACAATGTGCGCCAGTTCGGCGGGCGCGGCGTGGCGCTGGAGGGGCTGACTGACGGCCTGAACAGTTTCGCTGAACCCAACGAGACCGGCAAGTCCACCCTCTTCGACGCACTCCAGGAATTGCTGTTCAAGAAGCACAGCTCCAAGGACAAGGACGTCGCGGCGCTGCAGCCCTATGATGGAGGCAACCCGCATATCTCGGCCGATCTGGAAGTCGATGCGGGCCTTTTTCGTGTCGAGAAGCGGTTTCTGGCGGGGCCCGCCTTCGCCCGCGTCAGCGACGTGGCGACCGGGCGTGAGATCGCGCGGGCCGATGCCGTGACAGAATGGCTGCACGCGACGCTCAGCATGGGTAACCGGGATGCGGGGCCTGCAGGTTTGCTCTGGGTCCGGCAGGGCCGGTCCTGGGACCAAAGCGGTGGGCGAGAAGCACGGGGCACGGCCCTGGCCAGTATCGTCGCCGACCAACTGGACGCGATGACCGCGGGGGAGCGGATGCGCATGGCGATGGACAGGGCGGCGTCTGAGTTGGCCCCCCTGGTCGACGCGCGCGGCAAACCAAAGCAAGGCGGTGCCTGGGCCAAGGCCATCCAGCAGGTCACCGATTTGGAAAAGCAGGAAGCCAATCTGGCCGCGCAAATGGAGGTGCTCGGTCGCGAGTTGACCGAACGCAATCGGCTGCGCCGCGATCTGGCGGATCGCCAGGACGACCCGGAGGAGACCCAGCGTCAGGCCGCAAAACTCGCCGCGGCCGAGCAGGCGGAGCGGGAGGCGGGCGCACGAGCGGCCAGGCTACCCGGTTTGTCTCAACAATTAGCTTCGAAGAAACAGCTCAGGGGCAATGCCGAACAGGATCTTGAGCGGTTCGTCCAGGCACGGGATGCGGCCCGCAACGCGGAAACCGGATTGGTCCAGATCACGCCGGTTCTGGACCGCTTGCAGGCGGAGCTTGCTGCGGCGGAGGTCCATCTGGCGACGGCGCGCGACGTGTGCGAGGCAGCGGCTTCGGTGCAGCAGAACGCGGCGCGGGACGTCCAGCAAGCGCTGACCGCCGAGACGCGCCAGTTGGCCGAGCGCCGCCTAACTGAGCTGCGGAAGGCCCGTGCAGATGCAGTAGCGGCGGTGGATGCCACACGGGCGCACCGAGCCGCGGCGGATCTGATCATGCTCGACCAGCGCAGGCTTGCTGCCATCGAGGACGCTGCTCGCGCGCTGGATCGTGCACAGGCCAAGGCCGAGGCGCAGGCCACGACAATAGAGGTGGCCTATCTGCCCGCGACCTTGGCCCGGATCCGACAGGATGGAGCGCCATTGGAGGGCGGGGTGCCGCTACAGGTCCGCACCCAAACCCCGCTAGAGATCGACGGCGTTGGCGTGCTGACGGTGTCTCCGGGAGGGCTGGATGCGGCGCAGGAAGCGTCCGACAGCGTGGCGTCCACGAAGGCCAGTCTCGCCGAGTTGCTGGCCAAGGCGGAGGTCGACACAGCCCAGGCCGCGCGCACGATGCATGACCGCAAGATCCGGCTTTTGCAGGATGCCGAGGCCCAGGAGGGGCTTCTGGCCACGCTAGCACCCGACGGGCTGGACGCGATAGAAGACGAGATTGCCCGTCTCGAACTGCAAACGCAGGAAACTCAAGGCACCGACGGGCCCGATCTCGACCAGGCTCGAACTACGCAATCAGCCGCAGAAGCAGCCCTACGCACCGCAGAGACCGAATTGCAACGCGCCCGGCAAAGCCGCGAAGAACAGGCCGAAAAGCTGCGCGCCGCCCAACAAACACAGAAAGAGCTACAAACCCAACTAGAGACCGTGCTCACCACGACAGGTCCCGCCAAGGACTGGGACGCCAAGTTCTCCGCCTTGAGCGGCGCCGTGGGGTCTCACCAGGTCGATATCGAACGACTGCAGGCAGAGCTTGCGGAGCTCGCGAACGCGGAGGATCAATTGCGCCTGGCACAGGCCGACGTCAAACGCCTGCGGGACGCGCTGGAGAACCGCGACCTTGAGATCCACCAGATACAACTCAGGCTGGCGGCGTTAGACGCGCGCTTTGACAACGCCATGGCCGAGGGGCTGAGCGAAGAGTTGCACGGTACTCGGGACGCATTGGCCGCTGCCAGTCTCGGTCTGGCCCAGATCACCCAGCACGTCCGCGCTTTGCAGTTGCTGGACACCGAGCTGAAACGGGCGCACCGCGCCATGCGCGAGACCTATTTTGAACCGGTGAACCGAGAGTTGGCCCCACTGCTGGACCGGGTCATGGCCGGCGACAAGCTGGCTTTTGACGAGGACAACTTCCAACCGGATCGCCTGATGCGCGATGGCCGCGAAGAAGACGTCGCGCGCCTCAGCGGTGGCACCCAGGAACAAATCGCCATCCTTACGCGGCTTGCCTTTGCCCGCCTTCTGGCCCGCAACGGGCGGCCAACGCCGGTGATCCTGGACGATGCCCTGATCTTCACGGATGACGACCGCATCGAAGATATGTTTACGATTCTCAATGCCATGACGGCCGACTTGCAGATCATTGTTTTCACCTGCCGCCAAAGGGCTTTTCGAGACCTCGGCGGCAATCTGCTTTCGCTGACTGATTGGAAACCTGATGATTGACGAGACCGCAGACCCGCAGAGTCCACAACCTGGGGCTACGTCCTCTCCAGAACTGATCGTGGATGCGGTGGCCCGGGTGAACTTCGCATCGGCGCAGAATTCGGTTGCCGTCTTGAGATCGGTCGAGATCTCGAACCCGAGCGATCAAGCCCTGGATGAACTGACGCTGGAACTTGTAGCCGATCCCGGATTTCTGCGTCCCAAAACCTGGCGCCTGGACCGAGTCGACGCCGGTGCGACCGTCCGGATCGACGATGGCAAACTGGCATTGGACCACGGGTTTCTTGGCGGATTGAACGAGGCGGAACATGGGCATCTGATCTTCAGCCTCACGCGTCGGGGCCAAACGCTCGTGGAGACGGAGTTTCCTATCGAGTTGCTTGCCCGTGACGAATGGGGCGGGTTGGCGGATATGGACCATCTGTTGGCCGCTTTCATCTCGCCGAATGATGCCGTGGTGGCCGAGATACTGAAGGAGGCGGGGCGGATACTGGAACGCGGCGGGCACAGCCCCTCGCTGAATGGGTATCAGAGCGGCGACCCTCGCCGGGCATACATGCTGACAGCAGCGATATGGTCTGCCATCAGCGGAATGGGACTGACTTATGCCGAACCACCGCGCAGCTTCGAGTTGAGAGGCCAGAAAGTGCGCGGTCCAGGGCGGATCAGGGACGAAGGGCTTGCAACGTGCCTCGACCTGTCCTTGCTGTTGGCAGCCGCCATCGAAGCCGTGGGATTGAACCCCGCTGTGATCATCACCCTGGGGCATGCGTTCACCGGCGCCTGGTTGACGGAGCGCACTTTCCCCTCTGTCGCCGAGCCAGACATCACCGAACTGCGCAAGGCCATCGTCGCCCGAGAATTCGTATGCTTTGAGACGACGCTGCTGACGACGCGCCCAGCCTCGGGTTTTGCAGATGCCATCGCAGCCGCGGCCCCGCGCCTGGCCGAAGAAGCCGAACCCGAGTTCGACCGCGTCATCGACGTCACCCGCGCGCGATCGGCGGGGATCAGGCCACTCGCCAGTCACCGCACCGAGGCGCAGGCGGGTGACATGCCCGCGGACACAGTGGCGCCCGCCGCCCTGCCGCCCATGCCGGACTTCGCCCTGATGACCGGCGAAAGCACGGATGAAGCCCCGACCACCGCCAAGGGCCGCATCGAACGCTGGCAGCAGAAGCTGCTGGATCTCTCGCTCCGCAACCGCCTGCTGAACTTTCGCGACAGTCAGCAATCTGTGCCTTTTCATTGCCCGGACGTGCCAACGCTGGAGGACATGCTGGCGGCAGGGAAGTCTTTGCGGGTGATCTCGCTGGATGAAGAGAATCCCATCGGCGACCGGGACCCAGACCTGTTCCTACGCGAGACCGGCAAGCATATCCATCATGACTTCTCCCTTGCCGCGCTCGACCGGCGCGAGGTCTGCGTGCCACTGCCCGAGGTGGCCATGCGCGCCCGCCTAACCACACTCTATCGCAAGGCGGCCAGCGACATTGCCGAGGGCGGAACCAATACTCTGTTCCTCGCCTCCGGCTTTCTGCGCTGGAAACGCACGCCCGAAGATACCCGGGTCTACCGCGCGCCTCTGCTGTTGCTGCCCGCGACCTTGAGGCGACGCAGCGCCCAATCAGATTTCTCGCTGGTGTATCACGAGGATGAGGTTCGCATGAACGCGACCTTGTTGCAGTTCCTCCAGCGGGATTTCGACATTCAGGTGCCAGGCTTGCAAGGCGAGTTGCCGACCGACCACAGTGGCCTCGACCTTCCGGCAATTTTCGAGATCATGCGCCTTGCTGTCAGGGATGTGCCGGGCTTCGAAGTGGTCGAGGATCTGGCCCTCTCAACCTTCTCCTTCGCTAAGTACCTGATGTGGAAGGACCTTGTCGACCGCACGGATCAGCTCAGGCAGAACCGGTTGGTCAAGCATCTGGTGGACAATCCAGAGCAAGCCTATCCAAGGTCCGAGGACGGCATTCCCCAGGCGGAAGAGATCGACCGGCGCTATGCGCCCGCGGATCTGGTCACCCCTCTGCCCGCCGACAGCTCGCAACTGGCTGCGGTTGCGGCAGTGGCTGAGGGCAATGACCTGGTGATCATCGGCCCGCCCGGCACCGGAAAGAGCCAGACCATCGCAAATGTCATCGCCAACTGCCTGGCGCAGGGGCGCACGGTGTTGTTCGTGGCGGAGAAGTCCGCAGCGCTGGATGTGGTGCACAGACGCCTGCGCGCATTCGGGCTTGGCGATGCCTGTCTGGAGCTGCATTCGAACAAGACCGACCGGCGCACGGTGCTCAGCCAGCTTGGCGCAGCCTGGGACCGGGCAGTGGTTAGGGGCAACCGGGAATGGGTACAGGTCACGGGCAACCTTCAGGTCCGCCGCGATGAATTGAACGCCTATGTGGCGGAACTCCACCAGCCGGGTACGCAAGGCTTCAGTGTGTTCGAGGCCATCAGCATCGTTGCCGGTCGCCCTGAAGCTGTTCCGCTGGAGATCACCTTCGCCAATTCGGACGCACATGATGCCGAGAGTTACGCCAATCTCCTGCGGTGCGCTGAACACGTGGCCCGGACTTTCGAGATTGTCGGTAGCGCCGAGGGGTTGGACTGCATCGGGGCAACCGAGTGGTCGCATGGCTGGCAGAGGGAATTGCTGAGCGCAGCTGAGGCACTTCGCAGCGCGACGCTGGACCTGAACGAGAAAGCCGGGGCGTTCCAACGCAGCCTTGGCATGATACCGGGCATGAACACCGCGACGGATGTGGCCACGCTCACACGGTTTGCCGCGGCAATCACCAAGGTCTCACGAGAGGACTATACGATCGCGGTCGACGAACGGCTGGATGAATTCCAGGACAAGCTTACGGAGCTGGAGAACGCCATTGCGGCCTTGCGTCAAGAGCAAGGCCGGTTGTCGGCGGACTACAGCGAGACCGCCATTGCCAGTATGCCGCTGGCCGATCTCGACCGGGATTGGCGTGAGGCAAATGCCAAATTGTGGCCTTTCTCGTTCTTCGCAAAGCGCCGTGTCCGCAGGTTGATGCAAAGCTATGTCGATGGCGGACGGGTTGCACCGGACGCGGATCTGCGCCCATTGCAGGCTGCGTCGCAGCAACTTGACGCAGTAATGTCCTCGCCGCTCAAGAACCTGTCGCAGTTCCGAGAGACTGCAACAGATACCAAGGCGCTTGGCTCGCACCTGCATCAGGCCGTCGAGTTCCGGACCGCACTGGCCGAGTTTGGACGAATCGCCTCGGACTCAGGCGCCCTTGCCGCAGCGATCGGACCCCTGCTGGCGCAGGGAGGCGATGCGGAGCCAAGTGCCGAGGCGGCGGCGGCATTGATCCAAAGCGCGAGCAGCCACGACCATGCACGCTCAGCCTTTCAAAAGGTTGCAGGAGGTGACCTCTCATCCTCCGATTTGCAGGCCCAGGCCCACGAGCTCGCCGGAATTGTCGCCGCAGTACCGCGCCTTGCAGACTGGACCCGCTGGGTTGCTGCGCGCGGAGAGGCCGAGGGGTTGGGCCTCGCATCCCTGACAGCCGAATTGGAGACTGGCAACATCAAACCCGAGGAAGCGCCCGATGCGTTCCGGACGGCCTACATGGCATGGTGGTTGCCACTGGCCATCGACCAGCGCCCCAACCTTCGGACCTTCGCACATTGGCAACAGGAAGACCGCATCGCTAGCTTCCGAAAGCTGGACGAGGCCGCCCAGACGCTCGCGGCGGAGCAGGTGACACGGGCTGTCGCGCATGGACTGCCCGCACGGGACGGGGTGCCGCGCAAGTCCGAACTGGGCACGCTGCGCCATCAGCTTGGTCTGCAACGCCCCAGCATCTCGATCCGCAAACTGATCAGCGCGATGCCGCAAACGTTCACGAAGCTCTCGCCGTGCGTGCTGATGTCGCCGCTGTCGATTGCG
>JBCCML010000045.1:0-44923 GCA_039026375.1 Pseudomonadota bacterium
CGTGCGCGGGGCCAATGGGTCGGGTAAATCCAGCCTGCTGCGGGTCTTGGCCGGCCTGGTACCGGCCGCGGATGGCACCGCGTGCCTGGGGGATGCCGATCTCAGGTCGCGGACATCCTGGCAGGAACAGGTCGCCTATGCTGGGCACCTGGATGCGGTGAAGCCCGCCTTGACGGTGGCGGACAACCTGGCCGTCTGGGCTTCGCTTTTCGAGGCACCAGCGGCTCTGCGCGCCGAGGCGCTGGATTGGTTCGAGCTGTCGTCCATTGCCGATCGACCCGCTGCCCAGTGTTCAGCAGGTCAAAAGCGGCGGTTGGGGTTGGCGCGTCTGGTGCTCATGCGCGGCCGCCCCCTGTGGTTGCTCGATGAGCCGACGGTTTCTCTGGACGCCGCGGCAAGCGGGCGGGTTGCTGAGCTTGTGCGCGCGCACATGGCGGATGGCGGCTTGGCACTGATCGCGACCCACGTGGCCCTGGGACTGGATGATCTGGACGAGTTGCAGATGCCCGGCCCGCCCGGCGCCTATGCTGAGGTGTCGGACGGTAGCGATGCCTTCCTGCGGGGAGACTGGGCATGAGCGGCCTTCTGGCTCTGGCTCGACGTGATATCGCCCTGGCGTTGCGCTTGGGTGGTGGTGGCGCCATCGCGGTGGCCTTCTTCGTCCTGGTCGCTGTGCTGGTGCCCATCGGCGTCGGCGCAGAAGCGGGCGCGCTGATGCGGGTGGCCGGGGGGCTGATCTGGATTGCGGCCTTGCTGGCCGTACTGCTCAGCCTGGACAGGCTGTTCCAGGCCGATCACGAGGACGGCTCGCTGGACCAGATTATGCTCGCGCCGCTGGCGCTGGAGCAGGTGGTGTTGGCCAAAGCCTTGGCGCATTGGCTGACCACGGGGTTGCCGATGACGCTGGTCTCGCCGTTGCTGGGCCTGATGCTGGCGCTGCCGGGCGATGTCCTGCTGGTGCTGACGCTGAGCCTTGCAATCGGCACCCCGGCGCTCAGTCTGATCGGTGCGGTCGGCGCGGCCATCACGGTAGGCGTCCGCCGCGGTGGGTTGTTGTTGTCGATCCTGGTGCTGCCGCTCTACGTGCCCACCCTGGTGTTCGGTGCCCGGTCGGTCGAGGCCGCGCTGGTGGCGCTGGACCCTGTGCCGGCCCTGGCGCTGGGCGGGGTGATCACACTGATCTCGGCAGCGCTGGCCCCATTTGCTGCCGCTGCCGCACTGCGGATCAACGCGGCATGATTGCCGTCGGTTTTCGTAAAATTACCGGTGGTTCTCTGCCTGCCGCGGCACTCGGACCGTTGTCCGGCCCTGCCCGCGTCGCTAGGTAAGGCGCATGTCGATTTGGCGCTATGCGAACCCGGCCGAATTCATGGGCCTGACGGGGAAACTGATGACACCCGTCTGGGTGCTCATGGCGTTGGTTCTGCTGCCTGGGTTGTATTGGGGCCTGATGCTTACTCCGAACGCGGACCTGTTTGGGTCGTCGGTCAAGATCCTTTTCGTCCACGTTCCCACCGCGTTCATTGCGATTCAGGCCTACCTGGTAATGGCCATTGCCTCGGCAATCGGGATCGTCCGCCGCCAACCGGTCTCGTTCCTGGTGGCCAAAGCGGCGGCACCCATCGGTGCGGTTTTCACGTTGTTGGCGATCGCAACGGGCGCCATCTGGGGACAACCCACATGGGGCACCTGGTGGGTCTGGGACGCGCGGCTGACCGCGATTTTGATCATGTTCTTCTTTTACCTCGGCTACATGGCGCTTTGGGCTGCAATCGAAGAGCCTGAAAAGGCAGCGGACCTGTCGGCCGTGCTTTGCCTCGTGGGCGTCGTTTTTGCCTTTCTGTCGCGCTACGCGGTCGAGTTTTTTCCGACCCTTCACCAGGCCGCTTCCCTATCAGTAGAGTCTGGGCAGCGGGTCGATGATGTGTACCGCACACCGCTGTACATCTGCATGGCGGGCTTTAGTCTGCTGTTCGTGGCGTTGTTGCTGGTGCGCACCCGGACCGAGATCCGGTTGCGGCGGGCCCGCGCACTACGCCTTCGCGCGGGGGCCTACGCATGAGCGCGGCGGATTGGTATCTGACGCTGACGGGCGTGTTTGGCGACAAATACGGTGTCCATGTCGTTGCTTGCTATGTCATTACCCTTCTGGGGCTGGGATTGCTGGCTTTGATTGTCGTATCCGCCAATGCCCGGGCGCGCCGTGAGTTAGAGACCCTGGATCAGGAGCGCAGCCGATGAGTGCCGAGCAGTCGCAGGGTTTTCGCTTGTGGATGATCGTGCCGGCGCTGGGGGCAGCCATGGTCCTGACTGTGCTGATGCTGGGATTGCAGCGCGACGACGTGCAGACCCTGCCGTCGGCCCTTATCGACAGGCAAGTGCCCGCATTCGCGTTGGAGCCGCTTCGCCCAGGCGAGCCAGGACTCAGCCAGGCCGATCTGCAGGCGCCGGGTGTCAAACTGGTGAACATCTGGGCGAGTTGGTGCGGGCCCTGCCGGGTCGAGCATCCGCAGATCGAGGCATTGGCGGATCAGGGCCTGACCGTCCACGGCCTGAATTACAAAGATACGCCCGAAAACGCCCGCGCCTTTCTGGCCGAGCTGGGTGATCCCTACACGTTGATCGGGGCCGATCGTAAGGGCCGCGCAGGCCTTGATTTCGGCGTCTACGGCGTGCCCGAAACCTTTGTGGTGGATGACGATGGGGTCATTGTCTTCAAGCATGTTGGGCCGGTGATGCCCCGAGATATGGACCGCCTGCTGGAGGCCATTCGCCAGGCTGGCGGATGAAATTCAGGGTTGCGGCTTGCTGGCGGATGAGCGACGCGCGTCAACGGAGGCGCGAGTGAAGATCGCCATTGTCGGGGCCGGTATCGCTGGACTGGCATCGGCCACGTTCCTCGCACGGCAAGGCCACGAAGTTACCGTTTATGATCAGTTCAGCACCCCGCGTCCTGTGGGGTCCGGCCTGATGTTGCAGCCCGTTGGCATGGCAGTTCTGGCGCGTATCGGCTTGGCAGATGCGGCGGAGGCAAGGGCCGCACCAATCACGCGCGTTGTGGGCCGCAATCCCGCGGGAAGGGCCGTGCTTGATCTGCGCTACCAAGATCTGCGCCCCGACGCGAAAGGCTTGGGCATTCAACGCGGTGCGCTGTTTCTCATGCTGTTGTCCGCTGCCAAGGAGGCTGGTGCTACCCTGATGGGCGAGACATCGATCACCGGCATATCTGGTTCTGGCGCGCGTCCCTGTCCGGTATCCGAAGGAAACGTATTGCCAGCGGTTGACCTTCTGATCGACGCACTGGGCAGCGGCTCACCGCTCTGTCCGAAGCCGTCCCGACCCCTGGCCTACGGGGCTCTTTGGGGGTTGCTCGACTGGCCTGCAGACGGCCCGTTTGATCCAGACAATTTGGCCCAGCGGTATCAGGGCGCCACACATATGGTGGGCGTCCTGCCTGTCGGAACCCTGGAGGAGGGCGCGCCAAAGAAGCTCACGTTTTTCTGGAGTCTGCGCGGGCGGGATTTGGCCGCCTGGCGTGCACAACCCTTAGAAAACTGGAAGCAAGAGGTCAGCGCGCTCTGGCCCGACACCGCCGATCTGCTGGATCAGATCTCGTCGCATGACGATCTGATCTTTGCACAGTACACACATCGCACCCTTCCCCGACCAGACAGGGGGCCGGTCGTGCATATCGGTGACAGCTTTCATGCGGCCAGCCCCCAGTTGGGGCAGGGGGCGAACATGGCGCTGTTGGATGCGCTGGCCTTGGCTGAGGCAGTTCAGGCGACGGCCACCCCTGCCCAAGCGACTGCTGCTTTTGCCCGTCTCAGGCTGTTCCATGTCAGGCTGTATCAGACGGCCAGTTACCTGTTCACGCCGGTTTATCAGTCTGACAGTCGGGTATTGCCATGGCTTCGCGATCGGGTTGCAGCGCCATTAAGCCGAATGTGGCCCATGCCCGGTCTTCTGGCCCAATTGGTCACCGGGGAGTTGACCGCGCCGGTCGACCGCATTCTTGGGGCTGACAGGCTCTTGTGAGAACTTACCGCCCCCCCGACACGTCCAGCATGGCGCCGGTGACGTAGGACGCGCCATCGCCCGCCAGCCAGACAATGGTCTTCGCCACCTCCTCTGCCGAACCTGCCCGGCCCATGGGTACCCCACCCATCAAGCGCTCAACACGGTCTGGGGCGCCGGCGGAGGCGTGAATCTCCGTCTCGATCAGGCCGGGGCGCACTGCATTGACGCGGACCCCGTGCGGAGCCAGCTCTTTCGACAGCCCGATCGTCAGCGCATCGGTCGCTCCCTTGGATGCCGCATAATCAACGAATTCGTTCGGGGCACCCAGTCGCGCCGCAGCCGACGACGAGATGACGATGGCGCCGCCGGGACCCCCGCGGTGGGTTGGCATGCGACGCGACGCTTCGCGCGCAACCAAAAAGGCGCCGAGGACGTTGACCTCCAGCACCTGGCGGATCCTTTCCGCCGTCATGTCGGCCACTGGCATAACCGGTGCCACGATGCCCGCATTGATGATGACAGCGGTTACTGGCCCCATCGCCTCGGCCGCATCGTACATCGCAGCGACGTCCGCTTCCGAGGTCGTGTCACCTTGCAAGGCCACCGCTTGCGCGCCCGCAGCGTTGACGTCGGCGACGACGGCATCGGCCGCGGATTTGTTCGAGGCGTAATTGACCAGAACCTGCCATCCCTCCGCGGCGGCCACCCGGCACGTTGCAGCACCGATGCCACGGCTTCCGCCGGTCACCAACATCACGGACATGGCAGTCTCCTGTCTCGTTGCGTCAATTGAGTGTCAGAGGCCCAGCCACGCAGCGGTAATCGGGCTGGTCGGGTCGCTAAGTCCTTCGATGACGTCGAAATGCGTGCGCCTGGTGTCCTCGACCACTTGGGTCTCAGCGCCGAAGCCCGTCCAGATGTTCGCGATCAACGCGTTCTGGCGCACGAACTCGGGCAGTTCAGCATCACCCACCCAGGCGGTCAGGCAAGTCCCAGGAAGAGGCTCTGACAGCGCGGGGCTCTCGGCGGTGGCCTCGTCAGCATCGAGGCCCAGTATCTCGTTGATCTCCAACCGCAGCAGCGGGCGGAGGTCGTGCAAGCCGCTGATCGTCAGCACATGTTCCAAGCGCCCAGCTACGTTCGCTGGTAGCGGTCCGTCTTGGCAGGCCATTCGGCTCACCAAATGACCCCCGGCGGAATGCCCGGCCAGTCGGATCGGGCCGGCAACCTCTTGCGCGGCGCAGGCAATGGCGGCGCCAACCTGCGCAGTTATGCCCGAGATCCTGATCTCTGGGCATAGTGTGTAGCCGACCACCGCAGCGGCCCAGCCATGCGCCAACGCGCCCGCGGCAACCTGAGAGTAGCTTTCCTTTTCAAAGCGCCGCCAATAGCCACCGTGGACAAAGACGGCGAGGCCTATTGGCGTGCTCTCAGGCAGGAACAGATCCAGTTTTTCGCGCGGTGCTGTCCCATAGGCGATATCCAGGTGAGCGCGCGTCGCCTTCGCGCGAAACGCCGCGCCTGCAGCCGCCCATCTCGGTGGATAAACGTCTGAATTCGCCACGGCATCTACGTTCGAATAGGCGGCATCCCAGTCCATCGCACTCTCCTTTTTCGCGTGGGCACGATAGGGACGCCGGGCCCCTTGTCCAGCGCCCCTTGTCCAGGGCCCCTCGAACGGGCACGGTCGAACCATGGTGGTTGATGCAGCGTTTCTTGGTGTCGAGTCGTCAGTCAGCGGGCGGCGTTGGGTCGGCCCGGGTGCTGCGGCCGAGCGCGCTGGTCTGGCCATTGCTCAGGCCACCGGTCTGGCCGAGCCTGTTGCGCGCCTTCTTGCCATCAACGGAGTCGATGCGGTGGGTGTCGAGGCGTACCTAACACCGAAACTGCGTGATTTGATGCCCGATCCGTCACGATTGGCAGGGATGGACGCGGCGGCGACGCGGCTGGCCGATGCCGTGACCGGTAGCCAGAAGGTTGCGATCTTTGGCGACTACGACGTGGACGGCGCGGCGTCAGTGGCACTGCTGGTCGCTTGGCTTCGCCATTTTGGGATTGCCGCCAAATTCCACATTCCAGACCGGATTGACGAGGGGTATGGCCCGAACGAACCCGCGATGGCTGGGCTTGGCCGTAGTCATGATCTGGTAGTCTGCGTCGATTGCGGCACGCTGAGCCATGGTCCGATCTCCGCCGCACGGGCGCAGGGTGCAGACGTCATCGTCGCTGATCACCACCTACCGGGTCCAGATCTTCCCGACGCTTTCGTGGTGAACCCCAATCGGGACGATTGCACGGCGGGTCTCGGGTACTTGTGTGCAGCAGGGGTGGTTCTGCTGCTGCTGGTGGCGACCAACCGCGAGTTGCGGCGGCGCAAGGCATTTGGTGCGCTTCGCGAACCGGACCTGATGGCGATGTTGGATCTGGTTGCCGTAGCTACGGTGGCGGATGTCGCGCCCATGATCGGCTTGAACCGCGCGCTGGTGCGGCAGGGGATCGCTGTGTTGGCGCGGCGCACCCGGCCAGGGCTGGTTGCTTTGGCCGACGCTGCTCGGCTGACGGCCCCGCCAACGGCCCGAGATCTGGGTTTCGCGATTGGCCCACGCATCAACGCAGGTGGACGGATCGGTGCGGCGGACCTGGGTGCGCGGCTTCTAACCACCGAAGATCCGCATGAGGCCGCCGCATTGGCGGAGAAGTTGGATGGCCTGAACACCGAAAGGCGCGCGATTGAGGCGGCAGTCCTGGATGGCGCAATTAGTCAGGTTGAGAACCGCGGCACTGACCGTGGTCTCGTTTGGGCCGCAGCGGAGGGCTGGCACCCCGGCGTCGTCGGTATAGTTGCCTCACGCCTTAAGGAGCGCTTCGGACGTCCTGCTGTGGTCATTGGTATCGATGGTGAGCAGGGCAAGGGGTCGGGGCGCTCAATCAACGGCATTGATTTGGGCTCCGCTGTTCAGTCGCTGGCAGCCAGCGGTCACTTGCTGAAGGGTGGTGGGCACCGCATGGCAGCAGGGCTGACGGTCGAAACAGCACACCTTGAGACAGCGATGGAAGCCTTGGAGGCGCGGCTGACAGCTCAGGGGGCCGCGGCAATCGGTCCTGAGGAGCTTCGTTTGATTGGTGCTGTCTCGCCGGGTGGCGCGTCGGTTGACCTGATTGAAGCATTGGAGGCGGCTGGCCCGTTCGGACCATCGAACCCCGCGCCCCGCCTGGCGCTGCCTGATGTCATACCTGGCGGTATTCGTGTCGTCGGCAACGGGCATCTGCAGGTCCGGTTTTCTGGACCCGGCGGACAACTGGCCGCCATAGCTTTCGGGGCTGCGGACACCGAGATGGGGGCGGCCTTGAACGCGGCAGCGGACACACATTCCCCCGTTCATGTTGCCGGCCGACTTGAGATTGATGACTGGGGCGGTCGGCGTCGTGCCAAGTTGCGGCTAGAGGACGTTGCCCAGCCAAGCTAACGCAGTTGCACGAACAGCAATTCGAAAATCCTGCTTGGAAAGCGCTTGCCAGACACGTGTCTACGGGCTATCTGCATCGCCGCTGCGCCCTTCGTCTAGCGGTCTAGGACGCCGCCCTTTCACGGCGGAAACACGGGTTCGAGTCCCGTAGGGCGTACCACCTCACTCTCGATGGATAATGTGAACGGTGCAGTTGGCCGCAACCCAATGGCTGGCCTGTATCTAAGTTCTGGTTCAGAGACCCTCCCGTGCCCTCCGCCATCAGTGTCGCCTCTCAGTGACGCTGCAGCCTCGCATGTTCGGCGAAAGCCTACAGTTTCGCCTTCAGTCTGGCACGCCAAGCAAACGCGGCTGGCAGCGGTCTCAAGTGGTCAATACCTGCGTTGAAACCATCCCGAGACCGGGGGTTTCGCTGTTTCGACAAGGACGCTAAGACACCGCCGAGAGTTACAGGGACCACTATGAACCGCATTCGCCGGCCGGCAGATCTTCAACCTCAAGAGTTTGGCCTAGTGCCATCCGGGACGCCGTTGAGTGGCGCAGCGGCAACTGACGTCTTTCGCCAGATGCTGCGTATCCGCCGGGTTGAGGAGCGGATTGGTGAGCGGTATTCAGAACAACAGATGCGTTGCCCTACGCATTTGTGCATTGGGCACGAGGCGCCACCAGCTGCGGTCTGTGCCCATTTGCGGTCAAAGGATCTCGTGTTCTCAAACCACCGCAGTCACGGTCACTACCTTGCCAAGGGCGCAGATCTTGGCGGCATGATCGCCGAGTTGTATGGCCGTGCCACGGGCTGCGCCGACGGAAAGGGTGGCTCGCAGCACTTGATCGATCTGGATGCAGGTTTCATGGGGTCGGCCCCGATCCTGGCATCGACAATCTCGGTTGGCGTTGGTGCGGCTTGGGCGGCAAGCCTGGATGGACGTGACGAAGTCTCGGCGATCTTTTTCGGCGATGGCGCAACCGAGGAGGGCACATTCCACGAGGCCATGAATTACGCCGCCGTGGCTACGCTCCCGGTCGTTTTCATCTGCGAGAACAATTTGTACTCGGTTCACTCTGAGATGGACATCCGTCAGCCCCCGCGCCCTGTGGCCGCGCTTGGTCCCGCTCATGGCATGCCGGCATCTGTCGTCGACGGAAACGATGCTGAAGCCGTTTGGCAAGCGGCAGGGACGGCGGTGGCCAGGGCAATTGCTGGCGAAGGACCATCGTTGATCGAATGCGTGACCTATCGCTGGCGCGAGCATTGCGGTCCGAATGAAGATCTCAACCTTGGGTATCGGAGCAAAGACGAGTTTGGTGATTGGCAGGCAGACGATCCGGTTGAGCGCAGTCGTCGTGCTGGGCTTTCGGCAGGATGGTTAGACGCAAATGCGATCGCATTCATGGAGGCTGAAATCTCGGCGGAGATAGACGCCGCTTTTGACCATGCCATTCAAAGCCCGTTCCCAGAGACCGGGGAACTGGCGACCCACATCTTCCCGGCCGCACAATGACAGATCGCCAACTAAAGTACTTCCAGGCCATTCATGAGGCCACTGACCTTGCCCTCGGCTGGGATGGTGATGTGTTATTGATGGGGCTTGGTGTGCCCGGCCCAACTGGGATTTTCGGCACCACAAAGGGCCTTCAAGAAAAGCATGGCGCTACCAGAGTCATTGACATGCCTTCGTCCGAGAACGCCATGACGGGTGTCGCGCTTGGGGCTGCAACCCGCGGAAAGCGCCCGATCATGGTGCACATGCGGGTCGACTTCGCCGTGCTTAGCCTGGAGCCCATCGTCAACCAGGCTGCCAAGTGGCATTACATGTACGGTGGACGGATGCGTGCACCGTTGGTGATCCGGATGATCATCGGCCGGGGCTGGGGGCAGGGACCGCAACACAGCCAATCGCTGCAGGCTTGGTTCGCACATGTGCCGGGACTGAAGGTTGTCATGCCGTCGCGGCCATATGATGCGAAAGGCATGCTGTTGGCGGCGGTCCAGGACGATGCGCCCGTGATCATTCTGGAACACCGCTGGCTATACAATCTGGAGGGGCCGGTGCCCGATGGGATGTATGCCGCGCCGCTTGAGGGTGCCGCCGTTCTGCGCGAGGGGACCGACGTTACGCTGGCAGCGTGTTCTTATATGGTCATCGAGGCGATGCGCGCAGCCGAAACCCTCGCTGGAGTGGGTGTAAGTGCTGAGGTTGTCGATCTGCGTTCGGTCGCACCGCTGGATATGGCAACTCTTGGCGCCTCGGTCGCCAAGACGGGCCGTTTGGTCGCTGCTGATACCGGGCATGCGGAATGTGGGGTTTCTGCCGAGATTGTAGCGGCGGTATCGGAGCGGTGCTTTGCCAGTCTCAAAGCTGCGCCGCGCCGGATAGCGTTGCCGCCGATCCCTTCGCCAACAACGCCGGCATTGGCCGATCTTTACTACCCGGGGGCTCGGGAAATCGCGGTGGCCGCTCTGGCCACCCTGGGTCGGGACGATCATGTGCCCGATGATCCGCTGCCTGAAGGGCGCCAGTGGCGTGATACCCCGGACCCAAGCTTCACCGGACCCTACTGAGATATTTGTTGCGCCAGTTTGCGTATGACGTCGTCGAACGGAATAAGCGGATTTGCCGCCAGACTGGCGTGATTGGGGTTCTGGGCAGCGACTGCGTTTCGCTCGCGTCCCCCGATTGGCTTAATCAAAGCATCAGGCCAGCCCAAGGCCTCGCCAAGACAGAAGGCAACATCAGCATAAGTGTGCTCGACGCCGCTAAGGTGATGGATGCCCATCTGTCTGCGTGCGATGAGTTTGTCCAGTTTGGCAGTCACATTGTCGACTGTGATTGGTGCCGTGACCAGATCAGAGAAGGGGGTGATAGCTTGCTGCTTTTCGATCGCCTTCGCCCACTCCGCGACGACCCCGTAGCTGGCATCTAGAACTTTCACGAGCCGTAGGATCGAAAGGGCCTCTTCCGCGCCTGGAAGCGCGCGCAGGCGCTGCTCGGCCTCCGCCTTTTGGCTGGAGTATGCGTCAAACGGTGCGTACGGAGAGTCGACCGGCAGATGAGGCGCGTCACCGCCCAAAACGACACTGGTGGACAAGAACACAACCTGCGCAGATCTGGCGAGCACTGGTTTCGCTAGCGCGAGGGGGGCCAGAACATTCACCGCATGTGCAAGCGCGGGATCGGCCTCGCAGGCGGCCCGTGTCACCACGGCTGCGCAAAGCACAATGCAATCAAAGCCCGCGGTCACCTCATGGTCAGGGTTAGACAGATCCAAATAGCGCGCGCCCCTCGGCAGTGGCCGACGATAGGATGTGGGCGTGACTTCATGGCCAGACGCGCGCAACGCCGCTGCCAGCGCGCGCCCGATCAGACTGTCCCCGCCGACGATCAGAACCCTCATTGGATCAGCGCTTGCAAGGCCGGACTACTTCCGCCCAACGCCCATGGCGAAGATGTAATGGGCCATTTTGTGATAACCGGTGTGCACCACCTCGTCGTTCATGGAGAACGAAAACACATTGTGAAAGTGGCGCTCCAACGAAGCCTTAAGCTCCGGCGCGCTTTTGCAGTTCACATGCCCGGCTTTGGAGGGTGGCGAGGCATACTCCTGACTTTCAATCGACGGCATGCCGGCTATGAACACGCCATGTTCGTGCAATGAGGCGGCGATGTTTGAGAGATACGCTTGTTCGTTCACGGGTTGGATATGTTCCATGACGTCTAACGAATAGGCGGCATCAAAGCCGCCAGGCGGTACTGGCGCCGCAAGAATGTCGTGAACCCGCGCCTCGAACCGCCATTTTTCGATCATGCGACTATTCACGTCATCGACGAAAACAGGATCGAAGTCGATCGCGACCAGTTCACCCACTTCCTGACGCACAACCCGGCTGACAAAGCCATCACCACAGCCGACCTCTAGCACCCGACCTTTCCCCGAGAGCATCTTCGCAGCAAACTTATAGCGCGCGAAAGTGAAGGTCAGGCGCTTAGGGTCGTCGTGCCAAGCCTGGTTGATCATCAGGCCCAAAGCGGCCTGTCCGTGCTGGTCTGCGATGTCGATCGACGGCTGATACTGCGTCTCTTTGGTGGCGCGGTCGGTCAAGGCGATCTCCTGGTTAGTTCCCGGCGCTTTACACAAGCAGGTGCCTCAAATAAAGCGCGAGGCGTCTCGAGGTGGGCTTCCCGATATGAAAAAGCGCAAACGTGCAAGCCAAAGGATCGGCGCAGTTCTGCGTGGCATACTGGCTTGGCCGATTGTCGGGATATTTGCGGTCCTTGGCGTTCGGTTTGCCCTTGTCTCTAACCCAGGACGGATCGGGCACATGGCTGCCGAGATCGATTGCTTTCTCAAGGAGCGTGAATTGGGGCTGATACCCCATGAAAAGCCGATCCTGCTGTTGGATCGCAAGCGCGCTGGGAACAAGGCGCTACTCGATGTCTACAAGGCTTACTTCACCGTCTTCGACAAAAGCTGGCAGCGGCATCTTCTAGCTGAACTGACCAAGATTGACGCGCTGCGTTACTCGCTGGGCCGCCCCATTCTGGGGTTTGGAGAGTGCGCGCGCTATGCGCAGGTGCTGGCTCTTTGGGGCGATCGACCGCCGGCGGTCCGCTTGCCTAATGACATTGAAGCCCTTGGTCGTAACCGCTTGGCAGCAATGGGTGTCCCTGACGGCGCCTGGTTTGCCTGCGTACACGTTCGCGAGGGCGGTTACTCACCGAAAGACGAAGCCGATCATGCGCATCGCAACGCGGACATCGGTGCATTTGGTTCGGCCATCCAAGCGATTACCGAGCGGGGCGGCTGGGTCATTCGGGTCGGTGACGCGACAATGGCACCGCTGGAGGACATGCCCCAGGTAGTCGACTATGCTCGCTCGCCATTGAAGGCAGACTGGATGGATCTGTGGCTGTGTGCCCATAACAGGTTCTTCGTTGGCACGACGTCCGGCTTAACGATGGTCGCAAACATGTTTGGTCGGCCCTGTGCCCTTGTGAACATGATCCCGCATGGGGCAAGCCTTGGCCAAGGGCCTAATGACATCTCCATTCCAAAGTTGTTGCTGGATCGCGATGGAGCGACGCTGAACCTTCCCGAGATCTTTCATCGCAATCTATCTCGCCAGCGTTACGCGCATGTGTTTGAGGACGCGGGCGTTACGATCCTGGACAACAGTCCACAAGAGATCCGCGAACTCGTGGTCGAGATGATGGATCGCTTAGACGACAGCTTTGAGCGTAGCGCTGAGGACGAGATCTTACAGCAACGCTATCGCGCACACCTGCGGCCAGAAGACTACTGCTTTGGTTCGAGCGCTTCGATCGGACGGGATTGGCTAAGGCAAAACCAGTCTCTGCTCTAGGCAAGGCGACGTCTAGTCAGCGCTATTTACGAATGCATTGTATTTGACATTCCAACACCGGATTATGCGCTCTTGGCTGACGGTTGACCTGCGCTCAGGTGCTATTTTCGACTATCACGCCAACGGCGGCGCATCAGCTTGAAGCGTGAGTAGCCACGACGATCGACATAGAAGGGCATAGCCCCCTTCATCATGAGTTTCTCGGTCGCGTTCCAGTCCCGCTCGTAGACTACTCTGTCTACAAACCGAGCGAAGTCGGCCCGCAATACAGTCATCTCTGCCGTGCTCGGCAACTTGGCCTTACGCTCGGCCTTGGTCGTGCCACTACGTAAGATCCGTTGAACGAAATGCGCCGCCGAGGTGCCACCCACCCCACCATCCAGCATAACGGGCAGCATGCAAAGATGATCCCAGCCCCAAGCGTGCTGGTAATCGGCAAAGGTCCGGTCCTGGGTGGCCGCCAATGTCTCTCGGTGCCAAAGCCCATAGATCCAGCTGGCATGACTGAAGAACATTCGGTGCAATGCGCCGACGACCCTGGGGCCTGATATGGCAGGGTGATAGCGGAAGATCCGGGCTCGGTCCCGATCATCTGCCTTGGAATGGATATCGCACACTGCCAACCGCAGAGACGGGTCGCGATCGAAGCAACCGACCAACTGGGCCACGAAGTTCTGCGACGACAGGTCGTCATACGCGCGCCACATAAATAGGGGCGCGGTACTTTGCTGTCGTAGGTCCGCGAAGTTTGGGAGGGAACCCAAGTTTTCTGGTCGACGGATATGAACAAAGCGGCTGTCTCGCGCGGCGAAGTCTGCGCAAATGTCGCCGGTCTCGTCGGTCGATGCGTTGTCGCCCATCAGCACTTCGATATCCTCGAAGCTTTGGGTACGCAGGCATTCGAGGGACTGGCGCAGCATTGCCCCGCCGTTGAAGACCGGCACGCCAACCCCGACCCGCGCCATCAGCTGTCTCCGATCTGATCCAATGCCGCCTTCAGTGCCGCAATATCGACTTCGAAGCGTTGATCGTAATCTCCCGCCCCGCCCAGGACGGGTCTGTAAACAAGGCCCAGCTTTGCCGCAATCTGCCAGTATGGGCTCTTAACGAAGTTGCTTGGAAAAATCTCGATCACCTTCGTGCCCGGGCGACAGAAGACTAGGTTTGTCAGACCAGCGCCATGAATCGCGACAACGATATCGGCCGAACGGAAACGTGAGATCTGCGCAGGATGGTTTGAATCCGTCGCCGTAAAGGGTTCAAACCCATTGTCCGTCAGTGTCTGGTCCAATTCATCGGTGTTCAATGCGGTCCGCAGCTTTGCCCCGTCCCTTGTGAGGTAGAGCCTGCTAGGCCCATCCGCTGCGATGGCGCCATAGCTGGCCTCGAAAACCTGACCCAGCTTGTGGGCCTGATTGCGGTCTAGGGGCGGCCATTCCCAATACTCATCTCTTGGGAAATGGCACAGCGCCTGGTCTGGCAGGGCCAGTGTGCCGTCAGAAAGGCGGGCAATCGTCAGCGCGGGATAAAGTTCTTCTAAGCCCCGCATCATAGCGCGCTCGACCTCTCCGCGATCCGGTGGCTTCACCAGTGTCAGGGGCGCGTCCATGACCAGCCCGCTTTCCATCAGGTCGATGACCCGCGCGCCGTTTTCCAGGATGAGATGAAAATAGTTGCCCGTGTTCAGAAGGCCCATTGCGCGTCCCTCGACCCTTACCTTGGGTCTCGCGAAGCGGATACTGGTTGCGTTCCAGTTCGCGCGTTGACCCCTGACAAGAACCGTTCTCTGTTTCCTTGGCAGAAGGACCGAACCAGTCGATATGTCGATCCAGGCGTCGTCATAGAGCGCCGTGCGTCTGCCCGCGGGGGCACCGTTGAATGGATCGACGCCTGTTGCAGCGCTGTCATGTGGTCGGCAGAGTTCCAGGAAAGACTTCTCTTCGTCGTGATCTAACGGTGCGGTCAGGCCGTGTTCGTCAGCCAACAAGTTGTCCGCCGCCTCGATCATATCCACGCTTTTCGGGAAGAAGCCCAACCAACGTCCAATCGGCGGGGCCAGTCGGATTGCTTGGCAAGCAAGCCACCAGCGAAGGAACCGTGCTGTCAGCACGCGCCGCCATGCAGCTTTGCGTCTAGCCATGCCTGTCCTATGCCTCGGCTTTGTGCCCAGCGGCTTGCTATCGTCTTGCCTGGTGGCGCACAAGTTCGCCCAGGATGCGCGAGGATGGTCACATGCTGAGGGTTCTGATCACGGGCGCGGGCGGTTTCATTGGCCGCCACGTTGCACAGGCTCTTGAGGGCAAGGCAGAAGTCGTCTCTGCGCACTATCAAAATCGTCGGGTGGATCTGCTGGAAGCTGGCGCGGCAACCGATCTGATCGCGCGGACACGTCCCCAAATTCTGATACATCTGGCCTGGGAAACCGAGCATGGTCAGTTCTGGCACTCCGCAAAAAATGTTGCCTGGCAAGAGGCTTCGACAGCACTGTTTGAGACGTTTTTTGCAACAGGTGGCACGCGCGCCTTGGGACTTGGCACTTGCGCTGAGTACGACTGGAGTGTTGGTGTCGAGCGCCTTGCGGAGGATGCCCCGCTCGCTCCGCACACTGCTTACGGAACCGCAAAAGTCGCTACGGCAAAAGCCTTAGCTGAGACTGCTGAACGGCATGACGCCTCATGGGCCTGGGGGCGGGTGTTCTTCACGTTTGGTAGCGGCGAACCGCAACGACGCTTGGTGCCCCTGATGCTGCGCGCGGTACTGGATAAAGAAGTGCTGGATGTTGGTCCGGGCGCCACCAAACGGGATTTCTGGGATGTTCGTGATTTGGGTGCCGCGATAGCGGCGCTCGCGGTTTCTGATGTCGAGGGACCGGTCAACCTCGCCAGTGGTGACGGCTTTAGCTTCTCTGATCTGGCGGCAATTATACAAGATCTTGTGGGCGCCAGCGGCTTGATCCGCCCAGATCGCCGGGAGCTTGGGCCTGGTGAGCCCTTGACGCTTGTCGCGGATGCGAGCCGCTTGCGCAATGAGCTTGGCTTTCAGCCAACGATCAGTCTGAAACAAGGACTGTCTGATTATCTGGCGACGATGCGCTAGATCCGTTTCAGCCAAGCACTGGGATAGTGAGTTACGTTTTCGGAGAGCGTCGACTCGTTGAAGGGCCACTCGGGTTGTTCGATGACAAACTCTGGGTGCTTCGCCGCAAAATCCTCGGCCGCGTTGGCCGGATTGTCCGTGGCCCAGTTCTCCCCGGCTCTTGGAACGCCCACCACATCGCGCATCACCCCGTCTGTCGAGACAATGTACGACCCCTTGGTCACCAGCGGGGCAAAGGCCTCCAATTCGGCCATGACGTGATCGTAGGTGTGGTTGCTATCAAGGATTACCAGAACGGTTTCTGCGTCCTCTGCTTCTTTGGCCGCTTGACTGACAATCGCGGGGTCAACGGAAGAACCTTCAAGCATCTCAATGCGCGAGTACATTTCGTGCGCTTCTATGGCCGTTCGATTGTGCGGTCGAATTTCGATGTCGATGCCCAGAACCCGTCCATGGTGCATTGCTTCCATCAGGGACGCGTAGAAGATCAGTGATCCGCCATGCGCGATACCTGTTTCTATCAACAGATCTGGGCGCAGCCGGTAGATCACCTCCTGCATGCGAACCATATCGTCAGGCAGTTGAATAACGGGTCGACCCATCCACGAATAGCTGTACACCTGCTTCTGGTTCCAACCGACACGCACATATTGATGAGCAATCAGTTCGAACGCCTCGTCGCTGTAGAGCGATAGCGTCCGTGTGGCGCCGTTTTCTTCTTCGATGGACAGGGTCTCAGCCACCTGATCCAGGATCAACTTCATATCGGAACTTTCATGCGCCGCTCAGGGTGCGTGCTGGTAACCTCTTGTCACTTAAAACGTCAATTGCTCTCGGTTGCTAGCCGTCTGCCGGGGGATTCCCAATATCCAGCTGATCGGATAGAAAGACGCCGTACAGCAAGGAAACGAAGTCCGATGTCAGATTTTTCCACCAATTTCCTGGATCTGGCTGCCAAGATCTGCACCAGCCTGGACCCTGCCCAGATCGACCGAATTGCGGCAGGTTTGGCTAAGGTGCGCGAAGGCGACGGGCGGCTTTTCATTCTTGGCGTGGGTGGTAGCGCAGGGAATGCGGGCCACGCTGTTAACGACTTTCGCAAGCTCTGCGATATCGAAACCTATGCGCCAACTGACAACGTATCGGAGTTGACCGCGCGGACGAATGACGAAGGTTGGCAGACTGTATTTGCCGGTTGGCTGGCGGGCAGTCGCGTTCGTGCGGGCGATGCAGTGCTGGTGTTTTCGGTTGGCGGGGGGAACGCCCAGGCCAACGTTTCGATGAATTTGGTTCATGCGTTGGACCTGGCGAAGGAGCGCGGCGCCAAGATCTTTGGGATTGTCGGACGAGACGGTGGGCATACGGCCAAGGTGGGGGACGAGGTGATCATTGTGCCGTCACTAGACGATGGGTTGGTGACCCCGTTGGCCGAGGCATTTCAAGGAGTGGTGTGGCACGCGCTGGTTTCACACCCTGATCTGAAGCGGAATGCCACAAAGTGGTAAGGGGACCGGGGGCCGAGACTGCAACGAGAACGCTCAGCGTTTGCGTCCAGGGTAGGAATGCGTGAGCCGTCGCGCGGTTTTTTTGGATCGTGATGGTGTTCTGAGTATCCCTGAGTTCCGGGATGGCAGGTCATTCGCTCCAACACGGTTAGAGGACTTTCATCTCTACTCGGATGCCGCTCCTAGTGTCGCCCAGCTGAAAGACGCTGGCTTTATGGTGATCGTCGCAACAAATCAGCCAGACGTGACGACAGGCCGGATGGCCGCTTCGGCGCTGGAAGCGATGCACAAGGCACTCTCTGTTTCGTGTCTCGTCGATGCCATCGAGGTCTCTACGGCGACGCGGGTTGCGCCGGATCGACGTCGCAAACCCAACCCGGGAATGTTGCTTGACGCGGTAGCGGCGTGGGACATAGACGTGGCCACGAGTTACATGGTCGGGGATCGGGCGTCTGACATTGCCTGTGGCCGTGCGGCGGGGGTGCGGACGGTTTTTATCGACCGAGGCTACACTTCTGAGACACTGCCAACAGACCAGGACGCTACGGTGAAAAGCCTTGGCGAAGCCGTCGCTTGGATTCTTGGCGGCGCTAAGAGGTGATGAGAAGCGGGCGGTAGCGATGACGATGGCGGATTTGAAGATCAAGCTGTTCGCAGACGGGGCCGACATGGCCGGCATTTTAGAAATGTATGCCAATCCAAAGATCCAGGGCTTCACGACCAACCCGACCTTGATGAAGAAGGCGGGCATCACTGATTACGAAGGGTTTGCCCGCGAGCTTCTGGCAAAAATCCCAGACCGCCCAGTGAGCCTGGAGGTCTTCGCCGACGAGCTTCCTGAGATGGAGCGCCAAGCTCGAAAGATCGCTGCTTGGGGCGCCAATGTGAACGTGAAGATCCCTGTGACCACCACTGCGGGCAAAAGCACCGCGCCGGTCATTCAACGCCTTTCCGCAGAGGGCGTTGTGTTGAACGTCACTGCGCTCATGACCATCGAACAGGTGCGGATCGTCGGGGATGTGCTGAGCGAAGAGACCGAAGCCATCGTGTCTGTCTTTGCTGGCCGGGTGGCTGATACCGGGATTGATCCTGTGCCGCATATGACGGAAGCTTTGAGGATCCTTGAGAGCAAGCCTAAGGCGGAGTTGCTTTGGGCGAGCCCGCGGGAGCTTTTGAACGTGTTCCAGGCCAACTGCATCGGCTGCCACATCATCACAGCCACCAATGACATCCTGAAGAAGCTGGCGCTGGTGGGCAAAGATCTAGACCAATACTCACGTGAGACGGTCCAGATGTTCCGCACTGATGCCGTTGCTGCCGGCTATACGATCGCTTGAGAGGATCCCCCATGTCGAAGACCCACGTCCTGGTAACCGGCGGTGCCGGGTACACTGGATCACTGATGTGCCCGAGCCTTTTGGCGGATGGTTACAAGGTTACGGCGCTGGATACGTGCTATTTTGGCAGGGAATTCTTGCCGTTCGACCATCCGGATTTCACACTTATCGAGGGCGATATCCGCAACACGCAGACACTTCGTGCAGCGTTCAAGGACGTCGACATCGTCGCCCACTTGGCATGCATCTCGAACGATGCGTCGTTCGAGCTTGATGAAAGTCTCTCGACGTCGATCAACATGGATGCGTTTGAACCCATGGTGATCGCCGCCAAGGAGAGCGGTGTGAAGCGGTTCATCTACGCCTCTTCGTCGTCGGTCTACGGTGTCTCGGAGGAGCCGGATGTGACCGAGGATCACCCGCTCGTGCCTCTGACGCTCTACAACAAGTACAAGGGCTTATGCGAACCGCTGCTGAAGAAGCACACCGACGACAGTTTTGTCGGGGTGATCTTCCGGCCCGCGACTGTCTGCGGGTATGCGCCGCGGCTGCGCCTGGATCTGAGCGTTAATATCCTGACCAACCATGCGGTGACTAACAACAAAATCACGGTCTTCGGTGGCAGTCAGCTGCGTCCCAACCTGCATATTGAGGATTACATCGACGCGGTTCGCATGCTGATGACGGCCCCTACCGACAAGATAGCCGACGAGACCTACAATATCGGTTTTCAGAATATGTCGATCATGGAGATCGCGGAACTGGCCAAGAAGGTGGTCGAAGAAGAGATGCCGGAAAAGGCGCCGATCGACATCGTCACCACGCCGTCCGATGACCTGCGTAGCTATCACATCAATTCAGACAAGGTGACCAGAGATCTTGGCTTCCGCCCAAAAAGATCGATCGAAGATGCCATTCGGGACCTATGTCGGGCGTTCAAGACGGGAAAGATCCCGAACTCCATGACCGACGACGGATACTACAACGTGAAGACCCTGAAAAAGAACAAGGTGATCTGAACCGTGGTCAGACCTGTTCTTCTGGTCACAGGCGGCGCGGGCTTTATCGGCAGCCACATGGTCGATGTCGCCCTCGACCGCGGATATACGGTTCGGGTGGTCGACAATTTGGTGGGTGGGCACGAGCGCAACCTGGCCCATCACGGAAACAACCCGGACTTGAGCTTTGAAAAGCTAGATATCCGCAACGTGTCTGAAGATCATGCGATCTTCGATGGCGTCACCCATGTTGTTCATTATGCAGGCATTGGCGACATTGTGCCGTCGATCGAACAACCGGTCGACTACATGTCCACGAATGTCCAGGGCACGGTTCGGGTTCTGGAAGGCGCAAGGGCCGCGGGGGTCGAAAAATTCGTCTACGCGGCGTCATCCTCTTGTTACGGGCTGGCGGATACGCCGACTCGCGAAGATCATCCGATCGCACCTCAATACCCTTATGCCCTATCCAAATACCAAGGCGAGCAGGCCGCTTTCCACTGGCATCAAGTGTACGGCTTGCCTGTGAACTCGATCCGGATCTTCAATGCTTACGGTACGCGAGTCCGAACGACGGGCGCTTACGGCGCTGTGTTCGGGGTGTTCTTCCGCCAAAAGCTCGCAGGCCAACCGTTCACCGTAGTGGGCGATGGGACCCAGACCCGCGATTTCCTTTATGCGTCGGATGTGGCGCGCGCGTTCCTGGCGGCTGCAGAGACGCCGATGACGGGCGAGATCTGGAATCTGGGCGCCGGTGCGCCGCAATCGGTGAACCGTTTGGTCGAACTGATCGGCGGCGATGTCACCTATGTCCCAAAGCGCCCTGGAGAACCGGACATCACCCATGCGGATATCTCCAAGATTCAGGCGGATCTCGGGTGGTCGCCAACGGTATCTTTCGAGAATGGCGTCGGTCGCATGATGGCAGAGATTGATGTCTGGAAGGACGCACCCCTCTGGACCCCAGACAAAATCGAGGATGCCACCAAGACTTGGTTCAAATACTTGGGGGACGAATGACGGAATCCCTGACGGCCCGATTTGCCCACAAGATCAAGACAGCGGAAGAACTTCGAGCACTGCTAGGCCCAATGCCGCGTCAGAAAAGGGCTATAATGTGCCACGGCGTCTTCGACGTCGTGCATCCGGGTCATGTCAGGCATCTTCTGTACGCGAAATCCAAGGCTGACGTGCTGATCGCATCGATTACAGCGGATAGGCACATCGACAAGGGGAAGTACCGCCCCCACGTGCCGGAGTTGCTACGTGCGACCAATCTTGCCGCGTTCGAGATGGTCGATTACGTTGTTATCGACCCGAACAAAACACCGATTGAAAACCTGGCACTGATCAAACCTGATTTCTTTGCCAAGGGGTACGAGTACCAGGACGGCGGGCTGCATCCGCGTACACAGCAGGAAATGGAAGTGCTCGACTCTTTTGGTGGTCAGGTGATCTTCACGCCCGGGGATATCGTCTATTCCTCCAGTCGGCTGATCGAGCTTGAGCCGCCACAAATCAAGTACGAGAAGCTCCAGACTGTCATGGAGCGTGACGGGTTCAGCTTCGACGATATGCGCCGCACTGTCCGCGCCATGCAAGGGCAACGGGTCCATGTCGTGGGCGACACGATCATCGACACGATCACTCAATGCGCAATGATCGGGGGGCAGACTAAGACGCCCACCATGTCCGTTCTCTATGAAGACAAGATCGATTTTGTCGGCGGTGCCGGGATCGTAGCCAAACACATGAAGGCCGCCGGGGCCGACGTGGTCTTTTCAACGGTGCTTGGGGACGACGATCTGGGCGCCTTTGCCCGCGAAGACCTGGCGGAGGCTGGGGTCGAGGTGCGCGCAGTTACCGACCATACCCGCCCCACCACCAACAAGAACGCCATCGTGGTGGGCGGTTACCGCCTCCTGAAAGTCGATACGCTGGACAACCGTTCGATCGATGATGATGTCTTGGACGCCCTTCTGGGAGGTATTCGGGAGGTGCCAACCGATGCGATTGCCTATTGCGATTTCCGTCATGGCATCTTCAATCGGCGCACGATTCCAGCTTTCACCGAGGCTCGGCCTGAGGGTGCCTTCAGCGTGGCCGACAGCCAGGTCGCCAGCCGGTGGGGTAACATCACCGAGTTCAAGGGATATGACCTGATCACCCCCAACGAGCGGGAAGCCCGCTTTGCGATGGCCGATCAGGACAGCGGGGTTCGCGCACTTTCGTCGGATCTTTATGATACCGCTGCATGCGGGACACTCATCTTGAAGCTTGGCGACCGGGGAGTGCTGACCTGCCGCTCCCGGGATCACGAGAGCTCGGACAGCTTCTTGACTGTCGACAGCTTCGTTGACCGCGTTGTCGATGCCGTCGGTGCAGGCGATGCACTTCTTGCTTACGCGACGCTGGCCATGATGATCACCGGTTCTGCGGCTCAGGCAACGGCAATTGGGTCGATCTCGGCCGCCTGCGAAGTGGAACGTGACGGCAACATCCCCATCACCACAGATGACGTTCTTGCCCGGATCGACGCGATCGAAAAGAAAGTCGAGTTCCAATAGGCTGCGGCCCCTTGCGACCTGCGAACAACGGAGATTAAATGGACGAGTTCCGGGTCACTGTTGTGGGCATGGGCGTCCAGGGTGCTAAGCGCAAGCATCATGCCGGCCCGGATTGCGTGGCGTCGGTCGAGCCGGCTGGCGGGCACGATTACATCGACCTGCGGGACGTACCGCTCGACAGCTACGATGCGGCGTTGTTGTGCATCCCGGATGAACCCAAAGTAGAGCTGCTTAGGTATCTTGCCGATCATGGTAAGCACGCGCTCGTCGAGAAGCCGCTGTTTGCTGTCGAGGACACCACGATCGTTGATTTGCAGGCGCGAGCCCAGGCAACTGGCGCCGTGCTTTACACCGCTTACAACCATCGCTTTGAGCCACACTTCATCGCGATGCGAGATCTCGTAACTTCCGGCCGATTGGGTCGGATTTATCGTTGCCGCATGTTCTACGGTAACGGAACGGCGCGATTGGTCCGTGACTCCGAATGGCGTGATAAGGGTTCGGGCGTCCTGCACGATCTGGGCAGTCACCTTCTGGACACCGCTGCCTTTTGGTTCGGTGAGCTCGGGACGGATTTTCGGCTGATCTCGGCAAACGCTTTTGAAAACCGTGCCCCAGATCACGTGGTGATCGGATCGGAAACGACATCGCCAACGCTTGAGCTCGAAATGACGCTGTTGAACTGGCGAAACCACTTCACAGCAGACATTTTCGCCGAGCGCGGCTCGGCCCATATCGCTTCGCTATGCAAATGGGGGCCTTCCAGCCTTACCGTGCGCACCCGAATTCTGCCTTCGGGACGGCCACCAGAAGAGGTGACAACACTGGTGCAGGACGACCCGACATGGGCCGCCGAATATGCGCATTTCAAGGCGCTTTGTCAGAGTGGAGTGCGAACTGACCTGTCCAAAGATGTGTGGCTGAACAATCTGCTGGAGCGGTTGGGTGAAGATGCCGTCCAGGAGGCACGCGCGTGATCACGGTTGCATTCGTTGGCATGACCCACCTGGGCTTGGTGTCTGCGACCTCGGTTGCGGCGAAGGGGTTTCGCACGCTTTGCTTCGACCCCGACACTGCAGTTATCGAACGCCTCAAAACGGGAGATCTTCCAGTCTCAGAGCCCGGCTTGAATGCCATGCTGGCCCAGAACGGCGATGCACAGGTTTTCACTTCAGATCCGTCTGATCTGCGTTCCGCGGACTTGGTCTATATTGCGCCTGATGTGCCCACTGACGACCAAGGTCAAAGCGATCTGCGTGAAATCAATGTGTTGATCCGCGACGTTCTTAGTCATCTGGCGCCCGAGGCAGTGTTGGTGGTGCTTTGCCAAGTACCCCCTGGCTTTACCCGCCAGATCGAACGGGCAAGCGATCGGTTATACTATCAAGTCGAGACACTGGTCTTTGGCCGCGCGGTCGAGCGAGCCATGGAACCGGAACGCTACATTGTAGGCTGTGCCGATCCTGCGACGCCGCTTCCGACTGCATTGAACACAGTGCTGAGCGCGTCCGGGTGCCCAATCCTACCGATGCGCTATGAGAGCGCTGAGTTAGCAAAGATCTCGATCAACATGTGCCTCGTGGCCTCGATCTCGGTCGCCAACACGATGGCTGAGATTTGCGAACAGGTAGGCGCGGACTGGTCGGAGATTGTGCCCAGCCTAAAGCTCGACCGCCGGATAGGAGAGTATAGCTATCTGGCTCCGGGGTTAGGCATTGCGGGCGGCAATCTTGAGCGTGATTTGGCAACCGTCATGCGCCTTGGCGCGGCGTTTGGGACAGATACAGATGTGGTAGCGGCACAGGTCTCAAACTCGGCTCATCGTAAGGGATGGGCGGCGCGCCAGGTCAAGGCGCTGGGTCTGGACACAGCGAAGCTTGCGGTTTGGGGGCTAGCCTACAAAGAGAACACCCATTCAGTGAAGAATTCGCCGTCTCTGCATACCCTTGCACAGTTGACGGATGCGCAGATCATGGCCCACGACTTTCAGGTGGCTGCGGCGGATGCGCCGGGCGTGCCCCGTGCAGAGGCTCCGCTGGCGACGCTACCAGGTGCCGAGGCGCTGCTGATCCTGACACCTTGGCCCGACTATGGCGAGATTTCCCCTTTGGACGTTGCAAATGGTCTGTCGGGGAATGTTTTGCTCGACCCCTATCGAGTATTGGATGCGGACGCGGCGCAAGCTTGCGGACTTAGATACATAACGCTGGGAGTGGGCGATGCTTGAACACGGATTGACCGAACCACAGGTCCCGGCACGTACGGTTGTCGTCGGCGCAGGCGGCTTTGTGGGAGGAGCGATTGCGCGCAGTCTCGAAGCGCGAGGGGCGAACGTCGTGCGCCTGGGTCGTGGTGTTGTGGACCTTGCGGCAGACGGTGCTGGCGAGGCGTTGGCGGGCCGACTAAGTGGCGATGACGCGGTGGTTCTGGTGTCGGCACTTGCGCCGGTCAAGAACGTGCAAATGCTGGGCCAGAACATCCGCATGATTGAGGCAATGGCCCACGCCCTTGCCGATGCTCAGCCGGCCTACGTGTTGAACATCGGTTCTGATGCGGTCTTCGGAGATACGGGGAAGCCGTTGCACGAAAACTCGCCCAAGGACTCGCCCAGCTTCCATGGCATCATGCATCATACGCGGGAGGTCGCATTTGCCGAGGCGCAGAAGGGGCCCTTCGCGACTCTGCGACCTACCCTGATTTATGGTGCCGACGATCCCCATAACGGTTATGGGCCAAACCGGTTCCGGCGTTTGGCCAGCCAGGGCGATACAATCAAGCTGTTTGGCGAAGGCGAAGAGCGCCGCGATCATGTTTGGGTAGAGGACGTCGCGGAACTGGCGGCTCGCATGGTTTTGCACCGTTCAACCGGCAGCCTTAACGCGGTGTCGGGCCAGATAATTAGCTTCAATGAACTCGCGCAGATTTGCAGTCGTCTTCACGGACCTGTGGAAATCGAGAACCTGCCAAGATCAGGTCCGATGCCGCATGACGGCTATCGCCCATTCGATGCGTCGGCGATCTCGGCGGCATTTCCTGATGTGATTATGACGCCGCCTGAGAAGGGTCTTGAGAAGGTCGCCAGCGGAGCACATGTTGGGACGTGAGGTGAACCTGGTCCGTGCGCTTCCAAGAACAAAGCGCAACATTCGGGCTCGTGAAGACGCCAGGGATCCAGAGGTCGTGCGCATCTCAAAGCAGTTCGGCGAGATGTACTTCGATGGCCCCCGAAGCTACGGATACGGTGGGTACAAGTACGATGGCCGATGGGTGCCGGTCGCCCATGACATAATCGAGCATTTCGATCTAAAGCCTGGTATGCGTGTGCTGGACGCAGGCTGTGCCAAGGGGTTCCTGGTCAAGGATCTGCGGGACGCTTGCCTGGGGCTGGAGGTCATTGGACTTGAGATCAGCCAGTACGCCATCGAGAGCGCGCACCCGGATGCAAAGGACTACCTTATCCAAGGCTCCATCGAGAAGATGCCGTTTGATCAGCCCTTCGACGCGGTGCTGTGCCTGGATACAGTGCATAACTTGCCCCGCGCCCGAGCAATTACGGCATTGCAGGAGATCCAGCGCCTTAGCGAAGGCCGAGCTTATGTCCGCGTCGACAGCTTCAACACGCCTGAACAAAAGGCGATCTTTGAAAGTTGGGTGTTAACAGCCGAATTCTACGGCTACCCGGACGAATGGCTCGCCCTGTTCGACGAGGCCGGGTATAGCGGCGATTACTCTTGGACGATCATCGAGTAGAGGTGCTGCTTAGAGGTCGTATTTTAGCCGACACTAGATCTTGCCAATAGGTGGCCGCCGTTTCCCAATAAGGCGGCGCTGAAGACCGTAAATAAACACGATCTGCATCCCTTTGCCTGCTCTCCAAGTCGTCCACAAACGGCGTGGGCTCTCCGGCTGGATTTGGTTTGACCGATCTAGCAGACACGGCAAACACGGCGTCGAAGACAGCCAATGCACACCCGTTATCGCCGAGAATTCTCCTCGCCTTGACGAAGAAGGATATCCGTTCCATCACGCCGCTCCGGCATAAATGGAGGCGGGTGATGGCGAAGAAGTATTTGATCCTGGGCGGTGGTGGATCGTTTGGCATCCACACGGCGATGTATCTGCTCGATCATGCTGACCACAACGGTGTCATCGGTATCGGCCGGAACCCCCTGCGTGACGAGCCGTTCAGCCTGAACATCGATAAACGTGATGGCTATACGTATCACGCCCGCCATTTGACCTACGAGATGGATCTGTTGTTGGAGCTGCTGGACGAGATCCGACCGGAAGTGATCGTTAATTATGCGGCTCAAGGTGAGGGTGCGGTCAGCTGGAAACACTCGTGGCGCTATTTCGAAACGAATTCGATGGCACTCGCGAAGCTAGCTGAACATCTTGAGGGCCGGGATTGGTTGGAACACTTCATCCAGATCGGGACGTCCGAGATGTATGGCTCGGTTGAGCATGCTGCGACGGAAGACGAGCCAGTCAAGCCGTCATCGCCTTATGCTGCCTCGAAGGTGGCGTTTGACATGTACCTCTTGTCGGTGCACCGCTTCAAAAAGTTCCCAATGACGATCGTGCGGCCGTGTAACTGTTACTGCCCGGGGCAGCTGTTGCACCGCGTGATCCCAAAGACAGTTCTTATGGGTCTGACCGGGCAAAAACTGCCGCTACATGGCGGGGGCAAAGCCGAGAAGTCCTACATGCACGCCCGTGACCTGGGCCGTGCCATTCATATGATCGCGGAACGCGGCCCGAAAGGCGAAGTCTTCAACGCCGGTCCATTGCAACCCACCTCGATCCGAGAAGTGGTTGAACGCTGCGGTGCCGCCTTAGGACTTGCGCTTGAAGAGATCGCCGAAGTCACTGAGGACCGGCTGGGACAGGACAGTCGTTATTGGTTGGACTCAAGTGCAATCAAGCAGGCGACGGGATGGGAGCCAGAAATCGGTTGGGACGAAGGCCTTGCAGAAATGGTCGATTGGGGCCGACGCTATCTTGATCAGATCCGTGCGGTCGACACGGGCTACACGCTGCGAGGTTGACGTTTTCGGTCCCAATTGTTGACTGATGGAATGTGAAACTGCGTTTGCGATCAGAGTCGCTTCGAGATCCAATCCCCCCAGTCTTCCAGTGAGTGGGGTGGGCCTGCGCTTGACAAACCTCTCGCGGCGGTGGGTGACTTTGGAACTCTCGCCGTAGCGGTGGGCAACGTCTTTCATCCTTGAATCGGTAACAACAATGGCTTAGTTCGCCGGATCGATGGAGAGCACGAGTTCTTTGTAATCGCGTGAAGTTGGCCGACGGTCGGTCCCTTCAATGGCGACAGGCATTCAATTTCTTCATCAGAGGCATAGGGGTGTAGCTCAGTTGGTAGAGCATCGGTCTCCAAAACCGAGGGTCGGGGGTTCGAGCCCCTCCGCCCCTGCCATTGCCGATAATGGAGGACTGCGATGAAGAACCCGGTTCAATTCGTCAACGAGGTGCGCGCCGAGACATCAAAAGTCGTTTGGCCAAGCCGTAAAGATGCCGGGATGACGACCTTGATGGTGTTCATCATGGCGGTCCTGGTGGCGATCTTTTTCTTTTTTGTGGATATGGGTCTTAGTGCGGTCGTAAACTTCGTATTAGGGCTTTGATCGACAGCGCGCGGCAAAGTTGACCGTCACCACAGTTCGGGGGCGGTGACAGCCAAGCGGACTAGGTGCAATTGCGCAACGGACGATGGATTTCGAGCACCCCAAACGCTTTGCAAATTTCCGCTTGATTTCCCGTTGGTTACAGCCTAGGTGCGCAAAGCTTCATGAACATGCGGGGCAGTGCCGATTCGATTTCGGATCTGCGAACATTTGATTTTAAAGCAAAGTCCCCGATGTTTCAGGGGGTTGCGCTCGATCAGGTGGCCTCACGTAGGGAACTGAGAGGACGATACGCCGATGGCGCAGCGGTGGTACTCTGTGAGCGTGCTCTCTAACTTTGAGAAGAAAGTTGCTGAATCCATAAAGGAGTCTGTCGCCCAGCACGGTTTGGAGGACGAGATCCTTGAGGTCATGGTCCCGACCGAAGAGGTTACCGAGATCCGTCGGGGCAAGAAGGTTCAGGTCGAGAAGCGCTTCATGCCGGGCTACGTCCTGGTGAAGATGGAGATGACTGACCAAGCCTATCACTTGGTGAATGATACCAACCGGGTCACGGGTTTTTTGGGGCCGAAGGGTCGGCCGCAGGCACTGCCGGACGCCGATGTGGCGCGCATCCTGAACCAAGTGGAAGAGGGGGTCGAGCGCCCGCGCCCGATGATCACATTCGAGGTTGGAGAAGAGATCAAAGTCACCGATGGACCCTTCGAAGGTTTTGCTGGTTTGGTCGAGGATGTGGACGAGGACAACGCACGCCTGAAAGTGTCGGTTTCGATCTTTGGGCGCGCCACCCCTGTGGAATTGGAATACGCCCAAGTCGCAAAAGCGGCCTGAGGCGCAATCGGTGGGAGGCGAGGGCAGCGCGCTGTCCGGACCGCACCACCCTCTTGCAACGCCCGGGGACGCGTCCTGGGGCACGAGTAACGAAGGAGCCATTTTATGGCGAAAAAGGTAGCGGGCACGCTGAAGCTGCAAGTGCCGGCAGGTAAGGCAAACCCTTCGCCGCCGATCGGACCGGCGCTGGGTCAGCGCGGCATCAACATTATGGAGTTCTGCAAGGCGTTCAATGCGCGCAGCCAGGACTTGGAGCCGGGCGCACCGTGCCCTACGATCATTACGTACTATGTGGACAAGTCCTTCACTATGGAGATCAAGACGCCGCCTGCGTCTTATTTCCTGAAAAAAGCCGCGAAGCTCTCCTCAGGCAGTCAGTTGCCGGGCCGCACGGTCGCAGGCAGTGTGACGGCAAGGCAAGTGCGCGAGATCGCAGAAGCGAAGATGCAGGATCTAAACGCGAACTCGGTGGAACAGGCGATGAAGATCATCGCGGGCTCGGCCCGGTCGATGGGTCTTGAGGTAAAGGGCTAAGCGCATGGCAAAAATCGGTAAGCGCATGAAGTCCCTGAAGGCGGAAACGGCGGGCAAAGCGCCGATGACGCTGGACGCGGCTGTGAGCGTCGTGAAGAAAAACGCTACTGCCAAGTTTGACGAGACAGTCGAAGTGGCAATGAACCTGGGCGTTAACCCGCGCCACGCCGACCAGATGGTTCGGGGCGTTGTTAGTCTGCCGAACGGCACAGGCAAATCGGTGCGGGTCGCCGTGTTCGCCCGCGGCCCGAAAGCGGACGAGGCCAAGGAAGCTGGCGCCGATATCGTCGGGGCCGAGGACCTGATGGAAAGCATCCAGGGCGGCACGATCGACTTTGATCGCTGCATTGCGACCCCGGATATGATGCCCGTCGTTGGGCGTCTGGGCAAAATCCTGGGCCCGCGCAATCTGATGCCAAACCCCAAGGTTGGTACGGTAACCATGGACGTTACGCAGGCCGTTCAAGACGCCAAGGGCGGTCAGGTGCAGTTCAAGGTTGAGAAGGCGGGCGTGATCCACGCGGCAGTGGGTAAGGCCAGCTTCTCGGAGGCACAGATTGCCGAGAACGTGCGGGCCCTGATCGATGCGGTCAACCGGGCTAAGCCATCGGGCGCCAAAGGTACTTACATGAAGAAGGTGTCGCTCAGCTCTACCATGGGCCCGGGTGTCAGCCTGGCGCTGGACAGTTTGTCGGCAGCGGCCGCCGCTGAATGAGATCTGCCAGGCGCGCCATCGGTCGCGCCTGGCACCTGAAATCCCGGTCTGCCGGGATGACCGTCCGAGACGGTGGGCCGAGGGGACACCCTCATTAAGTCCTGCCATAGACGGGGAAGTGGATCAGATTTCTCCCCACCGGGGTGCGATCTTGGCCGGTTCCCTGGACGGAACCACCGCTTTGGGCGCGATGCACGCGGCCAGAGCAAGACAGAGCCGGGGCCAACCCAGACGGGGCGGCCCCAAACTTGGAGCAAGACTGTGGATAGAGCCCAAAAGGAAGTGGTTGTCGGTGAACTCGGCAACATCTTTCAGGACTCTGGTGTGGTTGTCGTTGCACAATACGCCGGCCTTTCAGTCGCTGAGATGACGGATCTTCGTAACCGCATGCGCGAAGCAGGCGGTTCGGTTCGCGTCGCCAAGAACAGGCTCGCCAGGATCGCTCTCGAGGGCAAACCGTGTGAAGGCATGGGGCAGTTCCTCAAGGGTCAGATGGTGCTCGCTTACTCCGAGGACCCCGTCACTGCGGCGAAAGTCGTGGACGCCTACGCCAAGGACAACAAGAAACTTGAGGTCGTTGGCGGCGCGATGGGGGAAACGGTACTGGACCCTGCAGGGGTAAAGTCGGTCGCAGCAATGCCATCCCGCGAAGAGCTTATCGCGGATGTGGTCGGCATGATCGGCGCCCCTGCGGCGAACCTGGCGGCGAGCATCGGCGCTCCTGCTGCAAACGTTGCTGGTTGCATTGCCACGATTGCAGACAAGGAAGATGCCGAGGCGGCTTGAGATTGACAGTGACTGGGGCCGGATGGCGCGTGACGCGACCCATCGGACCCCCCACACGGAACGGAAGATTGGAACTGACACATGGCTGATGTGAAGAAACTGGCCGAAGAGATCGTGGGGCTGACGCTCCTTGAAGCGGCCGAACTGAAGAACATCCTGAAGGATGAGTATGGCATCGAACCGGCCGCCGGCGGCGCGGTGATGATGGCCGCAGGTCCTGCGGCCGGTGACGGCGGCGGCGAAGCGGCGGAAGAGAAGACCGAGTTCGACGTCATCCTGGTTGACGCTGGCGACAAGAAGATCAACGTCATCAAGGAAGTCCGCGGGATCACCTCGCTGGGCCTTAAAGAGGCGAAAGACTTGGTCGAGGCCGGCGGCAAGGCCGTGAAGGAAGGCGCCACTAAGGAAGAAGCCGAAGAGATCAAGAAGAAGCTCGAAGAGGCTGGCGCCAAGGTCGAGCTCAAGTAAGGCGCGCGGCATCCTGCCGTTGCACCAGTTGAAAATGGCTGGATCCGGGGTTGTTCTCGGATCCAGCCCGTTCCGTCTCAGGGGCCCTGGTTGTCAGGACCTCTTAGACGGCACGGGACCGTTCCGGGAAAGCTACGCGGGGGGCCGCGAGGCGTTGAATTGGACGGACCAAGAGAAGCGACCAGGAGATGTCGGCATCGCGTACCCAGCGGGGCTGACCTGGGCAGACAGATCGAGGACTTGAATGGGCGAGATGTTTTCCGGCCGTAAACGGATTCGTAAATTTTTCGGTAAAATCCGCGAAGTAACGGAGATGCCGAACCTGATTGAGGTTCAAAAAAGCTCTTACGATCTTTTCTTGGAGTCGGGAGATTTGGGCACCCCCCAGGATGGCGAAGGCATTCAGGGTGTCTTCCAGTCGGTTTTCCCGATCAAGGATTTCAACGAAACCGCCGTGCTTGAATTCGTGCGCTATGAGCTCGAACCACCAAAGTACGACGTCGAAGAGTGCCAGCAGCGTGATATGACGTATTCGTGCCCGCTCAAGGTCACGTTGCGCCTGATTGTGTTCGAGGTTGATGAGGACACCCAGGCGAAGTCGGTCAAGGACATCAAAGAACAAGACGTCTACATGGGCGACATGCCGCTGATGACACCGAACGGTACGTTCATTGTGAACGGGACCGAGCGGGTGATCGTCAGCCAGATGCACCGCAGCCCCGGCGTGTTCTTCGACCATGACAAAGGAAAGACTCACTCGTCTGGCAAGTTGCTGTTTGCCAGCCGCGTTATTCCCTATCGCGGGTCGTGGTTAGACTTCGAGTTTGACGCCAAAGACGTCGTCTTTGTTCGCATCGACCGGCGCCGGAAGCTGCCGGTTACGGCAATGCTCTACGCCCTTGGTTTGGACCAGGAAGCAGTCTGCGACTACTTTTACAACCGCGTGCCCTACGAGCGCTCGGGCGAGGGTTGGGCTGTGCCTTTCAACCCGGATCGCTTGCGGGGCATTGCCCCAGAGCATGATTTGATAGATGCGGCGTCTGGCGAGGTGATTGCCCAGGCCGGTAAGAAGCTCACGCCGCGGGCGCTTAAGAAGATCGCGGAGTCGGGGGTTGAGAAAATCCTTGCGCCCGGCGAGGCGATCCTAGGCCGTTATGCAGCCGTTGACCTGATCGACGAAGAAACGGGGATCATTCATGTCGAAGCTGGTGACGAGTTGGATGAGGAAACGGTTGCCACGCTAGTCGATGCCGGTCACCAGACCATTGAGACTCTGGACATCGATGGCATCACGATGGGGGGCTACATCCGCAATACGATGGCGGTCGATAAGAACCGCGATCGTGAGCAGGCGCTGATGGACATCTACCGTGTCATGCGACCGGGTGAACCACCGACGGTGGAAGCGGCCGAGGCGATGTTCCAGTCGCTGTTCTTTGACTCCGAACGCTACGATTTGTCGGCCGTCGGCCGCGTAAAGATGAATATGCGCCTGGAGTTGGATGCGCCGGACACGCAGCGCACGCTGCGCCGTGAAGACATAATGGCGGTGATCAAGGCGCTGGTCGATCTGCGCGACGGCCGCGGCGATGTCGATGACATCGACCATCTGGGCAACCGCCGGGTGCGCTCGGTCGGTGAGTTGATGGAGAACCAGTACCGGGTAGGCCTGCTCCGGATGGAGCGCGCGATCCGCGAGCGCATGTCATCTGTCGAGATCGACACGGTAATGCCGCAGGATCTGATCAACGCGAAACCGGCTGCGGCCGCGGTGCGCGAGTTCTTCGGCTCGTCGCAGCTGAGCCAATTCATGGACCAGACCAACCCGCTGTCGGAGGTTACGCACAAGCGCCGCCTTTCGGCGCTGGGCCCGGGCGGTCTGACGCGCGAGCGAGCGGGCTTTGAGGTGCGCGACGTGCACCCGACCCACTATGGCCGGATGTGCCCGATCGAGACGCCGGAGGGCCCGAATATCGGCCTGATCAACTCGCTGGCAAGCTTTGCGCGGGTCAACAAGTACGGCTTCATCGAGACGCCCTACCGAGAGGTGGTGGACGGAAAGATCACCGACGAGGTGCGCTATCTGTCGGCGACTGAGGAGATGCGGCACACAGTGGCGCAGGCCAATGCCCGGACGAACCCGGATGGTACATTCCTGAACGAGCTGGTCTCGACCCGGAAAGCGGGCGAATTCATGCTGAGCCCGCGCGAGAGCATTACGCTGATGGACGTTTCGCCGAAACAGCTGGTGTCGGTTGCCGCCTCGCTGATTCCGTTCCTGGAGAACGATGACGCGAACCGCGCCCTGATGGGTTCGAACATGCAGCGCCAGGCGGTGCCGCTGTTGCAGGCCGACGCGCCGTTCATCGGCACGGGCATGGAAGCCAAGGTGGCCCGCGACTCCGGCGCCGCGATCACGGCGGCCCGCGGCGGCATCATAGACCAAGTGGATGCCATGCGGATCGTCATCCGGGTGACCGACACCATGGAGATGGGCGACCCCGGTGTCGACATCTACCGTCTGCGCAAGTTCCAGCGCTCGAACCAGAATACCTGCATCAACCAGCGCCCGCTGGTGAAGGTGGGTGACACGGTGTCGGCGGGTGATGTGATCGCGGACGGCCCCTCGACCGATCTGGGCGAATTGGCGCTGGGCCGGAACACCCTGGTCGCGTTCATGCCGTGGAATGGCTACAACTACGAAGATTCGATCCTCATCTCGGAGCGCGTGGCCCGCGACGACATCTTCACCTCGATCCATATCGAGGAATATGAAGTCATGGCCCGCGACACCAAACTGGGTCCGGAGGAGATCACCCGCGACATCCCAAATGTTGGCGAGGAAGCGCTGCGCAACCTCGACGAAGCGGGGATCGTCTATATCGGAGCCGAGGTTGGCCCCGCGGACATCCTGGTTGGCAAGATCACGCCGAAGGGCGAAAGCCCGATGACGCCGGAGGAGAAACTGCTCCGCGCCATCTTCGGCGAGAAGGCGTCCGACGTTCGCGACACCTCGTTGCGCATGCCGCCGGGTGACTTCGGCACGGTCGTCGAAGTGCGGGTGTTTAACCGTCACGGCGTCGACAAGGACGAGCGTGCCCTGCAGATCGAGCGTGAAGAGATCGAGCGTCTGGCGCGTGACCGGGACGATGAGGTCGAAATCCTGGAGCGTAACATCTACGCGCGTCTGAAGGAGATGATCGCCGGTAAAGTCGCGGTGAAGGGACCGAAGGGGGTGAAGCCGAACTCGAAGATCGATGACGAGCTGCTGGCCAGCCTGTCTCGTGGCCAGTGGTGGCAGCTGGCCCTGCCAGAAGAGGCCGATGCCCAGGCGGTCGAGGCTCTGAACGCCCAGTACCAATCGGCAAAGCGTGTCCTGGAAGCCCGTTTCGAGGACAAAGTTGAGAAGGTGCGCCGGGGCGATGACTTGCCACCGGGCGGCATGAAGATGGTGAAGGTCTTCGTCGCGGTGAAGCGAAAGCTGCAACCGGGCGACAAGATGGCGGGCCGCCACGGCAACAAGGGGGTGATCTCCCGCGTGGTGCCGATGGAGGACATGCCCTTCTTGGAGGATGGGACGCCGGTCGACTTCGTTCTGAACCCGTTGGGCGTGCCCAGCCGGATGAATGTGGGTCAGATCCTGGAAACGCACCTTGGCTGGGCCTGCGCTAACCTGGGCCGTCAAATTGACGATGCCCTGGATACCTATCGCCGCCACGGCGACATGACGCCTGTGAAGGACGCTATGAAGCTGGCTTATGGCGATGAGGTCATGGACGAGATGAAGGACTGGTCCGATGACGAGATCGAGGAGGCGGCCGGGAACGTCACGCGTGGTGTGCCGATCGCGACCCCAGTCTTCGATGGCGCCAAAGAAACGGACGTGACCGAGTATCTGGGCAAAGCTGGACTTCAGGATTCTGGCCAAGTGACCTTGTTCGACGGTCGGACGGGAGAGGCATTCGCGCGTCCTGTCACCGTCGGTTACAAGTACTTGCTGAAGCTGCATCACTTGGTGGACGATAAAATCCACGCCCGTTCGACAGGTCCATACAGCTTGGTCACCCAGCAGCCGCTGGGCGGGAAGGCGCAGTTCGGCGGCCAGCGTTTCGGCGAGATGGAAGTCTGGGCGCTGGAAGCCTACGGCGCTGCCTACACGCTGCAGGAGATGCTCACCGTCAAGTCGGACGACGTTGCGGGCCGAACCAAAGTCTACGAGTCGATCGTCAAAGGCGAGGACAACTTCGAAGCGGGTATTCCGGAATCGTTCAACGTCCTGGTGAAGGAAATCCGCTCGCTCGGCCTGAATGTCGAGTTGTTGGACAGTGAAGACGAAGAAGTCTGATCCCCGGCCCCGGGTGGCGCTCCCCCCTAGCGCCGCCTGCCGGGGGTCTTTTCCTTTTCGGGGGATGATGGAGAGCCAAAGATGAACCAAGAGCTGACCAACATCTTCAATCCGATGGAGCCGCAAAAAGCCTTTGACGAGATCAAGATCTCGTTGGCCTCACCTGAGCGGATCCTGAGCTGGTCGTATGGCGAGATCAAGAAGCCCGAAACGATCAACTATCGGACGTTCAAACCCGAGCGCGACGGCCTGTTCTGCGCGCGGATTTTCGGGCCGATCAAGGACTACGAATGCCTGTGCGGCAAGTACAAGCGCATGAAGTACCGCGGGGTAACCTGCGAGAAATGCGGCGTCGAGGTGACGCTGCAGAAGGTCCGGCGCGAACGGATGGGCCACATTCAGCTAGCCGCACCCGTTGCGCACATCTGGTTCCTGAAATCGCTGCCATCCCGCATCGGGTTGATGCTGGATATGACGCTGCGGGATCTGGAACGGATTCTGTACTTTGAACAGTACGTCGTGATTGAGCCTGGCCTGACCGATCTCAGCCATCGTCAGTTGCTGACCGAGGAAGAATTTCTGGACGCTCAGGACCAGTATGGCGAGGACGCGTTCCGGGCCGGCATCGGCGCCGAAGCGATCCGCGAGATGCTGGCCGACATCGATCTGGACGCCGAAGCCGTACAGCTACGCGAGGAGCTGGCGGAAGCGACGGGCGAGTTGAAGCCCAAGAAGATCATCAAGCGGCTGAAGCTGGTCGAGAACTTCCTGGATTCTGGCAACCGCCCGGAATGGATGATTCTGACTGTTGTGCCGGTCATCCCGCCGGAGCTGCGCCCGCTGGTGCCGCTTGACGGTGGCCGCTTCGCGACCTCGGACCTGAACGACCTCTACCGCCGGGTCATCAACCGGAACAATCGTCTGAAGCGCCTGATCGAGCTGCGCGCCCCCGACATCATCATCCGCAACGAAAAGCGGATGTTGCAGGAGTCGGTCGATGCACTGTTCGACAATGGCCGTCGCGGTCGCGTAATTACGGGTGCCAACAAGCGCCCGCTGAAGTCTTTGTCCGACATGCTCAAGGGCAAGCAGGGTCGTTTCCGTCAAAATCTGCTGGGTAAGCGCGTCGACTTCTCAGGCCGCTCCGTCATCGTGACGGGGCCAGAGCTGAAGCTGCACCAGTGCGGGCTGCCAAAGAAGATGGCCTTGGAGCTGTTCAAGCCGTTCATCTACTCGAAGCTTGACGCGCGTGGCTTATCCTCGACCGTCAAGCAGGCGAAGAAGCTAGTCGAAAAGGAACGTCCAGAGGTTTGGGATATCCTTGACGAGGTGATCCGTGAGCATCCGGTTCTGCTGAACCGTGCACCAACGCTGCACCGACTGGGCATCCAGGCCTTCGAACCCGTGCTGATCGAGGGCAAGGCGATCCAGTTGCACCCGTTGGTCTGCTCAGCGTTCAACGCTGACTTCGACGGTGATCAGATGGCGGTCCACGTGCCGCTAAGCCTGGAGGCTCAGCTGGAAGCGCGCGTGCTGATGATGTCGACGAACAACGTCCTCAGCCCCGCTAACGGCAAGCCGATCATCGTGCCCTCGCAAGATATGATCCTGGGCCTCTACTATCTTTCGCTGCTGAAAGAGGGCGAGCCGAACGAAGGGATGATGCTGGCCGATATGGCAGAGATCGAGCACGCCATGCAGGCCGGGATGATCAATCTGCATACCAAGATCGTCACGCGCCACCACACGGTGGACGCGGCCGGTGATCCGTTGGTCGAGCGGGTTGAGACGACCCCCGGCCGCATGAAGTTGGCCAACCTGTTGCCGAAGAATGCCAGTGTGCCGTTCGATTTGGTGAACCGCGTTCTCCGCAAGGGCGAGGTTGGCGAAGTCATCGACACAGTCTACCGGCACTGCGGCCAGAAGGACTCGGTGATCTTCTGCGACCGGATCATGACGCTGGGCTTCCAGGAGGCGTTCAAGGCCGGCATCTCCTTCGGGAAGGACGATATGGTCATTCCGGAGAAGAAGTGGCAGATCGTCGACGAGACGCGCAGCCAGGTGGCCGAGTTCGAACAACAGTACCAGGACGGCCTGATCACCCAGGGCGAAAAGTACAACAAGGTTGTCGATACCTGGTCCAAGTGCACCGAGCGCGTCGCTGATGAAATGATGAGCGAGATCTCGTCCGTTCAGGTCGACGAGGAAGGCCGCCAGAAAGAGCCGAACTCAATCTGGATGATGTCGGCTTCTCGGGCCCGTGGCTCGCCGACCCAGATGCGCCAGCTGGCCGCGATGCGCGGCCTGATCGCCAAGCCGTCCGGCGAGATCATCGAGACGCCGATTGTCTCAAACTTCAAGGAAGGCCTGACAGTGTTGGAGTACTTCAACTCCTCGCACGGCTCGCGGAAGGGTTTGGCCGACACGGCGCTGAAGACCGCCAACTCGGGCTACCTGACGCGGCGTCTGGTGGACGTGGCCCAGGACTGTATCATCACGATCGAAGATTGCGGCACCGAACGCGGCATCACGCAGGAAGCCGTGATCGACTCGGGCAATGTGATCTCCTCGATCGGCGAGCAAGTTCTTGGCCGTGTCCCGCTGGAGGATGTTCTTGATCCCGCAAACGGCGATCTGATCCATCCGCATGGCGTGCTGATAGAAGAGCAGGACTCTGTCCGGATTGACGAGGCGAAGGTCCAGGCAATCAAGGTGCGCTCGCCATTGACCTGTGAGGCCGAGGACGGGATTTGTGCCATGTGCTATGGCCGCGACCTGGCCCGCGGAACACCCGTCAATATCGGCGAAGCTGTGGGCATCATTGCGGCGCAGTCCATCGGTGAGCCTGGAACGCAGCTGACGATGCGGACCTTCCACATCGGCGGTGCGGCGAACGTCTCGGACAACTCGTTCCTGGAATCGACCCAGGAAGGCCAAGTCGAATTTGTAAACGAAAATACGCTGACGAATGCCGACGGGGAAGAGATTGTCATGGGTCGCACCATGCAGATCCGTGTCCTGGATGACCAGAACCGCGAACGGGCCAGCCACAAGCTGACCTATGGCGCCAAGCTGCTGGTCAAAGTTGGCGACAGCGTAACGCGTGGGACACGCCTGGCAGAGTGGGATGCCTATACCCTGCCGATCATCGCAGAAAAGCGCGGTGTTGCGCGGTTCGTTGACTTGGTGCTGGGCTCGACCGTCCGCGAAGAGACGGACGATGCCACCGGCTTCACGCAGCGCATCGTCTCTGACTGGCGGACCGCGGCCAAGGGTAACGAGCTACGCCCGGCGATTGTGATCGAGGACAGCACTGGCAATCCGGTGAAGCTCGATAACGGCAATGCGGCGCATTACTTCATGTCGGTCGACGCCATCCTCTCGGTCGAAGAAGGCCAGGAGATCGAGGCCGGCACAGTGGTTGCCCGTATTCCGCGCGAAGGTGCCAAGACCAAGGACATCACCGGTGGTTTGCCGCGGGTGGCGGAATTGTTCGAAGCCCGCCGTCCGAAGGATCATGCGATCATCGCCGAGATCGACGGTACAGTTTCGTTCGAGAAGGACTACAAGAACAAGCGCCGTATCGCGATCCGTCCGCATGATGAGAGCATGGAGCCGCGGGAATACCTGATCCCGAAGGGCAAGCACATCGCCGTGCAAGAGGGCGACGTGATCCAGAAGGGCGAGTACATCATGGACGGCAATCCTGCGCCGCATGATATCCTCGCCATCATGGGGATCGAGGCGCTGGCCACTTACCTGATCAACGAGGTCCAAGAGGTCTATCGTTTGCAGGGCGTGAAGATCAACGACAAGCATATCGAGGTGATCGTTCGCCAGATGCTGCAGAAGGTGGAGATCTCAGACGGTGGCGAGACGACGCTGTTGAAGGGCGAACAGGTAGACAAGGCCGAGTTGGACGAGATCAACGCCCGCGCCGACGCTGAAGGCCGGAAACCTGCCCAAGGCGCACCGGTGTTGCTGGGGATCACCAAGGCCTCGTTGCAGACCCGGTCGTTCATCTCGGCAGCGTCGTTCCAGGAGACTACGCGCGTCCTGACCGAAGCATCGGTCCAGGGCAAGCGGGACCGCCTGATCGGCCTGAAAGAGAACGTGATCGTTGGTCGTCTGATCCCGGCGGGGACCGGGGGCGCCACGACGCGGATCAAGCTGGAGGCGCAGTCCCGCGACCGTAAGGTCCTTGCGGAGCGTCAGGCGGCTGCTGAAGCTGCCGGTGCTGCGTTGGAGGTCATCTCGTCTGACGGAGGTGAGTTGTCACCGGAGCCGGTTCCCGCGGGCAACGGGTCTGGATTCGACGACATCCTCTAATCTTCCGCCCGCACAAAGCGGTCAAACCACTAGCAAGATGCCCGGGTGCAGATCGTGCCCGGGCATTTTTCTTGTCTATGGCAACGTAAAACGGCACCCTGTTGGGATAGGGAAACAAGGGGAGGAGATACCGTGAGCTATAAAAAAGCAGTAGCAGCCATGTTCTTGATCGGCACGCTGAGCGCCAGCGCGATTGCTGCCGACCTGATAGATGGGTCGGACCCGAACGCTGTTTTAGACGTGGCCCGCAACTATGGGAGCGCATCGCTCACCACCGATGGCCAGGGTGATCCGATGATCGAGGCCACAATGGGTGGAAAGGACTACCGTGTCATCTTCTACGATTGCGAGAACAATCAGAATTGCAAAGCGATCCACTTCTGGACCTGGTTTGAAAGTCCAAGTGCAACGGCGGATGCTATGGTCGAATGGAACCGAAATGAGAGGTTCGGCAAAGCTTACCTGGACAGCGACAGAGATCCCAACATTGAATGGGACATAAACCTGAGATTTGGGGTTACGCGCGCAAACCTAGACGACAGTTTCGATTGGTGGCGCATCGTCCTCGAAGAGTTCCAAAAACACCTGAATCGATAGGGAGTTGAGGGCAGCGATGCAGTATTGCTCGCTGCCCCGCAGACTGCTCGGTAAGAGACCGACGGCACCGACGACAAGACTTAACTGATTTTCAGTGTTTTTTAATGAATCGCTCAGAACCTGTTGGCGTCTGTTCACATAGGCACAAACATGAAGCGACTTCCCAGTTCTATATTGCTGATCGGAGGTTTGGCTTCTGTTTCGGTCAATGCTGATACTCTTATTCCCCCCGATCCGTGGGAGATCATTCATGTTGCGCGCACCCTTGGCTCGGCGGAGGTCGGGCGCGATGCGATGAAAGACCCCCGGATCGTCGGCGAGGTGTTGCAGTTGACCTATTCAGTGGATTTTTACGGTTGTTGGTTGGGACGCGCGTGCGAGACGATCATGTTCCGCGCGCGGCTAATGAAGAACGATTGGAAGCCGCGCTCAAAGGCAATCGCTTCCTGGAATGCTGAAAAACTCTTCGGCAGGGCATGGCGCGATGGCGAGGGGGTCGCCGTCCTAGATCATGCAGTGTCGATGCGAGCGGGTCTCCCAGAGGATACACTGCTTGCAAGCTTCGAGGCATGGCGGCGAGCGCTACTGGAATTTGCTGATCACGTTGATTTTCAATAGAAAATCGGCCTTAGACTAACCATGCTTAATACTGGCCTTTTCCGCTTGACCCTTTACGGGCTCGTGCGTATACACCGCGCCAATCCGTGACACATACGAGTCGTCGTGCGTGAAAGGGGCTTCAGGCTAGCCTGACAGTAAATTCGCATGACCTGGGTCTAAACCTCGGTCCTCTGAAAAAGCTCGCTGACGAGGCTGTTTGCCAGTCGGCGGGGTGAGCGTTCCGCGGGGGCGCTTAAAAAGATGTTGACCAATAGGATGAGGCCTCATGCCGACGATCCAACAGCTGATCCGGAAGCCCCGGCAGCCGAAAGTTAAACGCCAGAAGGCCATGCACCTGCAGGCTTGTCCTCAGAAGCGTGGCGTTTGCACGCGCGTTTACACCACCACACCGAAGAAGCCGAACTCGGCTTTGCGGAAAGTGGCAAAGGTGCGGCTGACCAACGGGTTCGAGGTGATCAGCTACATCCCAGGTGAGGGGCACAATCTTCAGGAGCACTCGGTGGTTCTGATCCGGGGTGGGCGTGTGAAAGACCTTCCCGGCGTGCGCTACCATATTCTTCGCGGCGTGCTGGACACCCAGGGCGTTAAGGATCGCCGCCAGCGTCGTTCGAAGTACGGCGCCAAGCGTCCGAAGTAAGGAGAGCCCAGATGTCGCGCCGTCACCGTGCCGAGAAACGTGAGGTCCTCCCTGACGCAAAGTTTGGGGATCGCATCCTTACAAAATTCATGAATAACCTGATGTTCGACGGCAAAAAATCTGCTGCCGAACGGATCGTCTACGGCGCCTTAGACCGCGTAGAAACGCGGGTGAAGCGTGAGCCCGTCGAGGTGTTTCACGAAGCGCTGGACAACATTAAACCGTCGGTCGAAGTGCGCTCGCGCCGCGTCGGTGGTGCAACCTACCAGGTGCCCGTTGAAGTACGCCCGGAGAGGCGGGAAGCACTGGCCATTCGTTGGCTGATCACGGCCTCGCGCGGCCGCAATGAAAACACGATGGAGGAACGTCTGGCGGCGGAACTTATGGACGCGGCCAACAACCGCGGCACAGCCGTCAAAAAGCGGGAAGATACGCACAAGATGGCCGAGGCGAACAAAGCCTTCAGCCACTATCGTTGGTAATCGAGCTAAGTCCGAGGACAGAACAATGGCCCGCGAATATCCTCTCGAGCGTTATCGCAATTTTGGTATCATGGCGCACATCGACGCCGGTAAGACCACTTGCACCGAGCGCATCCTTTACTACACTGGCAAATCGCACAAGATCGGCGAAGTCCATGACGGCGCTGCGACGATGGACTGGATGGAGCAGGAGCAAGAGCGCGGCATCACGATCACTTCGGCTGCCACAACAACGTTTTGGGAGCGGACAGAGGACGGCCAGGAAGCTCAGACCGAGAAGCACCGGTTCAATATCATCGACACACCCGGCCACGTCGACTTCACGATTGAAGTCGAGCGCTCGCTGGCTGTGTTGGATGGGGCGGTTTGTGTGCTTGATGCCAATGCGGGCGTCGAGCCGCAGACCGAAACGGTGTGGCGTCAGGCGGATCGCTACAAGGTTCCGCGGATCGTGTTTGTTAACAAGATGGACAAGATCGGTGCCGACTTTTTCAACTGCGTTGAGATGATCAAAGATCGCACTGGCGCACAGCCATTGCCGGTGCAGATGCCAATTGGTGCAGAGACCGAGCTGGAAGGCATCATCGACCTCTTGACCATGAAAGAATGGGTCTGGCAGGGTGAAGACCTTGGCGCTTCGTGGGTCGTCCAGGATATCCGCGCCGATCTGGCCGATAAAGCCGAAGAGCTGCGCGGCGAAATGATCGAACTGGCCGTCGAGCTGGACGACGACGTGATGGAGCAGTACCTGGAAGGGGAAGAGCCGGACGTCGAAACCCTTCGCCGGCTGATCCGTAAGGGCACACTGGACATGACGTTTGTGCCGGTGCTTTGCGGCTCTGCCTTCAAGAACAAGGGCGTGCAACCGCTCCTGAATGCGGTGATCGATTTCTTGCCCACACCGCTGGACGTCGAAGCCTACATGGGCTTCAAGCCCGGCGACGAAGACGAAGTGCGTGATATCGCGCGCTCGGCCGACGATGCTCAGCCTTTCGCGGGGTTGGCGTTCAAGATCATGAACGACCCGTTTGTTGGCTCGTTGACGTTCACGCGGATTTATTCCGGCAAGATGTCGAAGGGGACACAGATTCTCAACTCGACCAAAGGCAAGCGCGAGCGTGTCGGTCGGATGATGATGATGCACTCGAATGATCGCGAAGAGATTGATGAGGCGTTTGCTGGCGACATCATTGCGCTGGCGGGTCTGAAGGATACGACCACCGGTGACACGCTATGCGATCAGTCGCAGCCGGTCGTGCTGGAAACGATGACTTTCCCTGACCCGGTGATCGAGATTGCAGTGGAGCCAAAATCTAAAGCCGACCAAGAAAAGATGAGCCAGGGTCTGGCGCGTCTGGCGGCGGAGGATCCCTCGTTCCGCGTCGAATCGGACATGGAGTCCGGTCAGACGATCATGAAGGGCATGGGTGAGTTGCACTTGGACATTTTGGTCGATCGTCTGAAGCGGGAGTTCAAGGTCGAAGCCAACATCGGTGCCCCGCAGGTTGCTTACCGCGAGACGATCTCAGGCGCGGTCGAGCACACCTACACCCACAAGAAACAGACGGGCGGTTCCGGACAGTTTGCCGAGGTGAAGTTGATCATCGAGCCCACGGAAGCGGGTGAAGGTTACAGCTTCGAGAGCAGGATCGTTGGCGGTGCGGTGCCGAGGGAGTACATCCCAGGCGTCGAAAAGGGCATTCAGTCCGTTATGGATTCGGGCCCGCTTGCGGGCTTCCCGGTAATTGACTTCAAGGTTGCTCTGGTCGACGGCAAGTTCCACGATGTTGACTCTAACGTCATGACGTTTGAAATCGCGGCGCGGATGTGCATGCGCGAAGCTTTCAAGCGACGCGAAGCGGGTGCCAAGCTGCTTGAGCCGATCATGAAGGTTGAGGTGGTGACGCCTGAGGAATTCACCGGGGGCATCATCGGCGATCTGACTAGCCGTCGAGGCCAGGTGCAGGGCCAGGAGGTTCGCGGTAACGCGAACGTCGTGAACGCCTTTGTGCCGCTGGCGAACATGTTCAAATACGTCGACACACTGCGCTCGATGAGTCAGGGCCGTGCCCAGTTCACGATGCAGTTTGGGCACTACGAGCCAGTGCCGTCTAATATCTCGGAGGAGATCCAGGCAAAGTACGCGTAGATCGACCAGCTCATCCGACAGGTCGAGCGCAAAGAACCAATTCGGGGAACGAGGAACAAACCGCATCTAAGCGGTGTTGCTCAAGTGCCCTTCGGCAGATCCTGGTCTGCCGCGTGAATGTAGAGACGATTAGGGCGCTGCGGTGCTGCCCAGACGTAGGAGGCCAAGATGGCAAAAGAGAAGTTCGAGCGTAACAAGCCGCACTGCAATATCGGCACGATCGGCCACGTTGACCACGGCAAGACGACGCTTACGGCGGCGATCACCAAGCAGTTTGGCGAGTTCAAGGCCTACGACGAGATCGACGGCGCTCCGGAAGAAAAGGCGCGCGGGATCACGATCTCGACGGCGCATGTCGAGTACGAGACCGACAACCGCCACTACGCCCACGTCGACTGCCCGGGCCACGCCGACTATGTGAAGAACATGATCACC
>JBCCML010000046.1:0-43034 GCA_039026375.1 Pseudomonadota bacterium
GAGATGTTCGACGGCTCTGTCGGTGCCGGTATGATGTGCCGCGATATTGCCGTCAGCAATGGCCTGGTCATGCGGGCTGTGGGCGACCGGATGGTGATCTCGCCGCCCCTGACAATCTCGCACGAGGAGTGCGACCGGCTGATCGAACTGGCCACTAAGTCATTGGATGAACTGGCAGAACGGTTGTCCTGAGCGCCATGAGCTATCTGACGGCGAACGACCGGCCCGGGGTACACGCCGCCAGTTGGTACGCGGAGACGGCGGGGCCGGAGACGGCGTATCCTGCCCTGAGCGGCGACACGCGGGCCGATGTCTGCGTGATCGGCGGGGGCTTTGCGGGGCTGTCCGCCGCACTGCATCTGGCCGAGCGCGGCGCGTCGGTCAAAGTGCTGGAGGCGAACCGCGTCGGATGGGGCGCTTCCGGGCGAAATGGCGGGCAATTGGGCGTCGGCCCCCGCGCCGAAATCGAAGACTACGAGAAACTGGCGGGACCAGAGGATGCCGCCAAGGTGTGGGAAATTGCGTTTGAAGCCAATCGGTTAGTCCGCGATCTTATTATCCGTCACCAGATTGATTGCGACCTGGCAAACGGGTATCTCGCCTGCGCATGGCGCCAGTCTGACGTTGCCGAATTACATGCCGAGGTGGACCACCTGACCGAGCGTTACGGCCACCCAAAATTGACGGCAATCGACCGCGATCAGATGGCCGATCTGCTGGGCACAACGCGATACTTTGGCGGCTTTCGGGATGATCAAGCGGGGCATTTGCACCCGCTGAGATACGCCCGTGGACTGGCCCGTGCCGCGGCCACCGCAGGGGCCGAGATTCACGAAGACAGCCACGTCGTGGCGGTGGAAAACGGCCGGGTGCGAACGCCCATCGGCACTGTAGCTGCCCCCACTATCCTATTGGCGTGCAACGGTTATTTAGATGGATTGTCCCCCAAAGCTCAGCGCCGAATGATGCCGATCAACAACTACATTTTGGCGACCGAACCCCTGGGCGAAAACCGCGCAAAACTGCTGAATCCGGATAACCTATGCGCCGCGGATACCCGGTTCGTGCTGAACTATTTCCGCCTCAGCCCTGACAAGCGGATGCTGTGGGGCGGCGGAGAGAGCTATGGCCGCAAATTCCCGCGGGACCTGAAGCAGTTCGTTCGGGCGAAGATGCTGCAGGTCTACCCGGATCTGGCGGATGTCGCGATCACCCATGCCTGGGGCGGCACGCTGGCGATCACCGGCACGCGCTTTCCGCTTTTTCATGATTTAGGTCAAGGGGTTAGGGCTATCGGCGGTTGGTCCGGCTCGGGCATTCACATGGCCACGATGGGCGGGAAAATCGCCGCCGACGCCATCGGCGGCACCACGGCAGACTGGGATGTTCTGGCCCGTATGCCGACGCCACAATTCCCCGGTGGCGACTGGTTTCGCATGCCCCTGCTGCGCGCCGCGATGTTCTGGTACAGCCTGCGCGACCGCCTGTAGAACGCAGTCGCAGCCCGCCAAAAACCCGCCGAAACCCGCCCTTGCGCTGGGAATCCAGGCGTACAGCAAGCGTGCAGCACCCGTACAGCATGTGTGCAGCAAGTGTACAGCACCTGTATGTACACAAAGTCGACTTGGCCGCCCGTGGCCTAGCGGCAGCACTGTGACATGAAGGCAACGATCCAGCCCGGCATTAACGGATTTTCCCAAAGCCCTGTTGCGCCGCGCACGTGATTCCACCCATACGCCGCCCTCCTCGCAGAACGAGCCGAGCGCAAGCGGCGGGAGTTGAGACCCTCCCCCGGTGCGCACCGCCCCTGGCGGTCGCGTATGCCTGAGCCGGTAAGCGAAGCGGGGGTGGCTATGACGCGTAGCTCTTGGGTAGAGCACCGGCGATCGCCGGAGGTCTGGGTTCGATCCCCAGCGTGTACGCCAAATTCTGATGTAGCTCATCGGGTAGAGCAACAGACTGCGAATCTGTCGGTAGCCGGTTCGAATCCGGCCATCACCACGTCGCTTCACACGCGACTCCACCCTTTCAAGGTGGCGAAAAAAGGGTCTCAGGGTCGGCCTGCGGGGTCGGCGGCCAAGCTGCCCACGGGCAGTGCGGCCAACGGCAACGCCCCCGGGCGGACGCCGGCAACGGATGACGGCCGAGGCGGGCCGGGTCCGGGTAATGCTGCCCTGCCCCACGGCAGAGCGGCGGCTACCCCGCCCCGGTCCTTCGACGCCCGCTCTCCGGCGCTCGCGTCTGGTCGAGGTCAGCCGGCCCTGAGGCTTTCCAATATCCGTCGGGTGCGCGCACGCCCCGGCGCCCGAACCCCGCCGCGGCGGGAAACCAGTCCCCAACCGGGGATGCAGAGACCGGCCTGAGGTGGGTCGGTGCCACGAAGACGACGGAGACGGCTATGACCGAAGAGACATTCCACTGGTGCCAGTTGGCCAACGGCGACAAACGCACGGCCGGCTATATCGAGGCCCGCGGCGCCAAGGTTGGCGCGCAAGTCGAGATGATCGATCTCGACGGCGAGTTGTGGGACGTCCTCAGCGTTGGCGAGGCTGTTTCCAAGGACTTCGTGCGCAAGAACGAAAAGCGCTTCAAGGGCTTCCAAGAATCCCTACGGGGCGGCGGTATCGACGAATGATGCGGCCCACGCCCCATAACCCATGGCCCGGTTTGTCGAGTGATCGGCGCCGGCCTGCGAAGCCCGGGCAACCCTGCCCGGGCCAACCCAGAGGAGTTTCGCACTTGCGGGACAAATCACTGACCTAGGGGGGCGTCGACAGGCTCGGCCCTCCCGCGACGAAAAGGAGGGCTTGCGATGAAGAGCCTTATTCAGACACTCCTGGGGCGTACCCGGGTTCTGGTTCGAGAGAACGAGCGGGTACTGGTCCTGTCCAAGGGCCTGTTCCACGACATCCTGGAGCCGGGTGAGCACTATGTGCCGGCGCGCGACCTGGTGCTGGAGCGCCACTCGCTGGTGAACGCCGAACTGGTGACCGATTACGCCGATGCGCTGGTCGCCCAGCGGCCCAGCCTGGTTGCCCGTCACCTGACGGTGCTGCAGGCCGATCGGGGCGAGGTGGCGGTCCTTTACCGGGATGGCGTGCTGATGGCCCTGGTCATCGGTCCGTCGCGCAAGCGGCTGTTCTTCCGGGCGGCTGGCCCGCTGGAGGTCCGCACCTTCCCGCTGACCGACAGCCTGGCGGTGCCGGAGGAGCTGGTGCCCGACCTGATCAAGGCATCCAATCGTTCGGCCGTTTCGATCCACGAGGTAGGGCGCGGCCATGTCGGTTTGCTGAGCGTTGACAAGCGCTTTGTCACCCAGCTGGACGAGGGGACACACCTCTTCTGGCGGACGGGACGCTCGGTGGATGTCCGGCTGATCGACACGCGTCTCAGGACGCGCGAGGTCACCGGGCAGGAGGTGCTGACGGCGGATCACGTGACGATCCGGGTCAACATTTCGGCCGATTACCGGGTCGTGGATCCGGTGCTGGCGACGCGGGCCGTCGAGAACTTCGAGCAGGCCCTCTACCTGGCCCTGCAGCTGGCCTTCCGCCAGACCGTGGGGGCACGCACGCTGGATCAGATGCTGGCCGAAAAGGTCAGCGTCGATGCCGAGGCCGCCGGGCGGGTCCGGGCCGACATGGCCAAGATCGGGCTGGAGGTCGGTGAGATCGCCCTGAAGGACGTGATCCTGCCGGGCGAGATGCGGGCGCTGCTGAACCAGGTGGTCGAGGCCACGAAAGAGGCCGAGGCCAACGTCATCCGCCGGCGCGAGGAGACGCAGGCGACCCGGGCGCTGCTCAACACCGCCAAGGTGATGGAGGAGAACCCGGTGATGCTGCGGCTGAAGGAGCTTGAAGCGCTGACGGAACTGGCCGGTAAGGTCGAGCGTCTGACGGTCCACAACGGGACCGACGGTCTCTTGCAGGACCTCGTGCGCTTGCGCGACTGACCCATCTGCCAAGGTGTCGTCCCTTCGGGGACGGCACCGTTGCGCTCTAGGGTGCCCAACCCACCTGAGCGGCGAGCTCTTCGGCAATGTCGACCACGGACCGGCTGTCGGTGTCGATCCATATATCTCCCGGTGCGTGCTGGCGAAGGGAAGCCGACAGTTCCAGCGACCGTGCTTCGTGCCAGGTGCCTCCGGTGCCGATCTCCCGCCGCCGCACCCTCTCGATCAGGACATTGTCGCGTGCCCGCAGTTGGCAGAGCGTCGGCGCCGCGTTCGGGATGCAGGAGAGGATCCCGGCCAGATCAGACTCGTCTTCGATCACGCGCGCGAGGACGAGGTTCCTGGATCCCGCGGCAACACAGTTGCGCCAGACCGATGTGAGATTGGTACGCATGAGCTCGGACCCGAACCGGTCGCCTGTGGGTCGGGGATAGGTCTCGGCCAGGCAGTCCAGATCCAACAGCGTGTGGGATACGCCTTCGCGGACAAGGACATTGCTGACTTCTTCTGCCGTCGATGTCTTCCCGACGCCGACGGGGCCAGAAATCACCAAGACCGGGACATGCTGCATGCCTCGGATGTTAGGCCCCTCGCGGGGGCCGGGGCAACGTCAGACCTGACGTGCCCTGCGCTAGCGCTCAGTGTGACCTGCGCGCGATCGCCTGTTTGCCCGTGCGCGTCGGGCCAAGGCCCCCGCACGTCACCTCGGCCAAGCCCATACCCAGAAACTTGTGGGCATGGTCGTCCGGGATGTCGTTGCGGCACGCGCTGCCGCATAACCGTTCCAATGAAGCCTGCTCGTCTTGTGTCAGCTCTTCGAGGAGCCGATGATTTTTGCTGCCCATTTCACTCACCACCACGCTTTACGTGACAAAACGGTGACTCTGTTGCTGAGTCCTGTCCAGCACTTCTGCGACATTTTTGGTGGCAAAGTTGTAACGATTGTCACGAGATGAAGAAAATGGGACCGGTATAGTTAATTTCTTCGCGTTTTGGTTGCGTCGCAGCACGTCACGTTAATGATAACGTGAGTTTCTGGTCAGTAACCAGGGCTTCGATGGCGTCGGCCAGGTCGACCTCTTCGATGTTGATGGCACCGCGGGCCAGGCGCAGATCGTGCGCGCGCCGCAACACTTGGGCGTGGGTCGTGCCGGCGGGCGGCTCGAACTTGTAGGCGGCCAATTCGATCCGGTGGCCCAGCGGATCCCGGAAGTAGATCGACCACATGAAGCCGCGATCGACCTTGCCGGTGTTGGGAATGCCCTGGGCGTTCAGGCGCGCCTCGACCTGGTTGTAGGTGGCCAGGCTCACCTGAAAGGCCAGGTGGTGGGTCGAGCCGATCTGGTCCTGCACCGGGCCCATGGGCTGGCGGCTTTCTTCGGTGAAGATGGTGATCAGGCGCCCATCGCCCGGATCGAAGTAGAGGTGGTTGACCGAGTGATCGTCCAGGTTGGGCTGCTCGAAGATGAAGGGCATGCCCAGCACGCCTTCCCAGAAATCGATCGAGGTCTGGCGGTCCGCGCCGTTCAGGGTGATGTGGTGCACGCCCTGGGTTTGGATGCGGGCGGCGGGCGTATTGGCGGTCACGGTCATGGCTCTGTCACTCGGTCCCGGTGTTGCTGTGGTCCTCGCAGAGATACGCCACCAGGGGCGCCGAACAAGCGGACGCGCGGCGAAACTCTGTTGCGCCGCGCGTCATAATCGTTTGGGGCATGAGACCGAAAGTTACTCCGCCGCGGTCTTGGCCGATTGCAGCCAGTTCCAGACGCGCAGCGGGGTTGCCGGCATGTCAACATGGTGGACGCCCTGCTCCCACAGCGCATCCAGCACCGCGTTGGTCGAGGCGGCCAGGGCGCCGACGGTGCCTGCCTCGCCACAGCCCTTCATGCCGATGTAGTTGGCCGTCGAGTAGACGGGCTCGGACGTGAACGGCACCATGGGCACGTCGTCGGCCCGCGGCATGGCATAGTCCATGAAGCTGGCCGCCAGCAGCTGGCCGTCCTCGTCATAGACCACGTGCTCGGTCAGCGCCTGGCCGATGCCCTGGGCAACGCCGCCGTGGACCTGACCCTCGGCCAGCATCGGGTTCATCAGACGGCCAAAGTCATCCACGACCGTGTACTTGACGATCTTGGTGACGCCGGTCTCGGGGTCGACCTCGGCCTCGGCGATGTGGCAGCCGTTCGGGTAGGACCGGCCAGGCAGCTCGGTCTCGGTCCGTTGTGACAGCAGATCCGTCATGCCGCGGCTGCGGGCCACGGTGGCCAGCGTCATCAGATCGACCGTCCGGTCGGTGCCCGCCACCTTGAAGAGCCCGCCCTCCCAAACCAGGTCGGCGCCCGCAACTTCCAGCTCCTCCTCGGCCAGCGGGCGCATCTTAGCGACCAGATCGTTGGTGGCCCCATTGATCGCGGTCGACTGCGTCGTCACCGAGCGCGAGCCGCCGGTACCGCCGCCGAACGGGATCAGATGGCTGTCGCCCTGGCGAATGCGGATCTTGTCGAATGGGATGCCCGCGTGCTCGTGCAGGATCTGGGCATAGACCGTCTCGTGGCCCTGCCCGTTTGACTGGGTGCCGACGTGCAGATCGACGGTGCCGTCTTCCTGAAAGATGATCTCGGCTGACTCGTTAGGGGCGCCCAGAATCGACTCGATGTAGAAGCACAGGCCCCGGCCCCGCAGCTTGCCCTGGGCGGCGCTGGCGGCCTTGCGGGCGTCGAACCCGGCCCACTCGGCCTCGGCCAGGCCGCGTTCCATGACTTTGACGAAGTCGCCCACGTCATAGTTCTCGCCCGTGGGCGTCGCATAGGGGAATTGGTCCGGCTTGATAAAGTTGATGCGGCGAAGTTCATCCGGGCTCACGCTCAGCTCGCGCGCCGCATGGTCCATGAATCGCTCAAGGCTGTACTGCGCCTCGGGCCGGCCGGCCCCGCGATAAGCATCGGTCGGGATCGTGTTGGTGTAGATACCCTTCGTCTCCATCCACACGGTCTGGATGTCATAGGTGCCGGTCAAGACGCGGCTATACAATTGCGACTGCATGATCACGCCGAAGGGCGAGTTGTAGCCGCCCAGGTTTGACAGACACTCGGTCTTGAAGGCGGTGATCTTGTTGCTCTCGTCAAAGCCCATGGTCAGGCGAGTGACGTTGTCCCGCCCGGCGCAGTCGGACAGCAGCGCCTCGCCGCGTTCCGAGATCCACTTGACCGGACGGCCCAGCTTCATCGAGGCGTGGCTGGCGCAGAAGTATTCCGGGTAGTTGAAGTTCTTCATGCCGAAGGCGCCGCCGACGTCGTGGATCATCACACGGCAGGTCTCGGCGGTCAGACCCAGTCGGCGGGCGAACTCCTCGCCCATGCGGTGGACGCCTTGTGCGGCCACGTGGAAGGTCAGCATCTCGCCGTCCCATTCGGCCAGGCAGCCGCGCGTCTCCATCGAGGCGACGTGCACCCGGTTGTTTACGGCTTCCATGGTGACGGTGCGATGGGCGGCGCCTAGCGCTGCTTCGGTCGCGTCCTGGTCACCGATGCCCCAGTCATAGCAGATGTTGTTCGGCGCCTCTGGGTGCAGTTGCGCGGCGCCGGGGGCCATCGCAGCCTCCATATCGATGACGACGGGCAGGTCTTCGTAGTCGACCTCGATCATCTCGGCGGCGTCCTTGGCCTGGGCCAGGGTCTCAGCGACGACACAGGCGACCGGATCGCCCACGTAGAACACCTTGTCGATCGCCAGGATCGAGCGCTTGGGCGCGGCCGAGGTTGTGCCATCGCGGTTCGGCAGGGTCAGAAAGTCGATGCCGTTGTCCAGCGCTGAGTCCAGATCTGCGCCCGTCATCACCATGTGCACGCCGGGGGCCGAGCGCGCGGGCTCGGCATCGATGGTCAGCTTGGCATGGGCCACGGGGGCCCGCAGGAAAAAGGCGCGCAATTGGCCGGGGCGCGACAGATCCTCGATATAGTTGCCCTGCCCGGTCAGGAAGCGTTTGTCTTCGACCCGGCGTACCGGCTGGCTTATTCCGAACTTGGTCATAATGATCCCGTCAGGTGTGCTAGCGTTGTTCAAATGGTAGTTGCTGCGGCGCGTCAGGGAAGTGTGGCGCCATCAAAAACGTGATGATGTCGCGGGGTGGAAGACGCCGTCAGGCGATCTGGCAGGCCAGATAGACGACACGCTTGCCCCGATCGTCCAGGTAGGCGGTGTCAACCTCCTGAAAACCCAGGGCTTTGTGGAACGCGAAGGAGCCCGGATTGGGCGGGTCCGAGTTCACCTCGCAAACGACGCGCTGGTGGCCCGCGGCGCGCACCAGTGCAAACAGATCCTGGTAAAGCGCGCCAGCCAGGCCCTTGCGGCGGTGATCGGGGGACACCGCGATGCGGTCCACATAGGCGAACTGGTCGTAGAGCGTGCGGAAATGCAGGAAGTTGGGGCTGTCGTAGGCGGCGTCCTGATCGAAGGCCAGCAGGAACGCGGCCTGGGGCTGGACGACGCGCGCAGCGAACGCCTGGTCGCGCAGTTCGGCCAGTCGCCCCGCCGTCAGGGGCGATAGCTCCGTCTCAAAGACCGTGTTCAGCGCCAAGACCCAGTTGAGGTCGCTGGTCCCCATTGACGCGGGCGGGGTCGCGGTGGCAGCAGGTGCGCTCATTCGGCGGCAATCTCGGCCGGGCGCGGCAGCAATTTGTCCGCCCTCTCGGATTTGCCGTCGGGTTGGACGATACGGACGTGATGGCGACGCAGCTGGCGCGGTTCGCTGACACCGCAGGAATGCGCAATCATCTCGACCTCCTTGATCACCGTTTTGGCGTAGGAGGCCACTTTCTTGAATTTCTCACGCGGGACCAGCCCCTTTTGCAGGTGCTTTTTGTGCGTCGTGATCCCCGTGGGACAGGTGTTCTTATTGCATTTCAGCGCCTGGATGCAGCCCAGGCTGAACATGAAGCCGCGCGCCGAAACCACAAAATCAGCCCCCATACAAAGCGCCAGCGCCACGGCAGACGGATTGATCAGCTTGCCCGAGGCGATAATCGGGATCCGCTGGCGCAGGCCATGCGCATGCAAAAGGTCAGACACCATGGGCAGGGACTCTCGGATCGTCAGCCCCACATTGTCCATCAGCGGCACTGGCGCCGCGCCCGTGCCACCATCGCCCCCATCGATGGTGATGAAATCGGGGGCACTCTCGATCCCGCGGGCATGGATCTCGGCGATCAGATCTTCCAGCCAGGCCGTATCGCTGACCACCGATTTGAACCCCACCGGCTTGCCCGACACCTCGCGGATGCGGTGGATCAGGTCCAGCAGTTCGCTCACATTCGACACGTCCGTGTGGCGGTTTGGCGAGATCGAGGCCTGCCCGATCGGGATGCCCCGGATCTGGGAAATCGTGGCATCGACCTTGTTGCCCGGCAGGATTCCGCCTTTGCCCGGCTTAGCGCCCTGGCTCAACTTGATCTCGAACATCTTCACTTCGTCGTGGGCGGCGACTTCGCGCAGTTTGGCGTCGGAAAGGTTGCCGTCTTGGTCCCGGACGCCGTACTTGGCCGTGCCGATTTGGAAGACGACATCGCAGCCCCCTTCCAGATGCCACGGCGAGAGCCCCCCTTCGCCCGTGTTGTACCAGACACCGGCCACCGCTGCCCCGCGCGACAGCGCCTTGACCGCCGGGCGCGACAGCGCGCCAAAACTCATGGCCGAGATATTGAAGAACGACGGTGCATCGTAGGGATGGCGACAGTGCGGGCCAATTCGCATGGGCTGGGTCTTGGCCACATCCTTGTCCAATGGCGGAAACGGCGCATTCACGAAGATCGCGGTCCCGGGCACGCCCAGGTTCCGGGTCGAGCCGAAAGCCACCGTATTTGTGCGGTCATCGCCGTCGGCGGCGTGTTCGATCCAGTTCCGCTGGGAGCGATTGAACGGCATTTCCTCGCGGTCCATGGCGAAGAAGTACTGCCGAAAGAACTCGCCCAATTCCGAGAACAGGTGGCGAAATCGACCCAAGACCGGGTAATTCCGGCGCACGGCGTCGTCCGCCTGGGTGCGGTCTCGAATGAACATGATGACGACGGCCAAAAGACCCAGACCAACGGCCACCACAATCGCGGCCGCCATGGCTTGCAGGCTGACGTAGACGAATTGCCAAAACAACATGGCAGCCCCCTTCGTTTGCTAAGCAAAACGATACAAGCGGTCGCGCTGGCATGCCACCCACACGCCCGTGACCGAACGCCACCGCAAAACCCACCACTAACGCCCTGGAAACCATAGCTGGGCTACGCCTCCGCCAGCCCAGAAGGAGTGTCGGCCATGGATCTTGAGGCCCTGAAAGCCAAGGCGCACGAATACAACAGCCAGCGAATGTTCGCCGAAGCGGCCGAAGCTGCGCATCTCTATCTGCAGCAGGCGCCGCACGATCTGTCGATGCTGATGTTTCTGTCTGAGGTCAGCCTGTTCGCCGGCTACATCGACGAAGCGGACCGTATCGCGCGAAGCGTCCATGAAATGGCCCCGAACGGCTATACATGGCTGATCATGGCCCGCGCGGCCAGTGCCCGGGGCGAAGTCGAAGAGGCAGAGCGCCTGGCGAAGGAGGCGCTGAAGGTAAAGCCCGATCTGATGCCGGCCTGGCAGGAAATCAGCGCGGTCCATAGATTCACCCCAGGCGATCCGCTGATCAACAAGGTCAAACGCCTGTTGCGTCAACCGGACCTTAAGCCCCTGCACCAGCGTGTGCTGTACTATCTGCTTTGCAAGGCAATGAATGACATCGGCAAATGGGACAAGGCCTGGGACTATGCCGAAAAGGGCTCCGCCATCGACCGGCCGGATTTCGACCCCAAGGACATCGACATCAAGGTTGCGCAACAGCGCCAGACCTTCGATGCCGAGTTTCTGGCCCCGCGGCCGGGGCGCGGCAACCCGACGGAGGCGCCGATCTTTGTCGTAGGTATGCCCAGATCAGGCACGACCCTGGTCGAAGCGATCCTGGCGGCCACGGAGAAAATCACGCCGATGGGCGAGCTGACGCTGGTGCCTGCCATCATCCGGGAGGCTAAGGGCGCCTTCACCAATGCCGTGGGCCAATACCATAACTACGCGTGGACCCGCACCTGGCCCGATGCGTCGTTCACGGAGGCAGCTGACTATTACCTGAATGATGTGAAGCGCCGGAACAACGGCGTGGCGCCGGGGCGTTTCGTCGATAAGCTGCCCGGCAATGCGCTGCATCTGACCGAGATCGCCCTGATGTTCCCGCGCGCCCACATCATATGTTTGGAACGCGACCCGCTGGACACGTGCGTGTCGTGCTATCTGGGCCGGTTTGGCGCTGGGCACCACTATAGCAATCGGCCGGATTGGCTGGGCCACGTGGCGACCAAGCTCTACGAAAGCATGGATTGGTCGACGCAGATCCTGCCAAACCCGGTCTTGAAGGTGCGCTACGAGGAGTTGGTCAGCGATCCCGAACCGCAGATCCGGCGCCTACTGGACTTCCTGGGCTGCGAATGGAACCCGAATTGTCTGACACCTGGGCGCGAGGGGCATACCTCGATGACGCGCTCAAAGGTACAGATCCGCCAGCCGATCAGCCCGCGTTCGGTGGGCCGTTGGAAACGATACAAGAACCGGATTGGTCCGCTGGCAACAGCTTTGGGTATCCCAGAGGAAGAGTGGCGCGCCCGTTGTGAGGAGCCGCCAAAGAAGGCCGCATAAACCGCTCTGGACAGCATCAGGGGGCTGCCGTTCAGCAGCCCCCTGCTCTGGTGTTTAGTGGAGGGTTGCCGCAGCACCCGGCAGCGCATTGTGCACCCGGTCGCCCAGCACCAAACCGTCGTCGTCGGCCCCGACGGGCAAGGTCTCGCCGTCCTTGATCGTGCCGGCCAATAGAAGTTCGGCCAACGGATCCTGCAGCGCCTTTTGGATCACCCGCTTCAGCGGCCGCGCGCCATAGACCGGATCATAGCCCTTGTCAGCAATCCAGGTCACGGCATCCGGCGTCACATCCAGCTCGATCTTGCGCGGCTCCAGCCGCTTCGCAAGACGCGCCAACTGGATCTGGACGATCGCGTCCATGTTCGCGCGGCTGAGACGGTCGAACAGGATCATCTCGTCCAGGCGGTTCAGAAACTCCGGCCGGAAGTGGTTGCGCACCACGGCCATCACCTGCTCCTCGGCGTCCTTGGCCTGCGCCCCATCGGGCAGTTCGCTCAGGTGGATCGCGCCCAGGTTCGAGGTCAGAATGATCAGACAGTTCCGGAAATCGACCGTCCGGCCCTGGCCATCGGTCAGGCGCCCTTCGTCCAGCACCTGCAGCAGCACGTTGAAGACGTCCGGGTGCGCCTTTTCGACCTCGTCGAACAGGATCACCTGGTATGGCCGGCGCCGGATCGCTTCTGTCAGCACGCCGCCTTCGTCATAGCCGACATAGCCCGGCGGCGCGCCGATCATGCGCGCGACGGAGTGCTTCTCCATGAACTCGGACATATCAACCCGCGTCATTGCCTGATCGTCATCGAACAGGAAGGCTGCCAGCGCCTTGGTCAGCTCGGTCTTGCCCACACCCGTCGGGCCCAGGAACAGGAAGCTGCCGATGGGCCGATTCGGATCGCTCAAGCCCGCGCGCGCACGGCGCACGGCGTTCGAGACCGCGGCCACCGCGTCTTCCTGGCCGATCACTCGCTGGGCGATGACCTCCTCCATCCGCAGCAGCTTTTCGCGCTCGCCCTCCAGCATCTTGTCCACGGGAATGCCGGTCCAGCGCTCGACCACGCTGGCGACGTGTTCCGGCAAGACGGCTTCCTCCACCAGCAGGTCGTCGGCCTCCGCCTCCTCGGCTGCCGCCAGCTGCTTTTCCAACTCAGGGATCGCACCGAATTGCAGGCGGCCAGCTTCGGCCAGGTCGCCCTGGCGTTTCGCGATTTCCAGGTGGTTGCGCGCCTCTTCCAGCTGTTCCTTGATGTCGCGCGCGGCACCCAGCTTGTCCTTCTCGGCCTGCCACTGCGCCGTCAGCGTGGACGATTCCTGCTGCAGTTCGGCCAATTCCTCCTGCAGCTTCGACAGCCGATCTTTCGAGGCCGCATCGGTTTCCTTCTTCAGCGCCTCGACCTCGATCTGCTTTTGCAGAATGTCCCGGTCCAGCGCGTCCAATTCCTCTGGCTTCGAGTCGACCTCCATGCGCAGGCGGCTTGCCGCCTCGTCCATCAGGTCGATCGCCTTGTCCGGCAGGAAACGGTCCGCAATGTAGCGGTTCGACAGGGTCGCCGCCGAGACCAGCGAGGCGTCCGAGATCCGCACCCCGTGGTGCACCTCGTATTTCTCCTTGATGCCTCGCAGGATTGAGATCGTATCCTCGACCGTCGGCTCCGCGATGAAGACCGGTTGAAATCGCCGTGCCAGTGCCGCGTCCTTTTCGACGTGCTGGCGGTATTCGTCCAACGTTGTCGCGCCGATGCAGTGCAGCTCGCCCCGCGCCAGCGCCGGTTTCAGCAGGTTCGAGGCATCCATTGACCCCTCCCCCTTCCCGGCCCCGACCAGGGTGTGCATCTCGTCGATGAATAGCACAACGCCGCCCGCCGCGGCCTGCACCTCGGACAGTACAGCCTTCAGGCGTTCCTCGAACTCGCCACGATACTTGGCGCCCGCGATCAGGGCGCCCATATCCAGCGCCTTCAGCCGCTTGTCGACCAAGCTTTCGGGCACATCGCCATTGACGATGCGGATGGCCAGCCCCTCGGCGATGGCCGTCTTACCCACGCCCGGGTCACCGATGACGACCGGGTTGTTCTTGGTGCGTCGGCTAAGGATCTGAATGCAGCGCCGGATTTCTTCGTCGCGGCCGATGATCGGATCGATCTTTCCGTCCCGCGCCGCTTCGGTCAGGTCGCGCGCGAAGCGATTCAGCGCCTCATAGCCTTCCTCGGCGCTGGCCGTGTCGGCGGTGCGGCCCTTGCGCAGGTCTTCAATGGCGCTGTTCAGTGCCTGCGGCCGGACGCCTGCGCTTTCCAGGATCTTCTGTGCCTCGGTGCCCGTGGCCATGGAGATCGCCAGTAGCAGGCGTTCGGCGGTCACATAGCTGTCGCCCGCCTTGGTTGCGACCTGCTCGGCATCGTCCATCAGGCGGGCCAGGTTGGATTCAATGTAAATCTGCCCGCCGCCGCCCGACACTTTGGGTTGCCGTGCCAGCGCCGCATCGGCCCCGGTCCGCGCCGCGGCGACATCGCCGCCGGCTGCCGTGATCAGATTGGCGGCCAGCCCCTGCTCGTCATCCAGCATCGCCTTCAGCAGATGCTCGGCTGTCAGGCGCTGATGATCCTGGCGCAGCGCCATCGACTGGGCCGCTTGCACCAGCCCGCGCGCGCGGTCGGTGAACTTTTCGATGTTCATCTGTGTCTCCTTCAGCCCGCCGACCGACGTCCGTTATGGCCCGCTGGTCGATCGTCCATGTGGTGGGGGCACCCGCATCGGCATGCCCAGTCGGGATGTGGTAGTTCTGCAACTGTGCCGCAAGACGGTTGGGCAGGATTCACTCGGTAATTAACCAATTTCTCAGTGGGATGCGGTGACCTTGCGGGCATGTGGCGCATTCTCCTCACCTTTGTCGGATTGGCCGTTGCCGTGCCCGCATGGGCCGAGCCACTGCGGGAAGCAACGCGCGCCTGCCGGATCGAGCGCCTGGATCAGGCCTATGCGAACTGTGTAGACGTGTTGTCAGATCGCCGCGAACTGCTGATCGAGGCGGCGATTGGCCAGACACTGTCTGGTCTGCAGGCGGCAACCGGGCCGGAGTTGCGCGCCTTGGCGGACCAGTATCGTGCCGCGCAGGACCGTTGGGCCGCTGCCGTGCAACTGGGCTGCGGTCAGGCGTTCCCCGACCGTCCGCGCGCCCGGGCCGATTGCCGCTTGCAGGCCACGATGTCCCGGGCCGATCAGGTCACCCTGTCGCTGGAGCGCGCGGCAGACGATCTGGGCGGGCCCGAATCTTTGGACATCGACGTTCCGGACGCGGTTGAGGTCTTCATCCCCCTGCCCGGCGTGCCAAACGGCCCGGCGCAACGCATTCGGGTGCCGCTACTGGTCCCAGTCTCCCCCTGAGGCCGTCAGACCTAGGCGGAACATCTGGCCCCCGACCTGGGCAACCGCTATGGACATCCACCCGATGCCGCTGCCCAGAAAGGATCGTTCTATGTCGGATGACCGCCTGATCGTCGCCCTGGATGTCCCCAACGCCCATTCAGGCGCCGAATTGGCCGAGCGGCTGGGAGATGCCGTCAGCTTCTACAAGATCGGCCTAGGCATGCTGACCGGCGGCGGCTTGGCGCTGGCCAACGAGCTCAAAGGCGCCGGCAAACGGGTGTTCCTGGACATGAAGCTGTTCGATATCGGCAACACGGTCGAGGCGGCCGTCCGGGGGCTGTGCCAGTTCGACCTGGACTTCTTGACGGTGCACGGCGATCCACATGTGGTGCGCGCGGCCATCCGCGGGCGCGGTGACCGGGCAACCCGTATTCTGGGGGTTAGCATCCTGACGTCGCTGGATCGGGGCGACATGGACGAGATGATGATCGTTGACGGCGACGTTCAGGATTTGACAGTCGAACGCGCCCGCCGGGCATTGGCGGCTGGAGCGGACGGCGTCATAGCCTCCCCACAGGAAGCGTCGCGCATCCGGGCCCTACCAGAAGCCGCAGACCGGCTGATCGTCACGCCGGGCGTGAGACCTGCAGGCGCCAAATTGGGCGATCAGAAGCGGGTGGCGACACCGTCAGATGCGCTGGCAAATGGTGCGGATCACATTGTGGTTGGGCGACCAATATACGGGGCGGATGATCCCGCGGAGGCAGCGCGCCAGATTATCACCAGCTTGCCGTGAGTGTATTCAACCCTTCAGGGCTTTCGAAACCTCGGACTGGATCAGGCGCATCACGTTCTGCGAAATGTTGCCGCCGATCTCGCCGTTGACCAATTCGTCACGGATCACACCGCGGATCAGCGCGTCGCCTTGATCGCCGTTCAGTGCCTCCATCACCGCGCCGCGGACCATGTCGCGCAACTGATCGGGGTCGATCGCCATGCCTTCGTCCGCCGGTGGTGCCGCCTCTGCCGGGGCTGGTTGCGGATCCGGGCCGGCCATCTCTTCTGGTGGCGCGGGCTCCTCGACGGGTGTCTCGACTGGCGCCTCGGGTGCCGGGTCAGCCGCCTGCTGATCGGGATCTGCCCCATCGGTGCGCATGTCCGGTGTCAACTCCAACGGCACATCGTCCGAGACGGCGGCCTGCCCCGCGTCCGGTGGTTCTGGCGCGCTTTCTCCGCCGTCTGCCGTTGTTCCCGAGGCCGCTGACGCAGGGGCGTTTCGATCCCCATGCACAATGCGTCTGATAGAGGCCAGCACATCATCCATAGACTTGCTGTCGCCGTTATCGCTCATGCTCGTCTGCCCTTTAAACGGCGCAGGTTCTCCCACGCACGTGTCCAGTGTTTTTTAATCCGCCGTAACGGCGGTCATCAACGACACTAAGGACGGTACGACAACGTCCAAACCGTGTCGTCGCTGTCATCATACCCGAAATTACGATCTTTTACAGTATCATAGTAGCTGGCAACCGATACCAGATCGCCCAAATTCAGCCCAAGGTGGCTGACCGTCAACTTACCAATCGAGAACAACAAGCTGTAAGCCGCCACATACTCGTCGCGGCGGGCAGTGACTAGATCGCCCCGGGCATCGAGCAGCTCCTGCTCGGCGTCCAGGACGTCCAGCGTGGTACGGGCACCAACCTTTGCTTCTTCCTGCACCCCTTCGAAGGCGATCTGAGCCGCGCGAACCTCCAGCACACCGGCGCGGATCGTGGCACGCGCGACGCGAAGATCAGCCCAGGCGATACCGACGCGCTGTGATGCTTCCTTTAAGGCAAGGTCGATGTCCGCAAGGCGCGCCTCTACCTGTGCTTGCGCCTCGCGGATGTTCGAGTAGTTGGCCCCGCCAGAGAAGAACGGAATCGTCAAGCGCAGGCCGATCGTCGCTTCGGTGTCTGCGCCGGGGAATGGACCGAAGCCTTCCCCACGGATGTCAGCATCGCTGCGGCGGACCTGGCCCAGCAGCGAAAGCTGCGGCAACAACGCCCCGATCGCCACCCGCACATCGCTGCCCGCTGCCTTTCGCTCGAGCCTTGCGGCGTTCAACGAGGGGTCATCGGAAACAGTGATCGATAACGCCTGCTGGACCGTTTCCGGCAGGTCTGGCAACGGCGGTGGCGGCTGAAGCTGGCCCGGGTACTTGCCGACGACACGCTTGTAGGCCTCGCGCGCCACGTCAAGCTGCCCCTCCAGCGCGGCCAGCGTGCTGCGAGCGGCGGCAAGTCGGGCCTCGGCCTGGGCTACATCCGTGCGGGTTACCTCGCCCACCTCAAAGCGCTCTTCTGCGGCGCGCAGCTGTTCGGCAATGACGCGCACGTTGTTGCGGGACAGCGACACCAGAGTCTGTGTCGAGCGCACGTCCATATACGCGATCACTGTGTTCAGCAGCACGCTCTGTTCCGACGCGATCAGCCGGGCCTGTTCTGCTGAGATCCGCGTTGTTGCCGCTTGAGTCGAGTTTTCAACCTGCCCTCCCGTAAAAAGCGGCTGCGTGACGTCCAGCTGCACCGACAGCGGGAAGAACCACTGCTGCAGATCATCGAAGCGCGAGGTGAAATCGACCGTACCGCTTACGTTTATCCGACCGCCAGCGCGCGCTTGGACGGCCTGTTCCGCCAATACTTTGACATTTGCCCTGCCCGCCAGCAGCTCAGGGCTGGCCTGAACCGCCATGACCATCGCATCGGCCATGCTTTCGGACATCGCTGGCTGCCCTGCTGACAAACTCATGGCAATAGCTGCCGCGCCAACCATGGCAGAGCGTCGTATCGACATCACTGGTCCCCTCTTGCCCTCGACCTGCAACGCCTGCACCCGGTTCACCGAGTTCGTTGTACCCGCGTTTTTGCCGGTCATCCGGGTTGCCTGCTGCCCTTTCGCGTTAGTAATTGTGTGCCACATCGCCTTGGCCTGCGCAAGAAAACTGGCGCCGGGCAACATCATGGTCGGGGCTTGCTTGCAATCACCGAAGGCTGGGCGTAAGGGAGGGCGAATTCGGGGTGACCATGCTTCTGGCGACGTGGCGGAGTGGTTACGCAGCGGATTGCAAATCCGTGTACGCCGGTTCGATTCCGGCCGTCGCCTCCACCCAGGTATCACTTTCCCGATAGCCATCATCAATTCTTGCGCACTTTGACCAATGCGATCAGGGGCACAGCCAAGGCCGCAGTCGCCGTGAAGAGAACGAATCCGTTCAGGTATCCGATCATTGTGGCCTGACGCGCCATTTCCAGGGACATTCGAGCCAGCTCTTCTAACGAGGGATCCTGCATGTCCATCGGCATGTTCGGCAGGCGAAAGGTTTCGTTCAGCGCCGAGATGTTTGGCACCAACTCGGCATAGCTAACGCGGCTATCGTGCAAGACGATCGCGATCGAAATCGAGATGAAGATCGAGCTGCCCATATTGCGGATCAGGTGGAAAATCGCCGTCCCGTCGGGCACGAGAGATTTCTCAAGCGTTACAAACGTCACGATCGAGAGCGGGATCCAACAAAATCCGACGCCGATCCCCTGGACGAAGGCTGCAACCAGCACCGCCTCGGTAGATACGGTGACATCAAAGCCTGCCATCACCCATCCGCCCCAAGCCTGCAGGACAAACCCGATGAACAGGGGAATCCGTGGGTCCAGTTTCGCCAGGCCGAACATTGCCGCAAAGCTGAGAAACGTGCCGGCACCGCGCACAGACAGGATTTGACCAATGATCGAGTCGGGATAACCCTGCACGCTCTGTAAAAGCGTTGGAAGCAGCGTGATCGGCGTGAAATTCAGCATGCCGAAAATGAAGATCATTAGGCAGCCGACCACAAAATTCCGGTCGCGCAGCAGGCCAGGGTTCAAAAACGGCCGGGGCGAGGTGATGTTGCGGATCACGAAAACCCACATCGCCGCGGCACAGACGGAAATGTAGATCAGGATTTCCCAGCTATCCAACCAACCTGCCCGCTCGCCGCGATCCAAGGTTAATTGCAGCGCGGTGATCGTCAGGGCCAGGGCACCAAATCCCATCCAGTCCAGCGCAGGTCGGGCGCCCCTGTCGCCGCGTTCCTTGATGAAGGCCCAGACGCCAATCAACGCAACGGCGGTGAACGGTACCAGCATGAAGAAGACCCAGCGCCAGTTGTAGGCCTCGCTGAGGGCACCACCCAAGGCAGGGGCAATGATAGGGCCCAGGATGACGCCGGTTCCCCAGATCGACATGACCTTTGGGCGCTCCTTCTCGTCAAAGCTCTCGATCACGATCGCCTGAGACAAGGGCACCAGCGGCGCCCCAAAAGCGCCCTGGCCGATCCGATAGATCACCAGTTCCGGGACAGAGGTGGCCAAGCCGCACAAGACAGAGGAGGCCCCGAATCCGATGATCGCCCAGATCATCAGGCGACGCCGACCGAACCGAGCGGCCAGCCAGCCGGCCATGGGCGTGACAACGGCGGTTGCCACAATGTTGAACGTGACGATCCAGGCGATCTGATCAGGTGTCGACGATAGCGATCCCTGCATCTGAGGCAGCGAAACGTTCGCGATCGTTACCGTCATCGCGTACAGCATGGTGACGAAGGTCACTGTGGCCAGCAGCATAGCCTGGCCCAGGCGAGAGGTGGGCGCCACGGCCGGCGCCGCCACCGCATCTGTCATATCAGCGGGGGTCCTCTGGTAGGATCCAGGCGCGGGCCTGGTTGAGGACATCCGGTAATGGGCGTTCGAATTCGGTGTCTATCGACACCGCGACGGACATGCCCGCCCGTAGCGGGGGTGCCCCGTCAAGCGGGTCGATGGCGAGGCGCACGGGCACCCGTTGCACCACCTTTACCCAGTTCCCGCTGGCGTTTTGCGGCGGCAGGATCGCGTACTCGGCCCCCGTCGCGGGCGACAGGCTTTCCACCACGCCCGTCCAGGCAATATCCGGGTAGGCATCAACCCGAAGTTCGACCGCCTGGCCGATCTGCAGGTGCGTCAGGTCCGTCTCCTTCAGGTTCGCCTCTACCCAGAACGCCTCCGCCGTAACCAGGCTCATCACCGCATCGCCTTCCTCGACATATTCGCCCGCCTGCAACGTCAGGTTGGCCGAGATCGCGCGCGAGGGCGCATAAACAGCAGTTGCCTGCAGATCCAGTTCGGCCCGGGCCAGTTCGGCCTGGGCACGCAGCACATCCGGGTGATCCTGCGGGTCAATATCCGGGTTACCGCTCAGCGCGGCCAGCACTTCGGCGATGTCCTCTCGGATGACGTCCAGCCGGGTCGAGGTCGCAGCTGCTTCGCGCCGAATCTCGATGATGCGGGATTCCGAGATCGTGCCCCCCGAATGCAATTGCTCGAACCGGGCCAGCTCTTTCGCCACGAAGTCGGCATCCCACTTGGCCGAGGTCAACTGCGCCAGCCGCGAACGATAGCGGGCCTTCAGCGCGTCCACGCCTTGCAACGCGGCCTCCAACTCGGCCTGTCGCCGGTCGCGTTCCACGATGAAGCGCCGCGGATCGATGCGGAAAAGCAGTGCGCCTTCCTCGACCTGAGCGTTGTCCCCGACAGCGACCTGCGTCACAACACCGGACACTTCCGCGGTGACGATGATCAGATCAGACTTAACGTAGGCGTTCTCCGTCGTGACATAACGACCTGATTTCATGTAGAAATAGCTGCCAGCGGTAATGATTGCTAGCGGGCCCAGCACCAGCAGCGCGCCGCGCAGCGACCAACGTATCAGGCGGCGCAGTAGGCCCATCTCAGCGCATCCCTACGGCAGCTGGCAGATCGGTATCTTCGTCGGCGTCGGGCGCGCTCATGTTCGCCTTGATCCGGGTCAGCACGTCGATGAAGTGCGCCCGCTCCTCCGCTGACAGGCCATCCAGTGCTTTGGCCATTGTCCGCTCGGCCAGCGTTTCCATCTGATCCAGCATGGGCCGCGCTGCCGGCAACAGGTGCAGCAACCAAGCCCGACGGTCTGCGGGATCGGGGCGTCTTTCCAGCCAGCCGTCGCGTTCCAGCCTGTCGACATGTCGACCCAAGGTCACCGTGTCCAATTCCAGGATCTCGGCCAACGCTTTCTGATTGATGCCCTCGCGGGCCGCCAGGTGCACCAGAACCCGCCACTGGGCACGTGTCAGGCCCATCTGCTGGGCGCGTTCGTCAAACCACCCCCGCATCAGCCGCGAGACGTCGTGGATCAGAAAACCAGCATTGGTTTCGGCGTCCAAAATACCCATGCGCACTTATTATAAGCTAGCGTATTATATGTCCAGCAAACACTAGACGTAAAAGCGCCCCGGCCAGCCGACCGAGGCGCCTAAAAATCGGTTGTTTTTGCGCTTAGCGCTGCAGGGCAGGCTCGTCGAAGATGTCCGGCAGCTGATCAAGCGCGCCTTGGTCGCCAGCAATTTTGGCGCGTCTGCGCTGCAGATAGGCGGACCGGATTGTCACGTACGAGTCAGGACTGTTGTAAAGCACGTTATCGATCAGCTCGGCGTTCGACGCACGACCATCAATCACAGCCATTCCCGTCACCGCAGGACCTGCAACATCCGCAATCAATTCCCCATCGGCAAAGATGCCGATATAGGTCGTCGGGCTGAACGCCCGGTCCACCACAAACCCGCCCGTATCGCGCACGGTCGAGGGGCCTAGGAACGGCAGCACCACATACGGCCCTTCTTCGACGCCATACTTACCCAGCGTGATGCCGAAATCGGTGTCTTCCTTGGGCAGCCCAAACTCTGTCGCAGGGTCCAGCAGCCCGGCTGCCCCGATGATCGTGTTCAGCGTGAACCGCCCAAGCGTTTCAAGGGCCCGGTCGACGTCGCCCTGCAGCACGTAATTGGCGAAATCGTTGGTTAGATCCAGGTGGCTGAGGCCATTGCCTACCAAGTGTTGGACCAGCGTCGGTGTGACGATGTCGTACCCCTGCGAAACGGGACGCAGAACGAAACGATCAAGCTCGACATTGAATTCATGGATTGCCCGGTTCGTGGGCTCGTATGGATCGCTTGCTGCGAACCCTTCGCGCGGCCCGGTGGCCGTGCACGCCGAAATGGCGCCAAATACCGCCATCATAGCAAAGAAATTGACGAACTGCCGCAATGTCATCAGATGCTCCCGGACAAGGCATTCTACCTCCGGTGGTCATTCCATCGAAGTGGTTAAGATTCTAGCCTTAGTTCCAGCGTGATTCCAACCACCAAGCTTAAAAACCTAGAGATCTGCATGACTTCTGCGACACCACCGAACGCACATGCGACCGCACATGGCCTGGCCGAGCGCTTGGTGGCCGGCTGGATGGACAGGGTCATGGCCTGGCCGCGTCGGGTCCTGGGGGCACTGGGCGTGCTGATCATCTTGGCGGTGCTGGCGGGCAGCAAGCTGGGCGTGGATCCCGACAGTTCGAAGATGTTGTCGCCGGAGCTGCCGGATCAGGCGCGGGCCCAAGCGCTGAATGCGGCCTTTCCGGGGCTGAAGTCGACGCTGGCTGTGGTAGTGCGCGGGCCCTCTGCAGATGCCACCGATCTGGTCGTCGCGGCCTTGGCCGAGGGGTTGGAGGGCAACGCGTGGGTCGAGACGGTTTTTGCCACGGCGGCGGACCCGTTCCTGGCGGCTCACGGGTTTCTGTACCAGGACATGGACGCGGTCGAGACGATGTTCACGCGGATCTCGAAATCGTCGAACACGATTGCGCGGTTGCGCACCGAGCAGACGATCGACGGCTTTGCCCGTGCCCTGGACGATGCCGCCCGTCTGGCCGAAGGCGCAGATATTGATCAGGCCTCGTTGGATCGCCTCTATGCCGAAGCGGCTCTGGTGCTGGAGGCAGAGGCGGCGGGCGGGCGGCGCATTTTCGGGTGGAGCGCAGTCCTGGACGACCAGGCGGACCCCGGCCCAACGACGCGGGTGATCAGCGTGCTGCCGCGTCTGGACCCGGACCGGATCAGCCCCGCAAAGCCGGCCCTGCGCGACATCGAGGCGGCAATTGCCGCGCTGCCCGCCGATCTGGTCGCAGGGATTGAGATCGCCGTGACGGGCGATCCGGCGCTCAGGACCGAGGAATTGGACAGCGTGCTGGGCACGATCGCCATCTCCCTGGCGCTGTCACTGGTGCTGGTGGCGGTGATCCTGCGGATCGGCCTGGGCTCAGCCGGGCGGGCGGCGCTGGCCTTCGGGGCGCTGCTGGGCTCGCTGGTGCTGACGACCGGGTTCGCGGCTCTGGCGGTGGGGCAGCTGAACCTGGTGTCGGTCGCGTTCATCGTGCTGATGGTGGGGCTGGGGATCGACTTCGCGATCCACATCCTGGCGCATGTGACAGAGATGCGGGGCAATGGGGTCAGTGCCCGGGATGCGGTGCGCCTGACGGGCCAGCGCAATGGGCTAGCATTGGGACTGAGCGCGGCTACGACGTGCCTGGCCTTCCTGGCCTTCGCGACCACCGACTTCATTGGGATGGCGCAGTTGGGCCTGATCGGCGGTGTCGGTGTGCTGATCGCCTTCGGGGTGGCGGTGACGCTCATCCCCGCGGTGGTGGCGCTGTTGCCAGGGCTAGCGGGCACGGGCGCCGGGGCAGCCGCGCGCCGCACCCTTCCCCGCAAGACGGGCGACGGCACCCTGCTGGCCACGGGCATGTTGGTCCTGGGCGCCCTGGCGGTGCTGCCCGCCCTGCAGGCCCGCTTTGACCCCGACCCGATGGGCCTGCGCGATCCCGCCGCCGCCTCGGTCCAGGCGTTCCAACTGCTCGCGTCTGAGCCTGAGACCACGCCCTACCGCGCCAGCGTGCTGACCCCCAGCCTAGATGCCGCCGAAGCGACGGCCACGCGTCTGGACACCGGCGTCGGCATCGGCGGGACGCTCACCATCGCCGACCTGGTCCCGGACCAGCAGGACGACAAGCTGACCTTCCTGGACTTCGCCGCGCCGTCCATCGAGCATGCGGTGGCCGGCACGCCCACCGACCTGACGGACCCGCTTGAGGGCGATTCTGTGAACCGCCTGATCGCCCGCCTGGACGGCGCCGAGGGCGCCGACAGCCCTAGCGGGCGCTTAGGCGCTGCCCTGGCCGCCTATCAGGCCGACCGCACACCTGACCGGGACGCCGCCCTGACCACGGCGCTCTTCCAGGCCTTTCCGCTGATGCTGACCCGCCTGGAATCGCTTCTCGCGGCCGATTACGTGGACCAAGACGCCCTACCCAGCGTCCTCCGCGACCGCTTCGTCAGCGCCGACGGCCAATACCGGGTCGAGGTGCTGCCCGACGGCGCCTTGCAAACCCCGGCCCAGATCGCCGCCTTCGCGGACATCGTGAGCGACCTGGCTGCCGAGGCCGCCGGCGGGCCGGTGCAATTGGCCGCCGCGGGCCAAAGTGTAGGGCGCGCCATGCTGTTCGCGACGCTGCTGGCGGCGCTTTCCACTGCGTTCCTGGCCTACTGGGCGACCCGGCGCGTGGCCGATACCGTGGCCATCCTGGTCCCGTTGGGCATCGCGGGCATCCTGACGGCGGCGGCCAGCGTGCTGCTGGGCATGCCGTTCAACTACGCCAACGTGATCGTCTTGCCGCTGTTGATCGGGATCGGCGTCGATAGCGGCATCCACATGGCGCTGCGCGAGCGCCGCGCCCCAGGCGCCGTCTTCGCGACATCCACACCGCGCGCCGTCGTCGTCTCGGCCCTGACCACCATGGCGGCCTTCGGCACGCTGGCCCTGTCCGACCACCGCGGCACCGCGTCGATGGGGGCACTACTGGCCATTTCGATGACCGCGGCGATCTGTGCCATTTTGACACTAACGCCAGCGCTCATTCGATGGTCGCGCCGCGACAACGCCTGATTCCGCCCAGACTGGCAGATCGGCAACGCCGGTCACGAAATCGAAACCAAGCCGACGGAATTTGGCCGGGCTGCGCTATACACTGCACACGCTTGCCAAGGACTCAAACATGCCCACCCGCCGCACCGCTCTGGCGCTGACTGCCGCCATGCTGCTTCTGCCCCTGCCCGTCCGGGCAGGCGATGCGGATGCGGCGCGCGAGGTGGTTCAGCAATTGCTGCGGGACGCCCGGCATTCGTTGAACGGCTGCTGTCCGGAGGCGGCGCTGACCGACGCGGTCGAGGTGGCTTTCGACTTCGATATCTGGGAGAAATTCCTTCTGCAAAAACGCGGCGAGGCGTTCTCTCAGGATGAACGCGCACAGTTTCGCAACCTGCTGCCGGGCTTTTTGGCGCATCTCTACCGCCAAAGCTTTGACAAGGGCATGGCGGCCGCGCCCACCGTAGGTGATACCCGAAAGGCCCGGCGCGACATCATGGTCTCGTCCCATTTTTCCCGCGACAAGGGCGGTCCGCTACCGGTCGACTGGCGACTGCGCAATATCGGCGGACAAATGCGCGTGATCGACATCATGGTGGGCGGCACGTCGTTCCTGCTGCTCAAGCGGGACGAGTTCAACGCCATCATCGACACGGGTGGGGCCGCCGCCCTGCTTTCACATATGCGGGAAAACGCCCTGTGACGTCAGATCGCGCTGGGCAAAGCCGCCAAAAACGCTAATAACTCAACTTCAACGCAGGCTATAGACCCGGGCTCGAAAAGAGCGACGCGCGCCGAGACGAACCGGGCTGAGGAGAGCATCATGGGCGTCCCTATCCGTCAGCAGATGGACATCGCGCTCTATATCGCCAAGCAAAAGCTGAAGGGCAACAAGCGCTACCCGCTGGTCCTGATGCTGGAGCCGCTGTTCAAGTGCAATCTGGCCTGCCCCGGTTGCGGTAAGATCGACTATCCCGAGCTGATCCTGAACCGGCGCCTGACACCCGAGCAATGCTGGGAAGCGGCGGAGGAATGCGGCGCGCCCATGGTCGCCATTCCGGGCGGCGAGCCGCTGATCCACAAGGAAATGCCCGAGATCGTCAAGGGCCTGGTCGAGCGCAAGAAGTACGTCTCTCTCTGCACCAACGCCTTGCTTTTAGAGAAGAAAATCAAACACTTCGAGCCGTCTGATTACCTCTTCTTTTCGGTCCACCTGGACGGGTTGAAGGGGCACCATGACAAAGCCGTCGACCAGAAAGGCGTGTTCGAGCGAGCGGTCAAGGCGATCAAGAAGGTGCAGGACGCGGGCTTCCGCGCCAACGTGAACGCCACGATCTTCGACGGCTACCCAGCGGACGAACTTGCCGATTTCCTGGACTTCGCCACGGCCATGGGAACGGGCATTACGATCTCTCCCGGCTTTGCCTACGAGCGGGCACCGGATCAGGAACACTTCCTCAACCGGCAGAAAACAAAGACATTTTTCCGCAAGGTGTTCGAGATTGGCAAGAGCCGGGGTTCGAAATGGGACCTCTCGCATTCGCCGATCTTCCTGGACTTCCTGCTGGGCAACCAGGAGATGATGTGCAGCCCCTGGGGCATGCCGACGCGCAATGTCTTCGGTTGGCAAAAACCCTGCTACCTGCTGGGTGAGGGCTACGCGAAGACCTATGCCGAGCTGATGGAGACCACCGATTGGGATCTCTACGGCACCGGCAATTACGAGAAGTGCGCCGACTGCATGGCGCATTGCGGCTACGAGCCGACGGCGGCGAACGTGGCGTTCTCCAACCCGCTGAAGATGCTGAAGCTGGCGATTTCCGGGCTGAAGACGTCCGGGCCGATGGCGCGCGAGATCGATCTGACCAAGGCGCGCGCTGGCGAAGAACACCACGAGCGTTTGGTCAATCTGGAAATGTCGCGGCTGCAGCGCGAGGGCGGCACGGCCGACAAGCCCGAGATCGTCGTTCGCCGTGGCAAGCGCGCGGACGCCGCGTAGCGCATTCGTCGCCGAGGGCATTCATGCGGTGAAAACGTATCGCCGGGCCCGGATGATATGCCAGGTGACATTGTTCCGGTAATTTGTCGTTAATGCGATATTGGTGATATTATTCGGAATAATATCACTTCATGTCACCCAATTCGGCGTGATTTCGCAGACGGTGCTGGCCCGCGCTTTTAGTGCCCCAGCCGGTGGACCAAACCCCCGAACACCTGATCCACCTCATCGCTCAGGGCGGCCAACGCCCGGTCACTATCGCGTTTTGCCGCCAGCAGATCTGGCAGCGCCCAGGGCCGCCGCGCCAGCCCCGCCAGTACCCGGACAATCCGAGGGCGACCGTTGGGGCCCAGCGCCTCCCCCACAAACGCCGGCAGGGCGCGATCCCACGGATCCGACACGGCGCGCACGATCTCCAGGCCCACCCCCGTCTCCAGGCTGACGGCCGCCAGCCGGTGGCTCTCCATATCGACGGCGATCGCCCCGGTGCGCTCGCGCAGGGCTGCCTTATCTGCCACGGATGCCACCACCGTCTCAGAGCCCGCGATGGCAACATCGCCCATCATCCCGCGCTCTAGCTCAACCCGTGTCCCATCTGGCAGCCACACCGCGCCGGGCCGGATCACCGTCCCCGCGGCCACATCCCGGGCCAGCCCACCGGCCAAGCCCCAGCTGACCAGCAGCTCGGCGCCTTCAGCCACCAGACGACGCGCCTCCGCCTCCGCCTGTGCGGGCCGCGCGCCGGACACGGCCACCTGCACCTCCGGCCGTCCAGCCCAAGTGCCCATGGCCGCGACCTCGGCCACCATGCCGGTGACGACCCCGATCATCGCAGATGCTGGCCACGGGCCTGCGCCGCGGGTGGGTGGGTTGCACCGATGCCCAACGACCGGACCGAAATCAGCCAGGGTAGCGGCGCAGGCCCGCCTAAATGCCCCACCGGACCTCCCGGTCGTTCGAGGCCACCAGCCCCTGATACCGCGCCAGCGCCCATAACGGGAAGAACGCTGCGTAACCGTGGTATTTCAAATAGAAGACCTTTGGGAACCCGGTGCCGGTATAATGCACCTCCTCCCATCGGGCCCCTTCGCGGGGCGCTTGGTCCAACCAGTTGACCCCTCGGGTCACCGCGTCGCTGTCGATTTCACCCGCCGACATCAGACCCAACAGCGCCCAGGCTGTCTGCGACGGGGTCGAGGCCCGGGCATGGCCCGCGCCCCAGGCCTCATAGCTCTCCAGCCCTTCGCCCCAGCCGCCATCGGGACGCTGGCGTCCCTTCAGCCAGCTGACCGCGCGGCGGATATAGGCCTGATCCATGTCCTCGCCGGCGCCCTTTAGGGCGACCAGCGCCGACCAGGTGCCGTAGATGTAGTTGGCGCCCCAGCGCCCGAACCAAGAACCGTCCTCTTCCTGCTCGCGCTTGATGTAGCCGATGCCGCGGCGAATGTTGTCCGCGAAGCGGTCCGCATCGACCTGCGCCAGACAGCCGACACAGCGCGCCGTCACGTCCACCGTGGGCGGGTCCAAGAGCGCCCCGTGATCCGCGAACGGGATCGAATTCAGGTAATAGTGCTCGTTTTCCGGATCGAACGCGCCCCAGCCGCCGCTTCTCGACTGCATGCCGGCCAGCCACTCGCAGGCGCGGTCCACGTTCATCGCATAGCGCTCGGGGTCCGCGCGGTGCATGGCCATGGCCACCACGGCGGTATCGTCGACATCCGGGTAATCCGGGTTTTCGTATTGGAAGGCCCAGCCTCCGGGGCGCAGGCCGGGTCGGCGCACCGCCCAATCGCCCACATGGTCCAGGATCTGTTTCGAGGCCAGCCAGTCCAGTGCCGCGATCAGGCGCGGGTCGTCCGCCTCACCCGACTCTAGCAGCGCGTGGGCGGCCAGCGAGGTATCCCAGACCGGCGACAGGCAGGGCTGATAGTAAAGGTTATCGCCGCGTTCGGTCATCAGCTTCTCGACCGCGCCCCAGGCCGTGACCATGTGCGGATGATCGTCCGCATAGCCCAACACCCGGAACATCATCACCGCATTGGCCATGGCGGGATAGATCGCACCCAGCCCATCCTCGCCGTTCAACCGCTCGATGGTGAAGCGCTCGGCCGCCTTCAGCGCCTTCTCGCGCGTGCCTTTGGGCCACCACGGTTCGATCAGGCGCAGGCCCTTGTCCAATTGCAGGAACAAATCGCCGACCCGGCTGCCGGTCGGGTTCACGTTGTAGACCCGGTGCTGTTCCGGCGGCGCCAGGAACAGCTCGGCAATATCGCGTCCGGTCGGGTTCGCGGCCTTCGCGCGTTTCGCATAAAGCACCAGAAGCGGCGTCAGCACCGTCCGCGACCAGTAGGCGATCTTGGACATGTGGAACGGGAACCATTGCGGCAGCAGCATGCATTCGACCGGCATGGTCGGCACCGCGCGCCAGGGCACCTGGCCGAACAGCGCCAGCGAGATGCGGGTGAAGACGTTGGCCTTGGCGGCACCCCCCTGCCCCAGCAGCCACGAGCGTGCCCGTGCCATATGCGGCGACTCGGGGTCGTCGCCGATCAGCTTCAGCGCCCAATAGCCCTTGACCGTCGCCGAGATATTGCCCGCGCCCTCGTGGAACAGCGGCCATGAGCCATCGTCATTCTGGACGCCGCGCAGATAGCGCGCGATGCGCACCTCCTTGTCGGGGTCGATCCGGTCCAGGAAGTGGCAAAGCAGGATGAACTCGGCCGGGATGGTGCAATCGGCCTCCAGCTCAAAGACGATGTGGCCGTCGGCCTGTTGCAGGGCCAGCAGCGCCTCGGTCTGGCCAGCAATCAGAGCATCGCGCGCCGAGCGCGCGTCCACAGGTGTCCCGCTGCGAAAGTCCTGATTGGCCGTATTCACTGCTCTTGTCCTTAAGCGGCCAGCCGCGCCGCGTGCTCATAGGCGGGAGATATCTCTCCCGCCTGCCACAAGCAAGTCTAACCGCGAAAAGGACAGTCAAAGTCACGCAGCCTTTAACTCACCGCGCTTGCCCAGGAAGTTCTTCACCAGTTGGTGAATGCCATCGGCACCGCCTGCCAGCAGTAATGCGGTCAGCACCACATCGACCAGGGTGAAGTAGTGAAGCTGCGATCCGACCAGGACGGTTTCGTCGGACAGGAACTGGCCTAACACCCGGACGCCAACAATGGCCGCCGCCGCGCCCAGGATCGTGGCGGCAAGCGCTGCGAAGTAGGACTTGGCGATCGAGATCTTGTCCAACTGGTCACGCGCACCTTTTCGTGCCGTTGTGACGGCCTCGTTGGCCAAGCGGACCTTTTCCCTGGCAGCTGCGATTGCGTTGTTCTTGGCCTGCACGGCTGCGTCACGGGCGGCCGCATCACCGCTCGCGGACACTTCCAGTGCGATTGCTGCGGTCAGGCGCGCATCCTGTACGGCAAGTTCCTGCTGCGCCAGGCGCAGATCTCGGGATTGCTCGAGTTCCTGCGTCCCGTAGAGGTTATTGGCGAGCACCTCGACAGCGCGCTCGATCACCAGCGCGGTGAAGATCAGCGTCAGGAACAGCTCGCCCAGATCGGCGGCCTTCAGTTTCTCAAGGTCGATGAATTGGAAGTTCAGCATCGCGGTGCCCCAGGCGAGGGCGACCAGAATGAAGACTACGAACGCATAGATAAATGGCTTCTCTTTAGACATGAGGTTTCTCCAAATATGCCGTCTTAAATGCCGACAGCGTACCTGGATTGACGTCTAAAGTCGAGCTTGGCGGCCTATCGGGCCAAACCTGCTGCCCGTTCACCGGAACGGATGGCGCCTTCTATCGTGGCGGGCAGGCCGGTATCGGTGGCATCGCCTGCCAGGAACAGGTTTTGCAGGCGGGTGCGCGGCTGGGGGCGTTTAGCGACGCCTTCCGGCGATTGGTCAAAGGTCGCGCGGCGTTCCTTGTTGATCCGCCAGGCATGGGGTTGGGTGGTCAGGTTCAGCGCCCGCGCCGTCTCGGCCCACAGCCGGGGGGCCAGATCGTCCGGGGCTTCGCCCATCAGGCCCATCTTGTCCGCGGCCGAGACGGTCAGGCTGACGATGTCGCCCTTGACGAAGATCCAGTGCGTCTCGGCATTGACCAAGCCGATGATCGGTGGCGCCGGGGCTAGCGCGGGGTCGTCCACCAGGAAGTGCGCATTCAGGATGGCGCAGGCATCGTCTGGCGGTGCGATCCAAGGCAAGGCCGCCTTCAGGCGCGTGGGCGGCAGGGCGATGACGACGCGGTCATCGGGGCCTAGTGCGACCGTGTGGCCATTGGCAAAGAGCAGCTCGGTGGCCCGGTCGTCGGTCTGGGTGACCGCCTTCAGCGCATGCTCGAAGGCGATGTGGATGCCGTGCGCCTCCAGATGCGCCACCGCCGGGTCGACCAGCGCGGTGCCCAGGCCCTTGGGCGCCAGCATCGGGCGGCATTCGCGACCGCCTTTGGCGAATGTCTCGGCCAGCACGCGCCATAACAGCAGCGCCGTCGCCTGATCGGGTGTGGTGTTCAGAACGGCCCAGGTCATAGGTTCCCAGAAACGCGTCCAAAGAGGGCCGCGATCCGGGATGACCTCGGCGACCGTCTGCCCGGGCTTGGCAAAGGCCAGGCGCCCGGCCCGCACATAGTCCCAAATCCCCGTGCCCGGCACCCGGCGCGACGGCGAGACCACCCACCAGGGGATGCGCCCCTGGTTCATCGACACCCGCCAGCGCGCGCCGTCGGCGGCGTCAAAGAACGGGAAGGCAGCCTCTCCCTCGATCCGCATCTTGCCCTCGGCCCCGATGGCGGTCAGGTAGCGGCGCGCGGAGGTGTTACCCGACAGAACCAGGTGATTGCCGTTGTCGACGTCGCGGTTCAGGCGCGGGTCATGGAATGTCCGGCAGCGCCCGCCGGCAAAGCGCGCAGCTTCGTAGAGGTGGACCGCCCGCCCCTGCCCGGCCAGACGCACCGCGGTTGACAGACCCGCCAGACCTGCGCCGACGATGTGGACGGCGCCTGTCAAACAGGGCCGGCCTTGAACAGGGCCGCCAGCCCCCGGCGCAGCTTCTCGCCACGCCCCATCTCGGGTCCGGGCCTGGCAAAGCCTGCCTGCTCCATCTTCTCCAGATAGCCGTCATAGACCCCCAGCATCGCCAGCGCGGGCGCCAGCGATAGGCGCGCATGGGCCGGGATCTCGGCCTTGGCGGCGGAGAAATGCAGGCGCGCGCGATGACCGATCTCCGCCGCGATCGAGGTCAGCCCCGGCGTTAGCGCAATCGTTGCGGGATCCGGGGCGGCGTTGTGCTGGGCCAGCAGTTCTGCGGGCAGGTAGAGGCGCCCGATCTCAGCGTCCTCCTCGATATCGCGCAAGATGTTCGTCAGCTGCAGCGCATCGGCGAGGTTCAGCGCGAACCGCTCGGACGCCGCCCCCTGCCACGCGCCGAAGATCCGCATCGACAGCATCCCGACCGAGCCCGCGACACAGCGGGTATAGCGCGCCAGCTGCGCCTCGCTGGGCGCGACGATGGGGCCGCCCGCGTCCATTTCCATGCCCTCGATCATGGCCAGGAACTCGTCCTTGGGCAGATCGTAAGCCGCCACCGGCCGGGCCAGGGCCTGCCCGATGGCCGAGGCAGGCGCGCCCGCGTAAAGCCGGTCAATCTCGGCCCGCCAATCGGCCAACAGCGCGCGCTTTTCCGCGGCGGGCAGGTCCCCATCGGCGATGTCATCGACCACCCGGCAGAAGGCGTAGACCGCGCGCATTGCCTGGCGGCGCGGCCGCGTCAACAGCTTCATGCCCAGCGAGAAGGAGGACTTGGCCGCACCGGTGATCCGGTCGACGACCTCCTGCGGGGCCGTGCCCTGCGGGGGCGCGATGGGGGCCAGCTCGCTCATCCGCGGCCCGGTGTCATCAGCGCGCGCAGACCGCTCAGCGCCGCGCGCGCGAAATCCAGTTTCGACAGTTTCACCCGGCCCGCCAGCGGGTCCTCGGCGCGCAGACGCTGGGCCAGCCGGGTCGCCAGCCGTGTGATCAGCGCCGTTTCCGCGTGCAGTCGGCGCGACACGGGCGGCACGGGCCGGGTCCGCGCTACGGCCAGCAGCGCCTCGCACAGGTCCAGCATCTGGTCCAGCACCCGGCGATAGCCGTCGGGCGCCCGCGTCTCGTGCAACACGTCGACCGTCAGCCCCTGGGCCGCCAGCATGTCCAGCGGCACGTAGACCCGATCCATCTGGGCCAGGTCCTTCTGGGCATCCTGCAAGTGGTTCAAGATCTGCAGGACCGTGCAGAGCGCGTCCGACGGCGCCCAAAGCGCCCGATCCTCGCCGTGCAGATCCATCAGGTATCGCCCCACGGGGTTCGCCGATAGCTCGCAGTAGCCGATCAACTCGTCCCAACTGGCATAGCGCGATTTGACCGCGTCCTGGCGAAAGGCGGCCAGCAGATCGCGGGCATGGCGGTCCGGCACGTCCGTTTGGGCCAGGCTTTCGGCCAGGCGCATCGCCTTGGCGGGGCCGGTGCCGTCCAGCCCGGCTTCGAACGCGTCCAGGCGGCGGATCTTGTCTTTGGGCGCCAGATCTGGGTTGTCGGCAATGTCGTCGGCGGCCCGGGCAAAAGCGTAGAACCGGGCGACATGGCCGCGCAAATGGCGCGCCACCAGCCAGGAGGCCACAGGAAAATTCTCGTCCCCCGCGCCCTTGCCGGTCGGCGTCTCGATCGCGTCCGTGGCGGTCTGGTCTGTGGCCGTCTGGTCGGTCATTGCCCTGCTCGTCGTTGTGCCCCGCACAATAGGGTCGTGCTGGCCGGAACTCAATGAAGGCCCGTTCACATTCGCCTTGGGCTTGCCGGTGTCCGTTTGCGCGCCGATTGGGTTGGACGCGAAGACATCCGCGCACTGAAAGCGGGGATTGATCTTCAAGCTGTCACGCGCAGCAAAGCTGCGCCGCGCCCGGACCGGTAAGAGCCCGAGACGTCATACGGGCGGAATTCACCGTGTCTTTGTCTGGTCGAACTCAATATAGCCCCACGGATGGAGTATCTGATCTGGATCCCTGCGGTCGCGTGGACCGTGTTGCTGCTGGGCTGGGGCGGTTTCTGGCGCGCGGACCAGGTTTTGGGTGCGGCCAATGGGCAAATGGATTGGCCCGCGGACTGGCCGGCGGTGGCCTGCATCATCCCTGCGCGGGACGAGGCGGCCACGATCGCGGAAGTGGTCCGTTCCCTGACCGCCGCAGACTATCCTGGGCCGTTCCAGGTGATCGTGGTCGACGACGGATCGGTGGACGGGACGGGCGAACTGGCGGCGGCAGCGGGCGCGCACGTCCTCGCCGCGCCCCCCCTGGTCGACGGCTGGTCCGGCAAGATGGCCGCGGTGCGCGCCGGGTTGGCCGAGGCCGACCGCGTGATGCCCGAGGCGGCGTGGATGCTGCTGACAGATGCTGACATTCGCCACGCACCCGGCACCTTGCGCGCGCTGGTGGCGCAGGGCACGGCCGAGGGGCAGGACCTGGTCTCACTGATGGCGAGGCTGGACATGCGCGGATTTTGGGGCGGGCTGCTGATCCCAGCCTTCGTCTTCTTCTTCCAAAAGCTCTACCCGTTTGCGTGGGTCAATCGCCCGGGCCATTGGGTTGGCGCCGCGGCGGGGGGCTGTGTGCTGGTGCGGCGCGCCGCACTTAGCGATATCGGCGGGATCGAGGCGATCCGCGGCGCCCTGATCGACGATTGCGCGCTGGGCCGAGCGGTCAAACGCACCGGGCGCAAAATCTGGCTGGGCCTGGCGCGCGACGAGGTCGTCAGCCTGCGCGACAACCGCAGTTTTCGCTCGATCTGGCAGATGGTCGCGCGCACGGCGTTCACGCAGTTGAACCATTCAGCGCTGTTGCTGGCGGGCTCGGTCCTGGGGATGGTGATGCTGTACCTGGCGCCGGTGGGTCTGATGGTCGCCGGTGTGGCTTTGGGCCATCCCCTGATGGCGATTGCCGGGCTGACGGGATGGGGGCTGATGGCCACCGCCTATCGCCCGACGCTGCGCCATTATGGGATCGGGGCCGCGCGCGCCTGGACCTTGCCCCTGGCCGGGCTGCTCTATACAGCGATGACGGTCGGCTCGGCGGTGCGGCACTGGCGCGGGCGGGGCGGCCAGTGGAAGGGGCGGACCTATCCCTGAGGCGGGATGACGCCCCGGGCGGCCATGTCGGCCAGGGCCTCTGGCAGGATCTTGGACAGGGGGCGTGGGGCGAAACCCAGCTCGGTTGTGGCCCGCCCGGCGTCGAAGCGACAGCGCAGTCCGGCAAGCCGCACGCCCGTGACGGGCGCTTGAGGGGCGCGCCCGAGGAGACGGCCCAGCAGCGCCTCGACCCTTGCCGCGCCCATCGCCACGACGAACGGCACCCGGGCGCGCGGCGCGGGCACGCCGGTGATGGCGGCCACCTGCCCCGCCAGATCGCCGATCGAGACATCCTGACCCGACAGCAGATACCGCGCGCCAGGTTGCCCCCGGCCCAGCGCCGCGATGGCTGCCGCGGCGACGGCCTGGGCATCGACCAGGTTTAGCCGGCAGTCCAACAGCGCGGGCAACGCGCCCGTTGCCAGATCGCGCAGCATCACCGCGGGTGGCGTCATCAAAACGTCGCCCGCGCCGATGGGTGCGGTGGGCAGGACGGAGCACGCCCACTGGCCCTGCTGCGCCGCCGCGCTGACGGCCAGCTCTGCCCGGCGTTTCGAGGCCGGGTACGGCCCGGTCAATCTCTCGGGCAGGATCTGGGTGCTTTCGTCCAGCAGCGTCTCGGTCGGAGTGCCCGCGGCCAACAAGGTCGTGTAGCTGGAGATCAGGACCATCCGCGCGCCCGTTTTGGCCGCCGCGTCCAGGACCGTCTGCGTGCCGTCAACATTCACGCGCTGATAATCCGCCGGATCGCGCGTCCATAACTGGGCAATCGCGGCGGCGTGGATGACGCCCTCGACCCCCTCCATCGCCTGAGCCACCGCCACGGGGTCCGTGACGGAGCCCTCGTAGGTCTCAACCCCGTCCGGCACGCCCACGGGATAGGCCAGGTCCAAGCTCTTCACGGCATGACCGGCAGCTACCAGCTGGCGCAGGATGGTGCCGCCCAGAAACCCGCCCCCGCCGGTGACCAGGACACTCATGCGCGGCCCTTGCGGCAGACCAACAATCCGCGGTCCCGCACCGATCCTGCGATCAGCAGACCGTCAACCAAGACGGCTCCGGTGGCGCCCGAAAAGAGTTGCCCCGCCGGATCATCGAACAACACCTCGACCCGGCCTGTGGCCGGATCTGCCTGCACGATGCGCGACGGCGCGCTGGACTGCCAGCCCTGCAGGTACAACCCTAACAGATGCACACGCGGATGGACCGCTGCGACCAACTGGCCCTCGTCCGACAGGGACAGGTTGTCCGGCCCTCCGGGCAGCGGGATGACCACACCGTCGGGGCTGAGGATGCGGTCGGCCCGCGTCTCGGCGATGTAAAGACCGACGAGGCCATTCGGGAAGATCAACCCTTCGCGTACGATCTGATAGCTGTCGCCATCGAACCGGGCCAAGCGCCCCGTCTGCGCCCAGGGGGTCAAATCGGCCAGCGACGCCGAGCAATCGCGCCGATCCAGCGAGATCAGCAGATCGTCCGGCGCCAGTCCGGTAAATGCCAGTCCGTTGGCCCGGCAAAGGCTTGCCCCTTCCAGGCGGCGGTCGGCCAGCCAGCCGTCGGGGCTAATCTCGCCGATCTCGACTTGCGCCTTGCCGGGTGCATAGCGGTTGATGGTCGCCAGCCGCCTGCCATTGGCCGAGATCGCCAGCCCGTGCGGACGAAAGGTCTGACCTGGGATCTGCTGATCCAACCTGAGCGCCCGGACGCTGCCCCTGCCCGACAGCGCGAAGAGCGACACCGAATAGAGCGCCCCGTTCGCCGTCTCGGACAAACGGTCGTGCGCGGCCAGGTAAAGCCGGCCATCGGGACCCAGGGCGATCGCCTCCGCCCCTGCGATGGGCGCGCCTGTCTGTCGGTCGACCAAGTCGACCTGGCGGCAATCCTGGGCGCTGAACCGAGCAGGCATCTGGTCCGGCGGGGCCAGCAGCCAAAGGCCGGCTAACATGGTCGCGAACAGGCAGACGCCCAGCGCCATGATCCGCCGGATCAGGCGGTAGCTGCTTTCCGGATCGCTTGATCGTACTGCCATCGGTCAATCCATGGCTGCCAATGCGCCGAAACTTTGGCAGCGGCGTCCGCGTCTTTGCGAAAGCTGTTCTTTTCGAACCGGCCCAGCTGGGCCAGGTAGGCGTCAAAGGCAGGTTGAGCGGCCTCAAACCCGTCAAGTTCCAGCGTCTCGTAGATCGTGCGCACCGCCCCGATCGGGTCTGCATCCAGCTGCGCGTAGGGCAGTTCGACGAAGTCCGGCGCGGCCAGATCGGCCGTATCCTCGGCGAAGCGGGTCATCATGCGGTCGTAGACGCGCAGGATGGTGGCGTCGATGTCCAGATCGGGGGGAACCGTCTGCAGGGCCATCACCTCGAGCAGGCGGGCATAGAAATTGCGCATCGACAGGAAGACATCCAGCGGTTTGCGGTGGATGTGGATGAACTTGGCCTGGGGGTAGAGGCGCCGCAGGTGTGCCACCCGGCCGGTGTAGACCGGGTTCTTGATCAAGAGGCGCTGGCCCTGGTCCAGGGCCAGTTTGCGCAGGAAGTAGGTGAAGCGGCTCTCCCATTCCGCGACCTCCGCCGCCGAGCAATCGTCGAAGAACAGGCCCCGGTCGATCAGCCGGTCGAAAGCATCGGGGAAGTAGATGCCGTGATAGAAAGAGAGATCGGTCATCGAGGCGATGGCGATTTCGTCTTCCTGCGGACTAGTGGGTGTGACGGGAATTCGGTCGATCCAGCGGTGTTCCGGTAGGGCGCGTTCCAATAGCGGGCGCAGCGCGCGGGCAATGCCGAACATGTCCCAGGGCAGGCCCACGGCCACGGGTGGGACGTAGCCGAAGGCGCCCAGGCTCATGATGTTGTAGAGATGCGTGGTGCCCGACCGCCAATGGCCCAGGATGAAGATCGGTGGGGGCATCTGGTCGTGCGTCGGCAGTTTGCGGTCGATCAGTGCCTTTTCCAGAGCTGAAATCGGGGCCCGCCCGGCCGCCGCCGCCCAAATCGCGGCGGTGGCCCATGGCTTGTCCGAGCCGCCACCCTGCCGGTAGGCACGCACCAGTGTGCCAAGATTTGCGCCCGAAAGCGGATGCGCCATGAAGCGATCCCAAAAAGCCCCGTGTTCCGCGCTTACCTAGCGGTGCGGGGGCGATGCTGCAATCGCGCAGGGGTCACGCTTTTGGCGTTGTCTTCGTCGTTGTCGTTGGCGGTGGGAATGGAGGAGGCGTGCTTAAGCGGCGACGCGCTTAAGCGGATCTTGCCTGGCGCGCCTGATCGGCCAGCCAATCGGGCAGATCCTGCGACGACATCGGCCGGGCCAGGCCGTCGCCCTGCATCTCGCGGAAACCCATTTCCTGAAGGGGGGTAATCCACGCGGCCTCCTCGACCCCCTTGGCAACGGGCTTGGCCCGCAAGGCAGCCGCCATGCCGATGGCACCGTGCAACATCGCCCGGGATTCGACGCGGCGTTCCGGGTCTGCCAGACCTTCGACCAGGGCACGGGCGCATTTTAGTTTGGCAGCGCCGATCGCCACGGCGTTGCGCATAGCACCGTCGCCGACCCCAAAGTCATCCAGCACTTTCTCGACGCCCAGATTGGCAAGGCGGCGCAAGTTGGCGTACAGCAGATCCGCGCTGCGCTCGCCCAGATCGCGTTCGCTGATCTCCAGTGCCACGCAGTCGGGTGGCACGTTGTGGTCGTCCAGGATCCAGCTGATCTTGTCGACCGCGGCCGGCGCCAACAGTTGCGAGCGCGTCATGTTCACGTAGAGGCGGGGCACCTGCAAGCCGACCGTGCGCCAGCGTTGGAAGGACCGGCAGGCCTTTTCCAGGACCTGCAGGCCGATCTCCTCCAGCATGCCGTGCATTTCGGCGATGACCAGGAATTCGCGCGGTGGGACCAGGCCGCGTTCCGGGTGCTGCCAACGCGACAGCAGTTCAACCCCGGTCACGGCCCCGGTTGAGACGTCGATCATCGGCTGGAACCAAGGCTCGAACGCATCATCCAGCACGGCATCCCGGATCTCGTCGGCTTGACGTTCTTCCTTGGACAGCTGTTCGGCCATCTCGTCAGAGAAGATCGCCGCACGGTTGCGTCCCGTCGCCTTGGCATGACAAAGCGCGATGTCCGCCTGTGCCAGCATCGAGCGCGGATCGATCTGTTCGTCGGCCCCGTTGGCCAGGACGGCACCGGCGCTGGCGCCGATCATGCAGTTGTGCTCGCGGTATTGGATGGGCGTTGAAAACTGCGCGACCAGCCGCTTGGTCAGCCCCTCCAGCACGTCGGCTTCTTCCAGCCCGGGCACGACCACAACGAATTCATCGCCACCCAGACGGGCCAGCATGTCACTGTCGCGCAGGACCGATTGCATGCGCCGCGCAGCGGCCTGCAATACGTAGTCGCCGGCCTCGTGACCCAGGCGATCATTCACCGATTTGAAGTGATCAAGATCGACGTGTAGCACGCCGATATGCGGGAAGCTGTCCGGCACGGCGCGCACCCCTGCCAGCGCGGCCGCCAGAAAGTCATCCAGCGCCCGGCGATTCGGCAGCCCCGTCAGCGCATCGGTTCGCGCCTCTCTCTCGATGCGTTCGCGATGGTCCAGGGCGACCCGCGTGCGCGCGGCCAAGGCATGTAAACGGCTTCGGGCACCGCCGACGATTTCGTCGGCCGGGCTGGAGTCGTGCGGCACGCTATCGCCGCGTTCGAGGATGGCTTCAACCTCCTCGACCATCCCGTTTACGCGGCGGCTGATGTGGCCAATAAAGCTGACGGAGGCCACCAGAGCCGCAACACCGGCTATCAAGATCGCCCCCAGGGCCACCAGAAGGCGGATTTGCGCGGGCGAGGCCTGACCGTCCTGGGCGCCTGCCGGCAGCGTGCCCACCAGCACCAGCCATGCCAAGGCGCCCACGGCCACCAGCGTGACCCCGCCAATCAGAACCAGCAGTCGAAAGCTCGCGTGCATCCAGACCCACCGTCAAGGAGTGTCCCTTGTCGCCGGACTTTCTTTCTAATGTACGAATGAACGGCACAGGCCTTGGCGTTGCCAAAGTGTTGTGGTTGTTTACCCGCGTTCAGGTCGAGGAGTAGCCCAATGCCATCTCGGACGCCGCGCGCGCGCCATCCACATCCCTGGTTGGTGCCCTTGGTGCGAGAGATGCGGGCCGGGCGGCTGAACCGGCGCGAGTTTCTTGCCCAAGCCACCAGTCTGGGCGTGACGGTACCGGCAGCCTTTGCCCTGGGCGGCATGGCAGCCCCCAGGCGGGCGGTTGCAGCCGGTCAATCGGGCGGCACGTTGCGGGTCGGTATGAACCTGCGCCCCTTCCATGACCCCCGGCGATTAGCCTGGACAGAGACATCGAACGTTCTGCGCCAATGCAATGAATACCTGGTGCGTTGGACGCGCGACTTCGCCTTCGAAGGCCAATTGTTGGACCGCTGGGAGGTCTCGGACGACGCGCGGACCTATACCTTGCACTGCCGGCCTGACGTGCGCTGGTCCAACGGCGACGGCTTTGGCGCCGACGATGTGATCTTCAACATCGCTCGTTGGTGCGAGGCGGACGTCCCCGGCAACTCCATGGCCAGCCGGATGGGCGTGTTGGTTGACCCGGCGACACAGCGCCTGCGCGATGGCGCGGTCGAGCGGGTGGACGACCTGACGGTCCGGCTGAACCTGCCAGAGGCCGACATCACCTTGATCGCGGGCATGACCGACTATCCCGCGGCAATCCTGCACCCCAGCTATGGCGGCCAGGAAGATCCTGCCGCGGCCATGGCGGTCACGACCGGTCCCTATCAACTGGTGGACTTTCAGGCGGGTCTCCGGGCCGAGGTCCGCCGCCGCGAGGGCGCATGGTGGGGTGGCCAGGCCTATCTGGACGGCGTGGTGTGGGAACACTTGGGCACCGATCCGGGCGCCCTGGTTGCGGCCTTTGCCGAGGACCGCATCGACTGCAACCATGAAACCCCGTCCTCCAGCCTGGATGCGCTATCGGCCGAGGGCGTGGTCTCAACCGATATCTCGACCGGGGCAACGCTTGTTTGCCGCTTCAACAGCGCCGAGCCACCCTACGACAATCCGAAGATCCGCCAGGCCGTGCAGCGTGCCGTCGACAACCGTGTTGTGCTGCAATTGGGGATCGAAGGCTCGGGCATCCCGGCCGAGAACCACCATGTGGGCCCGATGCACCCGGAATATGTCAGCCTGCCCCCGCCCGGCCGCGATGCCGATGCGGCGCGCGCCCTGCTGGCCGAAGCGGGGCTCCAGGATCATGTCTTCGAACTAGTCTCGGTCGATGATGACTGGCGGCGGCTGTCAACGGACGCCATCGCGGCCCAGATGCTGGATGCGGGCTTCAACGTCACGCGCCGGATCGAGCCTGCGGTGCGTTATGACACGGAGTGGAAGGACTACGCCTTTTCCACCACCAACTGGAACGGGCGCCCCCTGGGCGTGCAGGTCCTGGCGCTGGCCTACAAATCCGGCGCCCCCTGGAACGAGACGCGCTTTGCCGATCCCGAGTTCGATGCTCAGCTGGAGCAAGCACTGGCCACGCCCGATCTGGAAACGCGGCGCCTGCTGGTCGGTGGCCTCTCCGCCCGACTGCAGGCCGCGGGCGTGATCGTGCAGCCCTATTGGCGCAAGATCTACCGCAGCCACACGGCCCGGGTGCAAAACTACGACATGCACCAGGCCTTCGAGCAGCACCTGGCCGAGGTCTGGCTGGAAAGCTGAGACTTCTAAACGTCTTCCCGTGACGCTATAGGGCCAGGGCACAGAAGCCGGGGAATGCGCCATGGCCGAGAAGACGATCGATAAGATGATACATGTCCTGAACGGGCCGAACCTGAACCTGCTGGGGGTGCGCGAGCCCGAGATCTATGGCGCCAAGACGCTGGCGGATATCGAGGCCGAACTGACCGCGCAGGCAGCACCCCGGGGCTATGCGATCGTCTTCGGTCAGTCGAACCACGAGGGCGGGTTGGTCGAGATGATCCAGGCCGCCCGCCAGGCCGCCGGCATCATCATCAACCCGGCCGCCTACACCCATACCTCGGTCGCCGTGCACGACGCGCTGAAAATGGCCGAGGGCCCAGTGATCGAGTTGCACCTGTCGAACCCCCACGCGCGGGAGGCGTTCCGCCACCACTCCTATGTCTCGCCTTTGGCGACGGGGATCGTGGCGGGATTTGGTGCTGCCGGCTATGCGATGGCGCTGGGCGCGCTGATGGACCGGTTGGATGGCCGAACTGGGGCGTAAGCCCGGATCGCGGCAGGTCGTCGCGTGAGGGTCGAAACCCGAGACGCGGGACTTTGAACACGGCAATGTCAAACCCATGAGATCGGCAGAACACCGGCAGGGATGGTGGCACTGCATCGCCTGGTTATGGGCGGTGGTGGCCCTGGTCACCTTGCAGGTCTTCGCGGTCAGCGTGCCGTCTGCCGCCGCCTCGACCAGCGACGACTATTCAGATCTGCGCCAAGCCTTCGCGGGCGAGACAATCGTCATCTGCATCGACGGCAAGATGGTGGTGCTGAACGGCGAGGATGGCACCCCCGTCGCCGAGATCACCTGCCCCGCCTGCACACTGGCCGATGATGATGGCGTATTGCCCGGCCCCGCTCGGGTTTGCGGCGCCTGGCACGCCGCCGACGTTCCGCACGGCCTGGCCAGCCCACTCAGCGTGCCGGCTGTCACCCAAACCGCCCCCTATCAGAGCCGTGCGCCCCCAGTCTGATCCCTGAACCCACCGGATCAAACATCAGACTGGTACGGCCCTGCGCCGTCGCCATGGGGGACACCTTATGAAACGTTTCTTTGCCGGCGCCCTGGGCGCCGTAACCGCCATTGCCGCACTTTCCAGCGGCCCCGCACTTGCGCACGATGACGACGATGCCATCCGCGCCGACGGCCACGCGCCGATCGGCGTGATGGGCGATCACCTGCACCGCCAGGACGAGTTCATGTTCTCGTACCGCTTCATGAACATGTCGATGGAGGGCAGCCGCATCGGCACCAACCGCGTCTCGCCCGCGCAA
>JBCCML010000047.1:0-42212 GCA_039026375.1 Pseudomonadota bacterium
GCGATCGCGGACACGCTGGTGGTCTTCGAGACGACGGGCACGGGGGCGAACCCCCGGGTCTTCGCGTCCGAGATCGTGTTCTTCGATGTGGACACCGAGGACCTGGAGCAGAACGGCATCTTCGACTTCGTCTGAGGGGGGCGGGTCGAGTTAGGCGGCCGCTGCTTCATCCACCAAAGTCGACCCGCGCCCGACACGGTTGGCATACGCAAGTCATACGTAAGTCATACGCGGATCATACACCCATTTTGACAGCGCCAATGGGGGCCGCACCAGGGCCCATTCCCTCGCGCAGTCGCGGGCTCTCTTACCCCGATCAGGGCCTCCATTCACGCCGCCCGAAGCGTTGGTATCAAACTCAATCCTGACCGAGACACATCCAAAGCGTGGCGCACAGAGTTGCTGCGCTTTCAGGTTGTCCCTGTTCATCCTGTGAAATGTCCCGCCTGTGACGTATGCTACAGAATTGTCGGCCGAACGGCGTCAAATTGGCATCATTGGCTGTTTGAGCCGTCCAGAGCGAGGAGAACGCAGATGTCAGATCCCAAAGATCCCCAGAACCCGGACCCAAAAGACAAGATTGTCGCGCGCTCAGAAGGTGAGCCCGAAGTACTGGGAGACAGCGACTTGGACGAGGTCGACGGCGGCATGCCCAAACCCGGCATCCACCCGAAATGGTCCTTCACCTCAACGAACACATCCACGTTCGACGTGTCGATCGGCAACGACACGATAAACGCCTCCGGCACCGAAGACGTGATCGGCAAGGAAGACATCAACATGCTGCGGGTCCGCCCGGGACGTTTCGGCAATCCTTTCGGCGGCTGATCCGGCGGAGGCAAACGCGTGGTGGCAAACGGTTGCTACCATGCGCTACTCAGGGTATTTCCTCAAGATCTACAGTGGTTTAACCGGCGATCGTACGCGACCTCACGACAGAGCGTTGTGGTCTGTTGTGCCTCACATGTGATCTTGCAGAACAACACGTAGAACGGCCGCCACCTCCTGTTTTCGGCTGTCCGTTCCGTGAAGACCCAACGCAACCGATGGCAGAGTTCCGACGCTTTTGAGGCCTGCTGCTTGGCGCACCCCCTCGCCTAGGCAGGACGCACCAAGAACCGTGACGCCCAGTCCCGACTTCACGGCACTCCTCACTGATTGGACGCTATCGCCCACCATGATCTCGCGATGGTTAAGGCCATCCGCAGACAAAGCCTGCAACGCGGCCTGCCGGTAGACACAGGGCGACCGCATCAGGCAAACGTCAAGCTGCGGTCGCTTGGTCATGGGCGCACGCTCTGCGCTTTCAACCCAAACCAGCTGATCCGTGGCAATCAGGATTGATGCGTCGCCGGCCGGATCGTGTAGCGCCACGGCCAGGTCAATCTCTCCCTTGGCGATTGCCGTGGTTAGGCCCAAGCTTAGCCCCACGTGAAACTGAAAATCCGCGCCAGGAAGCCTGCGCTGCATCGCGGCCATAATGTCGGTCAGCCGATGCGTCGCCAGATACTCCAGCAGACCGATCCGCAGTCGCCCCGACACGCTGGGCCCGCGCACCTCCGCCAACACGCGTTCGCTATCCTCCAGCAGGCCGAGCGCTTTGGGCAGCAGCGAAGCGCCAACGTCGGTCAACGTCACCGTCTGATTGCTTCGATCCAGCAATTTTGCCCCGATCACCTCTTCCAGCTTCTTTATTCGAATGCTCACAGCAGATTGGCTACGCCCCAGCCGCGCTCCGGCGGCTGTAAAACTGCGCAGTTCCGCCACTGTGGCGAAGCATCGCAAAAGATCCAAGTCCAGGCCCTGCATTGCATTCGCTTACCGAATGTACCTAATGAAATCAATTCGTTTTACGGATGCATACGATGGGCGTAGATGGGATCGAGATCCACATAAGGGGCCTACCATGCGTGCCATCACCTACTCGCGGTTCGGAGCCGCTGCGGACGTTCTGACGCTTCAAGATCTGCAGACACCAACGCCTCAACCGGGGGACGTGCTGGTTCGCCTGAAGACATCCGGGGTTAATCCCTCGGACGTGAAGGCGCGGGCTGGCGGGCGGCCCGGCATGACCGAGCCCCCCTACCCCCTGATCATTCCTCATAGCGACGGCGCGGGGGTGATCGATGCCGTAGGCAAGGGCGTGGACCCGGCCCGCGTGGGTCAGCGGGTTTGGGTTTGGAATGGCCAGTGGCGGCGCGCTTACGGTACAGCAGCCGAATACATCGCGTTGCCGTCCGACCAGGCCGTGCCATTACCAGAAACCGTCTCGTTTGAAATAGGGGCCGTCCTTGGGATTCCCGGATTGACGGCCACGCATTCTGTGCTGGGCGGCGGCTCGGTCGACGGCAAGACCGTGCTGGTCAGCGGCGGGGCGGGTACGGTGGGCCGACTTGCTGTGCAGATTGCGGTGGCATCGGGCGCGCGAGTTCTGGCGACTGCGCGCGGCGCCGAGGGGATGGAAGCCGCCCGAACCGCCGGCGCCGAAGATGTCTTCGACTACTCTGATGAGGACCTCGCGGCGCAGATACTGGACGCGACGGGCGGCGGCCTAGTTGACCGCATAGTCGAGGTCGAGTTCGGCAAGAACGCCGAAACCAATACCGCGGTGGTTGCAGAGGGCGGCACAATCGCCGCCTTCGGGTCAGCGCAGGACATGGCGCCAGCGCTGCCGTTCTACCCGCTGATGTTCAAGGCCGTGACCATCGACTTGGTATTGGTCTACCTGCTGCAACCAAAAATACGAAGCGTAGCCATCGACCACCTAAATGTAATGCTGGAGAAGGGCGCGTTAGACGTTCGCATCGCCGACGTGGTCGATTTGGCCGACTGCGCGACGGCGCACGATATGGTCGCCACAGGAAAACGCAGCGGGGCTGTTTTGCTCAAGATCTGAAAAAGGGCGGACACCGCTCCCGAACGCTGACTTGATTGGGCTCACAGGCATTCGCTGCTGCGCGGATGTCATTGGCCAACGGAATGTCACGGCGGTCGCGGCCGTCCCGCCGAATGGATGCACTTCACTCAGTGAGGGCTCCAGCGGCGCAGTTGTCATTCAAGATGACCAAGCAACGTTATGGTCGGCCAAACTATGCTTGCTGCCGCAAATGCCGTTTGCGGTGATGCGTCCCTCCGATGAGTGCGCAGACAAGTTAAGAAAAACTTCACACACTCGGCGCAACCTCCCGCTTAACCAATCCTGACCACGGCAGATCTGTCTTCCCCTTGGGTGTGATGCCTGCCCCGGTCGCGTTCGTGCGGGGACTATTATGATTTTTTGGCTCCTTCGTTGGGCAAAGATCGGGACTATTCTGTCTCTGCCGCTGGCTCCGACAGCTGCCGCACAGACCATCAATATCTCGCTGACGGTGCCTGAGACCTGCATTTCCCGAGCTGTGCCCAGCGGGGCCGACGCTCTAGAGTTGCACGCATTCTGCAACAATGCCCGCGGCGGCACCGTCTACGCAATCGCGTCATTGGATGGCGATCCGCTGCGCCTCAGGGTCGAAGGTCGCACCGTCGAGGTGCGCCCCGGCGCCCAAGTTGCGCTGTTCAGCCGAACCGACCCATTCCACGAGAAGGTGGCAATCACTTTGGCATCACCGGGTGACGTCAGCCGCGCCGTCGGTCTGTTGTTTAGGACAGTGCCGACCGGGCGCTAACGGCGAGCGGCACTTATTCCGACAAAATTCGGATGTAGAGGATGTCTTCGTAGCGACCGGCCAACTTTCCCTCGACCACGGTTCCAGCCCCTCTTGCTCGGCCCGTATCTAGATCGATCTCCAACCGGTATTGGGTGCCCCGCGCACGTGTCGGGTCATACAACAACCCACCGCTGCCCCCCGCAGTGCCGCGCGTAGCCGGTCTGAAAACACGCCCATTTATCGAAGCGCGATAGCCGATGCGATCTTCAAAGCCTGCCAGATCGGCAGGCGCGTTCAGCAGTTGCAGGGCAAAGTCGTTTTCAGACTCCAGTTCAATCCGAAAACGCCCGTTAGACTGGATCAGCATTGACGCGACACCGTTGGCCTCATCCGCCGTGATGGCGCCAAAATCCAACGTTGCCCGGCGTCCAGAAGTTTCTGTCGCCCGGCCACGGGTGGAAATGAACAGGCGTCCTTGCGCATCGACGGTGCTTCGGACCAGCAAGCTTTCCACATCCTCGGCGCTCAATTCGTTATCGGCGAACACGCTAGCGCGGACCTCGGCGCTGTAGCCGCCAGGGCGAACGAACTGAGCGGAGGGAACGACCAGACGCAGCCGTACCGTCCGACGGCCGTCAGCGGCAACACGCACGCGGATGCTGCGATCGGCGCGGCCCGTGCGACTGCCGTTTTCGGTCAGCAGGTAGTTTGACGCACCACCACCATTGGCTCGCACAATTTCCAGTGGCAGGCGGTCGACACCTTGATCGTGGATCAACCCGGGTCGCGCGCGGGCACGCACCTGCTCGAAAACCAACGTGCACGACGCGGCGGCGTCGGTCTGGTTCTGGATTGTGACCGACAGATTTGATCGCGCCGCCTCCTGGCGAAAGACGTTGTAGGCGCCACTGCGGTGACCGATGCTGACGCTGGAGGCGGGCGCTAGTGTCAACGCGCAACGATCCTGCGCCGTCGCGGGCGCTGACGACCAGACACCCGCAGACAGGGCGAAAAGGCAGACGACCAAGAGCTGTTTCATCATTCTATGGCCCTTCATTCCGCGACCACGACGCCGACATCGGTCACATCAAAGTGTCGGGCTGCGTACTGACGATAACCGGGGCCGACAATCCGGCAAAATCAATCCTGTAGGATTTGCCCGGTAGTAATCCCGAAAGGAAGAAACGGCCCGCTTGACTGGTGAAGATATTCTGCGGTGCGAAGGTTTCGTCATCGCCCGAGGTCGCCCGTCCTGCGATCAACGCTACCGGGTCCCCTGCCGCCGTGACCAGGATGCCAGAAACCGAGGCCGCGCGATCCGAGCCGACATCGATGATGTAGCCCGCGTTCAGTGGCCCTGCGATTTGGTAGAGCCCCTCTCCGAAATCAAAACTGATCGGAGCGCCCTCCAATTCGACCTGCACGGCCGTCGGCGCATAGCTGCCAATGGCAGCAGTCGCCAGATTGCCGAGACCGTCACTGGACATCTCCGGCCCCGCATCAAAGCCCACCGGCGGCGGATTAACGACCACGGTGGCCTCACCCAGCGATGAATGCGGCCGCACAATTGCGAAGCTGTCGAAGACAGGTCGCGAGATTGCAAAGGCACCGTCTGCGAAGACAATCGCAGTGGAAGCGGTCAACGTTGCGTTGCTTTCGATGTCCTCGCCGTCCGGCGTCAAAACGTCCTGGCTGACGCTACCGGCTACCAGGAAGCGGTTGGCCGTGTAGGACGCAATGCCGCTTACTTCGGCACTATCAAATTCGTCCGAGGCGACACTTGCCCCAGCTGACAATGTGCCGACCCCTGAGGACTGGTTCTGCCATGCTGCGCTGACCAACGCGCTGTTGTTATTGGTGTCGTAACGCGCCGAAGTTGAGACCGGCCCAAGTGCCCGCGAAAGAGTGATCCGGCCGAACACATCGGAGTCGCCGTCCAAATCCCGCTCATAGCCCGCGGACAGCCCCAAGGAGGTCCCGTCGGTCAGGGCAAAGCTAGCAGACGCCCCGACCTGATAGACGTCCTCGTTCGTGCTGATCACACGCTGGTAACTGCCGAACAGCGATGTCCGCACAGGCGTATCCAAAACCACGAATGGTTCCGTCAGGCGCGCCGATATCCGTAATTCGTCGTCATTCGACGTCGGCAGCGCAAGGGCGGAAAAATCCTCGCTAGCGAAGAATACGCTGATGTCGAAGCCGCGTCCGGGCAGTTCCAGCCATTCCGGCAGAAATGGCCGGAAGGTCAAACTGGCTGCAGTGCCTACGTCGCCGTCCGCGAAAGAGGCTGCAACGTCGAGACCGAGGCTGCCGATGGGAATGGCCGAACGTACAGTCAGACCTGCCGCCTGCCCCTGGTCCCGCCAAATCGCCGAGGCGCCCACGGAAAGCTCCGGTATGACGCCGTAGTCGACGGTTGTGATGATGAAGTACTCTGAGTCGTCGGTATCGAAGTCCAAGCTGGCCAGGTCTTCTTCGGTGACAATGCCGCCTGCCACGTCCCAGCGCAGCTCCCCCGGCTCCAGGATTTCACCGCTGCTAAAGGCGCTTAGCACGATTTCCTCGCGCTGACCGGCATCATCAATCACGACCACGCGGATGTCGTTCTCGCCGGTGCGCAGGTCCAAGTCAGCAATGTTGTAGACGCCGGGCGACAGCCGGGATCGGCGCGCCAGGGCTTCGTTGATGTAGATCTCGACGATTGCCGATCGGTCCAACTCGAAACTGGTGGACGACAACGCCTGCAACGATCGTGGACGACCGAATTGTCCGGACCGGTGAGACAGCGATACACCGATTAGGTCTTCGGCTCCCAGCAGGTTTGTCCCGGCAGTTGTCACGTCGCCCATGGTCAGGCGAACATCACGCTCGACGAAATCGCGGACCAGCTGGATCGTGCCCACCTCGAACGCGGCATCGATCGTCTCGTAGACGGCACCGCCGCGCAGCACGAAGCCACCGGCACGCACGGCCCCGTCGATCCCCAGAATGGCGCCGAGGTCCGTCTGATCGGCGGTCTCGACCTCGACGCCTGCGCTCAGGTTGAGAAATGCGGCCACCGTCGCCGGCCGGATCGAATTGCGGAAGGCGGCTTCGGCATCGCGTTCAGGGTTCAGATCCAGTGTGTTTGCACGGCGGACATCGCGTTCGGTGGTGAGTTCCAATGCCACACGCTCTGGGTTGAACCGGATCTCGAACCCCGCCTGGGCTGCCGTCTCGGTGTTGACGACTTCAGCCGCGCCAAATTCCGCGCTGACCTCGGCCAGCGCACTCTCCGTTAGAACGTTTGACAGAACGCCAAGAACATCGTCGCGCGCGGCCTCGAACCGACCGGACGTCGTGACCTTCGCGTCCAGGGCACCGATTGGCGTGTTGTCGTAGAGAACGGGCACGTTCAGTTCAAACTGACGCTCGGCATTTGCGGCAGCGGCGGCCGCCAGGGCCCGCTCCGCCGGGGTCAACTGAGCGTCCTGCGCGTGGGCCAGTGCTGGCCCGACCAGTGCGGCTGTGACAAATGCTAGGCGGACGGCTGACGTCCGGAGGTCTTTGCAGATCATTCTGATCACCCGGGATTTCAGCTTCCAGTGGGGCTTAGCGTTGCCTCAAGGCTGCCAGCGGGCATGCCTTCGACGGGGAAGTCGATTGTGAAGCTTTGACCGGGCAGCCAGAAGCCATTTGCCAGGCCCTGGCGCAGCATGGCCGACGTAAATGTCGCCGATTGGCCGCCTGCGGTGATGGTGAGTTCATAATCCGCAATTCGGGCGAAGCGATTGCCGCGGTTTTCGATGGTTAATTGGGCTGAAACGGCACCGTCGGGCATGCGCGAGCGCTCGGCCCGGGTGACGATCAGCTCGGGTGCCGCTTCTTCGGGGATCAGGTTCAAGCTGATCCCGAATTCATAAAGAAAGTCGATCCGCGCTTGGACGCCTTCGACATCGTTGCCCTGGTTTTCAAGATCGACCGGCAATTGGGTCGCGTAGATGTAGTAGCTGCGCGACTGACCCTCCAGCGGTTCACCGACATAGCGAAATCGGAACAATTGCGATTTCAGGGGACCAATCGCGGCCTGTGGCGGGAACAAGATGAACTCACCGTCGGCAGGCAGCATTTCAGTCGTGCCATCCGCGCTGATCTGACGGCGAACAATGCGGATCGAGACCGGGATGTCCGTGTCTGTCGTGTTGGTGACCCCGAACGAGCCCTGCTCGCCCACGCCCCCTTCCAAGTCCATGACCAGTGGCGCGACTTCCATATTGGCAAGCGCCACCTGCGGAACAGTCAATTGGGGGGTGATGAAGCAGATTGCGGCAAGCGCAAATCGGGCGAACACGGTACGCATTGAGACACCTCTGACTTGGTCGCGGTACACGCGCGACCGCAGAGAACCTCAACGAAAATGGTAAAAGGAAGGTCACGACGCCGCGAACGGCGCCGTGAATTGTGCGAATAGACTTAGTTGGCTGCGAACGACGCCGCCGGGGCGTTCACGAATGCGATCGCCGGGCTGGTGCCGTCCTGCACGAACGACAGCGTGATGGCTTCCTGGTACAGGCCAGCGATCAGCTTCTTGTCTTCGCCGCCTTCGACACGGCCCTGGCCCGTCTGCAGACGGAAGACGATGTCGCCGTCAATCTCGACACCGTTGGTGACGATCTCTTGTGCAGCCGTCTCACCAGCAAACTCCTGGGCGATACGTGCACGGCCTTCGATGTCGATGTTCAACACGTAGTTCAGCTGGTTCGAGAACTGGGCTGTGTTCGTCACGGTCTCCGAGTTCACGAAGGCACCGTTAGCAGCCTGGATCGTCAGCGAGTAGGCGCCGTTGCAGAAGAAATCAGCCGTCATGCGGATGAAGGGTGCGTTAATCTCACCCACGGTGTCATCCGACGGGTCGGTCTGGTTCGGAACGTTGAACGCGAACGAGGCCTGCAAGCCGTCGTTGTCGTTGATCAGCGTCGCCTGGGCATTGTCGATACGATCAAAGCCCAGGAAGCCACCGCGCTGAGCGGCCGTCGGCGCTTGAAACTTCGCGGTGCAGATGTCCGGCATGATGCCCGACAATTGCATGGTCAATGCGTCCTGGGTTTCCGCGTTTGCCGACATCGGGACAATGCTCACGGCCGTCAGAGCGGCTGCTGCCAGATACTTTTTCATTTGAGTCACCCTCAGTTTGGTTCAGTTAAGCCGTGCGGGGACTGCCCCGTCGGCGTTGGTTGGTCCGTCTCTTGGCGGCGACAACCGCACCTCTCTCCGTTTCCGGAGGATGGGTTCTCGCAGTTACGCCCTAGATCCGGACGGCTCCCTCCGCGCGTTCTGCTAGAGAAGGTCTCACCCGGACGGTGCGGACTGTGCCGCCCCCCGGAAGCTGCTGGGCGGCGTCGCGCCGTCCTGAATGAAGGAGAGCGTCAAAGCCTCTTGGTAGAGGCCCGCGCCCAAACGTGCGCCCGCCGGGTTGTCGAAGGCCACGGTCATGGTGGCCTTGTCGCGCTGCGGCGGCACGGTTTCGTCGTCGATCAGCATGGTCGCGCCGGTGGCAGTTGCCTGCGAGACATGGCCGCTGGCGAAGCGAACGCTGACGTCATAGTCCAACCGGCCGGTGAAAGCGCTGGAGGTTGGGGCATCACCGCCCCGAACCAGGCCGCCGTTCGCGCTTTCGACCGTGAATTGGAAGTAGTCGTTACAATAGAGATCGAACTCGACGTCGATCTGACCCGATGAGATCGATCCGATATCGCTTCGCGACGGGTCGGTCCTGTTCGCGACATCAAACCGGAAAGCGATCTGTGCCTGGTCTGCCGCCACGGCGGCGCGATATCCAGCTGTACCTGCGGCATTGACCGTCGGAACACCGCGAACAACGCACGTATCAGCAACGTAACCCGTCAGGCGAAGGGTCGCGCTGTCCAGAATTTCAGCCGCGTCGACCTTGCCAAGGCCCAGGGCTGTCCCTGCGCAAATCATCAGCGCCAAACTGCGGCGCCCGTGAACACAAAACATACTCCACTCCCGTGTTGAGTGCAGATATAAATAAAATCAGAATAAATACAATCATATTTTGCCATTATTTTTAGTAAATATATCTATTTATTATGGATCAGTAATTAACTATGAAATTTTACTAAGTATTCATCGCGGAACATATTTCAGCGTGATTGCACCGCACGGGGACAAAGACGGACCACACATCAGCGAATGCACTGCGCACTGCCCAGATTCGGCGAGCTGGAAATTCAGTGATCTTGACGGGATGCACCCCCAAACCACCGATTACGCTCTTGGAGAACGCGGCTATAAAAACGTGAACAGCCCGTTCGATTGCAAATCCAGTCGATCAACATCGAAAAGCGTGATGTCAGCCGTGAACACAGCAGCTGATGTGCCGGTGCCCGTGGTCTCGAAAGTGATTCTGGTATCGGCGATCGTCGTCTCGCCCCCCGCCTCTACGGTCTCAAATAGCAGATCGCCGATGGTTATCCCGCCGATGCCGTCCTGATCATCCACGTCCGCGGCTCGAAAGATCATGAAATCGAGGCCAACCTCGAAGTTCACAACCACGTCGCTGCCGCTGAGGCGTTCAAAGTTGAACTGGTCCGCGTCGCCGTCGGTGGCCGTCCCGTCCGCCGTGCGCCCCGCATCCAGATAATCGTCGCCGCGCCGGCCCCAGAGGATGTCGCCGCCCTCGTTACCGAAGATCGAGTCGACACCGTTGAAGCCCACCAACCCATCACCCAGACCGGCACCTTCCCCGTCGCCGCCATCGCCGCCATACATGACGTTGCCGCCATTGCCGCCGAAGAAGTTGTAGCTTTGGGACTGGTCCGTGGCGTCAAACTCGTTGAACTGGGTGAACGAGCCCTCCCAGCCTTCGATACCAAAGACGGCGTCTTCCTTGACCACGTCTGACGTCCGGTTGCCTTCGGCATCGAACGGCGTGGTGAAATCGAAGATCACGCCGCTGGCTTCGGACCGCCAACTTGCGCGATCCAGATTGGGCCCGAGGTCACCGCCGTACAGCACATCCGCCCCGGCGCCGCCGACCAATATGTCCGAGCCTGCGCCGCCAAAGATCGTGTCGTTGCCGCCCGCGCCGGTCAGGGCGTCCGGACTCTCTAGCCCCCGCAGGATGTTGTCGTTGGCATCACCCCTCAGGTTGTCGACTGCCGGCGAACCGGTGATGTTTTCGAAGCCCGATAACAGCTCCTGTCCCGTCTGGTCATTGCCCTGCAGTTCGCCCTGTTTTGCCAGCGATAGGACAACCCCCTGTGTCGTCGTTTCTGGCGCAACCCCACCAAACAGGTTCTCATAAGAAACGGTGTCGCCGGACCCCGCACCGCCATCGGCCGTGTCGTCGCCCAAACCCGGCAGTATAATGTCGTCGCCGTCTTTACCCTGCAGCAAGTTGGCGGCGCTGTTCCCAATCAGGGTGTCGTTGCCCATGTCGCTGATGGCATTCTCGATCACCACCCCATTGGCGATGGTCCGGCCCCCGATGACTCCCTGGACAAACGACATGAAGCCGCCGCCGCCGACCTCGTAGTTCAACGTCGCCGCGCGCAGATCGATGGTGGCATCATCCTGGCCGCTATAGGTGATCGCGTCGATGCCGCCCGTATCCCAGATCGTGGCATACATCGTCCCCAGTCCATTGACGCTGTCCAGGGCGTAGGTGTCGTCGCCCGCGGCATGGCTGGTGTTGGCGCCATACATGTCCTGTAACGCGGCGATATCCAACGCCCCGAACGTCCCCATATGGCCGAAGGTCGACTGGCTTGATGCGAGGCCGGCAGGATTGTCCGCCCATCCCTCGTTGTAACTCATCTGGGTGAAGGGGGACGAGTTCAGCCCAAAGTTGCCCCGGCTGGACGAGGAGGTAACACCCTGCAGCACCCCGGTGCCCCCGCCTGTGTCGTGCGGGTGTGCCAGACCGAAGCCGTGCCCGAACTCGTGGACCGCGACACCGTAGAGAAAGCCACCCTTTTGCGCGGTGGCGGGCCAACCCGGGAAGGCATCGTTCAAAAAGCCATAGCCCGGGCCGCCCGGGAAATAGAAGAAGCCCAGCAGCCCCGGAAAATTGTCGTCAATGTCGGCAGTCGCCAACTGCAGGTCCGCATTATCGCGGTTTGTCGTCACCTCGAACGTCACGTCAAGGAACATCATGACGTCCTGAAAGATCTTCCAGAACTCGTCCTGCTGGGACTGGCTAAGCCCGCTGGCCGTCAGAAACCCGAATTGCGAGTCGGCATAGACGTCGCCATCCTGGGCAAAATAGACCTGGATGGCATCGGCGGTGTTCAGCGTCCGGGTCGTACGCACCGCTTCCAACGGGTCGGTGCTGGGCGCTGCCGTCTCTGTCTGGATCCGATAGTCCCCAACTTCGGAATCTGCAAATGAAGATGCCTCTATGTATACAGTGACCGCCGTCGATCCGTTGTTCACCAATGACAGGCGGGAGCTGAGGCCAGGCCCCCCGTCGTCGTTGCCGAACAAAAACGTCCCATCCTGCGTGTAGACCCGCAGATAGGTATCGGTGACAGCGCCAAGCCCGTTGTCCAAGTCATGGTCCAGACCGAACAGGTTGATCACCGTGCGTTGGCCCGGCTCGAACGTCAGCAGGAACCAGTCACGATCGCCCAGCGTGTTCAGCGTGGCATCTACAATGCCGGTGGTCGGCAGTACCGCCAAAGAGGTCGTGTTACCCGGGATGTCATTGTCGGCTGTCTCAGCCTGAGGACCAGGTGCTCCCGTGCCAGCGGCGGGGCTAACGTCCAACTTCCCACCGTCATCGGCAAACGCCTGACATACCGAACAGGCGCAGTGAGCCCCGTGAGCCAGGAAAACCTCAATTGACACGACGTCCTCCGAACGCTTCTCGCGGTTGGTCGCGCCACCCCTGCAACTGAACGTAACCCTTAAAACTCGCGCCGAAAACCACCTTTTCCATCGCCTGTCAAAGCCATGTCGGTAACCTGCCCTAAACCGTAACGAATAATATTCGCCAAGAACAGATGGCGTGGTGAACGGGTTATTACGGGGTATGGTAAATGTGTATTTACACTAATACGCATTTAAATAAACAATTGATTTCAATTCCTCGATACTATTCGCTTTTTTTGCTGCGTATTTCTGTGTAAAGAACTCACAAGTTAGTTGCGTATCGGGGGTAAAGATGTCGCATTTTGAAGAGTATCTGAACGCACAGGTCGCCCAGGACGACCAGGGCGCCAACATCGTGCGCAATGGCGACTTCTCGACCAATCAACTATCTGGTCGGAAGAACTGGGGCACCATGGAAGACATGGGCGACGGCAGTTGGTTTGCAGAAACCGGCAAGATCGAAGTCCAAAAGTCAGCCGGTATCAAGGGCACGCCTGCGCACAAGGTGAAGTCCATGGTGCTGGAGCTGGACGCTCGTGCCGACAAGCACGGGCTGGGCGCCACCAATTCGAACGCGACCGTCAGCCAGGTCATCGAAGAGATCGACGGCCCCGGCGTCTACCGCCTGTCACTTGACTACAAGTCCAACGAAGGTGGGGGCAACTCGCACGCAGATACGGGCACGGCTGAAATCTGGTTGGGCGACAAGCTGGTCGCGGAACTGTCTGCCGAACACGGCAAATGGCGCGAAGAGGCCTTTGCGGTTGAGATCTCGGAGGAAGACATTCCCGCCGACGGCGACGTCTCGCTGCGCTTGGTCGCGACCGGCGCCGCCGATGGCCGTGGCGCCATGATCGACAACGTCTCGCTGCGCGAGCTGAGCGATACCGGCCTCTTGGGTGAGGAACTGGTGACGAACGGCACCTTCCAGACACACGACGAGCTGACCAAAAAGAAGTGGGGCACGTTTGAGAGCATCGAGGGCTGGAGCGTTTCGGACGATTCGGTCATCGAATTGCGCGAGGTGCGCAAGCCAACCTCGCCCCGCGAGCAGTCCGACACCTATATCGAGCTGGATAGCCACGGCAAGGACTCGAACAGCCGCGTCGTCCAGAACCTGGAAGTCGAAGAAGGCGGCAAGTTTCTGATTTCGTTTGACTATTCGCCGCGTCTGAAAAAGGGCGTAGAAGAGCTGGGCGATAGCGCCTCGATGAAGGTGATGATCGGCGACACGGTGATTGCCGAGTTGAGCGCCGACAGCGTCGGTTGGAAGACCTACACCTATAATGTCGACTTGTCGGAAGGCCCGATCAAACTGGCCTTCGAGGGCACGGGCACCCAGGACACCTATGGCGCCCTATTAGATAATGTCGTGGTGCGCCGCGTCGGCGAGGCCGACCCCGAAGTCGTCGAGGTCAAAAACGCCGCAGAAACAGTCGAAGACGATGGTTACGCTTCGGGCCTGTTTGGCGAGGTCTACTTCGCCGACGAAACCCTACGGAACATCGACCAGGCGATGAGCCATAAGGACGACACGCCAGATGCGACGTTTGTTGCCACCGAGATCGACTATGGCAGCAAGACCGGCTGGTTCCATAACCCGCTTGAAATGGTGCTGGAACACGACGGCGACAGCTTGGAAGGTTCGGATGAGGCGCTGAGTACCAATGTCGACCACACATACATTCAGTTGTCGGGCGAGGTCTATCTGGAGGCCGGTACTCATACCTTCCACAATTGGACGGACGACGGCTTCCGCCTGAACATCGACGGCCAGGAAGTTGCAGAATTCGAAGGTCTGCGTCCAGCAAGGACGTCGACGGGTGAGATCACCATCGAGGAAGACGGCTGGTACGATATTTCGATCGATTACTTCGACTGGAAGGGCCACTCCAAGCTGCAAATCTCGCACGAACACGATGGCGAGACCAAGATCCTTGACGACAGCATCCTGCGCCATAAGGCAGAGGACGCCAACTCGGGCCCGGACGCCATCGACGACTCGACGCAGGGCGAAGAGGGCGAGGCCATCACCATCAATGCCCTGGGCAACGACAGCGATCCAGACGGCGACACCGTTTTCATTGTCGATGCCACAGAAGGTCAGCACGGTACCGTCACTTTCACGCCGCCGGTCGTTACAGAAGTGGCCAGCAACGAAGATCCGACACTGGGTGACAACCTTATCGTCAACGGCGATTTCGAGGATAACCCGCTGAACGGCCGCCTTGGTTGGGGCCACTGGGACACGATCGAAGGCTGGGAAAGCCCGGCCGGCCGGATCGAGGTGCAGACCCGCAACTACAGCACCGGCAACGAAAACGGCAACGCCGTGGTCGAGCTGGACAGCCATGGCCGCGGGTCGAACTCGACCCTCAGCCAGGAGGTCGAGATCGCCGAATCGGGCACCTACCAGTTCTCGCTGGACTACGCGATGCGCGGCAACAACTCGGCCACCAACGGGGTTGGCATCCGCATCAACGGCGAGACGGTGCACGAGGTGATCAATCCCACGGTCAAGGGCTTCCAAACTCTGACGCTGGATGTCGAGCTGGACCCGGGCACTGCCCTGATCGAGATCTACGCCCTGGGGCGTGAGGACACGATCGGCACAGTCATCGACAATGTCGCACTGCGGGCCTTGCAGGAGGCCGAGCCCGTCCGGATCATCTCCGCGCAGGACGGTGGTTTGATCACCTACACGCCGGAACCCGGCTTCACCGGAACGGACACGTTCACCTACACGATCTCGGACGGCAACGGGGGCACCGATACGGCCACCGTCACCGTGGTGATCGAAGGGGGCAACGTCGCGCCGCTGGCCGAGGATGACGCGGCATCGACACAGGAAGACAACGCGATCACCGTTAATCTGCTGGATAACGATTTGGATCTGGATGGCGATACGCTGTCGGTTGTTGAACTCGGCTCGGTGGAGAACGGCACCCTGGTCAACAATCAGGATGGCACCGTCACCTTCACGCCGGACGCTGACTTCCACGGCACCGTCACGTTCAGCTATGTGGTGAGTGATGGCGAGTTGACCGACACGGCGGAGGTGACCATCACCGTCGAGGAGGTCAACGACGGCCCAACCGCGCGCGACGACGATGCATCGGGCACGGCGGGTGAGGCGATTGTCATCGATCTGCTGGGCAACGACAGCGACGTGGACGGCGACAGCCTGACGATCTCGTCACTGCCGACGCCCTCGTTCGGCAGCCTGATCGACAACGGCGACGGCACGGTCACGCTGACGGCGAACACCGATGTCTCGGGCAACGTGACGTTCAGCTACACCATCAGCGACGGCCGCGGCGGCACCGACACGGCCAATGTTAACGTGACGCTGGCCGCCGCCAACCGCGCGCCGACTGCAAGCGACGACGACGTCGAGGTGCTGGAGAACGGCTCGATCATCATCGATCTTCTGGCCAACGATACCGATCCAGATAGCGATGCCCTGTCGATCAGCGCGCTGGGCGCGGTCGAGAACGGCACATTGGTGGACAACCAAGACGGCACCGTGACGTTCACGCCCACCGCCGACTTCAACGGCGAGGTGTCGTTCGACTACACGGTCAGCGACGGGCGCGGCGGCAGCGATGATGCCACCGTCGAAATCGTTGTCGTCTCGACCAATCTGGCCCCGACCGCGGCGACCGACACGGTCACCCTGGACGAGGACACCGAGGTCATCTTCGACCCGCTGGCCAATGACAGCGATGCAGACGGCGACGACTTCTCGCTGGTCTCGGTCAGCACCCCGGCAGACGGCGCGGTCGTGATCAACCCGGACGGCACAGTGACCTTCACGCCGGACGAGGACTACTTTGGCAGCTTCTCGCTGAACTACCGGATTGTCGACAGCGAAGGCGCCAGCAGCACCGGCTCGATCGACATCACGGTGAACCCGGTCGACGACGCCCCGATCACGCAGAATGACGCGGTCGATGTGAACCGCGGCAGCTCGGTGTTGGTCGATGTGCTGAAAAACGACGAAGACCCGGACGGCGAAGAGCTGACCATCGTGGCCGTCGAAAGCAGCCGGGGCAATGTCTCGATCGTGGAAGGCGAAGTTCTGTTCGACCCGAACGGCGAATTCGACAGCATCGATCTGGGCACGTCCGAGGACGAGATCGTCACCTACACGGTGCGCGACTCTGCCGGTAACGAGACCACGGGCACGCTGGTGGTCACGGTCGAGGCACCGTTCTCGGACGCCGTCCGCATCACCGAGAAGTTTACGCTGAAGGGCTCGAACGGCAGCCGCAACGAACCGAACGGCGAAGGCGCCGACCTACTGGTGACGGACCAGTCGCTGACAGGAGACGACAACCTGGACCGCCTGATCTTCGACGTGGCCTCCACCGGTGGTAACGGACGGATCGGAACCGCAGGGGTCGCGGGTTCGAATACGGACACCGGCGATGCCGAAGACGGGACCGACGGGATCAGCGGCGGCACCGGTGCCGACGGCACAGCGACCTTTGCCGACGGCGCGATCTTCGGCATGGAAAGCGCCGATGACATCCAGGTGGAGATCACGGCCAAAGGCGGACGCGGTGCCGTCGGCGGTGACGGCGGCCGGGGCGGCCGGTCCGATCCGATCGGCGAGCAAGACACCCAGTTCGCCGACGGCTCGACACGGACCGAAACCTTCAACGGCGGTTTCGGTGGCAGCGGCGGCAACGGCGCGGACGGCCAGGATGCCGGCGCCGCGATCGCAACCCTTAGCGGCGGAACCTACGACGGTGGCGACGGCGCGGACGAGATCGAGATCGTCGTGGAAGCCGAAGGGGGCGACGGCGGCAATGGCGGCAACGCTGGCCGGGCCGGGAACGGCGGCAATGACGGCCCGATCGGCGGTCAGGGTCTGAACCCGGCGGTCGCAGGCGACGGCGGCAATGGCGGCACAGGCGGCGACGCCACGGCCGAGATGGTGGATGCCACGGTCACCGCCGGCGAAGGCGACGACCTGGTTACGATCGAGGTCATTGCCGACGGGGGCGATGGCGGCACGGGCGCAGACGGTGCCGATGCCTCCTACACGCTCTACCGCGACACGGACGTTGTCTTTGCGAGCAACGGGCTCACCAGCACCTCCACCGGGGGATTCGTGCGCCAGTATGGCACCGGCGGTGACGGTGGGGATGCCGGCGACGGCGGCGACGCCCTGGCCCGGATTGCCGACAACGAGCTGACCGGTGGCCTGGGCAACGACACGTTCTCGATCCTGGCAGAAGCCTCGGGCGCAGCAGCGCTGGAGGGCGGCGATGCCGGGGACGGCGGCGAAGACCTGAACGAGATCGGCGACGTCAGCAACTTCTACACCGCCGGCACCGCCGGCAGTGCAGGGGCCGCCGGTCAGGGGGGCAACGCCACGGTCGAGATCACGGGCAACCAGATCGACGGCGGCCTGGGCGATGACAGCTTCATCTTCCATGTCGAACTGTCGGGCGGCGGTACGACGACGCTGACCGTCTCGGGCAACTCGGTGATCGGCGGCGAGGGCCAAGACACGTTGGACCTGTCGGGGCTGGAGCAGAGCGTCACCGTGGATCTGGGCGCCGGCACGTTCGGTGTCTCGGGCTCGGCGGCCGGGGCCAACTCGGTCAGCGAGGTCGAGGCAGTCATCGGCGGCAGCGCAGGCGACACGCTGACGGGCTCGAACCAGAGCGATCTGATCACCGGTGGCCAGGGCAACGACGTCCTGTCGGGCAATGGCGGGTTGGACATCTTCCTGTTTTCGGCCGGTCACGGCGACGACGTGATCACCGACTTCTCGGCAGATCTGATCGATGTCAGCGGCTACCAGCAGGTGCGTGACATGTCAGACATTGTCGTCGAGGAGACCGGCGGCGATGCCACGATCACCTTTGCGGGGATCTCGACGCTGGTGTTGCGCAACACGTCGAGCAACGAGATCACGGAGAACAGCTTTATCTTCTGAACTGCGGCACCGCTCACAGGTTGAGCAGCGTTGAGTTTACCGGGGGCGGTCGCGCCCCCGGTTCTTTTGTGCCGTGCGAGGGGCGCTTCCGGCGGGCCGCGGCCGCAGGGGGGCCGCTGATCAACCGGCCACAAACGGGCGACAATCCAGCCCCTGGGCATTGGGCGCCAACTGGTCCAGTCTAAACTCCAAAGGCACAGGGCGCGCGGTCTTGCGGCGCCGGTCCAGGCGAAGACACTGTGGCCCGCATGCGCCCGTGCGCGGTGCCAAACCAACCGAAAGGACGCCAGCTATGACCCGATGGATCACCCAAAGCCTTCTGGCCCTGCTGGTGGCGGCCCCCTTGCTCGGCATGGGCCCACCAGCCCAGGCACAAAACTACCGCTCTCAGACCATGGTCCAAGAAGGCAGCTGGCTGCTGGAGATGACCTACAACACCCAGCGCCGAAGCTCGTGGTGCGTGGCCAAGGGCGAAAACACCCAAGGCCAGGTCCTGTCGTTCGCCATTTCTTACCAGGGCGGCACCTGGATTTCGGTTTATGACGCGTCCTGGTCCTGGGACGAGCGCGCCGAGCGGCTGACGGTTAGCGTGGACGGCAACGACTGGTCGGTGGACGCCCGCGCCAAAGGGCCGGGCATCGGGTTTCGCGCGCCCAGCCCGCAGGTACGCCGTGATTTCACCCGCCACCTCAGCGGCGGCAGCACCGCCACGCTCAGCGCGCCCGGCATGGGACAGATCGGCGTCTTCGACTTGGCCGGCGCCCGGACCGCGTTGAGCCAGCTGGAAAAATGCCAGTTGATCATCGCCCAAGCCGCCAGCAACGGCCAGCCGCCCTTCTAAGCGCCGTCACCTAACAGCCGTCAGCGGTCCGACCTGGAAGCAGGGCGTCAGCGCCGCCTGGCCTGTAACCGCTCGCCCACCAGAAACACGCTGGCAAGGGTTATGACGAACAGGAACGGCACGATGTGGCGCTCGTAGTTGAGGCCATAGATGTAGGGGGCCGCATAGGCCATGGCCGTCAGGAACGCCCCAATTGCGGTGAACCGCGTTGGCCAGGGCCCGGCGATCAGGAGAAACACGACAAGTCCCGCAAAGGCGAACTGGATCACCCGGCCCCAGACCAGCCAAGCCCCCACCAATTCATCGAATAGCCGCTGGGTCCGATCCTGGCGCAGGGTGAAGACGGGTTGGATCGAGACCGGCGTCCGCTCGATGCTGAGAAAGAAATTGCGCGTCGTCTTTTCCCGATAGGCCCACCAGGCCTCCGGGTTGTTCGCGATCCACGTCGCCGCCTCTTGACGGTAATGGGCATCCCACTCGGTCTCCGACGCGAACTCGCGGCGTCGTTTGAGGCGCGGGATCGCGATGACAGTGCCATCCTCCAGCACGGCTTCGGTCACGTCGTAGAAGATCACGTCGGGCACGATGTCGGGATAAATCGAGGCGGTGTAGGGGTTGGCACTTTGGTAGCGGTTCTCGCCATTCCAGGACGTGAACACGGCGAAACGATCCGTCACCGACGAGTTGTAGGTGACCCAGGCACCAAAGAGCACGGCGCCCGACATCACCATCACGGTAAAGGACGCCCGCCACAGCGCGCGCCCTTCGCGCAGCCAAATCAGCAGGCCACCCGTCAGACTGACGACCATCAGGCTGATCATCGTCTCCTTCAGCAAGAACATCAGGACGCCCAGCAGGATCAACAGGCCCGCCAATGGCGCCTTCGTGACCGTGCTGTCGCGCTCCCACACGCTGGCCATCAGCACCATCAGACACAGCCACCAGACCAGCAGCATTTCGATCAGAAACGCCTCCTCGTAGTGCAGAACGCTGACATGTTTGGCGAGGCTGGGGGACGTGATGATGAAAATCAGGCCCAGGCTGGCGCTGAGCGTGACAATCGATGCCCACCGTCCGGCATAGCGACGGACTAAGAAGACGCCGGCCACCGACAGAGCGGACCACAAGCCACATTTCAGCATGGTCACAACGACCATTTCCCGGCTGAAAACCGACAAGGTGGCCAGGATCAGCGGCAGCAGGGGCATCCGGCTGGCATACTCGCACGAGTCTCCGACGCACGAGCTATAGGTGCCCCGCTCGATCAGCCCTTCGATGTATTCCCCGAAGGCAAAGGTCGTCTCGGTGATATCCTGTCCGCCGGCTGTGGAAATGACCGCCAGCACTTGTTTCTCGACCGCCAGCAGCAGCGCCAGGGCCAGGAAAACGACCGGACGCGCCAACCAGTCAAACAGCCGAAACCGGAAATCCGCTGACATCAATCGCTCCAAACCGCACACGCGCTCGCGGGGTCGTTATCTCTCGGTTAGACCGGCCGCGTGCAAGCCATATCTGGTGTCCTTACGCCGGGACAGTTGAGCATTGGTTCAAACCCGCGCCGCGATCCGGTCGCGGGTGGCCAGGATCGCGCGGGCACGCTCGGCCACCGGCACGTCGATCATGCGCCCGTCCAGCTGGATCGCACCCTGCCCCTCGGCCAGCGCCCGGTCATAGGCGGCAGCCACCCGCTCGGCCTGGATGATCTCCTCGGCCGACGGTGCGAAACCCTTGTTGAGAACCGGCACCTGAGCCGGGTGGATGCAGGATCCGCCGTCAAAGCCCATGGCGCGGGCCTCGGCGATATCGGCGGCATAGCCATCCAGATTGCTGAAATTCGCGATCGAGCCCGCATAGCCCAGCGCCAGCTTACCCGCCCCGCGCGCCGCTAAAACGATCTCGCGCAGATAGGGCCGCATCTGCTCAGCCTCGGCCGACGGCATGCCCAACGCCGCCGCAAAATCCTCCCCGCCCAATGTCACAGCCACCACCCGTGGATGCGCCGCAATCTCCGACAGGTTGGCAAACCCCTCGACCGTCTCGATCAGGGCGATGATCCGGGTGTCGCCCGTGGTCAGCCCGCGATCCGCCTCGATCTCGGCCATCACCTCGGACATCAGCTCGACATGGCTGGCGCTTTCGGTCTTGGGCAGCGAGATCGCCTGCACCTGGCGCACCACCGCGACCTCCAGATCGCGCACGGCCAGGCGCACAGGCCGATTGATCCGCACGACAACGTCGGCGCCGCCCTGGCCGACCTGGCGCAGAACTTGCGGCAGGATCGAGCGGGCGCGCCCCTTCTCGCTGGCGGCAATAGAATCCTCCAGATCGACGATAATCGCATCCGCCCCGCGGGTATGCGCCTTGGCGGCGAAACGCTCGGACGTCGCAGGTACGAACAGCATGGACCGCCACAGCGGCAGGTTCCCGTCATGCCCCGTCATATCACGCCCTCCTCGGCCAGTTTGGCCAACGCCTCGGCGCTCAGGCCCAGCCCGCCCAGCACCTCGGCATTGTGCTGGCCCAGCTCCGGGGCCGGTGTGCGGATGGCGGCCGGGGTCGCGCTCATGCGCGGCACCACGTTCGGCATCGGCAGGCGGCCAACATCCGGGTCCGGCAGGTCGACCAGCACGGCGCGGTCCTGAATGTAGGGGTGATCCATCAGCTGATCGATATCGGCGACCGGGCCCACGGTGACGTCCGCCGCCTCAAAGATCTGCAGCAATTCATCCTGGCTGTGGCGCGCCATGAAGTCGGCGACGATCGGGTCCAGTGCGTCATTATTGGCAACCCTGTCCGAATTGGTGGCAAAGCGCGGGTCGTCGATGAACTCGTCCCGGCCGATGGCGCGGAAAAACCGCTCGGCCATGGCCTGCATCGAGCCTGAGAGCGCCACGAACCGCCCGTCTTTGGTTTCGTAGACCCCGCGGGGCGCCGTCTGCGTCGACCGGGAACCCGTGCGCGGCGGGTTCTCCCCCGTCATCCGGTACTGCGCCGCCATCGGACCCAGCACGGCATGGATCGGCTCGAACAACGGTAGGTCGATCACTTGTCCCGGCCCACCAGATTCCGCCGCCCGGATCGCGACCATGGTGGCAAACGCCCCCCATAGCCCCGCGATCATGTCGGCCAGCGCCAGGGGCGGCAGGACCGGCGGGCGGTCCCCGAATCCGTTCATCGCCGCAAAGCCCGACATCGCCTCGACTAACGATCCGAAACCCGGCTTGTGCGCCCACATCCCCGTCTGCCCCCAGCCGGAGACGCGCACTATCACCAGGCCGGGATTGCGGGCGTGCAGCTCCTTGGGCCCGATCCCCCAGCGCTCGATCGTGCCGGGCTTGAAATTCTCCACCAGCACCTGGGCGCCCGCCGCCATGTCCAGCAGGATCTCGCGGCCCCGCGGGGTGCGCAGGTCCAGCGTCACCGACTTCTTGTTCCGGCAATAGACCTTCCAGTGCAGGCTGACGCCCTTGGTCTTCCAGTTGCGCAGGTCGTCGCCGGCGCCCGGCCGCTCGATCTTGATGACCTCGGCGCCGTGGTCGGCCATCACATGCGTCACCGCATTGCCCGCCACCAGGCGCGACAGATCCAACACTCGGATATCGCTCAGCGTGCCGGGGGCATCGGGCGCGTACTCGGTCTCGACGGTCATGGTGTGGGGCCCCTCTCGCAGCGGTCGGGCCCCACCGATAGCAAGCCCGGGCGCCCCGCGCCAGCACGCCCCTTAACCTTTCACAGTCGACCCGGGCACCACACAGTTGGCATACGCTTGGCATACGCAAGTCATACGCAAGTCATACGCAAGTCATACGGCTTGTCCGACAGCGCAGAGGCCGTTAACCGGTGCGGGAGAGGAGTCCGCCCATGACCTTTGATCGTTCCATCAAGATCGCCCCCTCGATCCTCGCGGCCGACTTCGCGAACTTCGGCGCCGAGTGTGAGGCGGCCGAAGGCGCGGGCGCGGACTGGATCCACGTGGACGTGATGGACGGGCACTTCGTGCCGAACATCACCTTCGGGCCGGAGACGGTTAAAGCATTGCGACCGCACGTAAAAACCGTGATGGACGTGCACCTGATGATCGCCCCGGTGGACCCCTATATCCAGGCCTTTGCCGAGGCCGGGGCGGACGTGCTGACCGCCCATGTCGAGGCCGGGCCTCACCTGCACCGCACGCTGCAGGCGATCCGGGCCGCGGGTTGCCGGGCGGGGGTGGCACTGAACCCCGCAACCCCGGCGGAGACTGTTGCTGAAGTTATTGATATCATTGATCTTATCTGCGTGATGACGGTCAATCCCGGCTTCGGCGGGCAAAGCTTTATCGACATGACGGGCAAGGTCCGGCGGCTTCGGCAGATGGTTGGGGACCGCCCCGTCCACATCCAGATTGATGGCGGCGTCACGCCCGCCACCGCCCCGCTGGTGGCCGCCGCGGGGGCCGATGTGCTGGTCGCGGGGTCGGCTGTGTTCAAGGGAGGGACAGTGTCTAACCCCCTACCCTACAAGGAAAATATTGCGGCAATCCGGGCGGCAGCGATGGCCGCGCAGGACGCCGCCTGACCGCTGAAGGAGCGTTACCATGGTCTCCACCCCCGTTTGTGATTTCGGCTGGCAGGCACCGGCTTTCAGCTTGCCTGACCTGGACGGAAAAACCCGTGATTTCAGCGGGATAAAGGGTGAACATGGCACATTGGTCATGTTCATCTGCAACCACTGCCCCTATGTCCGCGCGATCGAGGATCGGATCGCCCGCGACGCCCGCGATCTGGCCGGGCTGGGGATCGGGGTGGCGGCGATTTGTTCAAATGATCTAGAGACTTACACCGAGGATGGCCCCGACGGGCTGCGCGGGCAAAGCGCCCGGGCGGGCTTTGATTTCCCCTATTTGCTGGACGAAAGCCAAGCGGTGGCAAGGGCTTACGACGCCGCCTGCACGCCCGATTTCTTCGGCTTCGACGCGGCGGGCGGCCTGCAATATCGGGGCCGGCTGGATGCCAGCCGCGCCAGCGCCGGCCCGGCCGACCTGCGCCGCGATCTTTACGAGGCGATGCGCCAGGTCGCTGAGACAGGCCAAGGCCCAAAAGATCAAGTTCCGTCAGTGGGTTGCTCGATCAAGTGGAAGCGCGCATGAGCGCCAACTATGCCATCGCCTTCGACCTGGATGGCACGCTGATCCACAGCGCCCCGGACCTGCACGCGGCGGCGAATGTCATGCTGGCGGAGCTGGGGCGCGAGAGCCTAACCCTCGACAAAGTCACGTCTTTTGTCGGGAACGGCGTGCCCAAGCTGGTCGAGCGCTGCCTGGCCGCCACCGGTGGCCCGGACCCGCGGGGCTATCAGATCTTCAGCACCTACTACGCCGCCCACCCGGTTGATCTGACGCAACCCTTTCCCGGCGTGATGGCGGCCCTGCAGGCATTGCAGACCGACGGCTATGCGTTGGGCATCTGCACCAACAAGCCCGAGGGGCCGACCCGCACCATCCTGGACCATTTCGGCATGACGGAGCTGTTCCCGTCGGTGATCGGGGGCGACACCCTGCCCGTGACAAAACCGGACGCGGCGCCTTTAAACGCGTGTTTTCAGGGGCTTGAGGGCGCGCCCTTGCTCTATGTGGGCGACAGCGAGACCGACGTCGCCACCGCCGTCGCGGCCCAGATCCCCTTTGCCCTGTTCACCGAAGGCTACCGGAAAACCCCGGTCGCGGACCTGACCCACGCCCACGCCTTCGACGCGTTTGACGCCCTGCCCGACCTTGTCGCCCACCAATCGGCGGCATTTACCTCGAATTAAACTGACCGGCGTAGATTTGGGCAAGTCGCGGATGGCCTGTAAGCCGGGTTCTGTCCCGCCAAGGCGGGGATGACCATTCATCTGGGACTGCGGTTGCCCGCAGCCTCGTGCAGTCTACCCGGGGACCCTGCCGAAGCCGCAGCGGCCGAAGCCTGCGGTCCCCCTATGTGACCTTGCTCCCGGTGGGGCTTGCCGTGCCGGTCCGGTTGCCCGTCCCGCGGTGGGCTCTTACCCCACCGTTTCACCCTTACCTGCCGTGGCAGGCGGTTTGTTTTCTGTGGCGCTTTCCCTAGGGTTACCCCCGCCGGGCGTTACCCGGCACCGTTGCTTCGTGGAGCCCGGACTTTCCTCGAGACGTTGCCGCCCCGCGGCCATCCGGCCATCCGCGTGCGCTGATTTACGGGGAAGGCTGGTCGGGGTCAACGACTGGTGGGGTAATGGGCCACGCGGCCAGTCCCTGACGCGCCAGACGGGCCCAGTCGAAACGCTCGCCCGGGTCGATCTTGCGCCCCGGCGCCACGTGCTCGTGGCCCACAACCCTACCGGGGGGGATCGACCAACGGGCAAGAATCTGCGCGAGCAGCCCCTCCAGCACCGCGATTTGGGGATGCGGGAACGGCGGATAGCCCAGATGGTGGCCCGGATTTGCCAGCTCGATCCCGATGGCGTGCGAGTTGACATCCGTAATTGCCCCCCAGCGGGAGACGCCCGCATGCCAGGCGCGGCGCGCCTCGTCGACCAGCTGCCACAGCCGGCCATCCTCGGCGATCAGGTAGTGGGCAGAGACCTCGGGCCCTGGATCGCACAGTCGCGCCAGCGCCGCCTCGGCCGTTTGCATGCCCGTGTAGTGCAGCACGACCATGTCCGGCCGGGCCACGCCGCGCCGCTCGCCGTGATTTGGCGACGGGTGATCGATCGGCGTGAACGAAATGGGCATCGGGATCTCAACTCAAGCGATCGAAAGGGTTGCGCTAGAAACGACTTAACGTGCCGCCAGACCAATGGTACACAAGGTAAACCCAGACCAATGGTACACAAGGTAAACGGGGACGTCAGCAGGAGCAGACGATGACTAACAGGCTGACAAATCTGGTTTTTGGGCTTTTTCTTGCCGCCGCGTTTTCAGGGTGTGGTGTCATCTACACGTCACCCAGCGTGTCCAGCGGGTCACCCTTTAGCGGGTCGGCAAATGACCTGGCGGTCGAGGTGGTGGCCCTAACGTTCGAGTCGACAGCGGCCGCAAACCTGGACCCCTATGTGCCGGCACGCCTGCCACTGGGCTTTCAGATGGACGCGGTGAAAAACCTGGTTGCCGAGATCGATACACCGCCGCAGCGTGTGTCGGTGCCACGGCCGCCGACTCAGCCGAACAATCGCCCCCTATCTGTCGAAGAGCGGATACCGCCGATCGAAGAGCCTGAGGCCTACCTTATTGGGGTCGCCGATGTGCTGCTATTGTCGGTGAATACCGCCGGTCTTGGCGCCGAGGCGCTGCCCGGCCTGATCAGCGCACAATCGAAGCGTCAGGGCTTTGTGGTCCAGGATGACGGCGCCATCGCTATTCCCGATGCAGGCCGGGTTCGGGTCGCTGGCCTGACCTTGCAGGACGCAGAAGCGGTGATATTCCAAGCACTTGTCGAGGCAGGGATCGATCCGACCTTCAGCCTGGAAGTGGCAGAGTTCAACTCGCAGCGGGTGACCGTTGGCGGTCAGGTCACCAGCCCAACGCTGGTCCCGATCACGTTGAAACCACTTTACCTGCACGAGGCGATCGGCAGTGCGGGTGGGTTATCTGTATCGGATCCGCGTGTCTCGCGGATTCAGCTGTTCCGGGACGGCGAGACTTTCCAGATCTCTGCAACACGGTTCCAGACCGATCCGGCTGTCCGGCAGATCGTGATGAGGGACGGAGATGCGATCTACGTCCAATCAGACTTCGAAGAAGCGCGCGCGCGCGCCGCGTTCGAAGAACAGGTCAGCGCGAGCAACCTCGCCCGACAAAGTCAGTTGATCGAGGTTCAAATCGAGCAGGCGAATTCAACCCGCCAGACCCAAGCGCTAGAGCGTCTGCGAACGGAACGAGAAATCTTCGAGGACCGGCTCGCGTTGGGCGCCGTCAAGCGCGACTATGCATATCTGACCGGAGAGGTTGTATTCCCTCAGCGTTTTGAATTGCCGTTTGAGGAAAAGGCCGTTCTGGCGGACGTGCTGTTCTTTGAACGCGGCATCAACATTAACTTCGGTGATTATGGCGAGATCTATGTGCTGCGCCGCTCGACCAACCCAGAGGAGCCGAACCGCCTGACTGCCTATCACCTGAACGCCTCAAACGCCGTGAACTTGGCGTTGGCGTCGGTGATGGAGATCCATGGAGGCGATGTGGTCTTTGTGGCTGAGCAGCCGGTCACTGCCTGGAACCGCACGATCAGCCAGATGTTCCCATCACTGTTCAACACGGTCACGGCGGTCGCGGCCAGCCTGTAAGACGAGCCTGTAAGAACGGTATTGGCCAGGACGTCCAGGGTCGCCTGAAGGCCCTGGCATACCGCACGACCGGCAGCCTCAAGACAGATCCGGCTGCCCGCGTAAGGCGAATCGGATCGACGGAAAGTCACTTAGAAGCTGCCCCAATTCCCGACATTTCTTGTTATGCGACAGTGAGTTAACGACACTCAGACTTCACAAACGATGCCCCTGGTGTTGCCTAAGGTCCACAGAACGCCCGCCGATCTGACGCGGTTTCGCAGTCGCGAACGGCGCATCACGTTCAAAACACTGGGAATTTTTTGCACGTGCGAAGCGTCGACGGTGCTTGTCAAAGCGTCGAAAGATTGTGTCGAATTTTCTGAGAAACTACCGCGTTATTGACCCAATTTGCGCGAGTATCTACGGTGCCTTTCGGCAGAGGGGCGACCGGAACCGGCGAAAAGAGTTGAACGCATGACTCGCACGGGACCGGGGAGAACAGAGTGAGCGCCAAGTTGCGAGTGTTGTATGTCGGATGAAGCACAGGTCTTCGAGGCTGACGTCAGTCTTAAGAAAGCCCCCATCGAACTTGTCGGTGCGAGCCGGTCCCGCAAGGGTCTCTACCTAACGATTAAACGTTTGTCAGACATCACGGTGGCCCTATCGGCCATGCCTCTAGTCATCAGCCTGGGGGTTCTGCTGGCACTGATCAATCCGATCTGGAACAAGGGCCCGCTCATTTACGCGCAAAAGCGCATGGGGCGTCGGTGCCGGCCTTTTATGGCATACAAGTTTCGCACCATGACGGACGATGGCGATGTGGCACGCGGGCCAAACGACCCGCTGGAAGAAGACCGCATCACCCCCTTAGGCCTTTTGCTACGCCGCTTTCGCATCGATGAATTCCCGCAGTTTATCAACGTTCTATTCGGAGAGATGAGCGTAATCGGACCGCGGCCAGACTATTGGGAGCATGCCATCCACTACACGAAGGAAGTGCCCGGTTACCGTCGGCGTCACGCGATGCGCCCCGGTATCACTGGGCTCGCGCAGGTGGATAATGGCTACGCCGAAGGCATCACTGCGACGTCGGTCAAAACCGAGCACGATCTGCGGTACATCGCGACAGCGTCGCTAAGCACCGATTTCTACGTACTCTGGCGCACGGTCAAGGTGATGGCGACCGGATTTGGCGCCCGCTGACCCGCTGTCGTCTCGCCCCTTACTGCGTTCGAAGCGCATGATCCCGAAGGTGTTCAGACACCACCTGGAACCATTCGCCACTCTCCCGTAACTCGCGCAGGCCACGATTGATCAACGTGATATAGGTACGACCGAACGGGTTCGTCTTTGGGCTGAGTACATGCAGCGTTTGCACCCCGGCGAGTGAGCTTAGCTCGGTGACGCTGTCCAGCAGACCTTGTGCGACGATCTCCTGCTCCGAGATCAGGACATTCAAGCTGACGATGTCGACCTCACCCTTGGCCAGCATCTCAAAGCAATCCGACGGGGTGGCCGGCACCACCAAATTGACGTTCGGTGCGCGAAGATCTTCCTGCTCCAGATCGAATGTAAAGTAACCTCTCGGGCGGCAGAATGTGCGTCCGAACAGGTCAGAATACTGGCGAGCTTGTTCAGCTGGATCGCCTTTGCGCACGTAGAAGCCAATGACCACCTCGTAGAAGGGATGGCTAAAGTCGAAATTGGTGCAGCGCGCCGCCATCGCTTCGGAAAGGCGGTCGATCTTTGTGCAATCTGGCTTGAACCACGGAAAGCCCAAGTCGAACGCACCCTCGGGCAGTAAGATGCCCAGATGCGGGCCCCAGTCATTCACAAACGTAATGCGATAGGGCCGACTGGCATCGGCCTTTGCCATTGAACGACGGACAAGGTCGGTGAACATGCCGCCGTCGCGAAGGTCCTCATCTGTGAAGGGCGCGTAGTCCCCGCCGGTCAAAAACTTGATCTGGCGCTGAAACGGCTGGCCTTGCGGGGCTGTCGGTGCACTTGGCGCAGGGGCGGCGGTCGCTGCGGCCGTCTCGATCGGCCCGCCTTCAGCTTGCTGAGAAGTCGCCGGTCCCGATCCATCTCGGCATGGGATCAACAACTCTGCCCCCAGATAAACGACATTGGGATTGCGCAGTTGGTCCCGGTTCGCGTTGAAAATGAAGGGATAATCACCGGTCCCATACGCGCGGATCGCGATGTCGCGCAGCGTGTCGCCCAGCACCACCGTGTAACGCTCACCGCAGGCGATCGGCGGCCCCGCGACAACCGCATCCTGCGCACTCGTTTCTGGAATTGAGAACCCCGAAAAGCCGACGGCCAAAACCGCCGCAAACAGACGTTTCATGCCTTACCCCGCGTTATCTCACAGGCATTACCTTGCCGCGTGTTCGGCAACACCGCAACAGGGTTGCGTTAACCAAATCAATCGGCGTTTTCATGTGTCGGCGAGAAATCTAAAGCCTGCGGGCCATCAGCAGCAGCATGCCATCGGTATCGGTCACCTGGACTGTTTGACCGGCGCGGGCGGTTGCGGCTCCCTCCTCCAGGCGGCCACGCCAGCGGATCCCGTCGATCTCGAAGGTCGAGACGGCCCCAGGCGTCAAATCGTCAGCCAATTCCAGCGTTCGCCCCACCATGTGAAGCGCACGGTTATTCAGGCCAGACTGCTCGGCGGGACTAGGCCGCGACATAACCATGCGCCTGCCGATGAAGGTATAGACAACTGACAGCACAGCAAACCAGACCAATTGGCCGGCCCCGCTTGTCTCTGGAAACATCCACAGCACCACCGCAACCGACAGCGCGGCAAGTCCTGGCCAAATCAGGAAAAAGCTGAAGGTCAACACTTCGACAATGCCCAACGCGAACGCACCGGCCACCCACCACCAGGGCGACGCACCGTCCAGAAATCCGAAGATATCCATCGACTTGCCTCAGCCGTCGCGGGTGATTTGCTTGGTCAACTCGGCGACGCCCGCCACGGCGCCGACCAGACCAGCGGCATCCATGGGCAATAGCACCGTCTTGGCGTTTGGCGCCGCCGCGACGTCACGCAGCGACTTCACATATTCCTGTGCGACAAAGTAATTGACCGCGTTGACATCGCCTTCGGCGATCGCGGCCGACACCATGGCTGTGGCCTTGGCCTCGGCCTCGGCCTCTCGTTCGCGGGCCTCGGCGTCGAGGAAGGCGGCCTCCCGGCGGCCCTCGGCCTCCAGGATCTGCGATTGTTTGACGCCCTCCGCCTTGAGGATAGCCGCCTGTTTTTCGCCTTCTGCGGTCAGAATCTCGGCCCGTCGGTCCCGCTCGGCCTTCATCTGGCGGCCCATCGCTTCGGTGATGTCTGCGGGCGGTGCCAGGTCCTTGATCTCTACGCGGGTGACTTTGACGCCCCACGGATGCGCCGCCTCGTCGATCACCCGCAGCAGGCGGGCATTGATCTGGTCGCGGTTGGACAGCGTTTCGTCCAGGTCCATCGAGCCGATCACCGCGCGGATGTTCGTCATGGCCAAGTTCTGCAGCGCCAACTCGAGGTTGCGCACTTCATAGGCGGCCTGACTGGCATCGATCACCTGATAGAAGCTGACGGCGTCCGCATGCACCATGGCGTTGTCCCGGGTGATCACCTCTTGGCCGGCCACGTCCAAGACCGTTTCCATCATGTTCATGCGGGTGCCGACGGTCTCGATGATTGGGATCAGAAAATGCAGGCCCGGCTTGAGCGTCCGCGTGTATCGACCAAACCGCTCTACGGTGAACTCTTCGCCCTGCGGCACCGTTCGGACCGCCCGGGCGATGACCAACAAGGCAAAGATAACCAGCACGCCAACGGCGATGCTGAACACGCTGACGAAGCCGATACCCTCAATAAACACGTGGCGACCCTCCTTTGGCTTGTGCCAAGCCTACATCTGGTAGGTGGGGGCGCGCAAACCCCAAAACAAGCAATCAAGAGGCGTAGGGCCCACCCTAGCCGACGGTACAGGCAAGGGTGCGACTGATGGCCGACAGGGGCAGACCCGACTCTTCGGCCCAGGTGTCGAATGCGGCCTGTACCTTGGCCATGTCCTTGGCAGATCTGGGCATTTTGTCGACGATCCCCTCGCGGATCAGGGCGGTGACCACATCGCTGCCCAGCACGAACCCGTCTCGCCCCATAAAGCGCAGAAAGTACTGGCCGGTATTGCCGCCCAGGCGGTTGCCGCGCTTTTTCAGCATGGCCAGCAGCCCGACATAATCGTCGGCCGGCCAGTCGGCGAAGCAGGCAGCGGCGGAGCCATGCGCCTGCGCCAACTCCCGCAAAAACTGGGCATTCGCGCCCACGCTCATCAGCTTCTTGGCGTGCCGGACAACGCGCGTGTCGGACAGCAGCCGGTCCAGATCGTCATCGGACATCAGCGACCAGCGGCCGGGGTCAAACCCCTCGAATGCCGCCTCGAATCCGGGCCATTTGCTGTCGATGACCTTCCAGTTGAACCCCGCCTGAAAGACGCAGCGCGCCATCATCGCCAGCCAGCGATCATCGGGGATTTGGCGCAGGGCATCCGCCGATTTCACCGCCGGAAAGGTCGCCCGAAACGCCGCCTCGCCGCCCTTCCGGGCAGCCGCAATCGCGAAGAGGTGATCGAAACTCTGCATATCTACGCCCCTTTCGACGACGGACACCGCCCACCGACCCGTTGACCTGGACAGTGCTGGCCCAAATATCTGGTCTAGTCGAGTGCAAGAACAGACAGGAGGAACGGATGATCTTCCAAAAACCCGTCGCGGCCGTGATGGTCGCCAGTGCTTTAGCCGTAAGCGCGCTCGGGCAGGCGCCCAGCCCCGCTCAAGCTCAGCCACTGGTCCAGCTGCCGTCCTTTGCGCCGCTGGTCAAAGTGGGTCAGCCTGCCGTGGTCACCATCCGCAGCCAGGGCCAACAGAACGCCCAAGCGCAGCAGATCGACCCGCAGATGCGCGAGTTCATGGAGCGTTTCTTCGGCCGCAACTTCCCCGGCCTGCCCCCGCAAGGCCAAGGACGGCGCGCCGGCGGCCTGGGCTCGGGCTTCATCGTCGACAGCCGCGGCATGGTGGTGACGAACAACCACGTGATCGACGGCAGCGACCAGATTACGGTCGTCTTATCGAATGGCGAGGAGTACCCGGCCGAGGTCATCGGCACCGATCCAAAAACCGATCTGGCCGTTTTGCGCATCGATGCGGGCTATGGCCTGCCCACGGTGGACTGGGGCGACTCGGATGGCGTGGAAGTCGGCGATTGGGCGATTGCCATCGGCAACCCGTTCGGCCTGGGCTCGTCGGTCACGGCCGGCATCGTCTCGGCCCGCGGGCGCAACATCCAATCGGGACCCTATGACGACTATCTGCAGGTTGACGCGCCGATCAACCGCGGCAATTCCGGCGGCCCGCTCTTCAACGATTTTGGCGAGGTCATCGGGGTGAACACCGCGATCTATTCGCCCTCCGGCGGCAATGTTGGCATCGGCTTTGCGATCCCCTCGAACCAAGCTGCCGATATCGTCGCTGACCTGATCGACGACGGCTCGGTTGACCGCGGCTGGTTGGGCGTCTCGATCCAGCCGGTAACGGACGAGTTAGCCGCCGCCCTGGGTCTGGACATCGCCGAAGGCGCCATGATCGCCGATGTCGTCTCGGACGGGCCAGCTCAATTGGGCGGGCTGCAGCGTGGCGACGTGATCCTGTCGTTCGGGAGCAAGCAGATCGGCACGGTGCGCGACCTGACCCGTTCGGTGGCCGATACCGACCCCGGGACCCGGACCGATGTGCGTGTCTGGCGCCGTGGGGTCGAGCGGACGGTCACCGTGCGCACGGGCCGCTTCCCGACCTGACCGGGCTGAATGACGAGCGGGGCGCGTGGCAGCGCGCGCTCCTTTCGTCACGATTTTAGTAGAACTTTAGGGAATTGGACGTAGACCTGCTCGCGCATGCCGGAGCGGGCGAGAGCCTACCTCTGTGACGAATTCCACCCATCAAGGCCGCAACGGTCCCTAAGACGGCTGGTTCACCACCGCCCGAGGGCCCGTGGACCCCTTCCCTGTTATGCCAGGGGAAGGCCCGAAGCTGAACCAGCGCTGGTGAAGCATTCCGATGGTCCAACGTCTAACGATCTTCCGGTGCCGCCGCGGCACCCGCCAGATCCGCCCCGGGCTCAGGCCCGATCACCCCGAGAAGTACCCGATCGACCGGCCAGCGCGGAGGGGTTCAGCCGTCCCGCTCCGACGGCTCGGTATCGGTCTGGTCATCCAGCTGAGGCGTCGCCGCTGGCAGGAACGGTGCCCAAACACTTTGCACCATCTGACCCCAGGCTTGAATTGACGCCTGCATGGGCGCCAGCATCGGATTGCTCGCTTGCGTCGCCATTGGCGTCATCATGGGGTTCAGCATTGGGTTCATCATCGAGGCCGCGGCGAGCAGACCCATAAACGGCAGCGCTTTCGCCGCATGCTCGCCAAACGCCTCCATCGAGGGCGTGGCCGTCAGGCGCATCGTGATCACCTCGGGCTTGCCGGGGGCCGGCTCCTCGCGTGTCATCTCGACATCCAGATGTGGCAGCGAGGTCTTGATGGTGGTCTCGGTCATGGCGGCGCCTTTCTTGCTGCGCTGCGTTAGATTTACGCTCAATAGAAGGGGACGAGCAAGTGCCTGTGGTTCAGCACCCCTTGGCCCGCAGGGCCGCGCCCGACCCTCCCCCCGGGAGGGCGCATGGCGGCATCGTACGAAGCATGAAAGTTGTGAGGGCCTTAGGGTGCGCACATGGCGTTGAGACTGCAAACGCCCTCCCAGGCTCGGGCGCGACCTGATCGGTCACTGCCTGCGGCCACTTCACCCACACTTCGAATGGCCACAATCCAGGCAGGTTTCGCAGCCTTCCTTCAGCACCAGGTTGAAGCTGCCGCAGCTGGGGCAGATGCTGGGGGCGACGCCGCCGACCACCTGGCGCTCGACCATCGGTTGGTCTGAGACCGGGTCCTGGGCCAGGCCCATCCCCTCGCCCGCGATAAAGCCGATCTCGATCAGGTGCCGTTCGATCACGCCACCGATGGCTGCCAGGATCGAGGGCACGTAGCGCCCCTTCATCCAGGCCCCACCCCGGGGATCGAAGACGGCCTTGAGCTCTTCGACCACAAAGCTGACATCGCCGCCGCGCCGGAACACGGCCGAGATCATGCGCGTCAGCGCCACGGTCCAGGCGTAATGCTCCATGTTCTTGGAGTTGATGAAGATCTCGAACGGGCGCCGCCGCCCGGCATCGGTGATGTCGTTCATGGTGATGTAGATGGCGTGCGCGCTGTCGGGCCAGCGCAGCTTGTAGGTGACGCCCTCCAGCTCTTCGGGGCGTTCCAGCGGTTCGAACATCTGCACGACGGCGTTGTCGATTGCGAGTTGCGGGGCGGTTTCGGCAACCTCTGGCTCTGGTTCCGCCACCTCCAGCACGCTGCCGGTCACGTCGTTCGGGCGGTAGGTGGTGCAGCCCTTGCAGCCCGTCCGGTAGGCTTCCAGGTAGACGTCTTGGAAAGCTTCGAACGGGATGTCGGCGGGCACATTGATGGTCTTGGAGATCGAGCTATCCACCCATTTCTGCGCCTCGGCCTGCATGGCCACGTGGTCCATCGGCGCCAGCGTCTGAGCCGAGACGAACCAGTCCGGCAGGTCGGCATCGCCCATCAGCTTGCGCCATTTGGCGACCGCGTAGTCGACGACCTCCTCCTCGGTGCGCGAGCCGTCCTTTTGCAGCACCTTGCGCGTGTAGGCGTGGGCAAAGACGGGCTCGATCCCCGAGGAGACGTTCCCTGCGTAGAGGCTGATGGTGCCCGTTGGCGCGATCGAGGTCAGCAGCGCGTTGCGGATGCCGTGCTGGGCGATGGCGTCGCGGATGTCCTGGGGTAGGCGTTGGATATGGCGGCCCTTCAGGTATTCGTCGCGATCGAACAGCGGGAAAGCGCCCTTTTCGCGGGCTAGATCGCAACTAGCGGCATAGGCCGCGTTCTGGACGATCTCCATCCACTTGCCGGTCTGGACAACAGCCTCCGGCGCGCCATAGCGCAGCCCGCACATGGCCAGCGCATCGGCCAGCCCGGTGACGCCCAAGCCTATGCGCCGCTTGGCCCGCGCTTCGGCGGCCTGTGCCTCCAACGGGAAGCGGCTGGCATCGACCACGTTGTCCATCATACGCACGGCGGTCGCGACCAAGTCACCCAGTTCGTCCGCATCGATTCGGCCGTCCTTGAAGGGGTCGCGCACCAGCGCCGCCAGGTTGATCGAGCCCAACAGGCAGGCCCCATAGGGCGGCAGCGGTTGCTCCCCGCAGGGGTTGGTCGCAGCGATCGTCTCGGCATAGTGCAGGTTGTTCTCGGCATTGATGCGATCGATGAAAATCACGCCCGGCTCGGCATAGTCGTAGGTCGCCAGCATGATCCGGTTCCACAGCTCGCGCGCGGGCACTGTGCGGTAGGTGCGGCCGTCGAACTTCAGGGCCCAGTCGGCCTCGGCCTCCACCGCGGCCATGAAGTCATCGGTCACCAGTACCGATAGGTTGAACATGCGCAGCCGGGCGCTGTCCTGCTTGGCGGTAATGAAATCCTCGATATCCGGGTGGTCGCAGCGCATCGTGGCCATCATCGCGCCGCGGCGGCTACCGGCCGACATGATGGTGCGGCACATGGCGTCCCAGACATCCATGAAGCTGAGCGGGCCCGAGGCGTCTGCCGCCACGCCTTTGACCAGCGCGCCCTTCGGGCGCAGGGTCGAGAAGTCGTAGCCGATGCCGCCCCCCTGCTGCATCGTCAGGGCCGCTTCCTTCAGCATCTCGAAAATGCCGCCCATGGAGTCGGGGATCGTGCCCATCACGAAGCAGTTGAAGAGCGTCACCGACCGCTCTGTCCCGGCGCCTGCAATGATGCGCCCGGCCGGCAGATAGCGGAAATCAGCCAGCGCATCATAAAAGCGATCTTCCCATGCGGCGGGATCCGCTTCGACCGAGGCCAAGGCACGCGCAATCCGGCGCCAGGTATCCTGAACCGTTTCATCCAACGGCTGGCCGTCCGCAGATTTGAGACGGTACTTCATGTCCCAGATCTGTTGAGAGATTGGCGCAGCGAAAGCGGTCATGGCTTTGAGTCCCCAGAAATCATACATCTCGTGTGTCGACTGTCAGATACCGCAATATATGCGATTATCCGCAGGCGACAATGGTTTTGAGGTGTTGCGACGGCCGAGATTATCGACCGCGAACAGGCTTTGAAAGGGGCAACCGAAGCCGCGTTTGCGAGGGCTCGTCGCCGGACAAACATTTGGCGTCAAGCCCCTGAAGACTAATGCAATCCTTGTTCGGCATCCGCACGCGGAGTATGGTTTGCCCGAGGCAGGAGACGCGTGTGAGACCAAAAGGGTACAGCCGAAAGATCGGGGCGGCCATACTCGCGTCGACAACACTTTTTGCTGCCGGAGTGGCAGCCGAAGAACCGACAAGCCCATGGCGTCCGTCTCAAAACCAATTCGGCATCACCGGCAATATCGAGACGCCCTCAGCAGACATGCAACCCGATGGGCAGGTGAGCCTGACGGCAAGCTATTTCGGCGGATATCTGCGCAACACGCTGTCGGCCCAGTTGCTTCCGGGCGTCGAGGCAGCGTTCCGATATTCGATATTGGAAGACTTCAATTCGCCAGCCAGGGTGCAGCCTGACCTGTTTGACCGGTCCTTCGATATCAAGGTCCGCCTGCTGCAGGAGACGGAACGCTGGCCCGCAGTCTCCGTGGGTCTGCAGGACTTTCTGGGCACCGGGATTTATTCGAGCGAATACCTTGTCGCGACCAAGGGATTTGCCACGGAAGAATTTGGATCCTTTCGGATTACCGCCGGGGTAGGATGGGGCCGGTACGCCGATCAAAACGCGATCGACAACCCACTGTCGGCGATCGACAGACTGGCCCAACGCGACAACAACTTCGGCCTTGGTGGTACGGTGAATTTCGGCCGCTTCTTTGCCGGCCCGGACATGGGCATCTTTGGCGGGGTCGAATGGGAGACCCCCATCCAAGATTTGGTGGCTAAGGTCGAATACACCGGCGATCGATACATACGAGAAAATCGCTTCAACAACTTTGACCAGAAGATCCCGATAAATGTCGGCCTGCAATACCGGCCATTAGAAAATATCGAAGTCGGCGCCTACTACATGTATGGCTCGGAAATTGGCGTACGTCTGACGATTACCGGCAATCCGTTCCGGCCCCTGAGCGACGCTGATTTGGAAGCCGGGGTCCAACCGGTGCGCCCACGCGACCCGGTTCCGGGCAACCCGCAGATCGCTGCACTTGGTGAGGTCTACGACGCCACCTCAACCGATCCGACGCGGGCGGATTTCAACGATCCGCGCTTGGCCAGCGTCATGGTACACCGCCGTCTGGGAACAGTGCGCTGGGCGGAAGCAATTGTGACCGCTCGCGCTGGCGATCGATGCCCGACGGAACTGGCAGCGGCCATTGACGCCAACTTCGGCCTCATTGACGTTGTGACTTTCAGCAAGGCCGATAACAAAGTGGTCTGTACTGTCACCTTGCGCCCTGCTGGCCAACACGCCGTTCGGCTAACCAGCCGGGTGCACGCTTCCTACCCAACCGATTGGTATGACCAACCCGAACAGCGTGATCAGTTGGTTGAAATTCTGGCCGAGGCCTTGGCTGAGGAAAACCTCGGCCTGATCGGTATTGAAATCGCCCCCCGCAGGGTCGAAGTCTACATTGAAAACAACCGTTACCGCTCGCAGCCGCGTGCCATTGGGCGCACCGCCCGGGCCTTGACGCGGACCATGCCCGCATCGGTCGAGATCTTCGAGATCACACCGGTCGAGAATTCCCTGCCGGTGGCTACGATTGTGCTGCAGCGCAGCCAGCTGGAGGATCAGGCCGGTCGCCCAGATGCTGAGCAGAGGTCCTGGGCAACAGCCAAGGTTGAAAGCGCAGATCCGGTACCCTGGTCATCGCTGACTGGCACCCAGGAAGACTTCCCGGCCTATAGCTGGAACATCGCGCCGACGACGCCGACCAGCCTGTTCGACCCGGACAACCCATTCCGGATCGATGTTGCTTTGGAAGCGTCCGGATCGATCGAATTCTACCCTGGGTTCTCGGTGAACGCGACGGTAATCAAACGGTTGGCTGGCAACCTCGACGAAATCACACGTGGGCCAGGCAGCCAGGTTGAAGAGCGGGTGCGGTCCGAAATCGCGCAGTACCTGAACGAAGGCGATCCCGCGATCACCCGCCTTACGGTCGATTATGTCACCAAGCTGAACAGTCAGATCTACGGCAGGCTTTCCGCTGGCCTGCTCGAGAGGATGTTCGGTGGCGTGTCGGGAGAGGTGCTTTGGAAGCCCGCTGACCAGGATTGGGGCCTGGGGCTGGAGCTCAACTATGTCAGGCAGCGCGACTTCGACGGTCTCTTCAGCTTCCAGAGCTATGACACGTTCACGGGTCACGCCAGCTTCTACTGGGATACAAACTTCTACAATATCGCGATGCAGGTCGATGCCGGGCGATACCTGGCTGGCGACTGGGGCGGGACGTTCTCGATGAAACGCCGTTTCGCAAACGGGTGGGAGTTCGGTGGGTTCTTTACGTTGACGACCATCCCGTTTGACGAGTTCGGCGAAGGGTCATTCGACAAGGGCCTGTTCCTGACAATCCCGCTGAACTGGGTGCTGCCATACGAGACGCAGAACCAGTACTCGACGGTGCTGCGGCCGCTGACACGGGACGGTGGCGCCCGCCTAGACGTCAGCAATCGTCTCTACCCGATCGTGGAGGACGAAGACGTCGGCAACTACCGCGAGATCTGGGAGGAATTCTGGCAATGAAGTGGGCCGCTCAGGTTCTTGCTGGATCCCTTTTCATGCTAGGCGCCTGCAGTTCCAGCGGCACATCGTTGACCGAGCGTCTGGCGCCTGAGCTATTCGATCTGGTCCTTGGGGATGACGAGGTAGATCCTGCTGTCACCCAGCCACTGCCGCGCGCCGCCTTGGTGCAGATCCCCTTCCCGACGATCTCATTGCAGACAGAAGACGATGGGCCCATCGGTTATGCAGTGGCCCAGGAAGTGAACGGCCCCTATGTGATTTACCGCGACAGTGTCCGGCGTGGCGTCACAATGGCTGGTGGGCTGGTGACCGGCACGGCCGGGCTGGGCCGAAACGTCAAGGCGGTGAAGACACAAGCTAACGACCCAGTCGCAGTGCCAACGGTACTGTCCGACTGGCCAGCGCGGGTTACACGCAGCTACCAGTTTTCGCGCCGCGGGGCCGCGGATTTCGACATCACGGTGACATGCAGCTATGCACGTATCGCCGAGGAACGGGTAGTGATCTTCGAGGTTTTCTACATCCTCGATCGCATCGTTGAGAATTGCGCTAACGGTGTTCGAACTTTTGAGAACACGCATTGGGTGGACGCGGATACGGGCTTCATTTGGCAGTCACGGCAGTGGCTGGGCCCGCGCCAGGATCAATACCTGATCAAAATTATCCGCAGATACGTCGCGCCATAGGCGTTTCGCGCGAGCACGCGGCGAAAAGGATCGCCTTTGCCCGTGTTGGGCAGGCGTCTATCTCACGACAGATCAGTATAAAGAACAGCGGCGCCACCTATCCGGCAGCGCCGCTAAAATCCACCGTCGAACCGGTAATTAGTTCGTCGTGGTCGTTGTTGTCGTTGTCGTCGTGCCCGGAGTGTCATCGTCGTCATCGAAGGCCGATGTCACGCCGATGATAACGCCACCAACAATCACCAAGCCTCCAGCGACCGTTGCACCTGCTGGGATCGAGGCCAAAATTGGCAGGGCCCCGCCCTGCGCCACAATCAGACCGGCAGGATCTTCGCAGCTGTTTTCGGTGCCTTGCGCCGGGTCGCCCAGCACAAATGCCTCACCTTCCTCGCAGTCCTCTTGGCTCTGCGGGACCTGAGCCATTGCGTAGTGGGGCGTCATCGCCAGCACGACGGCGGCAATACCATTCAGAAACTTCATTTTAGCCTCCTTTGCGGCGGGTACTCGGGCATAATCCCCAACGGTCCACCTATCGCTCTTTCGACCGTGCGCTGCCGGCATTCCCGCCTTAACATCGCGTTCTGAGCTGAAATACCAATCGCGGAAAAAAAAGACAAGAGAGCACATGCAGCAACGAGTATGATATTCGTGCATAAATTGTATCGACTGGCTCAATTCGCCCATTACTCAGCGCTTAACCTTTCTTGACCGGTCGTTGCGGGGCTTTTCCCGCACATCGCTGCGCGACCCTAACTGATCTGCCAGCACCCTTCTGCGCACTTCTTCGACGCTGCCGCGCGGCAAGTCCCCCAATTGGAAGGGGCCATAGCTAATCCGAATCAGTCTGTTGACCGCGAAGCCCACCGCTTCCATGGCGCGGCGGATCTCTCGGTTGCGCCCTTCTCGCAGGCCAACGGTCAACCAGGCATTGCCGCCCTGCTGACGATCGAGGTCAACGGACATTGCCCGGAACTTCTCGCCGTCGACCACCAGGCCCTTGCGCAACGGGGCCAGGGCGCTCTCGTCCGGTGTGCCGTGCACCCGCACCCTGTACTTGCGCAACCATCCGGTGGACGGCAGCTCTAGCCGGCGCTTCAGCTCGCCGTCATTGGTCAGCAATAAAAGGCCTTCAGAGTTCAGATCCAGCCGGCCGATTGACATCACCCGGGGCAGGTCCGCCGGCAGGGCGTCAAAGACAGTCCGCCGCCCCTGCTCATCCCGGTTGGTCGTCACCAATCCTGCCGGCTTGTGATACCGCCAAAGCCGCGCCGGCTCGGGTCGATCTATCAGTTTACCGTCCAACGTGATCTTGTCGCGATCCGTGACATTCAGTGCCGGACTCTGCAAGCGGGTGCCATTCACCGAGACGCGGCCCGCTTCGATCATGCGCTCGGCCTCTCGACGGGACGCGACACCCGCCCTTGCCATGCGCTTCGCAATGCGCTCGCCGTCTGTGTGGTCAGCCATGCCCCTGCCTTAAGCCTTTGGGTCTGGCGGGAAAAGGGTCCACAAGGTACCAGAGCGCATGTTCAGGGCTCACATGTATCACGCGCTGGAAGAAGCGCGCGCTGCGGCGGCGCGGGGAGAGACCCCGGTTGGTGCAGTCCTCAGCGATGCAAACGGCCGAGTCCTGGCTGCCAACGGTAACCGGGTGCGCGAACTAGCGGACCCAACGGCCCACGCCGAGATGCTGGTCATTCGCGAAGCGTGCCAACAGCTGGCGTCAGAGCGGTTGCTGGGCTGCACGTTGACGGTGACCTTGGAACCGTGCCCAATGTGTGCCGGTGCCATTGCGCATGCGCGCATTGCCACGCTCTGCTATGGGGCCGATGACCCAAAAGGCGGCGGTGTCCGGCATGGCCCCCGCGTCTTTTCGCAACCGACCTGCCACCACCACCCCGACATCCACGATGGCATGCTGGCGGAGGAATCTCGCGCCCTCCTGCAAGCGTTCTTCCAGAGCCGCCGTTAAGCGCTTTTATTCCGCCTTTCGCCCGCCGCGCTGCGCGCGACCGGCTTAGCCGTCCAGGCCCGCCCCCACCCCCACCGCCGCCAAGGATCGCTGCGCGATCC
>JBCCML010000048.1:0-41902 GCA_039026375.1 Pseudomonadota bacterium
CCCACTGCCAGGATTGCCGGGACGTGGGCGTCGGAATGTTCGCGGACCTTGTAGTTGATCTTCTCGTTGCGCTTGTCGCTTTCCGCCCGGATGCCGCGCGCCTGCAGGGCCGCGACGACCCGGTCGGCATAGTCGTCCGCGTCCGAGACGATCGTGGTCACGACGACCTGCTGCGGCGCCAGCCACAGCGGGAAACGGCCCGCATAGTTCTCGATCAAAATGCCGATGAAGCGCTCGAACGAGCCCAGCACGGCGCGGTGCAGCAACACGGGCCGCTGCTTCGAGCCGTCGGCGGCCACGTACTCCGCATCCAGGCGTTCGCCCAGGTTGAAGTCGACCTGCCAGGTGCCGCACTGCCACTCGCGCCCGATCGCATCGGTCAGCTTGAAGTCCAGTTTCGGCCCGTAGAACGCCCCTTCCCCCGGATCGACCACGTAGTCGGTGGTCACCTTGCGCACGGCGGCTTCCAGCGCGGTTTCGGCCTTGTCCCAGATTTCGTCGGAACCGACGCGGGTTTCCGGCCGCGTGGACAGTTTGATGTCGAACTTGTCGAAGCCCAGGTCGTGGTACATCGACGACAAAAGCTCGATGAAACGCCGGGTCTCGTCTTCGATCTGCCCCTCGGTGCAGAAGATGTGCGCATCATCCTGGGTAAAGCCGCGCACCCGCATCAGCCCATGCATCGACCCCGACGACTCGTAGCGGTGGCAGAACCCGAACTCGGCCACGCGCAGCGGCAAATCTCTGTATGATTTCAAGCCGTTATTGTAGACTTGCACGTGGCCCGGGCAGTTCATGGGCTTCAGCGCATTGGTCCGCTTTTCGTTGGCATGTTCCTCGTCGATCTCGGTGATGAACATGTTCTCGCGGTATTTGTCCCAATGGCCCGAGGCCTCCCACAGCTTGCGGTCGATGACCTGCGGAGTGCGGATTTCCTGGTAGCCGGCGGCGTTCTGGCGGCGGCGCACGTAGTCTTCCAGCGCGCGATAGACGGCCCAGCCGTTCGGGTGCCAAAAGATCATGCCCGGCGCCTCTTCCTGAAGGTGGAACAGGTCCATTTCCTTGCCGATGCGGCGGTGGTCGCGCTTGGCGGCCTCCTCCATCATCGTCAGGTGGGCTTTCAGGTCGTCCTTGGTCTTGAAGGCGATGCCATAGATCCGCTGCAGCATCTTGTTGCGGCTGTCGCCCCGCCAATAGGCGCCGGCCACGCTCGTCAGCTTGAAGGCATCGGCGGGGACCTGGCCGGTATGGGCCAGGTGCGGGCCACGGCACAGGTCCTGCCAATGGCCGTGCCAGTACATGCGGATGGCCTCGCCCTCGGGGATGGCCTCGACCAGCTCGACTTTGTAGGGTTCGCCATTTTTGCGATAGAAATCAATGGCATCACCGCGGTCCCAGACCTCGGTGCGGACCGGGTCGCGGGCGGCAATGATCTCGCGCATGCGCTTTTCTATCTGCGCCAGGTCGTCCTCGGTAAAGGCTTCTTCCCGGTCGAAATCATAGTACCAGCCATGGTTCACCACCGGGCCGATGGTGACTTTGACGTCTGGCCAGATCTCCTGCACCGCGCGGGCCATGATGTGCGCGCAATCGTGGCGGATCAGCTCCAGCACGGCGTCTTTCTCGGCCGTGTCCTTGGCGGTTAGAATGGCCAATTGCGCACTGTTTTCAATGGGTTCGGACAGGTCGGCCAGTCGCCCGTCGATCCGGCAGGCCAGCGCTGCCTTGGCCAGGCTTTTCGAGATATCCGCCGCCACCTCGGCGCCCGTCGTGCCAGCGGCATAAGTGCGCGCGGCTCCGTCGGGCAAGGTCACGGTGATCTGGGCGGACATCGGAATTCTCCTGAAGGGTTGTTCAAATAAGTGCGCTACATTGTGCATGGCTGGCAGAGTGTCAAGCGAGCCCGCCTGCCAGGGTAGGCGTGTGATCCGCGCCAGACGTGATATGGCAGACGATATGCCGGATGATTTCGGACATGACGATGTATCTGCGGACAGGTGACATCGCAGGTGACATTGTTCCGTTAATTTGTCGCTAACCCGATACGGATGACATTATTCGGAATAAAGTCACTTCATATCCTGTAATTCGACAGGATATGGCGCGGCCGAGGGGGACCGGAAAAAGGGGCCCTTGTGGTCCATGCCTGGCCGCGCGCAGGTCGCCATTAGGACTCCTTCATTTCCCGCTCGACTGTGAATTTGTGCTTGGACGCTTTGGTCTTGGCCGTGGTGGCGGCCAGCGGCGTCGGGGAGTAGGCGTCTTCCGAAATTATCAGTGCCATGCCGTTGGCGCCCTGGACGCGGTCCAGCTCGGCTTCGGTCAATTGGGTCATCGTGCTCGTTATCGTGCTCATGGTCATCTTCCTTTTGCTAGGGTTGGTGGGCAGCTCCTAGCGGAAGCGACGGGCCCGGTCTGTGAGGGACGCTACACAGCTGCCCAACATCTGTGCGATCTGGTTTTGACCACCTGAAACAGAACATCGCGCCCGAGGTCCGGGCGCGATCCAAGCCGGGTCATCGGACCGTTCAGCGGCGCTTTTTGTCGATGGTGTAGCCGACCGACAGCGGCGGCGTCTCACCGGTCGCCCCCAGATCGTCCAGTGTGTAAGCGACGTCTATGGTGTCGGTCTCACCCACGGTTGGGGTCTGGTTCGCGCCGATGGTCTGCGTGGCGGATTTCCCGATTGCCGAATGGATGCGGCGCGATCCAAGAGCGCCGCCTTCGACATCGTCCAGGGCAGCGTCTTCAACGGTTTCGGGCACGGTCTTATCGCGCTTCTTGTCCGATTTCTTGTCTCCGGTCATGGTCGTCCCTCCAGCAGTCGCGTTTGCGGTGGCAGTGGGATCAGCATGCCGCGATTCGCGGCCTTTGTCCGTAGCGTCTGCTACGGGTCATGGCGCTGAGGGGCTTACCATTACAGCAGTGTCTGGAACGTCCGCCCCACCAACCCCTCGTAGAGGTTCAGCGTCGCCCGCTGCATCGCGCTGACCGTGTAGGACGAATGCACCCGCGCGCGCCCGGCCAGGCCCATATGCGCGCGCTCGGACGGGTCCATGTCCAGCGCCTGGTGGATGATCTGGGCCAAGGCCTCGGAATCGCCCGGCGGGTACAGCCAGCCCGATTCGCCGTTCGCCACCGTCTCGCGCGCTCCGCCATGGTCGGTGGCGATCACCGGGCGCGACATGGCCTGCGCCTCGACGATGACGCGGCCGAACGCTTCGGGTTCGATCGAGGCAGAGACGACGACCGAGGCCAGCTTGTAGGCCGCGGCCATGTCCTGGGTGCCGCCGGTCAGGCGCACCACATCGCCGGTGTCGGTCGCCCCGATGTGCTTTTCCAGCTGGTCGACAAAGGACCGGTCATTGTCGTCGCCCACGAGCAGCACGATAAAGTCGCTGCCGCGGACCTCCTTCAGGCGGGCGGCGGCGTCAATCATGCTGATCCCGCCCTTCCAGCGGGTCAGGCGGGCGGGCATCAGGACGACAGCCCGGGCATCGTCAATCAGACCCCAGTCATTGGCCAGCTTGATCGTGCGCTCGTTGCCCACGGCTTCCTCGGCAAAGACCGAGATATCGGCGCCGCGCGGGATGGTGACGATCTGATGATCTGGCACGCCGTAGCGTTCGCGCACCACGCCGCGGATGAACTCGGAGATTGCGATCACCGGCCGGCCCCGGGCCATGACGGCGTTGTAGCTGCGCTTGAAGGGCAGATCTTCGGAATAGGTGCCGTGAAAGGTCGTGACAAAAGGCGTGCCAATCGCGCGGGTGGCCCAATAGCCGGACCAGGCGGGCGCGCGGGACCGCGCATGCACGATGTCGACCTGCTGCTCGGCGATCAGCCGGCGCATCAGGCGCGCGTTCTGCCACAGGGTCAGCGGGTTCTTCGACGCCGCGTTCATCGGCACAATCTCGCCGCCGGCCTGTTTGATACGGAATTCCAGGCGCCCGCCTGCCGTGGCGACCAGGGCCCGGCCGCCCGCATTGCAGATGGCTTCGGTGATTTCCAGCACGCCACGCTCGACCCCGCCCTGTTCCAGCCGGGGCACCAGCTGTAGCACGGTCAAGCGACGTCCCTTTGACGCCTGGGGATCGGGGGTGTACCCGGCATCTGCTGGGGCACGAACCTGCTCCGAGCCTACTCTCGCATTCGAGGAGATGGCCGACATGAGTACGCCCGAATACCTCGCTCTTACCACTGCATGGCGTCTCGCTTATCACAGAATTCCACCACAAGGCGATGGGGCATCGCGTCCGGGACTGGTTTTTCTGGGCGGTTTCAAGTCGGCGATGACGGGGACCAAGGCGGTTTGGTTGCAGCAATGGGCCGAAGCGCGGGGGCTTGCCTATTTGCGGTTTGACTATCGCGGCCACGGGGAATCGTCCGGCGCGTTCGAAGAGTGCGTGGTGGGCGATTGGCTGGCGGATACGCTGACGGCGATCCGGCAGCTGACGGATGGGCCGCAGATCCTGGTGGGATCGTCCATGGGCGGCTGGCTTGCGCTGTTGGCGGCGCGGCAATTACGAAGCCGGGTGGCCGGTCTGGTCGGCCTGGCCGCGGCGCCCGATTTCGTGGCCGAAAGTGCACGGGCCCGGTTATCGGGCGTGGAGTGGCAGGTGCTTCAGGCGGAGGGGCGGGTCGAGGTGCCCTCGGCCTATGACGAGGCGCCCTATGTCTACACGCGCCGCCTGTTCGAGGAAGGCCGCCAGCACCTGGTGCTGGACCGGCCCTTGCGCCTGGACTGCCCCGTGCGGCTGCTGCATGGCACGGCGGACCCGGACGTGAACTGGCAGATCTCTGCGCGCTTGCTGGAGCATATGGAGGCGCCCGATGCGCGCCTGACTCTGATCAAGGGGGCGGGGCACCGGCTGTCCGAACCCGCCGACTTGGCGCTGATCGGCCAAACGCTGGACGAGGTCTATGGGTTGGTGGGGTAGAGTTTCGGGATGCCATCGACACGGTGCAGCCCGCCGGCAGCGACCGACCTGGAGGGCAGCCCCAGACCATGAAGTTCGGTCCGCGGGGTCAAACTGGTTTGTCCAGCAAGAGAAGCTGTGTCCGGCCATCCCGCCCGGCGCAGCCGGGCAGCGCCCGTCGCCAATGTCGCACGGACCATTGGCGCAACATAGGCGACCAGCCAGGAGGGCGCTTTAAGCATCTCCAATAAACCGTGATACTATGTTGGGGTGCAACTCTTTGACGTCACGATTTCGGCAAGGCGCCCTCCAGGTCGGTCGCTGCCTGCGTGCCGCGCCCCCGCTGAGCTCGGACCCTAGATAAACGGCGCCACCACCTCCCGGGTCTCGGCTGACGGCACCACGGGCACGATCTCGAAATGCGCGCCCAGGCCGTGAAAGCCCAGCACCCATTCCTGCAGCAGCCGGGCGTCATCCGTCTCCATGATCTGAAAGCAGCGGCGAAAGCCGGGCTCGATCCAGGAATTGTGGAAGACCAGCCCCTCGGGCAGCTGGCGGCCCTTGTCCCGGATATGCGCGTAGATCGGCAACATGTCGTCGCCGTCGAATGTCTCGATCACCATGAACAGCATCGCCGCCCTCCCGATTGTTCCTGGCCCCACGCTCGGCTAGGACGGGGGCAGGATCAAGAGGCGAGCAGATGAGCTTTAGCGACGCGGAACTGGATCGGTATGCCCGCCATCTGGTGCTGCACGAGATCGGCGGGCCGGGCCAGCAAAAGCTGAAGGCCGCGCGCGTGCTGGTGATCGGCGCCGGCGGGCTGGGCTCACCGGCGATCCTATACTTGGCCGCGGCGGGGGTGGGCACGCTGGGGGTGGTGGACGACGATATCGTCTCGTTGTCGAACCTGCAGCGCCAGGTGCTGCATGCAACGTCCGAGGTGGGCCAGCCCAAGGCCGACAGCGCCGCCCGCGCGGTGGCGCGCATCAACCCCGAGATTGACTTTCGGCCCCATGAGATGCGGCTGGGTCCGGGGAACATCGACGCGCTGTTCGCGGACTATGACATCATTCTGGACGGGTCCGACAATTTCGACACCCGCTATCTGGTGAACCAGGGGATCGTGGACGGCCGCAAGACGCTGATCTCGGCGGCGATGGGACGTTGGGACGGACAGCTGTCGGTGTTCCGCCCGCATCTGGGTGGGCCCTGCTATGCCTGCGTCTTCCCAGAGCCGCCACCGCCCGGCACCGTGCCCGCCTGCGCTGAGGCTGGGGTGCTGGGCGCCCTGGCAGGCGTTATGGGCGCGATGCAGGCGGCCGAGGCGGTCAAGGTGATCACCGGCGCGGGCGATATCTTGGACGGGCGGTTGCTGTTGTACGATGCGTTGGCGGCGGAGGTGCGCATGATCCGCATTGCCAAGCGGCCCGATTGCGCTGTGTGCGGGCATTTGTAGGGACCAGGTAGCCCCCCGTCTTTCGCCCTTAGCCCCAGTTTCGCGGGTGGTCGTCCGGGCCCGTGACGGCGCGGCCGCCCTCGATCTTTCGCTTCCGCTCGCGCGGGGCGCACAGGATGTTCTTCGAGGTGATGTTGCCGAAGATATCCTGGGTGACGCCGTTGAAGTTGTTGGGATCGTAGAGCGGTGGGATGTGCCACCAGGCCTCGTAATCCAGATCGAAGACATGCTGGATCAGCGCGGGCGCGTCGTCGAAATTCGCCTCCAGATATAGCAGCGGGCGGTACTGTTGGATCAAGCCGGCAGCGCCCTTGAGCACCTCGACCTCCATGCCCTCGACATCCGCCTTCAACAGGTCCAGCCGCGGCGGGTCCACGGCCTCGTCCAGGCGTTCGATGCGGATGCGAATATAGGGTGCCTCGACTGCCAGTTTTTCCAGACTGAAGCCGCCGAAATTGTTGTCGCGCGCCGGATGGGGACGCACGATCGACATCCAGTCCGAGGTCTCGCCTGCGCCCGCGTTGAAGGCCACCACATTCAGCAGATCGTTCAGCGCCAGATTGGCGCAGAGCTGCTGGAAGATCGCCAGCTGTGGCTCGAAGGCATAGACCAGCCCGCTTAGGCCCAGGTGCTTGGCAAGGGGAACCGTATGCGCGCCCATATTGGCCCCTGCCTCGATCACCACCATGCCCGGCTGCAATATGTTGGCGAACAGCTGCCATTCGCCTTCCGAGAACTCGCCATAGGTGATGATCGATTTGCCGATATAGGCATCGTGGGGATTGGCCAGAAAGCGGCCGTGCCGGGCGTCGACCAGTTCGTAGATTTCGGTCTCCAGCAGGGCGCTCATGGCCGCTCTCCGTCTGATTTCCCGTCTGATTTCCCGTCTGTTTTCCCGCCCGGGTCGCTGTCCGCGTTCATGTCCGCGTTCATGTCCACGTCCACCCAAACCAGCCGGTGGTCCGAGCTGGCCGGCCGTTTGCCGCGCTGGGCGGTCAGCCGGGCCAGCGGATCATCGGGTGCCGGCCAGAAGACACCGGAGCCTAACACCACCAGCCGCGCATCGGGCAGCACATAGTCGACGCGCAGATCGCCGGGGCCGTCTTCCTCGGGCCAATCTGCGGTGTTGGCGGCATCGCCCGCGGCGGCGGCGCCCGGACTTTCAGGGCGGGGGTCCTGCAGGCGGGGATGGCTGATCAGTGCCGTGATGGTGGCCTGATCGCCGTCGCCCTTCAGCGGGTCGGCGTTCAGGTCGCCCATGACGATTGCCACGGCGCCGGCCCCAAGGCCGCCCGCTTGCCCGGCATCGTCGACCATCCAATCGGCGCCCGAGAGATAGTCGATCCAGAACCGGACTTCGGCCGCGTTACGCAGGCCGTTGCGGTTTTCCGGCCCGTCGAAGACCGGCGGCGTGGGGTGGCTGGCCAGAAGGTGCAGCGCCCTGCCGTCCGGCAGGGTCACCGCGACATCCCAATGGCTCTTTGAGCTGAGGGGCAGGGCCGCCCAGGCGGCATCGGCATAGAAGGGCGTGCCGTCGGGGTTCTGGGGCGCCTGAGCCCAGGGGATGGCGGCCCATTTCAGGTTGCGAAAGGTGCGGACCGGGCCGATCGGATGGCGGCTGAGCACGGCCATGCCGTACTGGCCGGGAAAGCGGCCATAGCCCAGCGCGTCGCGGGCATCGGCGACCCGGCCGTCACCGTCCAGATCGAAGCCCGAGGGCACACCGGTGTTCGAGGGCGCGGTGTAGCGGTGGGGGTAATCCAGTCCCGGCAGATCGCCCGTGCCGGCGGCCAGTAGGTCGGCAAAGCGGTTGAGCGCCAGGCCCTGGGGGTCAAAGTCGATTTCGTTGATCAGCAGGATGTCCGGGCGGACATGCAGCACAATCTCGGCCACGGTCAGGATCTGGCGGTCGGCCTTGTCGATGTCGGCGATCAGGACGCCTGCGCCCTTGCGCACCAGACTGGCATTGAAGGTGGCGACGCGGAGCGCGCCGTCTGCCCGGTCGAGATCGAGCGTCTGGCCGGGCGCGGGCATAGACATCAAAGCACCGGCCAGGCAAAGCGCGCCGAGCCGGGCCCCCATGCTCACCCGTTTGCGGCGTTCAGCCAGGGCCGGGCGGCGTCGCGTTTCTGCTCATAGTTCGAGATCGCGTCGCTGGATTGCAGGCTTTCGCCGATCTCATCCAGGCCGTTCAACAGCGCGTGCTTGCGGTTGGGATCGACGTTGAAGTGGATCTCCTCGCCGTCGGGCCGGGCGATGGTCTGTTCCGCGAGATCAACAGTCAGGGTGGCGTTGGCGCCGCGGCCCGCATCGTCCATCAGCTGCTCCAGCTGTTCGGGCGTCACCACGATGGGCAAGATGCCGTTCTTGAAGCAGTTATTGAAGAAGATGTCGGCGAAGCTGGTCGAGATGACGCAACGAATGCCCTGGTCCAGGATCGCCCAGGGGGCGTGCTCGCGCGATGAGCCGCAGCCAAAGTTGTCGCCGGCCACGATGATCTTGGCTTCGCGGTAGGCGGGCTTGTTCAGGACGAAATCGGGGTTTTCCGAGCCATCGGGCAGGTAGCGCATTTCCGAGAAGGCGTGCTTGCCCAGGCCGGAGCGCTTGATGGTTTTCAGGAACTGCTTTGGGATGATCATGTCGGTGTCGACGTTGATCATGTCCAAGGGTGCCGCGACCCCGGTCAGGGTGGTGAACTTTTCCATGGCTGAACCTCGGCTGTGGCGGTAGTTGTCGTGTTTGGCGCTGTGTAAAGCATGCAGGCGGTCCCGGTGCAAGGGAAGCCGGGATTGGGGGTAGGGGCGCCGCCGCTCCCAGGCTGATACCGCAGAAGGGACGGGCGTCAGCGCGGCCCACCCACCCGCGGCGGCGCCCCGGCCAGCCTCGTACCTGGTGTCAGGAGAGGATGGGCAGCTCCCGCGGGGCGCGGGTTGTCAGCAGTTGGGCGCCGTCTGCGGTGAGGACGATGTTCTCCTCGTGGACCAGCATTTTACCGGGGGCATATTCCATGCCGGGCTCGATGGTCAGGACCATGCCCTCGGCAAGGGTCGTGCCATCGCCCGGCCGGTGAGAGGGGGGCTCGGTCAGTTGCAGGCCCAGCCCGTGGCCGAGCCGCCCGACATTGCCGCCGGGGGCGCCGGCCTCTTCCAGTATGCGCGCCATGGCGTGGTAGAGGTCATCGGTCAGCGCGCCGGGGCGGGCGGCCTGCAGGCCTGCCTCGGTGGCTTGCCACAGGGTTTCGTGTGCGCGGGCCACGGCGTCGGATGGCGGACCCACCGCGTACTGGCGGTCGAAGTCGCAGAAATAGCCGTCGAAGGTGCTGCCGGTGTCGATGAAAAGAATGTCGCCCGGGGTCAGTTCACGGTCGCCCGGGCCGCAGACGATCTGGTCGACCCCGCCGGGGCCCGAGATCGCCGGCAGGAACGGCACGTTATCGGCACCACGGGCCAGGATGTCCTGGCGCAGCCGCGCTGAGACCTGACGGTCGGTCATGCCCGACCGAGCCCAGTCGGGCAACGCCCCGTAGGCGTCGCTGGCAATGGCGCAGATATCGGCGATGCGCGTGATCTCGGCCGGGGTTTTGACCATGCGGATGTCCCAGAGGCAGGGGCTGCCATCGGCAAGCTCCGTGCCCACGCGGTCGCGGAGCGCCAGGAAGTCGGTGACCGGCATGCGCAATGACATCTCGCGGCCGAGCTCCATGCCGACGCGGCCGAAGCGCTTTGGCAGGTCGTCGATGGCGGCGGCCAGCAGCGAGACACCGTCGTCGTCCGGTACGGGGGCGGGCCAGGTGCGGATATCCTCGACCCAGGTGCAGGCCATGGCCGGGGCGCCGATTTCGGGGATGATGGCCACCGGGCGCCCGGTACGCGGCACCAGCACGAACCAGGGGCGCGTGGGGCTTTCCCAGAACTGGCTGTCGAAGCCCGAGACGTAGCGCACGTTCTGGGGCGTGGTCACCAGCAGGGCGTCCAGCGCGTGATCGCTCATCAGCGCCTGAGCGCGATCCGTACGGCTGGCGAACTCGGCGGTGTCGAACCCGTGCGATGGCGCTGGGCGGCCAGTTTTCGTTGATTGCGATGACGACATGGGTCCCCCTCGTGTCTTCCCACCCATAGCCGCGCTGGAGCGGGCACGGGCCTGGGCTGGCCAGGGCCTCACCGTGTGCGACGAGTGGTGGGTAAGGCAAGTGTGGCGCGGTGTGGGCTTGAGCGCTGGCTGGCTGAGCGCTGTCTGGAATTTCGCTGGCGGCGCCGGGGCGGCTGGCCTATCGACGGGAATGGCCCGGTCCTTTCTTCGCGAGAACGCCCGCTGGCTGAGCGCGGGTGTCGTGCTGACCCTGGGCTCGTCGTTTGGGCAGACGTATTTCATCTCGATCTTTGCGGATCGGATCATGGCCGATTACGGCCTGAGCCACGGGGAATGGGGCGCAATCTACACGGCGGCGACGCTGTCCTCGGCGGTCGCGCTGTTGTTCGCGGGCAAGCTGGCCGACCGGATCCGGGTGGCGCGCCTGGCGGCGCTAATCTGCCTGGCCTATGCGGCGATCGCCGTGGGCATGGCGCTGAACGAAAGCCCGCTGGTGCTGGTTTTCCTGATCTTTGGGCTGCGGTTTTGCGGTCAGGGCATGATCAGCCATCTGGGCGTGACCGCCATGGCGCGCTGGTTCCGGGCGCACCGGGCGCGGGCCGTAGCAATCGCAGGGCTGGGCTATTCGCTAGGCGAGGCTGTGCTGCCGCGCGCGGCAGCCCTGGCCGAGCCGCTGATCGGCTGGCGCACTGTCTGGCTGGTGGTGGCCGTGGTCCTGGTGGTGGGGTTCCTGCCAATGATCGCCTGGCTGAGCCGGGACGAGCGCAGCCCGCAAGGTGTGGCCGAGGCAGATCTGTCGGCAGGGCGCGACGGGCGGCACTGGTCGCGGCGCGATGTTGCGCGCCACACGCTCTTTTGGATGCTGATGCCGGCGGTGATCGCGAACAGCTTTATCGGGACGGTGATCTTCTTTCAGGTGGCCCACATCGCCGAGACCATGGGCTGGGACAAAGTCGCAATGACCGGGGCCTATCCGTTCTATGCCGGGACGACGGTGATGGTGGCACTGATCGCCGGGTGGCTGGTCGACCGGTTTGGGCCGGATCGGATGCTGCCGATCTTTCTGCTGCCCCTGGGGGCCGGGGTCGCCATGGTGGGGCCGTTCGCGGGGCTATGGTCCTGGTTCTTGGCGCTGTCGTTGTGCGGGTTGACGACGGGGATCGCGCACGCCATGTGGGGCGCTTACTGGGCGGAGATTTATGGCACCCGGAACATCGGCGCGGTGAAGGCGATGGCCACCGCGGCGATGGTGGTCGGCTCGGCTGTGGGGCCTGGGGTGACCGGTCTATTGATCGATCTGGGGGTCGATTTCGGGGTGCAGACGCTTTGGATGGCGGTCTCGGTGCTGGTGATCTGTGGCCTGAATGTGCTGGTCGCGGGGCGCTTGCCGCCCAGGTTGGTTGGTGATGGCCCAGCGGGATCGGGCGAGGGGGCAACGGAGCAAACGGAATCCCAGGCCTGATGGCCTGAGATACAAGATGCTTGGCGTGCTCCGGCTTCGCCGTGCGCGCGCCGTTGGCGCCCGGCTTAGCCGTCGAGCGCAGTTTGGGCGGATTGCGTGAGGGCGTCGATGACGCCGGCCTCGCGCTCTGCCAGCATGGTTTTGGCCCTGGCGATGTAGTCGCGGGTTAGGGGCACCAGGTCGCGTTCCCGGCCCAGCTGGATCTGGAAGACCATGCTGGCGCCGTGGCTGAAGACGCATTCGCAGGAGGAGAGATAGATGTCCCACATGCGCGCGAAGCGGGGGTCATACATCTGTTCCGCCTGGTCCCGGATAGAATTGAAGCGGGCGCGCCAGGCAGCGAGGGTGCGCGCGTAGTGCACGCGCCAGATTTCGCAGTCCAGTGTCCATAGCCCCGATTTCTCGATTGCCTCGAATGTCTCGGACAAGGACGGCGCGTAGCCGCCTGGGAAAATGTACTTGCGGATGAAGGGGCCGGTGACGCCCGGGGGGGCCTTCGACGAGATTGCGTGGATCAGGGCCACGCCGTCCGGCCCCAGACGGTCGCGCACACCCAGGAAGTACTCCGTCAGGTGCGGGGCACCAACATGCTCGGCCATGCCGACCGAGACCACCCGATCGAATGTCTCCGGCACATCGCGGTAGTCCTGCAGGCGAAAGTCGACGCGGTCTTGGAGCCCCAGGATCTGCGCACGGCGCTGCGCGACGGCCAATTGCTGCTGGGATAGCGTCACTCCGGTGACGTGCACCTCCGCCACGCTGGCCAGATAGAGCGCCATGCCGCCCCAGCCGCAACCGATGTCCAGCACCCGGTCGCCCGGCCGCAACGCGAGCTTTGCCGCGATATGGCGTTTCTTGGCGGTTTGAGCCGCCTCCAGCGAGGTGATGCCATCTTCCCAGTATCCGCAGGAATACTGCATGTCTCGGTCTAGCCACAGCCGGTAGAACGCATTGCCCAGATCATAGTGGTGGGCTGCATTGCGCCGCGCACGGGTCAGCGGGTTGTGCTGCATCACCCGTCGCAGGCGCCGCGCCAACCCCCGCCAAAAGATCTGGTTCGGCGTCAGATCGAAGTGCTTTTTGTTGTGGAAGAACAGCGCGATGAAGTCGTGGATTGCGCCTTCTTCGACCACCAGACCACCGTCCATATAGGCCTCGGCCGCCTTCAATTCCGGGTTCAGGAAGATTTTCCAATCCAGGCTGGCATCGGTGATGCGCACCGTCACGTGGGGTGCTTCCCAGTCCCCGTAGCGTTCTTCAAAACCGTTCGGACCCCGCAGGCACAGATCCCCGGTCTTCACAGCCGCCCGAAAGATCTTCGGCAGAAATCGCATGCGCCCCATCCTGGCGCACAGCTTGCCACTGAGCGCCCGCGGCGCGCGCACGGCGAAGCCGGAGCACGCCAGGTATCGCGTATCTCGGACCGCTTGCGGGCCGGGATTCCGCTTAGTTCAGCCCGTTAGCCGAGCTCTCTTACGTCGGTCAGCCGCCCCGTCACCGCCGCTGCCGCCGCCATAGCGGGGCTGACCAGATGGGTGCGGCCACCCGGGCCCTGTCGGCCCATAAAGTTCCGGTTCGAGGTGGACGCACAGCGCTCACCCGACACCAGTTGATCCGGGTTCATACCCAGACACATCGAGCAGCCCGCCAGCCGGAAGTCGAAGCCCGCCTCGGTCAGCTTTTGCAGAATGCCCTCGCTCTCGGCCTGCGCGCGCACCAGGCCCGAGCCCGGCACGATCATCGCCCGAATGCCGTCCTTCACCCGGCGGCCTTCCATCACCTTGGCCACCTCGCGCAGGTCCTCGATCCGGCCATTGGTGCAGGAGCCGATAAAGACCGTATCGATCTCGATATCCCTCAGCGGCGTTCCCGGCATCAGACCCATATACTCCAACGAGCGGCGGGCGGCATTGGCCTTGCCCTCGTCGCCGAAATCCTCGGGCGCGGGGACCCGGTCGGTGATCGGCAGCACGTCCTCGGGCGAGGTGCCCCAGGTCACCACCGGCGCGATCTCAGAGCCTTCGAACGAGATCACCTTGTCAAAGTGCGCGCCCTCGTCGGTGTAGAGCGTGCGCCAATAGTCCACCGCCATGTCCCAATGCTCTGGTTTTGGCGCCCGCGGTCGGCCCTTCAGATAGTCGAACGTCGTCTCGTCCGGGGCGACCAGCCCCGCCCGCGCGCCGCCTTCGATTGCCATGTTGCAGACCGTCATGCGGCCTTCCATGCTTAGGCTGCGCATTGCCTCGCCCATGTACTCGATCACGTGGCCGGTGCCGCCTGCGGTGCCGGTCTTGCCGATCACGGTCAGGGTGATGTCTTTGGCGGTAACGCCCGGAGGCAGGCTGCCGCGGACTTCGACCTTCATGTTCTTGGACTTCTTTTGAACCAGCGTTTGGGTTGCCAGAACGTGCTCGACCTCCGACGTGCCGATGCCATGGGCCAGCGCGCCGAACGCGCCATGTGTCGCCGTGTGGCTGTCGCCGCAGACGATGGTCATGCCCGGCTGGGTCAGGCCCTGCTCCGGCCCCACGATGTGGACGATCCCCTGGCGCACATCGTCCACGTCGAACAGCTCGACCCCGAAATCAACGCAGTTTTTGCGCAGCGCCTCCACCTGGATGCGGCTTTCCTCTTCCTTGATGCCTTCCGCGCGGTCCAGCGTGGTGGCCACGTTGTGGTCGGGCGTGGCGATCGTCGCCTCGGGTGCGCGCACCTTGCGCCCGGCCATGCGCAAGCCTTCGAAGGCCTGCGGGCTGGTCACCTCGTGCACCAGGTGCCGGTCGATATACAGCAGACACGTGCCGTCGTCGGATTCCTCGACTACGTGGGCGTCCCAAATTTTGTCGTACAGCGTCTTTGGAGTCTGGGTCATCGGTCTGTTCTCACGGGGTTTGCGGGCTGTTTGAGGGGCGGGGTGCCCGTCACGCGGCCCTGACCGGCCCCAACAAAGCCCGCTGGAACCGCCACGGCAGACGATGCCGGTCGGCCAGATCACTGGGCTGTTGGAGTACCTGTTCCATGGCGACTGTACATAATCTGCGTTTTCCGGACGGGCAAGCGAATGCCGCGCGGCGCCCTGGCAAGTCGCTTTGGCAAGTCGCTTCGGGACGCCATCCACGGTTTTGTTCGTGCAACGTTCTTAAGCGGACGGTTACCATAGCTGGGTTAACGACTGCCCATGCGCGCGCCCGATGCTGATCTTGGTTTTGACACCCTTGACGATTTCCTGGCGGCCAGGAACACGCTACCGGCGGGTGCGGTGGGCATTTTGCTGTGCGAATCGGGCCTTTACGCGGCGGCTTCCCTGCAACGCCTGGCTTCGCTGGGCGCCGCGTCGGTGCTGATCTTGGGGGAAACCGGGCCATTGCCCCGCGCCGCGTGCCCCACCTTTCAGATCAGCGATATCGGGCGGGGCCGTGAAACGGTTGCGCAGCTGAACCGCTTGATCGACGCTTTGGACGGACGCTGGATCCTGTGGCACTGGAATGCCGAGTTTTTCTTCTTCCCGTTCTGCGAGACGCGACGGCTGGCCGATCTGACCACCTTCCTGTCGGACGAACGCCGCCCCGCGCTCTACACCTATGCGCTGGATCTCTACAGCTACGAATTGCCGGATGGTCAGGTGCCGCCGGAAGAGGCGGGGCTGTCCTTCGACGTTTCGGGTTATCATGCGTTTCCCGAAGGCAATCAGCAGCTGACCGTCTATGGCGGGCTGGGTTGGCGCTTCCAAGAGTTTGCCCCGCCGGAGATGTCGCAGATCGGCCGCGCCTCGCTGTTCCGGGCGTCCAAGGGCGTGCACATGGGCCGTGATTTCCGGTTTCTGGACCCGGATTATGCTGCGGTCGCCTGCCCCTGGCACAACAGCCCGACCGGCGCGCTGATGAGCTTGCGCCGTGCCTACCGTGTGATGGCGCATCCGGACTTTGGCGATGCCCGCAGCCGGGTGACCTGGCAGGGATCGCGCCGATTCGATTGGCATTCCGGCCAGTTGCTGGAGCTGGGGATGATTGAGCCCGGGCAGTGGTTCTAGCCGGGTCACTCCAACTTCGGCCGCGTATCTCCGACTGGTTCTAGTCCGGCTGGGTCTGGTTCGCCCGGCATTTGCAGCCCCTGCCAGCGCGGTTTATCCATCTGAGACGGCGACACGCCGTCAGCGCAGGATTTCAGATGGCCGAACTCAGCTTCTCCGCCTTCTTTCGCTCCGATCCCCCCGGCATCAGCCGCGATAGCGCGGGCGTCCCCGCAAACCGATACGCCGAAGAGGCGCTGGCCCGCCACAAACGCGAGGGGTTGGAGCTGGCCGTGCGCACGCGCACGATCGCCATGCTGATTATCGCGGCCACCGTCAGCGTGCTGACCCCCTGGCCCGAGGTTCTCTACTACTTGGTCCTGATCGGCCTGTTCATCCTCCTCGGCTTCGCACAGCGCCGGGTGGGCCGGGTCGGGCTCTCGCGCGCCGAACTGGTGCTGTTGTTCTGCGACCTGGCGCTGATGACCCTGATTGCGGCGGTGCCGAACCCGTTCGCCACTCAGGACTATCCGGCGCCGTTCCACTATCAGTTCGCCATCCACAAATACTTCTTCGTGATCCTGGCGACGGCGACGCTGACCTATTCCTGGCGCACGATCTTTGCCGTGGGGATCTGGACCTCGGCGCTGTGGGCGGTCGCGGCCATCGGCATTTGGCTGACAGCGGGCGACTATCCGGAGATCCGCCAGGCTACCCAGGCGCTCTATGCCGATGCGCCACTGCTCGCCGAGTTCATGGACCCAAGCCGGATCGTTTGGGACCAACGCGTCCAGGAGATCATCGTCTTCATGATGTGCGCCGCGATCCTTACCGTGTCGGTCCGGCGGCTTTATAATCTGGTGCTGGACCAAGCGTCGGCCGAGCGCGCGCGGGCCAACCTGTCGCGCTACTTCTCGCCCAATGTGGTCGAGCGGCTGTCGGTAAACGACGAGCCGCTGCGCCAGGTGCGCGGGCAGGAGGTCGCGGTACTGTTCGTCGATATCGTGGGCTTCACGACCTATGCGGCCTCCCGTCCGCCGGAGCGGGTGATCGACACCCTTCGCGATTTCCATGCGCTGATGGAGGCAGAGGTGTTTCGCCACTACGGCACGCTGGACAAGTATCTGGGCGACGGGCTGATGGCCACCTTCGGTACGCCCACCACGGGCCCGCGCGATGCCGCGGACGCGCTGGCCTGTGCGCGGTCGATGGCCGACCGGGTCGATGCCTGGAACGCCGAACGCGTGGCCCGCGGCTCGGTTGCCATGCGGGCCAGCTTTGGCGTGCATGTGGGTCAGGTGGTTCTGGGCGATATCGGTGCAAACCGGCTGGAATTCGCGGTGATCGGCAACACAGTGAATGTCGCCAACCGGCTGGAGGCGATGACCCGCCGGCTGGATGTGCGCATCGTCGCCAGCCAGGACCTGATGGATCGCGCCCGCGCCCAAGAGCCGGAAAACAAGTTGTTTCAAGGGTTTGAGGACAGCGGCGCCCACGATGTCCGCGGACTGGACGCCCCAATTCAGGTCTGGACTTTCCGCTAGGTGGAATTAGGGTCTGCCCACCGCAAGCCGTAGAATCGGCGCTTAACCATAAAATCACGGCCAGCGTGGATGATCGCACGAGCATTCAAGCCAGTCGGGAGGGGACACCGATGGACATGCCTCCGTACGACTTCGCGTCGGCGGTTCAGGAAGACCGCGTGCGCGCGGGATACTGGGTTCGCACCGAAGATGCCGAGCATCGGATCCTGGATTTCACGGCCAATGGTTTTGTCATCGCGGCTGATACGCCGCCCCCCATGCGGGGCTTTGCCGAGATTCTGCTGGGCCGTGAACGGGTGCGCCACGGGCTGATCGTCTGCTGCTGGAGCGAGGACGGCCGCGTCGGCTACGAGTTCAAGCACCACACCCAGGCGCAGCCGGTTCAGGCTGACCATGCCCCAGGGGTCGTCACGGGATACTCTGATCTCTGAGGCCCCGCGCCCCGAATGCTCAGCCGAAGTGCGCCAGATGGTGGCTGGCCACCTCGCGCAGCACATCGGCATAGGAGCGCATGACCATCACGTGATAGCAGGGCCCATCGGCGTCCAGCCGCAGCACGCGGGTGATCATGTGGTGCATGTCCGTCGTGGCGAACGCCCCGTTGGGGAAGGCGGCCTCCCGCACGTCGATTGACACCATGCGCTTCAGCAGTTCTGCCGCATTGGGGCCCGACAGGGTCACGCCCGCCTGATCGTGGCCCAGGTCCAGCCAGGCCCCATCCGCAGGGTCCGGCTGCAGGGGGCAATCGGCGCCGTCCGCGCCCAGGACCCACCATTTGAGCGGTTCCGTCCGGATCAGCTGCCCGCCGTCCTTGGTCGCCACGGCCAGGTTCGGCGCCGGGGCCTCGCAGCCGCAGGCCTTGGCCAGGGCGGCCTCGACCTCGGCGTAGGTGTCGCCCCAGGCCGCCACCTGCCACAGCGAGCCGCGCGCCATCGGGGCCAGCGTCACGCCGTCGGCCCGGCCCTGCACCGTGGCCGCGAACGGGGAAGATCGCTCAACCATGCATCCGCCCTCCGTCCGGATCGTACATATGCGGCGAGACGACCTTGACCCGCACGTCGACGCCGTCGACCGGGTTACGCGCCATCACCGTCTTGTCGCCCCAGTGGCTAAGCCCGCCCTCGATCAGGCCCAGCCCGATCCAGGACTTCAGCGTGGGGCTGTCCGCCACCGAGCTGACATGGCCCAGGCCATGGCCTTGAGCCTCGCCTTCCGGGAACAGGATCGAGCCCGCGCGAAATGTCTTGCCGTCCTCGACCGGGATCAGGCCCACTAGTTGTGGGCGATCGGTACGCACCAGATCCTCGCGCCCCGCCAGGACGCGGCCGATATAGGGCTTCTTCTCCGAGAACATCCAACCCAGGCCGGCATCGTGCGCCGTCGTGCGCCCGTCCAGTTCGCGCCCGGTCACATGGCCTTTCTCGACGCGCAGGCAGTCCATCGCCTCCAGGCCGTAGGGGGCGCCGCCGGCCTCGCTGACATGGCGCTCGATCGTGCGGAACATCGCGGCGCAGTAATCGGCGGGGGCCATGATCTCCCAGGCCTGCTCGCCACTGAACGACAGCCGCGCGGCCATTACAGGGATCTTCTGATTGCCCGCCTGAATGTGCCCCTGGCGCACGCCCATGAAGGGGAACGCGCTGTTCGAGAAATCGATGTCGGGCGAGGCCGATTTCAACACCTCGCGCGCATCTGGCCCCGCGACCGCCACGCCGCCCCAATGGTCCGAGACCGAGGTGAAGTGCACCTTCAGGTCGGTCCAGCGGGTCTGCAGCAGGTTGTTCAGGTGCACCATCACCGGCCCGGCATTGGCCGTGGTGGTGGTCATGAAAAAGTCCGTCTCGCTCAGCCGCCAGGTCGTGCCGTCGTCAAAGACGATGCCGTCATCGCGCAGCATCAGACCATAGCGGGCCTTGCCCACCGGCAGTTTGGCGAAGGGGTTCGAGTAGACCCGGTTCAGGAACTCGGCCGCGTCCGGGCCCTGGACCATGATCTTGCCCAGCGTCGAGACGTCGACGACGCCGACGCCGCTGCGCACGGTGGTCGCCTCGCGCATCGCGGCCTTGGCCATGTCTTCGCCCTCGCGCGGATAGTACCAGGACCGCTTCCAGAAGCCCGCATCGACAAACTCGACGCCCAGGCGCTCGTGCTCGGCGCGCATCGGCGTGTGCCGGGTTGGGCGCCAGTGCTTGCCGCGTTGGTCGGCCGCCACAGCCCCGATCGAGATCGGCGTATAGGGCGGGCGGAAGGTCGTGGTCCCGGTCTCGGGGATCGACTGGCCCGCCGCCTCGGCCATCAGGGCCAGGCCGATGATGTTGCCCATCTTGCCCTGATCGGTGGCCATGCCCAGCGTGGTGTAGCGCTTCATGTGCTCGACCGAGATATAGCCTTCGCGGTGCGCCTGGCGGATATCTTCGGTGGTGACGTCGTGCTGGGGGTCGACGAAGGACTTGAGCTTGCGGTCCTGTAGCTTGACCTCCCAGACCGGCTCGATCGGTTGGTCCCAGCCTGTGACGGGGCCGCGCTCCTTGCGGCGGCGTTTGCCGGTCAGGTTGCGCGCGGCGTTGTCGCCCGCAATGGCGCCGGCCTCGATCGCGGCCTGGGTGTCGAACTGGCCGGCGGCGGCGCCCGCAATTTCGACGGGTTCCTGGCCGGTATCCTCAACCACGAAGGAGGTCAGCTCCTGGTTCCAGCCGGGCTTGATCCCCTTGTGGCTGATCAGGTGCATCACCGGGGTCCAGCCACCGGAGACAGCCACCACGTCGATGCCGCGCCGGCGGGTGGAGTGAGCGTTGTGGCCGTCCCACAGCCCGTAATCCAGCGAGTGGACGCCGCGGCTGCCCTGCGCCTCGACGGGCACAAAGCCCGGACGCACGTCGACGCCGACCGCTTCGGCGGCGGCCTTGCCTGCCTCCGGTGCGGTGTCGCGCGCGTCCAGCAGGATGGTGCGCAGCCCGGCGCGGCCCAGGATCTCGGCCGAGCGGTAGCCGCTGTCGTTGTTGGTGGCGATGATCACGTCGCGGGCGGGCGCGACGGCAAAGCGGTGTACATAGGCGGCCGCGGCGGCGGCCCCCATGACGCCCGGGCGATCGTTGCCACCGAAGGCGATGGGACGTTCCACGGCGCCCGTGGCCATGACGATCCGGCCCGGCCGCACGATGCGCAGGCGCTCGCGCGGCAGGCTGTTCTTATCGGCCAGGTGGTCGGTCACGCGCTCTAACAGGCCGACGACCCCATGATCGTAGAGGCCGAAGGCCGTGGTCCGGCGCCAAATGCGGCCCTTGCCGTCCAGGTCGTTGATCTTGGCATCCAGCCAGGCGTCGGCGACCTGGCCCTCGACCGTGTCGCCCGCCATGCCGGTCAGCAGGGCGCCGCCCAGCTTAAAATCCTGTTCGGCCAGGATGACGTCCATGCCAGCGGCGATGGCGGCTTCGGCTGCGGCCAGACCCGCGGGGCCCGAGCCGATGACCAGCACGTCGCAATGGTCGTGGACGCATTCATAGTGGTCGGGGTCAGGCTTGTCGCTGGCGCGTCCCATCCCGGCGGCGCGGCGGATGACCTTTTCGAACTGCATCCATTCCCAGGTGCCGCGGCCCAGCATGCCGAAGAACGTCTTGTAGTAGAACCCGGCCGAGAAGAAGCGGCCGAGCAGGTTGTTCACCTCGCCCAGGTCATAACGCACCGAGGGGAAGGCGTTCTGGCCAAAGACCTCCAGCCCCTCGCGGATTTCGGCCATGGGCGCCTTGACGTTGGTCACGCGCTCGGGCCCGCGGCCGGTCGAGACGATGGCGCCGCCTTCCTCGACCCCGGCCGACATGATCCCACGGGGGCGGTGATACTTGAAGCCGCGCCCGACGATGCGCTCGCCATGCGCCATCAGGGCAGAGGCAACGGTGTCCCCCTGACAGCCCACATGCCGGGTGCCGTCCCAGAAGAAGTTGACCGAGCGTTCGCGATTGATGCGCCCGCCCTGGGGAAGCCGGTAACCGGTCATTTCGCCGCCTCCCGCATGCCGGGATGGGCCAATTGCACGTCCGTGATCTCGTGGGTGAGGGTATCGCGCTCGACCTCGAAGTAGAGGCCGCTGACATGGCGCCAGTACTCGCGGTGTTTGCCGCGCGGGTTGTCGCGCAGAAAGACGGCCTCGAACCAGTCGTCCTCAGACGCGTCGAGCGCGGGGTACTTCACCGTTGCATCGCCCTCGTAGGTGAACTCGGTCTGGTCACGCAGCCCCAGGAACGGGCAGTTGATGCGGATCATTCGGGCTCCTCCTCACCCAGGACGGTGGTACGCGGCGGGCTGAAGGCGTCGATCAGGCGCGTCTTCTCCAGCGCTTCGCCGCCGTGCAGCGTGTGCGGCGGCAACAGGTACAGGTCCCCAGCGCTCAGCGTGACGGGCGTGCTATCCGGCCCAACATCCAGGCGCAGCCGCCCTTCCAAAACCAGGACCAGCTGTTCGTTATGGTGCTGGTGCGGCTCGAAGGTCGTGCCCTTCTGCATCACAGCTTCCTGCATCATCACGCTTTCCCCGCCAAAGCGGCGCAGCGTGTTGCCCTGGCTTTCGACCAGGTTGGGCAGGGCGCCCAGATTGGTTTTCAGCGCGGTTGCCAGCGCGGTTTCCTCTGTCATGACGCGTGTGCCTCGTCGCGGCGCATCGTATAGCCCATGACCTGGAAGCCCTGGGCTTCCCAGAACGCGCGCGGCCGCTCGATCTTATGCGAGGCGTCCAGGCGCACTTGCCGGTCGGGGAAACAGGCGGCTTCCAGGGCCCGGAATGCCTGCGAGCCGACACCTTCGCGCCGCATCCCTGCGTCGATCACGAAATGGCGGATGAACATGTGGTCGCCCATCTCCTTCAGCGCTGCGTAGCCGATGGTTTCGCCATCCCGGTGCAGAAAGTAGATGGCGTTGGCCGCGATCATCTCATCGGCGCGCACCAGCAGCGCATCCTGATCCCATGGGTGATCGTGCGCGGCGTAGAGCTGGCCGATGAACCCTGCCACCGCCGCCCGATCCGCCGCCCCGCCAGGGACAACCTCGATCAATGGTGCTTCGGCACGGGGCCGCCTCCGGACTCGTCGATTTGGCGGCCCTTGGCATAGCGATCCAGGGTCAGCAGCTTGTTGGCCGTATGCGGCTCGTCCTTGGCGATCGTGTGCGCGAAGCACCAGCCCGAGCCGGGGATCGCCTTGAACCCGCCATAGCACCAGCCCGCGTTCAGATAGAGGCCCGGCACCTCGGTCTTGGTGATGAAGGGTGAGCCGTCCATGGACATGTCCATGATGCCTGCCCATTGGCGCAGTATCTTCACCCGGCCGACCATGGGCACGATGTTCATCGTGCAGCCCATCACGTCCTGATAGATCGGCAGGTTCCCCTTCTGGGCATACGAATTGTAGAAATCCAGGTCGCCGCCGAAGACCAGCCCGCCCTTGTCCGATTGGCTGATGTAATAGTGCCCGTGGCCATAGCCGTAGACGATAACGTGGTTGATCAGCGGCTTGATGGGCTCCGAGACGAAGGCCTGCAGCTTGTGGCTTTCGATGGGCAGTTTGCCCAGGCCCGCCTTGTGCGCCAGCAACGAGGTCGAGCCCGCCACAGCCATGCCGATCTTCGGCGCGCGGATCTCGCCCTTGCTGGTCTTGACGCCGACGACGCCACCGTCCTCCTTGATGAAGTCCAACACTTCGCAGTTCTGGATCAGGTCGACGCCCAACTGGTCCGCCGCGCGGGCAAAGCCCCAGTTCACCGCGTCGTGACGGGCGGTCCCGGCGCGCGGCTGGATGAAGGCGCCTTCGATTGGGAAGCGCGCATCGGGGCCGTAGTTCAGATAGGGGATCTCGCGTTTCAGCTTGTCCAGATCCCACCACTCGCCGTCGATCCCGTTCGAGCGCATGATGTTGTACTGGCGCAGCCCCGAATCCCGGTGCGACGGCGAGAAGATCAGGCTGACATGGGCCCGCTGGCTGAACATCACGTTGTAGTTCAGATCGTGGCTCAGGTTCTCCCAGATCTTCAGGGAGTGCTCGTAGAATTCGGTATTGCCGGGCATCATGTAGTTCGAGCGCACGATCGTGGTGTTGCGCCCCGAATTGCCGCCGCCCAGCCAGCCCTTTTCGACCAGGGCGACATTGGTGATGCCGTGGTTCTTGGCCAGGTAATAGGCGGTGGCCAGGCCATGCCCGCCGCCGCCGATGATGATCACGTCATAGGTCTTCTTCGGCTGGGGGTCGCGCCAGGCGCGCTCCCACCCCTTGTTGCCGGTCAAACCTTCGATAAAGACGCGCAGTGCGTTGTAGCGGCCCATGGCAGTATCCCTCGTGCTGGGGGCGACGCTAGCCAGATCGCACGATCTGGCAAGAGTGTTTGGGGCGGTTTCAGTGCCGGGACGACGAATTTCCGTCAGGTGCCGCGGATGTGGTGTGTTGGTGTCTTAGGGCGACTGCTCGGACGCGGGCACGGCGCGCGGCGTATCGGGCGCCTCTTGCGCCCGTTGGACACGGCGCGACCAGACCTTGATCGGGTGCCACAGCTGGCCCATCACGCCGCGGCCCATGTCTTCCTCGACCCCCAGCGGCTCCTTGCACGGACCGGGCAGGTAGTGCGTGCCGCCCGCCCAATCGAAGACCGCGAAGACGGTGGCAAAGTTATTGCCAACGCCGGGGCCCGAGCGCACGTGGTGCCAGCGGTGCATGGCCGGCGACACCAGGATTTTGCCCAGCGGCCCATAGGTCCAGGGCAAGTTCATGTGAACCAGCGCCCCGTAGAGCAGCCGGCCCGTCGCCATGAAGGCCAGCGCATAGCCGGGGAAACCCATCAGGGTCAGCAGGATCGTATCGAAGATGCCGGTCGTCACCACGTTCAGCGGATGCTGGCGGAACAGCGTGACCCAAGTCAGGTTCGTGTCCGAGTGGTGGATCGCGTGCATTGGCCACAGCCACGACCAATGCTCGATCCGGTGGCGGACATAGGTGATGAAGTCGCCCACGAACAGCGCCAGCAAGGCCACCAGCCATTCGGGCAGCGCCGCCCAGTCACTGGGCTGCAGGAAGTAATAGCCCTGCAGGTTCATCCAGTGCTGCAGCGCCAGCAGCGACGGCACGTAGAGCGGCATGAACACCAGGATGTTCCAAAAATGCAGGCTTAGGCTCACCTGCGCTTCGGGCCAGGCGCCGCGCATGTCCCGGAACACCGCCTTGCCGCGTGCGATCAGCGCCAACCACGTGAAGATCAGCGTCATCATCGCCAACATCGTCAGCGCGCCCCACACTGACTCTGAAATGTGCTGCCATAAGGCGGCGGAGAACATCCCAAACCTCGATCGTTAAATGCATCGATTGGCAATTGCTGACCGACAGGATGCCAGGATTTGTGGCAAAACCAAGACCCGATGAGCAAGACCCCTTGAGATCGCGTAGCTGATCAGATCTGCTCTGCGGTCAATCGCCAGGCTGCCAACTGGTCGTAATAGGGCCGGCATTCAGCCACCATTCCTTCCAGGCCTTCGGGGACGTCGCCGGGTGGCCGGGGTGCGCCAAAGCCGGTGGATTGCTCGACCGTGGCGTACCAATGGGCGGCCCAGACCCCGTCGCTGTCGCGCCGCCCGGGCGCCCAGGACAGCATGGCAGGATCGAAGGGCACGTCGAGTGCGCGGCAGAGCGCCGTGAGCATACCCTTCGGATCCTCCAACACCGCGCGTGCCTCGATCACCGGGGGGATCGTGCCGGTCAGGTCGCGGACATGCTGGAACAGCTCTGCCTGGCGGCAAAAGCCCAGATCGTCCGCCCCGGCCCCATCCCACTTGACGGTGAAGGAGGCCGCGACCTCCTCGGGTGGGCGGATCAGGAACGCATGCCGGCAGTTAGCCATCCAATCCAGCGGCGCCGCCGGGACCATGTGCTGGCACATGTGCTTTTGGTAGACCAGCGGGGCGGCGCTGGTGGTGGCGCAATCGCGGGCGATCGCCTCCCAGTCGGTCGGGTGGGCGGCCATGATCTCGGCCCGCATCGGATGGTCCAACCCGGTCTGTGCCAGGTAGGCGCCGTAGAAGGGCTCGTCGATCACCGCGCAATCGGCCCTGGCGTCCCAGGCGCGCATCATCGCGGTCGAGATGTTGCGCGGCCCCGACCACATGGCGATTCGGATCGTCTCAGTAATCGTCTCGATCATCCTCTGGGTGTCGTCATCGTTTGGCATTGCCCCCGCCGGGGCACCGATCACCCCTTGCGCTCGGGAGCCGAGGCGAAGTCCGGCCCGGTGTCAAGCCAGGCATCGCGCGCATCCAACAAACCCATCGAGTGCGCGATCAGATACTCGCCCGCCGCGCTGATCTGCGACAACGCCTGGATTTGGTGTAATTGCCGCGTCTTGATCCGGGTCGTGGGGCCATACTCCGCACCAAATACCCGCTGCATGTTCATGCTGATGATCGTGTCGCGGAACTGACGCAGGCGAGCCAGGAAGATGCTGGCCCGAATCCGCTCGACCTGGTTCTTTGACGACAGGGAGGCCAGCGCCGCCTCGCAACTATCGGCCAGGATCACCACAAACTCGGCATCGGCACCGCGATCCTTGAACCGGGCGCGGTTCACGTAATGGTTGCAGCCATTCGCATAGTCGGCCCGGGTGTGCGCTTCAGGTTCGGACACATGGTCGACCGCATCTGCCCAGGCGGTGGCCGTCATCGCGGCCGCGGCGATCAAACCGGCAAAGAAGGCGTCCCGAAGCAATTTCAATAACGGCATGCAGACCTCTTTGCGCCGCCATGGTTAACAGACTGTAAGCATGACACAAAACTGTCACAGGGCAAAATTTCCACCGCGCGCACCGGGGTTGAACCACGCAACATTCTGCCGCGTCAGCCAAGATCTGTAAGATTGTCGTGGCCCCATTCGTCTGTTAGGGGCGCGCGAAATGGCAACAGATCCACAAATGACGCCCGAGGCGCTGAGCGCCCGGCAAGCCCGCCTGGACAAGTGGCGGCGCGAGCTCAGCTCGCCGCGGGACCGGCTATGGGCCTGGCTGGACATGATCTTTGCCGATCACGCGTTTTTCCGGATGGTCTATCTGAACCGGCACGAACTGGCGCCCGGTGTCTGGCGGTCGGCCCAGCCGCTGCCCTATCAGATTGCACGCATGGCCCGGCAGGGGCTGAAGACGGTGGTCAACCTGCGCGGGGGGCAGAGCTATGGCTCGCTGCCACTGGAGGTTGAGGCCTGCGAGCGTCACGGGATCGCATTCGAGACCTTCATCCTGCGGTCGCGCGCCATTCCGTCGGTCGAGGATGTCGAGGGTCTGATCACCCTGTTCGACCGGATCGAAAAGCCGGTGCTGTTCCATTGCAAGTCCGGCGCCGATCGGGCGGGGATGATGGCGGCGTTGTATCTGGCCCTGCACGAAGGCCGCCCGGTCGCCGAGGCCCGCAAGCAGTTGTCGCTGCGCTATGGCCACTTTTCCAAGGGGCCGACCGGGGTGCTGGATGCGTTCTTCGATGCCTATGAAGCCGATCAGCCGGATGGCGCCATGCCGCTGCGGGACTGGGTGGCGACGCGCTATGACCAGGACGCGATTACCGGTGCCTTCCGCGCCGGTGCGATGCAGAGCTTCCTGACCGAGACGGTGCTGCGGCGCGAGTAACCTTTTCCAAGTCGTCCGTCGTAACCTGACGTGATTGGTCGCATCACGATTTCCGGCTGGACACTGGCAGCGGTCGGCCTAGCCTGCCCCGTAGTCAAAACCTCCCGGAGACCTTGCATGGACCTCAATCGCGGCCGCCAGGCTTTGTCGATCCCCGGCCCGTCCGTCATGCCCGACCGCGTGCTGTCGGCGATGAACATCCCGATGCCCAATATCTACGAGGGCGCGCTGGTCGACATGTCGCAATCGGTGTTCGACGATCTGCCTAAGATCGCCCGGACCAAGGGGCAGGTCTTCGTGTCGATCTCGAACGGGCATGGCGCCTGGGAGATGGCGCTGACCAACACGCTGTGCCGCGGTGACCACGTGCTGGTGCTGAACACCGGCCGCTTTGCCGAGGGCTGGGGCAACCAGGCCAAGCTGCTGGGGGCAGAGGTCGAGCAAATCGATTTCGGCGAGCAGGCGCCGATCGACCCCGACGTGGTCGAGGATCGTCTGCGCCAGGATGCCGAGCACAAGATCAAGGCGATCCTGCTGGTCCAGATCGACACGGCGTCGGGCGTTTGGAACGACATCAAGGCGATCCGAGAGGCAATTGATGCGGCCGGCCACCCGGCGCTTTACATGGTGGACACCATCGCTTCGCTGGGCTGCGTGCCCTACGAGATGGACGACTGGGGCGTCGATGTCACCGTTGGCGGCAGCCAGAAGGGTCTGATGGTGCCCCCCGGCCTGGGCTTCGTCTGGGCATCGGACAAGGCGCTGGCGGCGCACGCCACGTCCGATATGCGCACGCCCTACTGGGACTGGACGGCCCGGTCGACGCCCGGTGCGCACTACGTCAAATACTGCGGCACCGCTCCGGTGCAGCACGTCCATGCCATGCGCACCGCGATGGACATGCTGTTCGAGGAGGGGCTGGAGAATGTCTGGGCCCGTCATGCGGTCTTCGCCAAGGCCGTGCGGGCGGCGGTGGACGCCTGGTCCACGGACAACGGTATCGGCTTCAATATCAAGGATCCGGCGCATCGCTCGGACTCGACGACCACGGTGCTGACCGGCGGGATTGATGCCGATGCACTGCGCCAGATCTGTGAGCATCGCGCGGGGCTGGTGCTGGGCATCGGCCTTGGCGGTTTCCAGGGACGCGCCTTCCGCATCGGGCACATGGGCCATCTGAACCCGCCGATGTTGCTGGGCACGTTGGGCACGGTGGAGGCGGCTTTGAGTTCTATGGATGCGCCGTTGGGCGGATCTGGGATCGCGCGGGCGTCCGAGGTGATCGCCGGTGCCCTGGCCAATGGCCGCGCGGCCGCGGCGCAAGATGCAGGGGCTGGCTGCTGTGACGGTGGTTAGCGGCAGCCGACTGTAACCTGTTCTCTCGGTGCGGAGTGGCCCGGTCGACCGGGCCTGGACCTTGCGGTCTTCGAAGTTGCTCTCATTTGGCGCATCCGCGGCGCTTCCCTTTGCCGGGGAAGGCGGGACCACCACGGGCGGCGTGGAGATGCAAATCCACTTTGGTGCCCCTGTTTAGGCATGGCTCCGCGCAGGGCATCGGCCCCGGCCATCCCGGACACCGCTGTCGGCGTCGGCGTTGAGACCTCGATCCCGGCTCTGACCCGGGAACAGCATGCTGGTCAGGGGGTCTACGCACCAATTCCTAAGAATTAGCTAAAATTGCCGATATTTCCGACGGTAACGCCAGTACGCCTTGGCGGTCCCCCACCCTAAACCTCCCCCCAAGGGGGAGGGGATACCACCGGTGCAGCTGGCTGGTTTTGGTGCTTAGTCCGATCCGTATAATGGGTGTGACCCTGGGCGGCCCGGTCAGGCAGGCTCGGCCTTAAGCTGCGCGGGTTCCGGCGGCGTCAGGCCCCGGATCATGTCCGACGCCTTGTCGGCGATCATCATGGTGCCCGCGTTCAGATTGGCCGATAGCATCGTCGGCATGACCGAGGCATCGACGACCCGCAGCCCCTCCATCCCATGTACCCGCAACTGATCGTCCACCACCGCGGTTGGATCGCTATCTGGCCCCATCCGGCAGGTGCCTGCCGGGTGGAAGGTAGTGGTGCCGCGCTCGCGCGCGATCTGCAGTAGCTGCTCGTCGGTCTCGTATTCGTCGCCCGGATAGCTTTCCCCGTCGTAGAAGGCCGCCAGGGCTGCCGACTTCATCAGGCGGCGGGCCAGACGCATCGCCTTGACGACGATCTGCTGGTCGATCTCCTCCGACAGATAGCGGGGATCGATCGCGGGCGCCTCGAACGGATCGGCGGATTTAACCCGGCAATAGCCCCAGCTTTCCGGGCGCTGCTGCCACGGGGCGCAGGTCATGCCGGGCGTATCCTCCAGCTGGCCCTGCACCCCCTCGGCATAGCTGGCCGGCGTGAAGGTCAGTTGCATGTCCGCGCTTTCCAGATGTTCCTCGGTCTTCCAGAAGCAGTAGACCATGGTCGGCGCGGAGGAGAGCACGCCTGAGCGGTTGAGCGCCCAATCGGCCACTTCCTTGACCAGGCCCATGCCGCGCACACGTTCGTTGATCGTGTCGATGTTCTTGACCCGCGCGGTAAAGCGCGGCGCATAGTGGTCGCGCAGATTGGCGCCGACGCCGGTCAGGGTATGGCGTGGCTCGATCCCGACCGAGCGCAGGTGTTCGGGATCACCCACCCCGGACAGCTCAAGCAGTTGCGGGGAATTGTAGGCGCCACCCGATAGGATGACCTCGCGCCGGGCCCGTATTTCGATCTGCGGTCCCTGACGGCCACCCCGGCGGTAGCGGATGCCGACGGCACGATTGCCCTCGAAAATCAGGCCGGTTGCATGGGCGCGGGTGCGCACCTCCAGGTTCTGGCGGTAGCGGACCGGGTGCAGGAAGGCGCGTGCCGCCGACATGCGCCGCCCGTCCGAGATCGTGCGTTGCGAGTAGCTGACGCCCAGCTGGCTGGCGCCGTTATAGTCGGGGTTGTGGGGGATGCCTTGCTGGACGCAACCCTCGATAAACGCGTCGCACAGCGGGTGCCGCCAGGACGGGTCGCTGACCACCAGATTGCCGTCGCGACCGCGGTAATCGTCCTCGCCGCCTTTGCGGCGTTCCATGCGTTTGAAGTAGGGCAGCACGTCGTGATAGCCCCAGCCGCGGTTGCCGCGCTGCGCCCAGTGGTCATAGTCCTGGCGCTGGCCGCGATTGTAGATGTGACCGTTGATCGAGGACGAGCCGCCCAAGGTCTTGCCCCGCGGGGCCGCGATCCGGCGCCCGGCGGTGCCCTCGCTGGGCTCCATATCGTAGAGCCAGTTCACCGAGGCCATGGAATAGGTTTTGATGAACCCTGCGGGCAGGTGGATATAGGGGTGCCAGTCGCGCCCCCCGGCCTCCAGCACACAAACAGTTGCATTCTGATCTGCGCTGAGCCGGTTGGCCAGTACGCACCCGGCCGAGCCGCAGCCGACGATCACATAATCAAACTCGTCCATTATCGCCTCCCTTACCCGTTAGGTGACCGCGAACCATGGCGTGGCGTCAAGGGGCGGGCGGGGCTATTCCGCATCCCGCGACCTTTTGCGGGCGAGGTTCAGCCGGCGATTGTCAGCGAGACTTTGCCCAGCGCGCCATAATCTGCCTGGATCGACATGCCTTTCTTGAGGGGGATGGGCGGCGTGACCGTGCCGGTTGAGATCCGCGTGCCGTTCGCCATGCCCCGGCCCCTGGCGGCCAACGCGTTAGCCAGCCAGGCGGTGGCGGCAAATGGGCCCCCGTCCACGGCGCCGCCGCGGCCGATGGTGGGGGCTGCGCCATCGATGCTGACCGCGATGGGCGCGTCTAGTGGGTCAAAGCCTGACCAGTCCGTCACCGGCTGGCCCGGGATCCACAGCCCGTGCGCACCGTTGTCGGCGATGATCGTGGGCCCGCCCGCCTGGGTCCAGGGGTCCAGGCAGCTGACGATCACCTCGATGGCCGGCAGCAGGGCGCCGGTCGCCTGGGCGATGGTCTCGGCATCAAAGGGTGCCTCCGACGGGTCCAGATCGCGCTTCAACTCGACGGCGATTTCGGGTTCCGCCACCAGGTGCACGCCCTCGATGATGGTGAGATTGGTGCCCCCATCCACCTGTTCGGCGTAGAGGCGGCCGTAGAAGGGCTCGCTGACGTCCAGCATATCGCGCGCCATCTGATTGGTGGCGCCGATCTTATAGCCGATTGGGTGCTGGCCCCGCTCGCCCGTCAGGATATCGGTGAGTGCGTCCTGCGCCGCGTAACCCCCGGCGATCGAGGTCGGGGCATTACCCTGGTTGCGCCAGTCGGCCAGCGGAATGGCTTTGGCGCCGTCGCGCAGCGACAGCAGGGCGCGCGCGGTGGTCTCTTCGTGGGTCATTTGGTTCCCTCCCTTTGGTTCCCGTGTGCGGCGGAGGCGCGGGCGCGTCAAGGGCGCGGGCTTCTGGGGCCGACCCTGTCTTCAACCGAATAGCCGCCGAACCTGGCCGTGCCACCAGTCGTCACTCTGCAAGGCTTCGCGCAGCCGGGTCTGCGTCGTCAGCGGCGCCAGGTGTAGGTAGCGCACGGCCTCGTCCAGGCTGTCGCCGGTCAACGTCCGAAGATACGCCAATGCATCGGGAACGGAGAACGCTCGCCCCGACATCTCGGTGTAGTTCGAGCGCAGATCCGTCCAGACCGCCCCCTGCCAGCCGGTTCGGGCGCACCATTCCCGCACCTGTTCCGCGATCTCGGACCGACCCTGGCCCACGCCGCCAGTCCGGCAGACACCGCCGATCATCGCCACGGGGGCCCGTTCGCGCGCGGCCAGATCCTGGATCGCCGTCGCCAGGTCACCCCGGCGCGAGGCGATCGCGTGTGTCGGACACGGCGTCCCGTGATCGTGGTCCAGGCAAACGGCCAGGCCCATCTTGCGCTTGGCCGAGATCCGCGTGAACTCCATCGGCAGGGACGGGCCCGCCTGCATCTGCCAGGGCAGCTCGACATGCTCGGCCAGGTTGTCCAGATCCCAGATCAACGAGCCCCAGCCCAAAACCGCATATCTGCCCTGCACGCGCGTCCCCGCTTGCTAAACCCAACCAGTTTTGTACCCTTAGCAAGTGGGATTGGGACATTCGAGATGCTGGGCGCTTTGATCAGATGGATCATGCCGGTGGTTGTAATGGCGGTTTTGTCCGCCTGTACCCAACAACTTCCGGGCGAGGCGACGGTGCCGGAAGGCGCCGTGGTCACCCACCGTGCCGTCTTCATCGGGTCGAGCTATCGCGATACAATCGGCACCATCAGCCTTTACCAATCCAAAGAGCGTCCGGTCATCGTCTTCGAGCCAAACTTTCGCTCGCCGCCAGAAGATCAGGCCATCGTGGCGCTGGGCCGCGACGGCTATCGGTCCGAGACCAAGCTGGGCCCGCTGCTTAAGGCGTCGGGGCGCCAAGCGTACCGCGTGCCCGATCACATCCGGATCGACCGGTTCAACGAGGTTTGGTTGTGGCACCCGGACCATGACATTCCGCTGGGCCTGGCCCGGTTGACCCCGATCTGACAGCCATGCGCCACGAAGTTCTGGACACAAACGAAGCCTTCTATCGGGCGATCCGCACCGGCGACATGCTGGAGATGGAGGCGCTTTGGGCCTTCCACCGCCCCGTGAGTTGCACGCATCCCGGCTGGTCGCCATTGGATGGGCGCACGGCGGTGATGGAGAGCTGGCGGGCCATCCTGACCGAACAGGAGCCGCCAGATCTGTGGCCCCGCGACGCTGAGGCTGTGGTCATCGGCGCGACATCCATGGTGTTGTGCCTGGAACATCTGGGCCGGTTGGAACTGATGGCCTGCAACACTTTCGTGCAGGAGGCCGACGCCTGGCGACTGATCGACCACCGTGCTTCGCGCGTCACGCCAGAACAGGTGGGCTAAGGCGTCTTTGGCGTGTCCTTAAGCCTTTCCATACCGAAAGGCGCGATAACCATCCATGAGAATGGGTTCCAACAAGACTGATTAGATCGTGTGATGAGCAACGGATCACAGATCGCGCGGGTCGCCGCTTTGATCGGCGATCCGGCGCGCACCACGATGCTGCTGGCCTTGCAGCAGGATGGCGCGCGCACGGTAGGTGACCTGGGCCGAATGGCCGGGATTGGAAAATCGACTGCGTCCGTGCATCTCAGCAAACTTACGGCCGCGGGCCTGGTCGATCGCAGCAAGGAAGGCCGCCATCTCTATCACACTCTATCGGGCCAGCAGGTCCATGCGGCGCTTGATGCTTTAGGGGCGCTGGCCGACCGGGCTGACGGGGCGACCGACAATATGGCTGACAAAGGCCGGGTTACGGTGCAGGCCGCAGAGGAGACGGCCGACTTGCGCTATGCCCGCGTCTGCTACGATTATCTGGCCGGTTACATGGGCGTGGCCATGCTGGACGGTCTGTTGCGCCGCCGGGCGCTGATCTCCCGGCGAGGTCGGGTGGCGCTGACGCGGGCGGGGGCTGCCCATCTGGCAGCCGTGGGATTGGATATCTCCGGCATCCGATCCGGGCGGCGCGCGACCTGCATTGCCGGGTTGGACTGGTCCAGCAGGCGTCCACACCTGGCCGGCGGGCTGGGGGCAGCGCTGTGGACACGCATCCAGGACATGGGCTGGGTCGCGTCCATCGCGCCCAATCGTGCTGTTCGGATCACGCAAGATGGTGAGGCGCGGTTTCGACGCGCTTTCCAGATCGGCTGAACCAGGCTTTCAGCCGGGCTGAATGGGGTCAAACTGTGTGCCGCCATAGCTTTGCTCGGTCGGCTGTAGCTCGATGGCCGAGACGTTGACATGCCGCGGCGCATTCACAGCATATAGCACCGCACGGGCGATGTCGGCGGGCTGAAGCTCGCGGATGCCACTGTCCTTCATGGTGCGCGCCATCTCTTCCGTGGGCATGGCGGCATCGTAGAACTCGGACGCGACGCGGCCGGGGCGGATGTCTGTGACACGGATGCCTGTGCCGCGTAGCTCCAACCGCAGGTTCTGGCCGATCATCGTAACGGCTGACTTCGACGCGCCGTAGATCGACGAGACCGAGGAGTAGAGGCCAGCCACCGACCCCATGGTGACGATGTGTCCATGACCCCGTTCCGTCATGCCGGGGATCGCCAGGCGCACCATGTCCAGCAGCGCGATGACGTTGGTCTGGATGGTGGCCACCAGATCGGCGCGGTCGGTGTTGGCGAGTCCGACAAACCCCGCGCCCCGCCCGGCATTCAGGACCAGGACGTCGGGGGCGATCGCGCCCATGGACTCCTCCAGGGCGGCGGCGTCGGTAACGTCCAGGCCATGGACGGTGCAGCCGGTCTCGTGGGCCAATGTGGTCAGCCGGTCGGCCCGGCGGGCCAGGGCGTGGACGTGATGCCCTTCCGCCGTGAAGGCCCGCACGATGCCCGCCCCGATCCCCGAGGATGCGCCGGTGACAAGAACGGTCTTGGTCATGGTGCTGGCTCCAAGGCATCGAAATGGATGGCGCCGAAGCTTTGCTCAACCGGTTGGATCTCGATCATCGAGACGTTGACATGGTCAGGGGCCTCGACCGCGAACATCACCGCCTCGGCAATGTCTTCGGGCGACAGGATCGTGATGGGGACCTCTACGTCCTTGCCGATCGCTACCTGGAAGAATTCGGTGGCAACGCGGGCGGGGCAGATCTCGGAGACGCGGATGCCGGTGCCACGCAGCTCCAGACGCAGGTTCTGGCTGATAAGGTGCACGGCCCCTTTCGAGCCGCCATAAACCGCCGAGTTGATGGGATAGAGCCCGGCAACCGAGCCAAGGTTCACCACATGGCCACGGTGCCGCGCCGTCATGCCGGGCAGGACTTGGCGGGTAACGTCCAGCAACGCGCGGACATTGGTGTCGATCGTGCGCTCCAGATCTTCAGCGCTGGCCCCGACAAGCCCGGACATTCCGGCACCCAGCCCCGCATTATTGACCAGCAGATCCACCGCCTGCCCCTGCAAGACGGCGGCGACCGCGTCCGTGTCACGGACATCCGCGATCAACGGTGTCGCGCCGGTATCTGAGCACAGCGCCTGCAATGGCTCGGCCCGTCGCGCCATGGCAAGCACCCGCCAACCCGCGGCGGTCAGGGCCCTGACGCAGGCCTCGCCAATGCCCGAGGATGCGCCGGTGACCAGCGCTGTACCGGCCATCAGGCCCGCCCCCGCAGCACCCAGACGGGTTGCTGTCCCTTGCCCTTCATCTCGATCTCTCCCCGAAAATCGGTGGTGTACTGCCCGGCCAGACGATCCTGCATCTCTTGCGAGATCTGGATCGTACCGGGTTCGGCGGTGGATTCCAGGCGGCTGGCCAAGTTCACCGTATCGCCCCATAGGTCGTAGATAAACTTGGAATGCCCGATGACGCCAGCGACCACCGGACCGCAATGGATGCCGACGCGCACGTCCAGCGGGCGGCCATGCTTTTCCGCGACTTTGGCGATCTCTTGCTGCATGCGCAGGGCTGCGTCGGCGATGCGCCAGGCATCGGTGCCGCGTTCCTTGGGCAGGCCACAGGCCACCATATAGCAATCACCGATCGTCTTGATCTTCTCCAGGTCCAGCTCCAGCGCGATCAGATCAAAGCGGCGGAAGATATCGTCCAGCACAGCGACCAGCTTGTCGGGCTGCATCCCCGCCGACATCCGCGTGAAGCCGACGATGTCAGCGAACAGGACCGCTGCCTCGTCGAAACGGTCGGCAATCAGGGCCTCGCCGGATTTCATGCGGGTCGCAATCGAGGGGGGCAGAACGTTCAACAACAGCTCTTCCGAGCGATTGCCCTCGGCCCACGCCTCGCGCCGGGCGCGTTCGGCGACGTAAGCCGCGAAGCCGGCATAAAGCGCTGACAGGACCAGGTAGAAGATCGGCGCCAGTGCCGCCCCGCCCAACTGCCAGGCAAGGGCGGCGGAATAGGTCATAGCTGCGACTGCGGCGACAAAGCGGGCTCGTTGGAACATCAGGCCCGAGACCAGGAAGGTCAGCATAATGTTGATCGGCAAGACGCCCGTGTATTCGGCGATGCCTGGCCCGACGATGGGCACGCTGACCAGCCAGATGCAGTGCACCAGACAGGCGCCAACGGTGATGAAGGCCTGAAGGTTGCGCTGGACCCAGGCGGTCCATGTCAGGGCCAGGGCCGCCGCCATGCCCATGGCGGCAGCGACACGGATCACAGTCAGCAACCAGGCCTGATCCTGGGGCAGGCGCGAGAAATCGACGATCGAGCCGCCGAAGACCAGGACCGTCCCCACCCCCAACAACCAGCGCAGAAAGCGCAGGACGATGGGATTGCGATAGATGGTGTAGGCGTCCTCGACTCCCTGGCCCAAAAAGGCGAGCGTCCAGGCCGAATAGGCGTAACGGCGGTCGGCGCTGCCTTCGGGGACCAGCACCGCATCTGTGTGCACGGTGCCGGCGGTTTTATCGCCCGCGATGGCCGCGGTGTCCTTCATGGCCGGTGTCCCAGACTGCGCTCCCCGGCGCTAGCCTATCACGCGGTCCGGCGCCGCCGCCAGCGATCAGAGACGACGCCGCCCACGCAGAAAAGTCAGGGCCACTTTGCAACCGGCGGCATCGACATCAGAACTGCGTCGATGTTGTGCCCTGTCTCCAGCCCGAACTTGGTGCCGCGGTCCCAGACCAGGTTGAACTCGGCATAGCGGCCGCGTTTGACCAGCTGCCATTCGCGGTCCTCTTCGGTCCAGCTTTCGGCCATGCGCTTTTGCGTCAGCGGCACGAAGGCGTCCAGGAAGGCACGGCCCACATCCTGGGTAAAGGCGAAGTCCCCTTCCCAGTCGTTGGTGCAGATGTCGTCGTAGAAGATGCCGCCGACGCCGCGTGCCTCGCCCCGATGACGGATCAGGAAGTAGTCGTCGGCCCAGGCCTTGAACCGCTCGTAGTAGTCAGGGTCGTGCTTTTCGCAGGCGGCCTGCAGCACGCCATGGAAAAAGGCTGTGTCCTCGGCCACCTCGACCATCGGGTTCAGGTCCGAGCCGCCGCCAAACCACCAGGCGCCGGGCGTCCAGAACATCCGGGTGTTCATGTGTACCGCCGGACATTTGGGCGAGCGCATGTGGGCGACCAGCGAGATGCCCGAAGCCCAGAACCGCGGATCATCCTCCAGCCCCGGGATCTCGTGGCGCGCGGTCAGGGCCTTCTGCGCGCGGGGCTCAAGCTCGCCATGCACCTCCGAGACATTGACGCCGATCTTCTCGAAACAGCGCCCCCCGCGCATCACGGCCATCGTGCCGCCACCGCCACCGCCGCCGGGGCGGGAGGTGGGCGAGCGTTCGAACCGGCCGGGCGCCAGGTCCGCATGCGGTCCCATGGTTTGCGCGTCCTCCAAGCCTTCGAAGGCCGCGATGATCATTTCCTGCAATTCGCCGAACCATTTGGCCGCCCTGGCCTTTTCGGCTTCCATCGCGCTCATGCTTGCCCCCGGTTGTGTTCCCCGCGCATCGGTATCCCACATACTAAGCTCCTTTGCTGGGACGCAAGCGTCCCTGTCTCGACCCCGTCATGGAAATCAGCTATGCCCTGCCCAGACTCAGGAGGGTTCGATGTTCGGATTGGTCATTTACTGCAGGCTTATCTAAGGGGCTGGCGCCCTGTCTTAGCCTTGCTGGCTGCACCCTTAGGGTGTCGCCGGAACATGACCTTTCCTGATTTCCGGATGCTCTCATGTACCGCTTCTTCGAAAACCTCATTGACCCATATCAACCGTATGATGTGCGGCGCGAGTTCCCTGACCGGCTGCTGGCATTCTACCTGAACCTGCTTTGGCCAGCGCGAAAGCTGATCCTGATCTCGATGGCGTTGGGCCTGACAGTGGCGGTCGTCGAGGTGCTGATTATCCGCTATGCCTCGCAGCTGGTGGATATTCTGACCACGGCGGACCCGGCGCGGCTGTGGGCCGATTATCGGGCTGAGTTGGTCACCATGATCGTCGTCGCGCTGCTGATCCGGCCGTTTGCCTACGTCGCCGACAGTTTCATCATGCAACAGGGCTATTACGCACCAATGGCGACCCTGGTGCGCTGGCGCAGTCACCGCAAGATGCTGCGTCAGTCGATCGGCTTCTTTGCGGACGACTTTGCTGGGCGGCTTGCCAATACTCAGCTGCAACTGGCACCGGCGCTGAACGATTCGGTTTATCTGATCACCAACGCGCTTTGGTACGCGCTGACCTTTGTGATCGGGGCCGCGGTGATCTTGGCCGAGGTCGATGTGCGGCTGCTGATTCCCATGGCGATCTGGTTTTCCGCCTACCTGGCCATCGCCGCCTGGTTCGTGCCCCGGATCACGGCGGCAAGCCAGCGGTTGGCCGAGGCGCGATCGCGTCTGGCGGGGCGCATCGTTGATGCCTACACGAACATCCAGACGGTAAAACTGTTTGCGCACGAGAACGCCGAGGAGCGCTACTCCAAGGCGGCGCTGGATGACTTCCGCCACGAATTCCACATGCAAGCCCGGATCTTCACGCAGATGGAGATCGCCATGACGGCGCTGTCCACATTCCTGATCGGGGGCGTGATCGGCTACGCGGTCTGGCTGTGGACAGAGGGCGCCGTCACCGTCGGGGTGATCGCCGCCGCCGTTGCCTTGGTGGTCCGGCTGTTGGGCTTGGTCGAGTGGATCATGTGGAACCTGACGGCGCTGTTCCAGAACATCGGTACGGTGCAGGAAGGGATGGAGACGATGAGCCAGCCCCTGCGTCTGCAGGACCGGCCCGATGCCCAGGCCCTGACCCTGATCGAGGGCGAGATTCGGTTCGACAAGGTCACACACCGCTATGGTCGCGACCTCCAAGAGGCGCAGGGCGCCGGCGGTATCGAGGATGTGGACCTCATAGTGAAGGGGGGCGAGAGGGTCGGGCTGGTGGGCCGTTCCGGCGCCGGTAAATCCTCGCTGGTCAATCTGGCGTTGCGCTTCTTTGACCCGGACTCGGGGCGCGTGCTGATCGATGGTCAAGATCTTGCCGCCTGCACCCAAGACAGCGTGCGCGGCCAAATCGCCATGGTCACCCAGGACACGGCACTGCTGCATCGCTCGATCGCTGACAACATTCGCTACGGTCGTCCAGGGGCCACCGATGATGAGGTGTGGGAGGCTGCGCGGCGCGTCTCGGCGGATCAGTTCATTCCAGACCTGGTCGACCGCGACGGCAACAGCGGAATGGAGGCGACAGTGGGCGAACGCGGGGTCCGCCTGTCCGGCGGTCAGCGTCAGCGGATCGCCCTGGCGCGCGCTGTTCTGAAGGATGCGCCGATCCTGATCCTGGACGAGGCGACATCGGCCCTGGACAGCGAGGTGGAAGCCGAGATCCAGGCAGCCCTCTACGAGTTCATGGCGGACAAGACGGTTATTGCGATTGCACACCGCTTATCGACGATTCAGCGCATGGACCGGATCGTGGTCATGGACAGGGGCCGTATCGCCGAGCAGGGCAGTCACGACGTGCTGCTGGCGCAGGGTGGCCTCTACGCCCGTTTCTGGGATCGACAGTCTGGCGGCATGATCGGCACCGAAGCGGCGGAGTGAGATAATGCCCTTTCTCACGCAGATCTCCAACGTGCGACTCGCCGAGACAGTAGACCGTGCGTACACCGTGTTCCGCCTCCCGCGCCCTGCGGATCTTGCCGTAGACAAGCCGTACGGCATACCTCCGGAAACGGAAACGAGGATGCTCGCGCAGGGACAACGGGACATCTCGCTTGACGATCTCCGCATTTGGCACCACCCGCACTTTAGTCCCGATAGCGCACAAGATGCTGTGCGCTGGGTACTTCCCAAGAACCTCGAATGTCTGTCCGCAGGGCATTGGATCTACCACGCCGGCAACAGCATTGCCCTGATACGCCTGACTGAGACTGGGTTTCCCAACGCGTATAAACCCGCGGAGCAGGAGTTGATGAAAGAATTCGCCCTTCGCCTGACGACGGCTTTCTTGGAGGCACCTGCGCACTACGAGGCTGCATTTAACGGGGTAGATGAGATCTTGTGCATGTTCGCGCTGGGCGGGCTCGATCTCGGTCCTGTCTTGTCCCATCTTGCCAGTCATCCAACTGAACAACTCGTGCAGGCTCTAGCCCCTGGTGGACATGTCACCGCCCTGGGGCGCGACCCATTTTGGGAGTCCGGCAAACAGCTGGATGTCGCTGACGCCTGGTACACTTCTAACGCGATGGAACTGCGGTTAATCGATCTCGCACTCAATGAGAGCGCTCCCGGTCCTGTGCGCGCCCATGCGGAAATGATCGCAGACGACATCAGAGCGCGCAGGCGCTAGTCACTTTCCACGACCCATCACGGGCAAGACCAGCACCACGAACAACGCTGCCGAAATCAGGAGTAGCGCCAGTATCTCGGCCCATCCCACCGTCTCACCCAGCAGCCAGGCGCTGGAGAACGTGCCAACGATGGGCACGGCCAACGTCCCGATGGCGGCGATCGCGGCAGGAAAGATCTTAACCACGTAGAAATACGCCCATTGGCAGTAAATCATCGGCAAGGCGATCAGATAGGCCAGCGCCCACCAAACCTTGTCCGACAGCGCACTGAAGTTGGGCACCGGCTCTAAGATCAGCGCGCCTATGGTGATGGGAATAGCGCCCAGCATAAGCTGCCAGCCGATCAGCGACGCGATTGGCGATGTCCAGGAGAACCGCTTGAAGAGCACCGTCCCAAAGGCCCAGGAAATCGCTGCGCATAACATGAACGCTGCGCCGTCAGGTGCTGCGCCCAGCGCCATGAGGTCCGGTCCGATCAGAACGCCCAGTCCCGCCATGCCCAACGCGAGGCCAAAGATCTTCAGACCTGTGATCGCTTCGCCCAGGATCCAGCTAGCAAACAGGGCCGCCCAGACCGGCATTGTGAAGGCGATAATCGACGCGCGTCCCGCCGGCATTAGCGATACGCCATACCCGGTCATGACGTGCCAACCGATGATGGCGAAAACGGTGCATGTCAGCAGAGGCACCAGCTCGGCCCGGGTCGGCAGCACCCGAAGACGCATCACTGCTGAGACCGCTAAAAGGCCAAGGCCGCCTGCCGTCACGCTGATCACCCGGAACCACCAGACTGGCAACTCGTTCAGCGCTATCTTCATGCCCGGCCAGTTCAGGCCCCAAAACAGCCCGAGCGACGCCAGCATCAAGAAGCCGATCGCCGGCAAGCGCCCGCCCGTACCGTCCGTCGCTGTAGCCTCTGCCGCCATCCTGTTCCCTTGCCTGGGGCGCCCCTGCCGGTCGCGATGTAGCCCCTTGGCACAAAATGGGGAGCGGCGCGGCAGAATATCCTGCGCCGCACGCCGTCGCCGACCTATATCAGAACCATGAAGTTCTTCGAGACACTGATCGATCCGTACCGGCCCGCCGACGGCCCGCCGCCAAAGACGTTCTTTGCCTATGGGCGTTGGGCGCTGAAGGGCGCGGGCTGGCCGCTGGCGGTACTGGTCGTCTTGTCCGCTGCCGCGGGCGCGGCCGAGGCGGCGGGCGCCTGGCTGGTCGGCTGGGTCGTGGACCTGGCCGCTGTTGCCCCAGATGCCAACACGTTCTTTGAAGACAACATGTTGGCGCTTGCCCTGGTGGCAGGTTTTTTCGTCGTGCTGCGACCCCTGATCATGAGCGCCAGCGGCGCCTTCATGAGCCGCACCATGATGCCTAGTGTCTGGACCATGACGGTGCTGCGCTTGCACCGCCACGTTCTGGGCCAATCGCTCAAGTTCTTCGAAGACGACTTCGCCGGGCGGTTGGCGCAGAAGGAAACGCAA
>JBCCML010000049.1:0-41855 GCA_039026375.1 Pseudomonadota bacterium
CCGCGACGGCGCATCGCCGGGCAGCATGGGCGGGTCAGGGTGACGCTCCTCCAGGTACTCCGCAATCGCCTCGGAATCCGCGATCAGCAGATCCCCGTCCAACAACGCGGGCAGATTGCCGGAGGGGACGTGATCCTTATAGGCCGCCGAGCCATAGCCGCCCGGCGGCGCCACCTCTTCCCATGCCAACCCCTTGTGCCTCAGTAGAATGCGCAGCTTGGCACAGTAGAGGCTGACCGGGATCGCATAGACGCGGAGCATTGCGATGCCCCGCTCAGGTCAGTTCGACAGCTGCCATTTCGTGGCCAGCGCGTCGAAGAAGCCCCGCTCGCGCTTCAGCTGGATCCAGGTGTTGACGTAGTTGATCCAGACCTGATCGTCCTGCGGCATCAGCATGGCGATCGGGGTGCGCGCCTTCGGCTCGGCCACCGGGACGACCATCAGTTCAGGGTACTGGGCGACCAGCTTATATGCCTCGACGTTCGAGGTGATGTGCGCATCGGCCCGGCCCGCCAGCACCTCCTGGAAGTCGCGGGCAGGCGCTTCGACGATCTTGTGTTGGGCGCTGGGGAAGAACTGCTTGACCTGCTGTTCCTGGGTGGTGCCCAGCGTGGCGGCGACGATGACTTCGGGCTTGTCCAGATCAGCCCAATCGGTGAAGCGGCCTTCGTTCTTCACGCTGGTCAGGGGCACCGTGGCCAGGCTGAAATAGCTGATCGAATAGCCCGCCACCTTGGCGCGCGTCGGCGAGATCGAGGCCGAGCCCGTGATGTGGTAGCGCCCCGCCACCACGCCGTTGACCAGGGTCTTCCAGTCGGTGGCCACGAACTCCAGCTCGACACCCAGATCCTTGGCCAGCTCGGTCATCACATCGATGTCGTAGCCGGTATAGGTGTCGTTGGCCGGATCCTTCATGGTCATCGGGTTCCAGTCGCCGGTGGTGCCGACCTTGAGGACGCCGCTGGACAGGATCTCCTGCAGGACCGAATCCGCCTTCACCGCCGTGGTCGTGGCCAGCAGGCCAAGGGCGACCGCGGCCACCGTCGCAAGCTTGAACATGAGTATCTCCCTGGTTCTCTCTGGGCCGATCATGGGCACTTTTCCCGGGGCAAGGGAAGGAAAAGTTTGTGCAGTGCAGCGACTTCTGCCTAGGGTTTGGGGAAGGGGGCAAGATGCAGCCGATCATCCAGGTTCGCGGGATCGACAAGCGCTTTGGCGATTTCCAGGCGCTGTCCGGCGTGTCGATGGAGGTGAGCGCGGGCGAAAAGATCGTGGTCTGCGGGCCGTCAGGGTCGGGCAAGTCCACGCTGATCCGTTGCATCAATCGGTTGGAGCGCCATGACGCCGGTGAGATCCTGGTGGACGGCGTGGGCCTGGATGACCGGACGGCGGACCAGGTGCGCCGCGAGGTCGGCATGGTCTTTCAGCAGTTCAACTTGTTCCCGCATCTCAGCGTGCTGCGGAACCTGACGCTGGGGCCCATGCGGGTGCGCGGGCTGAGCGTGGCGGAGGCCGATGCCAAGGCCATGGAGTATCTGACCCGCGTGCGCATCCCCGAACAGGCGGAGAAGCTGCCGACGCAGCTGTCGGGCGGGCAGCAGCAGCGGGTGGCGATTGCCCGGGCGCTGTGCATGGAGCCCAAGATCATGCTGTTCGACGAGCCGACCAGCGCGTTGGACCCCGAGATGATTGCCGAGGTGCTGGACGTGATGGCCGAACTGGCCGACAGCGGCATGACAATGATCGTGGTCACCCACGAGATGGGGTTCGCCAAGCGCGTCGCGGACCGGATGGTTTTCATGGATAAGGGCGAGATCGTCGAGACGGCACCACCGGCGCAGTTTTTCTCGACGCCCCAGACCCAGCGCTGCCAGACCTTCCTCAACCAGATCCTGAGCCACTGAGATGCGGTGGTTTGCCCGCGCTGCAGGGGCTCCCGCCCACCCACCCCCGCCCCCGCAGCGCGGGCGCGCGTGGCTGGTATTGGGGCTGTGCTTGACGCTGGCGGCCTGTGGGTCGGGCGGCTGGTACGTGGTGGACCCGACGCTGCCAAACGGGCGGTCCAACCTCAACTTCATGATCTCGGGCTTTTGGTACACCATCCAGCTTTCGGCAATGGCGCTGGTGCTGTCGATCCCCGCGGGCCTGCTGATCGCGCTGTGCGGTTTATCCTCGAGCCGGCCGCTGTTGTGGCTCTACCGCGGCTATGTCGAGGTGATCCGGGCGATCCCGCTGTTTGTGTTGATCCTGTGGGTCTACTATGGCCTGCCGGATCTGGATATCCGCATCGCGCTGTTCTGGTCCGGCGTCGTCGCGCTGGCCATCGGGGAAAGCGCGTTCATGGCCGAGATCTTCCGCGGCGGCATCCAATCTGTCCCGCGGGGGCAGTTGGAGGCCGCCAAGGCGATCTCGCTGAACTACCCCGATACGATGCGCTATGTGATCCTGCCCCAGGCGATCCGGCGCATCCTGCCCGCGTTGGGCAACCAGTTCATCTACGTGGTCAAGATGTCCTCGTTGGTCAGCGTGATCGGCGCGCCTGAGTTGACCCGGAAGGCCAATGAGCTGATCGTAACCGAGTACCGGGCGCTGGAGATCTACACGGTGCTGGCGCTGGAGTACCTGGTGCTGGTTCTGGTGCTGTCGGCGGGTGTCCGGTGGCTGGAGCGCAAGATGGGCGCCGACGAGAGGAAGGCCTGAGCGATGAGTGCCTGGATCAAGATGATTGCGGACGCGGATGCGGACGCCGACCTGGCCGATGCGCTGGCGGGCGCGCGTACGCCGCATGGCACCGTGGACAACGTGCTGCGGGTGCATTCCCTGCGCCCCAACACCATGCGCGGGCATATGAAGATCTATAAGGCGGCGCTGCATGATGACGCCAACACGATCCCGATGTGGTTGCAGGAAACGGTCGCGTCTTACGTGTCGGTGCTGAACGCCTGCGACTATTCCTATGCCAATCACTGGGCCAATGCGCGCCATCTGATGGGCGACGCGGCCAAGGCGGACCGGGTCGAGGCAGCACTTGCGGCCCGGCGCCCGGAGGATGCGCTGGAGGGAGCGGCCCTGGCCATGTGCCGCTATGCCGAGAAGCTGACCCTACAGCCCGGTGCCATGGTCGAGGCCGACGTCGCAGTGCTGCGCGAGGCGGGGCTGGACGATGGCCAGATCCTCGAGGTCAACCAGATCATCTGCTACTTCAACTACGTAAACCGCTCGATCAACGGGTTGGGCGTTACGACCGCGGGGGACATCGTGGGTTACTACAAGGAGGACGCCTGATGGCCTATGCCGAAGCCCGCCATCTGGAGGCCGAGATCCCCGTGATCGACATTGCGCCGCTGCGCACAGGCGCGGATGCGCAGGGCGTGGCCCAGGCGCTGCACGCGGCCAGCACCGGGCTGGGGTTCATCTATGTCATAGGGCACGGCATCCCGGACGTGCTGATCCAGAGCGCGCGCAACCAGGCCTATCGCTTCTTCCGGTCAGACCCTGCGCAGAAGGAGGAGGTCCGCGTCTCCGGCGCGCACCGCGGCTGGCTGGCGCGCGGCGGGGCCAAGATGCAGGACGATGCCAAGGCGGACCTGAAGGAGAGCTTTATCTGGGGCTATCAGGACGACGATGGCAGCGTGCCGGATGACCACCCGCTGCGGGGGGCGAACCGGTGGCCCAGCTTCCTGCCGGGTCTACAGATCGACTCGATGGACTACTTCCTGGCCGCCCACCACGTGGCGCAAAGCCTGATGCGGGGGTTCGCGCTGGGTCTGGACCTGCCGCAGGATTTTTTCCTGCGCTCGGCCGACCGGCCGCTGTCGCGGGCATCCTATGTCTACTATCCCGCGCAACCGGCGGATATGGGCGCGGACCAGTTCGGCGTTGGCCCGCACACCGATTTCGGCGTGCTGACGGTGCTGTGCCAGGATGATGTCGGCGGTCTGCAGGTGCAGGGGCTGGATGGCGACTGGGTGCATGCGCCGCCGGTGCCGGGCGCCCTGGTGGTGAACGTGGCTGACCTGCTGGCCCGCTGGACGGGCGGTGCATACAAGTCGACGCCGCACCGGGTGGTCAACACCTCGGGTCGCGAGCGGCTGTCCCTGGTGCTGGCCTGGGACCCGAACCCCGAGACGATGATCGATCCCGGCGCCGTGCCCAATGCGGGTCCCGATCGGGAGGAAGCGATCACCTGCGGCGACTATCTGCTGTGGCGGTTCGGCAAGGCCTTCGCCTACCGGAAGGGCTGAGCGATGACGCCCCAGGGCCTGGCCGACGGACCTGCCGGGTTTGCGCCGGCTGTCGATCCGACAGCGCTGCGGACCGGGGCGCGCAATCTGTTGCTGGGATGCGCCGAGGTCCAGCCCGGGCACCGGGTGGCGATCCTGCACGAGGACCCGGCCTTTGGTTGGTACGATCGCGCGGCCCCCGAAGCGGTGGCTGAGGAGGCTGGGGACTTGGGCGCATCGGTTAGGATGGTCGAAGTGCCGGCACCTGGCGGACCTTTACCAGACGATCTGGCCGGGACCATGGATCAGGCCGATATCGTCATCTGGTTCGCCCGAATCGGCGATCAGGACCGCTTTGGCACAGGCGACCCCAACCGCATCACCGTGGTCAGCTATGCAAGGACGGCAGCGGCGCTGGCATCCGGCTTCGGGACGCGGCCCCATGCAGACATGGTCGCGCTGAAACACGCCATCGACGCCCGTCTGGCCGAGGCGGAGACCATCACCGTCACCTGCCCCTTAGGCACGTATCTGCACGGCACGCAAGACGCCGCCCAGGCCGAGGATGTCAGCGTCCGCCGCTTCCCCATGTCGGTGCATCGGCCGATCCCGGCGAGGGGCTTCTCGGGTCAGGTGGCGCTAAAGGGATACCTCACGCCCACTGGATCTCGCAGCTACGCACCCGCCAACGTCCCGATCACAGATGTCGTGATGGCGCAGATCCAGGACGGCCGCATCGTCGACTTCCAGGGTGGACCCGCAGACGTGGAGCGCGTCCGGGCGCACCATGGCCACGTTGCGGACCTATTCGGGATCGACCCGAACGCGGTGCATTCTTTCCACGCGGGTATCCACCCGGGCTGCATGTTCACTGGCCAGATCAGCGATGACCCCGATCTGTGGTCAAACACGATCTTTGGCAGCCCACGCTGGCTGCACTTTCACACCTGCGGGGACTACCCGCCCGGCGAGATCTGTTGGATGATCGAGGCCCCTACCCTGTCAGCCGATGGTTCTGCGATCTGGAGTGAGGGCAAGCTGGCCGACATAACGCCAACCATTTGATGGCAATCCCTTAGCACGTCATCATAGGGCTCAGCGACCGCCCTAAATCCGCAGGATCGCGCCCTGATTGCGCCCTGCAGGTGGGGCGGCAATCCCCAAGGCAGTTGCAATCTCGCTCAACGGCCCGCCCGCTTTCAACACGCCGCCGCCGCCAAGGAACGCCCGCACGGGCGCGCAAACCGCCTCGAGCCGTGAAATTGCGCTTGGTTCGCAGTCTGCCAAAATCCCCTGATAAGCGGCAACGTCCGCTTCCAGTTCGGGCGGCGCATCGAAGTACCAGGGCTGCAGGTCGCTGGACAGATTAAGCCCGCTGTGTTTGTCGATGTAGAACACCATGTCGCGCGCCAGCTTTTTGGACGTTTCCGCCGAAAACTCCGCGCCGCCAACGCTGACCGCCAGCATCCCGATATCGACAGGAACGAACTTGCCTTCCGTTTCCGTCTCCTGCCAATCCTTGAACGTGACTTCCAATTGAAATGGCCTGCCCGCCAGCAAGGGTGGGATACGCGCGAACAAGCGAACAAGCGGCGAAGCCACCTTGGCGTAGCCATCTTCGGCAGCTTCAAGCAGCCGCAAGCGCTCGGGCTCGCTGAAATTCAGAAGTGGCGCCGCCCGCGGCTTCGGCGGCTGGCACGGCAGCACCAACCGCGCCAGCTTTGGCTCATCCGTCTCGAAAAGGGCCGAGTGTGTAAGCGCGCACTTCAGCAACCGCTCCAACGGGGAGAGAACTGCATCGCGAAGTACATAACTGGTCGACATATCGAAGCATCCGTTCCGAAGTATCCGTTTCCCAATGCCAGGGGCAGGATGAACGCTGTCCGCTAAGGAATCGTTCACGCGGCGCTCGAATAGACCAACTTCGTCATGGGTTTCACGGCCAGACCCCGCCAAGCCAGGGCGTTCTGGGCTTTGATTGCCCAGATCAGGTGACCCGGGAGCTATGTCCAGGTGATCCCTGGCGCCAGTAGGCGACGCTTAGCTGGGTCTTTTTGCCCAGGCTGAAGGTCTTCTTGAAGACGGTGCGCACCGCTTGGGCGGCGCTGAACTCGCCTGCGAACCAACCGAAGGAGACGGGTTCGTTGGTGCAGGCGCGGATCAGGTTGGGCACCTTCTCGGTGAACTCATCGGGCGGGATCGCGATTACCTTTAGGTCTGATTTGGGCATGTAGGCATCCAGCGCCGCCTGCGAGGGGGCCGCCGCAAAGACGTGGCCCGTGACCTTGCCGCCCACGCTTTCGATCAGGCGCGCAATCCCCGGTAGGCCGGTATAGTCGGCGGCCAGCACGACGTTGTCGGTATGCTCCAGATAGGGATCGCCAACCGGACCCATCACCCCCACCTGCTGCTCATCGCCGTCATAGGCCGCCCAGTCCGAGATCAGACCCCCATCATGGTGCGCGATGTCGATGTCGATCTCGCGCGCGTCGACCCTGATCTTGCGGATTGTGACGAAGCGTTCGTGCAGCTTGTCCTCGCCCTCGGGCCAACTGGTCGAGCCGTTCTCGCCAATCACGGGCCAGACGGGCGTGCGCCCGCGCTGTGCGGGCATCATGACGCGGATGTGGATGCCGTCCCTGGTCAGAGCCTGGACGTCCACGCCCTCCAGCGTCACACGGATGAGGCCGGGGAAGACTTCGCGCCGGGCTTTGGCCCGCAGGATCCGGAAGTTCGAGGGCAACTCGCCCACCTTGATCCCGCCGGTCCAGCGCAGAGTGCGCGTGGCCGCGGGGTCAAACTCCTCGACATGTTCAATGATTTCGTCGCGGACGAAGACCAGGAAGTTCTCGCTGGGCGTGTCGACCAGGATGTCGACGGCGCCCTCCTCGGCCTTCATCTCGACCAGGCAGCCCATCTCCTCCAAGCGCAGGAAGCCCGGTTTGGGCCAGGTGCAGGTGATGCCGTGTTCTGTGAACTCTTCATCGCAGAACTTCAGAAACGCTTGCGGATCCGCGACCGTCATCGTCCCGGTCGAGACGGCCCGATCGCCGTCCAGCCCCCGGTCCGAGCGCCTGAACGAGGCAAAGCCCAGGTAAAGAAGCGCCAGCGGCACCAGCGCCATGGGGATCGCCGCCAGGAAGGCGGGCAGATAGCCTTGCGTATCGATTACGTAGCCGACGATCGGGTCCGAAAAGCCCGCCAGCACCATGTAAATGGCGATCTGGACCGAGAAGTCGAAGCCCGGAATCTCTGGTCGCACCTTGTCCATGGCCCCGCGGAACATCACGATGTCGGTCATGGCGATGGCGATCCAGCCTAGGATGATGGCATAGCGAATGGCGTCAGGCAGGGCCGCGGCGATGTAGGCGATGCCCAGTAGAACCGGGATGTTGATCAATCCCACGATGTAGATAGCCCGCACCCGCGGCAGGTTGCGCAGTAGCGGGCCGCACAGCGCCGTCGCGCCGCCACCCGCGCTCATGGCGAACAGGCCGAACCAGATGGCGATCTCCTCGGTGGTCATGCCCTGGTCCACCATCATCAGGCGCATCGGCAGCATGGTCATGATCAGGGGCAGGCGCATGGTGCCCAGGATCGCCAGCCAGCGGCCGATCTTGGCCTGGGTGAAGAACTTCAGTGCGTTGCGGAAGGTGGCGGCCGGTGCGCCCCGCAGGCGCGCGGGCTCTTTGACCAGGAACAGCGAGAAGAGGGGCAGAGTGAACAGCACCGCCTGGATCAGCAGGGCCGTAGTCCAACCGATCTGGTCGTAGAGGTAGAGAAAGCCGAACCCGCCTACAATTGCACCGCCATAGGCGCCCGCGTTCTGGAAGGTGGCGCCCATCGTCCGTTCCGACGGGCGCATGAGCGAAATGGCCAGCGCGTCGACGGCCACATCCTGTGTGCTAACGGCCAAAGCCGCGATGAAGAGCGCGGCAAACAATGGCACCAGCGAGCCGCCCGGGTCGCACATCGACAGGATGATGATCCCCCCAACGTGCAGACTGGATAGGATCAGGATCCAGGATTTGTAGCGGTCGCGGCCCAGCTTGTAACGGTCGATCAGCGGCGCCCAGAGGAATTTGAAGATGTAGGGGATGCCCGCCAACTGGACCATGCCGATCATGGTGGCCGAGTGTCCCTCTTGGCGCATGATGATGGGCAGGGCCATGACCGCGAAGAAGAAGGGGATGAACTGGGCGGCGTAGAGCCCGCCGATCACCGATAGGATGCGCCACCTCATGTCTCTGTCTCTGTCCGCGTGTCTGGTTGGAGAAGCATCTGCCCCATAGGTGCCTAGAAGTTGATCGTTACCGCCCCGCCGAAGGTGCGCGGGCGGCCAACGGCGCGCAGGCTGCCCCCACCAAAGGCCGCGGGCACGGATTCATCGAAGGTGACATACCGCTCGTCGAAGAGGTTCGCGATGAACCCGTCGATGCGCACCGTTGTCGGCCCGGCGTCGAAAGCATAGCTGGCCGACAGGTCGACGACTGCATAGGCATCCAGCGTCGCCTCGCCCAGGGCCGACCGGGTCGAGCCCGCATAGCTGACGCTGGCGGTTGCCTCGAACCCGTCAAATGGCATGAATGTCAGGCCGGCAGATGCTGTGACATTCGGTGCGCGCGGCAGCTCAGCCCCGTCGAATTCTGGCACGATGGCGCCCGCATCCGTGATCTCGGTCTGCAACAAACCAAGGGCTGCATCAAACCGAAGCTCGGGGATCGGCTGGAAAGCGGCTGCCAGTTCGGCGCCGTAGCCTATGGCCTCTAGCACGTTGCCGAACAGCCGGGCGCCATTGGCATCAACGACCGCGGACGCTCCTGGGATCTGCGCGTCGGTCCAATCGTAATAGAAGACCGTGGCCGACAGATCCAAACGGTCCTGCAACAACGTGGTCCTGGCAAAGATCTCGTGCTGGTCGATGTATTCGGGCTGGATGACCGAGGTCAGCACCGGGAACGCGAAGAAGTCGACGTCCAGGCCGCCGTTTCGAAAGCCGCGCGCGTAGGTGTAGCCGATTGTGGTGCCGTCCTCGAACGCATAGCGCAGCCCCGCCTTGGGCAGGAACACCGTCTCGTCAAAACTGACATTGGACGCCGGAAAGCCGAACGAGGTGGTCGCGCGCTGGCGGTTGTCGATCTCCAGCCGTCCACCGGCGATCAGGGTCAGGCCGGGCAGCACCGCGTCCGCCGCCAGCTCAACCTCGCCATAAATCCCAGTGTTCTGCACCTCGCCCTGCAGGGTGAAGTCGAACGAGCCGTTGTTGAAACCCTCCTCGTCCTCGGTGTTGTAGATGATGCCAAAGAGGCCACGCTGCAGAATGCCGTACTCCTCGACCAGGATGTAGCCCTCGCCCTCCAGCTGGCGTTTATCGAAGCCCGTGGCACCGATGGAGAACATGCCAAAGGCCTCGCCGGTGTCCACGAATAACAGCTCGTTTTCTTGGAAAGCGAAACGGCCGACCAACGAGACATAGTCGTTCAGGTCATAGGTGATCTTGGCCTGCGCGGTGACCTGGTCGACCTCCTCGTAGGAACTGGTCAGCGAGAACAGCCCGGGCCCTGTGATCGCGATGTTTGAAACATCATTGACGAAGCCTTCCAGCACCTTCTCGCTTCGGGTGCGGTCGACGGTCAGCAGCAGGCTCAGACCCTCCACCGCCTGTGGCTGCCACAACAGTTTGCCGCGCATTCGGTTGAACACTTCGTCCTCAGGGTCGAACCCGGCGGGCAGGGGTGTCTGGATGTCCACAAAGGTCTGACCGATGCTGCCCTCGCCCGTGATGCGCAGGGCCAGCTCGTTCTCCAGAACTGGCACATTCACCATGAACGCGCTGGACAGCGTGCCACCTTCTGTGAAGTAGCCCGCGCGCACCGCGCCCTCCAACTCAAAGCTGGGGTCATTGGTGTAGATCCGGATGGCACCGCCAAAGGCATTGCGTCCGGTACTGGTGGGCTGCGGCCCGCGGGCCACCTCGACCGAGCTGACATCCCACAGCGTGATCTGCGAGATCGTCGACGAGTCGCCCGCCGGCGTCGCCACGTCATCCACCAGGATCGGCGTTCGAGGCTGCGACCCGACCGTGATGCCGGGACGGGCGCCGCTGGTGCTATCGACCCCCCGAATCGATGGCAAAGAGAAGCCTTCATTCGCCAGGACGTTCGCCTGGCCGCCCAGCACCTTGTCGATATCGGTATTGATCGGGCGTCGCGCCTCTTCCCCCGAAATCACGGTCGTGCCCGCCGTCGCTTCGTTTAAAGATCGCTGGATCTTATCGCCGCGCACGATCACCTCGTCGGTGAACAGTTCTTCGTCCTGGGCGCCCGTCGTCTGGGCCAGTGCGGTGCCCGCAGTGATCATCACCGTGCCCATCACCGTGCCCATCACCGTGCCCATCACCGTGCCCATCACCGTGACGATCCCTATGGTCGCCGCCAGCATTGAAAAATTGCGCAGATCCAAAGCCCCCTCCTCGCTCAGACAGTCTCTGAGCAAGATCAAGCGCCGTCCGGACCGGGCCCTCTACCCAATTCGTGCCGCGAAACATGCCGTTTGTGCTTTTTTGACTCTTTTACTAGGGTATTTTCCAAACAGAGGTTCAGTGATGGCGTTTCCTCCGCGATCTGTCGTGATCGACAAGCTCCGCGACAAAGACGCGGAGGTCCACAGCATCCAGATGTCATCGGACCGGTCGGTCCTGATCTTCGACGCCTCGTTCCCCGAGCGCGAAGCCGAGGTGCGCAGCTTTCCCGCCTTGTTCGCCATGATGTGCATGACCGGCGGCGGGAACATCACGCGGCGGATGGCGGATCACGTGTTGGATAGCGTGATCGAGCCGGGCGATATCGGGATCGCGGCCCCCTCGACCCCTGGCTACGAAATCACGCCCGAGATGAGGGTAATCGGCTTCGGGATCGAGGTCCGCGCACTGACGACCAGTCTGGGGGAGGATTGGCCCCGAACGCTGCGCAAGGAAGTGCTGTCAAAGCCCCTGCGCGACCCGATGGTGGAAGCGACGATGATGCAGATCGGCTATACCAATGCGGGGCAGATTTCGGACAGCGTACTGCTGCACGCCGCACACATGGTCGTCCACCAGCTATGCGATGCACCGGTCGAGCCGGTGAACGACCCCGACAAGGCGCCGGCCTATCCGCTGCCCAGCGACACGATCGACGCGATCCACAGCTATGTCCTGGATCGGATCGAACAGACGATCACCGTCGAGGAACTGGCCAAGCATGTGGGCATCAGCCGCTATCACTTCAGTCGCCGCTTCCGCACAGCCACGGGGCAGTCGCCCTATCAGTTCATCCTGGACCTGAAGCTGGACCATGCGGCGGCCACGTTGTCCGACGATCGCGAGACCAAGATCATCGATGCGGCGAACATGGTGGGCTTTCGCAACCCCGCGCGCTTTTCCGAAGCGTTCCGCCGCCGGTTCGGGCAGACGCCGCGCAAATGGCGGCTGTCCCGGAACTAGGCCTGCCCCTGGCCGCGGGGCATATCGCTCTTTGGCGTAGATCGACTGGAACAGATTGCTGTCGATGCACGCCACGTCCCTCTGCCCGAGGCATGGGACGTCCCTCTGCCCGAGGCATGGGACGTGCCGATCACGGGCTTCTGACAATCTGTCGTGCCCGCATAGTAGCAAAGCGCCAACGGGGTCGAACACAGAACGGACAGAAATGATACGAACTACAATCATCCGGGGCGCGCTGTTTCTGGTCCCCGTCGTGATCTTGGGCTAATCCTGGGCAAGGCATTCGAGCTGAGCATGCTGATCGCTTAACCAATCACTGTCCGTCTAGATGATCAGACACAGATCGTAGTTGAAGTCGAACGCGCTGCCAAGCGTGTTGTCGTTTACGGGTCAGGCGCGCCAAGCCCGTGGTCAGGTTCAGTTTGCATCGTCGACGCGCACCGTGTCGGCCCCTTGGCACTGAGGCCACACGAGACAGCGAAAATGGTCCAGCTTCTGGGGCGTGGTTCGCTGAAGGTCTTGAAGAGCCAGGGCCATGACCTTGGCAGTGACCAGGGGCACAAACTCACCAGCAAGGATTGAAAATTAGCCAGGATCAGCAATCACCAGCAATGACGCGATGTATATCCATCAATATTTGCCAGGGCCTGGCTAATCGACCGCCGATAAAGATGACGATGCCCATTCCAAAGCGCATCTTTACGCCGGGATCAGTGGCCGGGGGCTTCAGTGCGCGTCGCATGCCGGTACATCCTGCCAAAGCATTGCCGCGGGTTGGATGCGCCTTATGGTGAAGCACACGATGTCCGCACCGCTCCATCCGAAATCGGCACTGATCTGATGCAGATTTGCAGAGAGAGCGTCCGCCAGTCCGTAGTTTCAGGTATTTGCTGAATTTCTCTTTAAATCACTCAATATCAGTAAGTTTGAGGCATTTCATCGCGTCGCTCTATTTCAAAGAACTTAGAGATGTTCCGTCTTTTTGGTGGCGTACATGGTGGGCTCAAATTCGACCCCCGCTTGGGTGTTTTTGACTTCGAACCGACAGAGCAACCACCAAAAGAGAAGCCACAATGCCAGACTAAGTACGCCATCAGCTAATTCAAAACAGGGTGCTCCGCGAGAAGAAGGCGGGAAGTTACGCCGATGGCAAGGGGCTCAATTCGGTGCTCTCTGAGCATGACGGTCGTCGGTGGCAATGGCGCGGCACCGTTCACGGCAAAAGTCGAGAGATTGACACCGGCTCTGCGTTTCTTCTTGGTCTGGCCGAGCCCGAGTGTTCAGCGCTTGATCAGCCGAGCGCGCCTCGAATGCCGACGTCTCGAACCTTCGCGGCGTGCCCGCAACCCTCGGCATGACTCCGGCTGACCGCTCCAAGGTGGGCATGCCAGAACGGAAGCCCGCGAAGCAAGAGCGCCATGGGATAGGCTCGGGAGCGCGGGCTAACGAACATCTTCGTCGCCCCTGCGACCGCCACAATAGTATGCTAGAGGCGAGCGATGATGCCAGACAACCTGACGAAGTGATGCGCGAATGACAGCAGCACACCCACAAGAAGACGGCTTCAGTAAGCAGGCGTGTCACGCGGCAATCTGCGCTCTTTGAAAACGAGACATCAGGGATTGTCCGAGTTGGGTTCCACGTAGCGCGCCTCGACCACTCTAACAATAGACTACAAACTTTCGACGCAACTACGACGCCACAGCATCCAACCAAAGAGGTAGTAGGCGATAAAAAAATCAATCCTGGTCGGGTGGCAGAACACTATCGTCGCTGAAACAACGTGCGGTATTCAGATGGGCTAAGCCCAGTCGCGCGTTTGAAGAAACGCCGAAACGCACGATCATCTGAGTAGCCTGTCTTTTCTGCAACGACATCAAACGGCACTTTCAAATCCGCAAGAACAAGTGCTTTGGCCTTATGAAGACGTGCTTCACTTATGAGGTTGCGAATTGTTGTCCGGCGAGCCGCTGCAGTACGCTGCGCCATCCGCAGACTGATGCCAGCTTCGGCTGCAACAGCAGCGGCGTCAAACTCACCTCGTTCAATGCATGCCGAAGCAGCTTGTGAGAGCGAAGGGACATCCTTGGGGTTGTCTTCTAGGTTGAGCGTTTTGAGGACTTCCTCCAGGTATACGCAGCCAGCTGCATACAGAACGCCATTTCGCGACGGATTTGGAACGCTCAAGTCAGATTTCTTGAACACTAGTACGGCGTCGCCAGAGCTTCGGTTGAATCGTGGGATTGCGCCAAATGTCTCTTGATAGTCGGCAAGCCGCGCGTGTTTGGAAAAACCAAAGCCGACTTCGCCGAGCAGCGCGCCAGGCCCAATTACATCCCGCAACAATCGCAATCTAAGCGCCATCCCGATCTCTTGCATGAGACCATCATTCGTGGCGTCCGCGGGGTGACTGAAATGAAAAGACATGAAGTTCGTTGTCTCATCAATCCAGGTTGTGGTCCGCTCCGCAAGCAGTCGACCGTACTTGTTCAAAGCGTCAAGCGCGAGTAGCCCGTTTGGCGCAAACTGCACAGCCTTCTCTAGCCCGTTAAAGTACCAAAATGGGGTGCTTTGAGCTATTTGAAGAGTTGGAGCGCGAAAGTACCGTGACTGATAAAGCCCCGATATGACGCGCGCGGGCAACTCTTCAGAGATACGGCTTTCGCTGCCTATAACTTCAGATATGCTTATGCCAGCTACCGCATCGAGGTCTTCGACTGGAACGCCGTGCGACAGAGCGAAAGCAAGCTTTGGCGCCAGTATCGTTGACGATACGGTCGGCTTCGATATCTCCGGCTGAGTGGTTGAGGGGAGCGTCATTGTTGGGTTCCCTTCAAGCGCATGAGTACAAACGAGGTTTACCTACAACCTTTGCTGTCATGCGCGGGTGCTTCGCGAAAGTAGACCTCCGGGCTTTCCTCATCGGACAGGTTCTTAAGTCTTTGAGCCACGGCTAAACCCTACAATCCTCGATCAAAGAGATCTCCCTTTGTAAGCGCTCACCGGTTATGGAAAAGCCTCCGAACACTGTCTCGCGAGTTCGTGATCGCGAACTGTCCGGTTTTCCAGCATCGCGGTCCTGTTTCAGTTTTGCCGGGACCTTACGATCCAAAAGTGCCGGTTGGGAGTTGTTCTCGAGGCAGTGCGCTAGGCGAGGCATATGGCAATGCGAGCATCCAGTCTTCTTGTTATCGTGGCGTTGGCTGGTTGCCTTCCCGAAGACGATGAGCCAGCTGGGCCGGCACCGATCCGGGGGCTAATCACTACCGAGGTGAGGGCGGTAGAAGAGACGACGATCCGCCGGTACCCAGGAGTGCTCGAGCCAGGTGAAGTCAACGTGCTGGCTTTTGAAGTTGGAGGCAGGCTTGGCCGGATCAATCTGGACGTCGGGCAACGGGTCAGCGAGGGAGAGTTGCTCGCCCAGCTTGATGTTGAACAGTTCCAGACAACGATCGAGAACCGGCAAGCAGCGGTTGAAGAAGCACAAGCAACCCTGTTGCAGGCGGAAGAAGACCTCGCGCGGTCGCAGCAACTACTCGACCGTGGGGCTGGAACAGTCGTCCAGCGTGACACCGACCGCACGAAAGTGGCACAAGCCCGCGCTCAGCTCACGCAGGCTGAGAAGAACCTGGCTTCAGCTCAGGAAGACCTGGCAGACACCACCCTGTTCGCGCCTTTCGATGGGATAATCGACGAGATTGAGGTAGAGAGCTTCTCGACCGTTGCGGCCGGGACCACAATTGTCTCGCTCTACGAACAGACGGACTACGAGATCTCGTTCTCCGTCAGCTTTGATGTGATCAACCAACTGGTGGTGGGTACGCCCGCACGTGTGCGCTTGGCCGACGATCCGAGCGTGACGCTGATGGCGGTAGTGAGCGAAATTGGCGAGCGAGCAGGCACCGTATCCTCCTTCCCGGTGGTCGTCCGCCTCAACGAGGTCTCACCGATCATCAAAGCTGGGATGGCGGTTGAGGTGGCGTTCGAGTTCGCCTTGCCAGCGGCTGCGGGTTTTCTGTTGCCGATCACCGCCGCCATTCCAGAAGGTCAAATCCCCGCTAACGCAGGTCAGAACGCAGTGGTGCCGTTGGAGGTCTATGTCTTCGATCCGGCCACAAGCACCGTGACGCGCCGGGCGGTCAAGATGGCCGGTTTGCGGGGCAATCAGTTCCTAATCATCGATGGTCTGACTGTCGGCGAGCGCGTCGCCACCAAAGGCGTCACGTTCTTACGCGAAGGTATGGAAGTTAAACTCCTCGAGCAGGACTCCTGACCCGATGGATCTGATCACACGCTTTGGGTTGGAGAAGAGCCGCTTCACCGTTCTGATGATGCTGCTGATCATCGCGATGGGGATGCTTTCCTACGCCGGCATCCCGAAGCGGGAGGATCCAGAGATCACGATCCGTACTGCCGTCGTGATCGCCACCTTCGATGGTATGTCGCCTGAACGGGTCGAAAACCTCCTAGCAATCCCGATTGAACGCCAGATCCGCGAAATCGGCGAGGTCGAGGACATCGAGACCATTGTGACCTCGGGACAGGTGCTGGTCTACGTGCATCTTTATGACACGGTCTACGGCGGCGATATCGAAGCCGCCTGGGAAGACTTGCGCAACAAGATGGGAGACGTCCAAGCGGACCTGCCCACCGGCACTGTCGGACCCTTCGTCAACACCGAATACGGTGATGTTGCCATCGCTACGGTGGCGCTCACAGGGGACGGTTTCAGTCTGGCTGAGCTTGATGATGTGGCCGAAGACCTGCGCACAGCCCTGTTCCGTGTCAGCGGTATCACCAAGGTCAGCTTCTACGGCCAGCAGGACGAGCGAATTTGGCTTGAAGTCGATATCCGTAAGATCGCGGCGGTGGGTATCCAGCTGGAACAGCTTCTGAGCGATCTGCAGGCACAGAACGTTATCCTCCCGGCCGGCGAGATCGACGCAGGCGGCACAAAAATTGTGCTCGAAGCAAATGGAGATCTAGGCACCATCGACGAGATCCGCGGCGTCCTGACCAAAGTCGATGGGTTGTCGGGTTTCCTACGCCTCTCTGATCTGATCGAGGTGCGCCGGGGGTATGTCGATCCCAAGGAGTCCCCGGTCTTCTTCGACGGGGCCCCGGCGATCGTTGCGGCGATCGAGATGTCGGCGCAGACGGATATACAAGATCTTGGGGGCCGTTTGCGGCGTGCGCTCGCCGACTTTGAGAACAGCCAGCCCATCGGGATCGCGCTAAACGTCTCGACTTATCAGGAAACAAACGTGACGGATGCGGTCAACGGCGCGCTGGAGAATGTTGGCCAGACGTTTGTCATCGTCTTCGTCGTGATGCTGGCATTCCTTGGGATCCGTTCGGCTGTCGTCATCGCGTGCATTGTACCGTTCACGATCTGCTTTGCCCTGACGTCGATGACCTTTGTCGGTGTCGATATCGAGCAGGTCTCAATCGCTGCGGTCATTATCTCCCTGGGGCTTCTGGTCGACAACGGGCTCGTGGTTGTTGAGGACATCGGCAATCGGATTGACGGAGGCATGTCGCCTGAAGAGGCGGCCAAATCCTCTGGGTCGCAATTCGTCGTCCCGCTGGGCGTGGCCTCAGCTACCACCGTATCGGCATTCTTGCCGATGCTGCTGATCGATGGGACAGAGGGCGAGTTCTCCTTTTCGCTCGGCGCCGTTGTCGCGGCCATGCTGTTGGGGTCTTGGCTGACGGCGCTTTACATTCTGCCATACCTGAGTGCGCGGATGTTGCGGCGAAACCCCAAAGCCGGCCAGGGACCAGGCCGCGCGATACGGGCCTATGGTGGACTTGTGAGACGGTTATTGCCGTTCGGGCTGCCCATCACGGCCATAACCTTTGCCGCGGTCGCGCTGAGCGTAACCCAGTTTTCGCAGCTGAAATCAGAGATGTTCCCCTTCAGTGAGCGCGCGGATTTCCTTGTCTACATGGACATGCCCAAAGACGCTGCGATCTCCGAGACCGAGGCACTTGCGTTGCGCGTACAGGCATGGCTGGGCAACGCTGAGGAGAACCCCGAGGTTGTCAACAGCACGGTCTACGTTGGCGACGGGGGGCCGCGGTTTAACCTAGGCCTAAACCCTGCTGATCCTGACCCGGCAAGTGCCTTCTTCCAGGTAAACACCGTTGATCTTGCGGGGGCTGTTCAGATGGTGGAGCGCGCCAGGCGTGTGTTCATCGAGCGGTTTCCCGAGGCACGCTTCCGGGTAACACGCCTGCCCTCCGGCGGGGCAGAATCCGGAACTGTGGATGTGGAGATTTCTGGACCCGATGCCGAGGTTTTGATTGCTGCGGCAGGCAAAATCGAAGCTGCATTCGGCGACTTGCCGGACGTCGTGAAGAACGAGAGCAACTGGGGCAACAAGGTGCTCAAAGTTGTTGTTGATATCGCCCAGGACAAAGCACGCGAGTTTGGCATCACGTCGCGCGACATCTCGGAGGTTATGGCAGCCTATTTCTCTGGAAGCGAGTACTCGACCTTTCGCGAGGGCGACGAACAGATCCCCATCGTCCTGCGTGCCACGATCCAGGGCCGCGACAGCGTAGAGGACTTGGCGAACCTTTCGATTGCAGCGGGCGGCAAGATCATCACCATCGACGAGGTTGCACGCTTCAGTCCAACGTTAGAGTATTCCGAGATCCGCCGTGAGAACCAGGTTCGTAAAATCATCGTTTCGGGCAAGAGTGGAGCGCTAAGTGCAGCAGAGACACTAGCCCGGATCCAACCTGCGATAGACGCCCTAGCGCTCGGCCCGGACTACGAGATCTTCATCGGCGGCGAGTTGGAAGACAGCGCAAACGTCAACACCCAGATGGGGGGCAACATGCCACTGGCCCTGGGGGTAATGCTGGCTGCGCTGGTGTTCCAGTTCAATTCATTGCGGCGGTCGCTGGCGACGTTCATGACCATCCCGCTGATCGTGATCGGCGCCCCGTACACGATGATCACGCTCGGTCAGCCTATGTCGTTCTTCGCGATGCTGGGGCTGATGTCGCTGATGGGGATCATCATCAATAACGCAATCGTACTGATTAATCAGATCGATCTCGAGCGTGAGCATCTGGATGTTGGAGACGCCGTTGTGGCGGCTGCACAGGCACGCGCCAAGCCCATCCTGCTTACATCACTGACGACGATCTTTGGCCTGATGCCGATGGCGTTCTCGGGCGGCGCGCTTTTTGAGCCAATGGCCACGATCATGATCGGCGGCCTGATCGTGGCCTCGCCGTTAACGCTGATCTTCGTGCCGCCCCTCTGTTATCTGCTGTTGCGTCCAAGGCGAGGCCTTCGAACGCCCACCAATGCGACCGAGGCTCACCCATGAAAACGATCCGACTTGCGGCCGTTCTTGCGGTGATACTGCTGACAGCATGCACAAACATCTCTAGAACCCCCGCGTCTCCTGACGACATCGATACATCTGCCCCGTATGGCATTCCCGGAGTCTTGCGTGTCTGGGGCGACGCCGTTGCGGTCGATCAGTTGGACGCCATCCGCCGATCCCTGATCGTTCGCGCTCAAAAGCTGCATGCCGCTGAACTCGAAGCTGGTCTGCCGATCACCGAGACGATCCTCGCCCTGTCAGGCGGTGGGGCGGACGGGGCTTTCGGCGCAGGTATCCTTGCCGGCTGGACCGAACATGGCGACCGTCCCGCATTCGATGTCGTCAGCGGCGTCAGCACGGGTGCAATCATCGGCCTCTTTGCGTTCCTCGGACCCGAGTACGACGACGACCTGAGGCGTTTCTACACCGAATACTCGACCGATCAGCTGCTCGAGCCGTCACCTCTCGCAGCGCTCACAGGCGGCGCCTCCCTTAGCGACAGCGCGGGCTACAACGCGTTGATCGATGAGACAATCACCCCCGATCTGGTCGACGCGATCGCGCGCCAGGCTGACGCCGGACGCATCCTGCTAATCGGCACCACAAATTTGGATTACGCCCGACCGGTCATCTGGAATGTGACCGAGATAGCGCGGAGCCGGCATCCGGCGGCGATCACGCTGATCCGTGATCTGATCCGCGCATCCTCGGCCATACCGGCCCTGTTCCCACCTGTTCTGATCCCTACGATCAGCCCAGACGGAGAGGTGCGCGACGAACTTCATGTAGATGGCGGCGCGACCCAGCAGGTAATGGTCTTCAGTCCAGAGCTGCCCATCAAAGATGTTGATCGCGCCCTGGGCGCCGAGATCGATCGAACGATTTTCGTGATCATGAACAACAAGCTCGAGAAGTCCTACGAGCCCGTCGATGTCGGGGTCCTCTCGATCGCTAGTAAGGCCGTATCCAGCCTGATCGGCGGCTCAGGGACCGGCGATGTTTACAAGATCTACGCCATCGCAGTTCGCGACGGAATTGACCTGCGCCTGCTCTGGGTGCCCCGAAGCTTCGATGTTGAGGCGGCAGAACCGTTCGACCCCGCCTACATGACTGCGCTCTACACTCTAGGCCGCTCGCTTGGGGCAGAAGGTGCTCCCTGGCAGGATCGCCCCCCAAACTTTACCCTCAACGCGGGCCTGTGACCCCGCCATCTCCATAGAAGAAACTGCAATGTCCCCTTTTCAGAGGTTCCTTCTAAACGTTGCCGGTATCCTTTGGGTGATTTGGGGGCTGGTCCACGCCTTCGCCGGGATCATGGTGATGGCCAGCGATGCAACCAGCGGCCTCCAAGCTATCAACGATGCCGTCAACCCAGAGCTGTTGGTGGCCGACTACCACGCAGGTGTCGGCGGCGTCCTCAACCAGCACGCGTGGAACCTTCTTTGGATCGGTCTTGTCACGACCATCGGCGGCGTCCTGATCTGGCGCCAGAGCTGGACAGCCATCTGGGTGACAGGGATGATCGGCGGCCTGACCGATCTTGGCTACTTCATCTTCGTTGATTTACCAGGCCATGCGAACTTCTTCCCTGGCACGGTGATGACGCTGGTATCCGGTTCAGCCATCCTGCTCAGTGGCTATGTCTGGCTTGTAAAACGCCGGAAAGACAATGCTGAGGGGGCGTCGTGACAGACCAGTCAGCCGCTGCGCTCGCACCCCTAGTAGTCTTCCTTCTAATGCTTTGGTTGCCGCTCGGGCAGCAAAAGTTCTTAGCCGAGCACTGGATGAAAGTAGGTGCTTACCTTGCGCCGATCGTTCTCTTCATGGCGCTGACAGACCAACCTTTCGACTCTGGTCCGTTTTGGCTGGACATGAAACTCATGGCCACGATGTTGGCGGCAGCTTACATGGTTCATCAGGTCGAGGAACACTGGATCGACTTGCGCGGTCGGGTCTATCCTCTGAAGGACCAGCTGAATGAGCTGCTTGGACGAGCCTTTGGTCCGGAAGCAGCATCCGCCATGACACCCCAGGCAGTGTTCTTTATCAACACCTCTGTCGTGTGGCTCGCCGCATTCATCGCGATTTGGAGTGCGCCAAATCACCTGTTTCCTGCTGTTGCGCTCGCGGGCGTAATCCTCGTGAATGGCATCGCGCATATCGTCCAAGCGATTGCTGCTAGAGACTACAATCCCGGCCTTCTGACGGCAGCTGCGTTGTTTCTTCCGCTTGCCCTCGGGTTCTATGTCACGGCTTCGAGGACGGGCTTGATAACGCCGATCGAGCTTGGACTTGGGGTCGCGTGGGGTGTCCTTGCGCACGTCTTACTGATCGGTGGTTTGCTCGCCGCGAACGTTCACAAGATCATTCCAGTGTCAGCATATTATGCACTGCTCATTGCATGGGGCATCTTGCCAGCGATGGTGTTCAGATAGGGGGGTCGCGCTTAGCGAACGTTCTCAAATCGGACGCCGTTGGCCGTTGGTGGATTTCTTTCGACGACGTTAGATTGCTGAAAGATCCGAAATCCTCATCGTTCAGAACGGCCAGTGAAACACGTCGCTGCTAGGCCGTGCTCAGGATCCAAGTCTTTCCAATCCTGGTTTGCACCTTGGCGGTTGGAGCACGTCTGATTCCGGCGCACCCTTCAAGTAGTCGCAGCAGCCGAAGCTGGAGGAAGACCGGATGCTCCCATGCAAGGGGCAATTGGTAGGTTTGCGCTATTGTCGCCTTTAACTCGTCTGGCGTCGAACGCTAAGAGTGCGAACAAACCTGCCCTTAGTTCAAACGCGTCCAAGGTCTGCGTCTGACAAAATGCGGACCTCCGCTCTTACGAAGTTGGACGGCCTACCACGCGCGATTGACACCTCCGCCTCTCCGCCTGGGAGACGGAGAAATCCATCGATCCCCTTCCGCCGCCCGCGCTATGTGGTCTTGTGATTGATTGACGCAACTCAGAACTCATCCCCAACACAGCGAAGTGGATCGCGACGCAAAGCCTACGGAACAGGGATCCGGCCCGATCTGTTTCCGGGTCGGCAATTGGCGCCCCAGTTATTGAGCGGCCCAATCTCATTCATCGGACGCAATCAGAATCTATCCTTCTGGATAGGTAACGCGGAGAAAGAGACCGTGGCCTACCATCCTCGGTAGGTTGAGATCCACTTGGATGCTGCGATCTTTCACACGCGCAGCGGAATCGTGGATCATGCAAGTAATCAGAGACAGACCAAGCCCGACTCTCGGATATGCCATCTCACAACCGATGTGGGTGGCAGGCGCTGATCGTGAGCGCCATCGCGTCGACAGTTGGAGCCTGCGCGGATTCAAGCTTGCGACGTGGGCGGACGCCGCGATGGGCGCGCGCCTTGCAGTGGACATCTACCTGGAGTTCCAGGGCTACGAGATCGGAACTCAGGTGCAGGTCGAGGTCGTCGGCAGCGGTGAATTCGATTTCGTTGAACTGTCGGACCGAACCCGGGAACTGATGGAGCAATTGGCCACGGACATTGTCCACGGCCGCATCACGTCGGTTGCCGACTCCTTGCTGCGGCTGGATACACCGGAAGAGCCGATCTCGCTGAAGCCGGACGCACCCACCGCCACATCAAGCCGCCGGGTGTTGCTGCGGCCGCTAGTGATGAGCACGCTCTATATTGCGCTGGGGCTGGTGGTCTTCGGCTATGTGGGCGTGCTGCTCCACGCGACCTTCGTGAAACTCGAGGTGCAAACCGCTGTCGTCACGAGACCTGTCGAGGTGCTCGCGATGCCGGTCGATGGACGACTGACCGCTGTACGGGCTGCCGCTGGGGAGCGCCTGCGTGCGGGGGAACTGATTGCAGTGATCCGAGACCCGGAGCTCGATGCCCAGATCGACGCGCATCGGATTGCGTTGACCTCTGCCCGAGCGGCCGTCCAGCGACTTCTCGAGACGATAGAGATCGAGCGCGCGCGGTTGCAAGAATACCGGCTGATCAACCGTACTGACGCCCGAATGGCTGAGGCGGAGCTGGAAGCCCTGCACGAGGATCGTACGCGCGCAGCCCAGAACTTGGATCGGGTAGAACGGCTATGGGAAAAGGGGCATGCGACAGCTGCTGCGCTAGATGATGCCCGCGCCGAGGAAGCACTGGCGCTGTCCCGGCTGACCGCTGCGCGCTTGATGGTCGAACGGACACGCGCCCTGCGTGATGTGTCCGATACCCGCCACCATAACGGCAACGAATTCGTCTTGGACCTGGATCTCTTGGGCGTGGAACTAGCAGCGGCCCAGCAGGATGAAGAGGTCGCCGCCGCGCGTCTGGCGGTGCTGCTGGAACGCAAGGCCGACCTCGCGATGACGGCGCCATTCGATGCCCGCGTGCTCGAGGTGCGCCATGCCCCGAACACACCCCTCTTGCGGGGGACCAGTGTCATCACTCTGGAACGTGACGTCTCGCCGGTGATCGAAGCCTTCCTGAGCCAAGAGGAGGTCGTTCAGATCGGCCTTGGGGATCAGGCAACCGTGTTTCTGCCGTCCTTGGACCGCCGGCTAGACGCTACTGTCGTCCAGGTGGACCGGACGTCCAGCTTCGTGGACGAGCAGGACTCGCAGTACACGTGGCGTGGGCCCGAGGATCGATCCGCAAAGGTGGTGCTAGTGGTTAACGAGCCTTCGCTGATCTCGGGTCTGCCGGCAATTGTCCTGTTCAATCGGCGCGGGACAAACGTGGTGACGGAAGATCTGACGGAGCGATTGGGCGTCACGGGCGACGATGTCTGACGCCCTTAACAAGGCCGAGATCGACCGCCAGATCGCATATGCGCCAACGCGGGCGCAGAAGTGGAACGCCAGCATACTCTACCAGATCACGATCTATGTGGGGGTTTGCCTGGTCGGGCTGCTGTCCGTGCCAAACCCGATCTTTGACCCCGTTGTGCGTGAGATCACTCTGATCATCGGGTTTTTGGGCATCTGGCGATATGGATGGTGGTTCAGCCATGCTGCCCGGGCATTGGTTTACGGCCGTTTCGTCTATCCCGGCCTGCGCGACGCCGGCCAGGCCGCCTGGGATGCCGGCTGGCGCCCCCGCCACCTGCACTTCATGATGACCACCTACAAGGAGCATGAGGAGATCACCGAGCGGGTGATTCTGTCGATTCTGCGCGAGATCCGTGATGCTGGCGTTCCCGGCACGATCTGGTTGGGCTCGTCCGACAAGTTCGACGAGGACATCATCGAGCGTCTGGTGCGCACCCATGCCGCGGGCGAGGACGTCACCTTGCGCATCATCCGCCAGAATGTGCCGGGCAAACGCGCTGCCATCGGGACGGTCCTGCGCGCGATGAGCCGGGCGGGGGTGCGCGAAGACGATTTGGTCACCTTCATGGACGGGGACTTCGTGCTGGCGCCGGGCGCCGTCGGTCGCTGCCTGCCGCTGTTCAAGGTTTACCCCGATCTGCAGGCCTGCACGACAGATGAAGAGGTGATCTGCCTTGGCCCCAAATGGGTGGCGACCTGGCTGAAGATGCGCTTTGCTCAACGCCGCCTCGCCATGCAATCGCACGCGCTGTCGGGCCGGGTGCTTACCCTGACGGGTCGGATGTCGGTGTTCCGTGCCCGTCATCTGCTGCGACGCGAGTTCATCCGTCTACTGGAAGCCGATCACCTGCACCACTGGCTTTGGGGGAACTTTCGCTTCCTGTCGGGCGACGACAAGTCGACCTGGTACTATCTGCTGAAGCACGAATGCCGGATGCTCTATGTGCCGGATGCGCTGGGCTTCACAGTCGAGGTGATCGAAGGCGGTGGTCTGGAGCGGATGGTCCAAAACTTTCGCCGTTGGTCGGGCAACATGCTACGGAACGGCGCACGCGCCATTCAGCTTGGCCCCAAGAAGATGCCGTTCTTCATATGGTGGTGCCTGGTGGATCAGCGGATCTCGATGTGGACGATGCTGGTCAGCCCGTGCCTTGCGGTGTCGGCTTCGATCTTGATTGGGGTCGAATACCTCCTGGCCTATGTGATCTTCATTGCGTGCAGCCGGTTCCTGCTGAGCATGGTTCTGTTCCAGTATGCCCGCGAGGTGAACCTGAACTATCCGTGGATCCTCTACTTCAACCAGCTGATCAACGCGTCGGTTAAGGTCTATTGCCTATGGCGGCTGTCGAAGCAGAAATGGTCTAACCGCGGCGCCCAATCGGCCGGGTTCGCTGGCGGGTCGCTCCTGGCGATGGCCCGCGACGGGATGGCGATGTACCTGACCGTACTGTCGGCCGCGCTGCTGTTCCTGGGCACCATGCTCTACACGGGCCTGGTCGAGCTGCCGACGGCTACGTTCCTGCGCCTTACCCTCGGGCACTGACTCCTTCTTCCGGATCGGTTGAGACTGCGTGTCCGGCGACGCGCGGTTTTGCCAGTTCGCGGCATATGCATCGCACACGTATCCGAAAGGATAGCAGGATGGCCGAAAGGTCTCTCGGTGCATACTTCCGTTCAATTCTAATATGTTTTTCACACTGTTAGCAGGGTTCGCAGACAAGAAACGAAAGGTCTGCACCGTGCTTGATTTCAACCAAACCTACCAACCCGCCGCCTTGCGGCTGGTCGATGCGAAACCAGCCATCTCGGTGATTGGGCTGGGTTATGTCGGCGCGGTCTCGACCGCGTGTCTGTCGTCGCTCGGCCACCGCATCGTCGGGGTCGACATCGACCCGGACAAGGTCTTCCAGATCGCCGCTGGCCAGTCCCCGATTCATGAAAAGGACCTGGGCACCCTGTTGAACCGCGGCGTCAGCGCTGGCCTGGTTGAGGCCACGACCTCAATCATCGAGGCGGTCCGTGCAACAGACGTGACGTTCGTGTCCGTGGGCACGCCCACGTCCGCCGACGGTGGCTGCGATGACACCTTCATCCGCGCTGCCGCCCGCCAGATCGGCGAGGCGCTGCGCGCAAAGCGGGACTATCACCTGGTCGTCATGCGCTGCTCGATTCCGCCAGGCACGACCATGAACGTGATGGTGCCGGAGATTGAAGCTGCCTCGGGCGGTATCCTGGGTGAAGATTTCGGTGTCTGCTTCAACCCTGAGTTCCTGCGCGAAGGCGTCGCCGTGGCGGACTTCCACGCCCCGCCGAAGACGGTGATCGGGGCAAACGACGAGCGCGCCGCCCGGATACTGGCGAGGATCTACGACCCGTTAGATGCCAACGCGATCCTGACGACCATCGAAGTCGCCGAAATGGTCAAATACGTCGACAACGTGTGGCACGCGGCCAAGGTCTGCTTTGGCAACGAGATCGGCCGCGTCTGCAAGCCGCTGGGCATCGACAGCCACAAGGTCATGGACATCTTCGTCCAGGACACCAAGCTAAACCTCTCGCCCTACTACCTGAAGCCCGGATTTGCCTTTGGCGGCTCGTGCCTGCCCAAGGAAGTGCGCGCGATGATGCACCTGGCCGAGAAGAGCGGGGCCGAGGTGCCGATGCTGGGCGCACTGCTGCCCTCGAATGAAGGCCAGATCCAGCGGGCCGTGGACATGGTGTTGGAGACCGGTGCCAAGAAGGTCGGGGTGCTGGGCATCGCCTTCAAGCCTGGCACGGACGACCTGCGCGAAAGCCCGGCGCTGGACCTGGTGGGCCGCCTAATGAACGCCGGGATCCAGGTCATCGTCCACGACCCTGCGGTTACGCCCGAGACGCCTATCGGCGAGCAGCTAGCCTATGTCAAACACGCCCGGCCTGACCTGGTCCGTTTGGTCGACAAGCTGCCCGACCTGCTGCGTGCGACCCCAGAGGAAGTGATGGCCGAAGTGCCGGTCGCCGTGATGACCCAATCCACCAAGGCGTTCCGCGACCTGGTCGGTTGGTACACCTTCGGGCGGATCATCGACCTTGCCCGCCTCTTCGACGAGATCCCCGCAGACCGCGACTACGACGGCATCGGCTGGTGACACCCCCTGACATCTGGAGACGCAGAATATGACTGATCAAACTATCACGCCCATCATCGGCACGTCGTCGGACGACGTGCTGTCGGGCAGCGGGCGCTCGGAGGTTATCTCCGGGCGCGCAGGCGACGACCTTGTTTTCGGCAACAGTGGGTCTGACGAGGTCCACGGCGGGTCCGGGGACGATGTGCTGAACGGCAACACCGGTGCGGACGTCCTCTATGGCGGCGGTGGGCCGTCGTTCGCCAATATGGGCGACATCACGATCGCCGAGGACTACACCGGCACCGTAACCTTCCTGAACGAAGGAGCAGGGTTCAGGAACTCGCTGGGCCTCTACCGGGTCGACCCTGATGGCACGATCAGCGATGTCGAGATCTTGTTCGAGAACGCTTCGAAGCAGGGCAGCGGTGGTAACCTGATCGGTGGCGTCAGCTCGGTCGAGGTGGCGTTGGAGGCCGGTGACCGGATTGGCTTCTTCATCGTCTCGAACGGATACTCCCGGAACGGCAGCGATATCTGGGCTGGCGACTTGGAGATGCGTGGCCCGGATGGCTCCCCCGCCAACCTGGAGACGGATGCGACCATGACCCTGTGGTCGGTCGATCCGGACACGGGCGAGGCCAGCCAAGCTCGTAGCCAGTACGCCCACGCGATCTTCCACAGCGCAGCTGCGCCCGAGGATGACTACCGCCCGAACCCCGACAACTTTCCACATACGGTTGGGAAGGTGGATGCCGATACCGGGACGGTTCTGTTGGGGTTCGAGGATCTCTTTAACGGTGGCGACAAGGACTATGATGACAGCCTGTTCGTCTTCGACGTTGGGCAGTCGAACGCCCGCGTGCTGGATCCGAATCTGGCCTATGGTGACGACGGGCAGGAGACGGCCCTCTACGATGCCCAGGGCAACCTGGTCGATGCCAAGAACAACCCGCTGGCCAGCGAGAACGACGATCTCTTTGGCGGTAACGGGAACGATAAGCTGTTCGGCATGGCCGGGCACGATAGCGTTTCGGGTGGTGACGGGGCAGATATCCTGCGCGGCAACTCGGGCGACGACTCCCTAGGCGGCGGCACTGGATCCGATGTCCTTTACGGCGGCAAGGGCGACGACACCTTGGGCGGAAGTGGCGGGGACGATGCCCTTTATGGCGATAGCGGCAATGACAAGCTTTTCGGGGGCGCTGGCGTCGACCAGCTCACCGGTGGCTCGGGCGACGATGCCTTGGACGGCGGTTCTGGCCATGACACGCTGGACGGCGGTTCTGGTGTCGATAGTCTTGAAGGTGGCCTGGGCAACGACGTGCTCAAGGGTGGCTCTGGTTCGGACGTACTCTATGGCGGCTCCGGCACAGACCGGTTGGAGGGTGGAAAAGGCGACGACAGTCTTTCGGGCGGCGATGGCGCTGACCGGCTAAAGGGGGGCTCGGGCGCCGATGCACTGTCCGGTGGGGACGGCAAGGACTACCTGGCAGGTGGCGGTGGGGCCGACGCCCTGGCTGGTGGCGACGGGCTGGATTTCCTGCGCGGCGGTACGGGGGCTGATCTGTTGAGCGGTGGGGCCAACCGGGACAAGTTCGCGTTTCGCTTGGCCGATCTGGACGGCAGCACTGACCAGATCCTGGACCTCGGGGTCGGTGGCGTCGCGGACGTGATCGACCTCAGCGATCTGGGCCTGCTGGCGGGCGGCCTGAGTGCCGAAAGCTGGATTGCCTCCAATGCCTTGCAGGGCGCAGACTTTGCGGTGACGCTGGATCTGGAGTCTGGCCAGGTTCTGGTGATCGATCACGCCGGTGCCGAGGCAGACCTGCTGACGATCGTGGCGGATGCTCTGATCTTCTGATCCGACGGGCGCGGTGGGCCGCACGGCCATCGCGCCAATCAAAACAGGCCCGCATCCTTGGCGATCATCGCCGCATGGGTGCGGTTGCGCGCCTCCAGCTTCCGGCACAGCGTCTTCACATGCAGCTTGATCGTGACCTCTTGCAGGTCCAACTCGCGCGCGATCTCTTTGTTCGAGAGCCCGCGGCACAGACCGGAAAGCACATCCATCTCGCGCTTGGACAAGCGTTGCGCCATCGGGTGGATCTCAGTTTCCTCGTATTGAGTCATGAAGCCGATGGGAGCGTATTGTTCGCCCGCCTGCATGAAGCGCACCGCGTTGACCAGCGACTTGGAGGCCATGGTCTTCGGCAGGAACCCGGCCGCGCCACGGTTCAGCGCCTCCTCTGCGGTGGCCTTGGTCGCCACGCCCGAAAGAATGCCAACCGGCATACCGTCGTTTAACGCGATGGCTCGGGTGAGTCCGTCTAGCCCGTTCATCCCGGGCATTTCGTAGTCCAACAGGATAAGATCGAACGGGCCCTGTTCCTTGATCAGCGCCTCGGCCGCAGGGAAGCTCTCGGTCGCGACGACTTCGAAGTCGGCTTCCTGTTCCAGAAAGGCCGAGATCGTCTCGCGCACGAGGTCGTGGTCATCAGCAATCAGGATCTTCATGTGTCCTCGTCACGATCAGGGCCGCTGTCCCAACACTTGGCGACAGCGACGACCAACTTATGGGGATCTACAGGCTTCGAGAGGATGTCGCTGAAGGGCGTGCCGAGTGTCTGTTTCCTGCCCTGCCAGCCCGGTAGCGCGGTTACCAGAACAATGCGAAGATTCGGCGTCACCGCCGCAATCTTCTGAGCCAACTCGGCCCCCGTCATCGTTGGCATGTCGTAATCGGTGATCACGCCGTGCCACTCCTGGGGGTCTTCCTCGATCGAGGATAGGGCGTCGCGCGGGTCCTCGCAAACCGTTGTCTCTGCGCCATTGATCTCAAGGATCTGGGCAATCGTCTCGGCGACATTCGGGTCGTCGTCGACAACAATCAGGCGCAATCCCTTCAGATCCCGACGGCCGTCGGTTGGCGCCACACTCTGATCTCTGGGCGCCTGTTCGCTGATCGGCAGGTAGACATCGAACGTGGTCCCGTATCCAAGTTCGGAGCGCACGTCGATTGCACCATCCGTTCCACGGACGATGCTAGCCACGACCGCCAGCCCAAGACCGGTGCCATGATCACCCTTTGTCGAATAGTAGGGCTGGAACATCTCGACTAAGGTTTCCGGTGCCATCCCACTACCGCTGTCTTGCACACGCGCCCGAACGTAGCGCTCGTTAGCACGCAACTCCCCGATCTGGGGGGCAACGTCGACTGGGCAGGTCATGGGTTCAGATAGTGACAGCGAGATCCTGCCGCCCTCAGCAGGCATTGCATCCCGCGCATTGATCGCCAGGTTCAGGACGATCTGGGTCACATGAGTCCGGTCAACATAGGCTTGGACGGGCGCTTCCGGTTGCAGAACCTCCAATGAGATCCCCATTGGAAGACCGCTCTGGATCAACTCGACCGCCTGGCCAAAGGCCTCTCGTAAGTCAGTCCACCGGCGTTCTTCGTCGCGACCGCCGAAATCTAGCATGCGCGCGATCAAGCTGGTGGCCTGTTCCCCTGCAGCTAGGATGCGCCCGAGATGCGGCGAGACTTGATCGTCGCCGGCGTCGATGGCCAGCAGCCGGGCCGACCCATTGATCACCGCAAGTACGTTGTTGAAGTCGTGCGCAATACCGGCGGCGAGCTGTCCGATGGCCTCCTGGCGCTGGGCGACATGGAGTTGTTCGCGCAGTTTCAAGCGCTCTTGTTCGCCACGTATCCTCTCCGAGATGTCCCGGGTCACGCAAACCAGCCCGACGCCGTCGAGCATCGTCAGGGCTACGTCTTGCTGGACCGGCGAGCCGTCGCGGCGTCGACCAGCGATATCCCCTCGCCAGGTGCCGATCTTTGCCAGAGCAGGCATTGCAATTTCTTGCAGCTGAGCGCGCTCGGCGGGGCCGTAGAGCAATTCCCAGGACTGACCGAGCAGCTCGCTCTGATCGTCGTAGCCGAACATCCGCACATGGCTTGGGTTCAAATAGACGAAGCGTCCCCGCTCGTCTGTGATGGCAATGCCATCCTGGGCTACATCGATAGCGACAATGCGCTCATTCAACTGTCGTTCGGTTGTCTTCAGCGCAGTGACGTCGGTGACAACGACCACCGCGCCTTCTTCAGGCATCGCGGTCGCGTTCACCAGAACGATGCGACCGTCCGGCAGGGTTTCTTCCCAAGGCGTTCCACCCGCCAGCATCTGAGCCAGCATTGCGGCTGCGTCCTGTGCCGCGCGCGCGGCTTCTTCTCCGCCGTGAGACAACCACTGTGCCCAAGCATCAGTGAACAGCTTGTCTGTATCCCAAGCCCCAGTTTGAGTACCGAAGAACTCGCGATACCGGGCGTTCGCGATGCGGACCCGTCCATTCGTGCCGATCATCAGGAAGCCTTCGCGCGTGCTCCCAAGCGCCGACATTAGTTGGTTTCTGGCGGCGTCCCCTTCAAGCTGGACTTGACGGGCGCGGGTGATGTCCTCCTGCGTGGCGACCAGGTAGGTCCGATCACCTCCGACCGTCACGGGGTAGAGCGTCAGCCGGTTCCAGAAAGCGTCGCCGTCGCGGCGGCGGTTCAGCAACTCGAACTGCCCGGCGACCCTGTCGCGCACGCACTCGTTAAGCCGACGGCGCTCGGGCGAGCCCGGCGGCTCGGCAGCCAAGAATCGGCAGTTCTGGCCGAGCACCTCGTCACGCGTGTATCCCGTTAGGATCTCAAAGGCTTCGTTGACGTATATCAGTGGCCGGCCATCGTCTTCGGCATCTGCAATGGCAAAGCTCGTGGAAGAGCCATCGATCACCTCGGCCAGCAGCCTTTTCTCTTCTGCCAACTGTTTGGCCGTCAGAGCTTGCGCCGCAAGGCCGGTGAGCCTGTCCAGAATCCGCAGGTCGGCTTGGTCGAACAAGTCCAGCGCCGTTCCCAGGCAGACCAGAACCAGCACATCGTTGGCACCGAACGCAGCGGGCGCCGACAGCATCGATCGATAGGCCGCTACGATCGGCGCGGGCTGTACCATGCCCAGATCTACGATGCGGCGTCGATGTCGCGACAGATACTTCGCTGCCTCTGGTCCCTGGACCGAGAGCTTTTGCGTCGTCGCCGCGACCGTGGACAGGTGTCGGACCGGCGCCGGACCAGCGCCGTGAAGCAGGATCGCGGCATCGGCCCCAAGCGAAGTTTGGACCGACGAAAGCAGGGCCTCGACGGCCGCCGCGGGCGTTTCCGCGGTCGAAATTCCCTCCAGCCCGTCGAGTAGCGCGTTGGACTCGCGCAGCGCCTGTCGTTCCTGCTGGCGCGCACGATCGAGATCGAGCAGAGCCTCTCTCAACCGCTCCTCTGTATCCATAGCTGAGGCCTCAAGACGCTGCAAACGTGACACAGGAAATCATCAGGTTTCCGTGGCGGCTCCCACCGCCGATTACACTACCCTGCTCGCCAAAGGTGAAGATGCCCAGAAAGGGTGCGCTTAACAGCCCCCTGTCAACACCCTCGGCAACTTCATCCATCCTGTCCCTGACCGCCAGCATACAACCTGCGCAGTAAACGACCAGGGCGCCAGCAATATCGCGTCCGCCCCCCAGTTCTTCGCGGGATTGCTGAGCAACGCGGCCCGCACGTGCCACCAGGGTATCCGGAGAGCCTGTCATAAGGTGCAGGCGCTCACCCACGACGATGTCGGCGAACACGTCAATCGAACCGTCCGGGTGTGCTGTCGCTGGATGCACCAACAGGAAGTACGGCACATCCGAAACGGCGTCCACTTTCCGCCCAAGCGGGGAGAACGTGCTGGAAGAAAGGACCTGCCAAGGACCCTGCTGCCTCGGCCCAAGGCAGTCATCCGTCCAGCCGTTGTAGACATCAACGGCAGGCATCCCGTCGAGTTCGTAGATCCGCCGTCCCTTGGCCCGGGTCACGATTGCGGATCGGTCGGTCGGCGCATAGCCGCTTTGGAACGAAATCGCGGTATCGGTTGATGGGAAGAGGACCGAAACTACAACACCCTCCGAGCTTTGCTGAGCTTGATCGAACACCGCCCAGTTGCCGGAGATGTCGTTGTCAGCCGCACTACCGCCGACAATCGGGACATCCCGGCCTACGACGCTTTCGATGCCCGCGAGAACGGCTTCTTCAACACCTGGGGAACTGGATAGCCAGACCATACTCGGCGCCTCGCCCGGACGCCCGGCGGCCTGAAGCGCGCGCAGGGCGGCATCCGCGCTCGCAGCCTTTGGATCGTCGCTGAATGGAGCGCAAGCGGTGCCGTAGTCGCCATCCGCGTCCCAGATGGCGAAGAGGCCGACAGTCTTGTCAGCAGGGTTCGATATGCCGCCGGCCGAGATGGCACCAAGGCAGCTCGTTCCGCCGTGAACGGCGCCGGTGCCTATAGCCGCCGCCCTTTCGCGGAGCACTCCGATTTCCACATCTGGATCAAAGTGAACCGCCAGAAAGTCCGGACCTTGGTCACGGGCGACAGGCAGTCCGGGCTGCGCTACGATTTCCGCCCAGCTAAGGGCTAAGGTCTCAATTCTCATGGGCCGTTCATAGAGCATCAAGCGGGTTATACGAACGGTGCGATTGGGTGGAAGGCCTATACCTTTGTATAGATTTACGCCTGTCTGAAGTCAGCGGTTAGCAGAGAGATCTAGGGGTTTGAGCGCCGGAGGGCTCTGGTTCATCGAAGCTGATAAGGAGCGAAGATGAACTAGGAACCCGGAACATCTCCGGAACACTCTGACGACGGACAAGATGAAGTGCCGATCTGAACGTTGCCGGACCTCTCTGTTATGGCTTCGGCTTTCACTTCGCGCTCACGAACAGTGTTGACCTCCTGGCGGCAGAGTATCCGCTTCCTCCAGATTTTTTGAAGAAGTCGTTTTGCGGGCGGCGCTTGGGTTGGGCATCCATCCTTGGAAGTCGGAGCTCAGCAGGTGCTTGGTGAGAGTTTGGCGAGCTTCCTGAGGTTCTGTGCCGTCGCTGCCATGAGAAACTCGTCTCTGGCGCCTTGTGGTCCTCTGAGGCGAAGGCGATCGAGCTTCAGGATGCGCTTGAGGTGGGCGAAGAGCATCTCGACCTTCTTTCGCTGTGGAAGCGACGTGACGAACGCGTCCGACTTAGAGATGTCGCGGGCCATATCCCGTGCGCCTTCGTGAACTGAGCGCAGGATCTTTCGAGCTGGCGCTTTTGGAACGCAGCGCGGCTTCAGCGGACAGACCTCGCAATCGTGCTTGCTGGCACGGTATCGCCGCATGCCGTCTTAGTCGACGGTGTCCGTCGCGACCTGGAACGGGCGGCGACACTGATAGAGGAGGTTTTCAGCCGGGCACCGATAGGCGTCTTCGGTGTGGTCGTACTCGAAATCGCCCCGTGAGAAGGTCTGGTCCGTTCGCTTCGATTTGTCGAAGACGGGGATGTGCGGCTCGACCCCCTGTTCGTGGACAAGCCAGCCGAGCATCTCGGCGCCCCCATACGCCGGGTCGCCGACCAAACGCTCAGGGTAGAGCCCGAACCGATCATGGGTTCGCACGATCGTATCTCAGGCGGCCTTGTTCTCGGCCTGGCGGGTCGGCGCGGTTGGTTCGACGTCGGCGATGATCGCGTTGTCGAGATCCACGAGGTAGTTCGTCGAGTAGATGAAGTGCGCTTTGCCGCGGTCGGCAGCTGACCATCGCGCTGCGGGATCGACGGGCGAGATGTATTTGGGCTCCACGTGTGTCGGCGCGCCAAAAGCGTTCGCGCATTCCCTCGAACCGGTGGCGGAAATGCGCTTACCGTCCAGCGTTGCCAAATACTCGGAAGTGGCGCGGCTGGCGTGCTAATCCGGCGACCAGTTCATCGGTGCGATCCCGTCTTCGCGGTTGGCATTCGCCTTGATCAGCGATGCGTCGATACCAAAGCCTTCTCCACCGACGAGGCCTTCACGAATGCACCGGGCGAGAACATCCTCGAACAAGATCCGAAACAGATCGCAGTCGCGAAAACGGCCGTGCCGGTTCTTCGAGAACGTGGAGTGGTCCGGCACTGGATCGTTCAGATCGAGCCTGCAAAACCAACGGTACGCAAGGTTGAGATGGACCTCTTGGCAGAGACACCTCTCAGATCGAATGCCTTGGCTGTATCCGACGATCAGCATCCGGATCATGAGTTCCGGATCGCCAGAGGGACGGCCAATCCTGCTGTAGTGCGGCTCCAACTGCCGGCGCACATGAGACAGGTCAACAAAGCGGTCGATGCTCCGCAGCAGATGATCACCAGGGACATGCTCGTCGAGGCTGAACTCGTAGAAAAGGCTGCTCTGCAAAGCCTGCCGCTCGCCCATCATCGCTGAAAATCTCCACGATCCCAGCGACCTTGAATCAGCGATAAGCAGTTCTTTCAATAAGACTTTTTCAACAAAATCGGCCGTTAGGAGACATTCGTGCATTCCGTGGCATTCGGTAGTATGGGCCCTGAACAGACATTCGTTGCGGTTTGTTCGAAAGGCGGGCAACGAGCCTCTTCATTAGCCGCGACAGCGGAAGCTGGGGCATCTTCGGCTGATCTTTGGTTGCGTGCAATTGACAGGCCTGCGCGCTGTTGGACACCTGATTTGATAATGGGGACTAGAGTGCCTGGCTCTTGGTTACCGCCGAGTGTTCAGATCAAGCAGGAACACGCAAAATAGAAGCCGTTGTTCGGATTTGACCCCGCAGCACGTTCTGATCACTGGGGGTCTCATGATCGCCGAGAGAAATCCAGCGCAGGCTTTTACGCGCCTTAAGGAGGCCTTTCGCGATGCCAGGGTAACTTGTAAGACCGGGAGGCTAGCCGACCGCAGCGTCTGGCTTTTTGAAGATCTCGCTCAAAGGCTTTGTGCCGCGTGAAATGTTCAGAAGAAACCTGCTGTGATGTTGCAGGTGGAATCCGTCACTGAACCGCTTCTCTAGGTCTGGTCCAACGACGCCAAGTAATCGAAAACAATGCCGCACAACGATCTGCCCCCTCCACGATCCGTTTCAGAAAAAGAAAAAGTCATCACTAGAGACATCACTTTCCGCTGTGTCGCGCAGCAAGACTTGATACAGAATTCCTGACTGTCCATTAGACCCGCCCTCGATCGTCACGAGCGTGCTGTCATACTCCCCGTGGATAACTGCATCGGTCCGCCAGCCGAATTCTTGAACCAGCGAGACCCTAAACAGCAGAACGTCGTCCCCATCCTGATCGAAGTCTAGGATGGTATCGAAGGAGCCGGCGGCAGGCCCGCTCTCGTCAAAGTAGTAGAATTCGAACAGGTCATCACCCCCGCCGCCGGAAAGAACATCTCCGCCGCCATAGCCCGGAGCATTCCTTCCACCGACGATCCGATCATCGCCGCCACCGCCAAAAAGTCTGTCCGCACCGAGGTAACCATTGAGGTAGTTACTCTCGGCGTCACCGCCGATATTGTCATCGTGCCAGGACCCCCACACTCCTTGAATGTTTACCAGGGTGTCCCCCTCGGCCAGACCTTGGCCGCCACGGCCTGCTGCAAGGTCAACGTACACACCTTCAGTCGAATACAGGTAAGCGACAGTGTTGCTGCCATCGCCACCATCAATGTAATCGGCACCATCGCTACCCAGAATGTAGTCATCATCGCCACCACCGTAGTGCGCATCGTCGCCAGCACCGCCATCCAGTATATCATTGCCAGCCCCGCCGTAGAGGAGGTCACCATCGGCCCCGCCGTACAACTCATCCTTGTCATCCCCACCGTAGAGGCGGTCGGCTCCGGCATCGCCAATGAGCGAGTCCTGACCAGTGTCGCCTTGGATCCAATCGTTGCCGTCGCCGCCATACTGCTGATCGTCGTCAGCGCCGCCATACAGCAGGTCCGTCCCGGTGCCGCCGTATTGAGCATCGTTGCCGATGCCGCCAACCAAGACATCCGCGTAGTCACCGCCATACTGGTGATCGTTGCCGGCACCGCCAAATAGGTCGTCCAGATCTGCCCCGCCGTACTGGTGATCATCACCGCCGCCGCCGAACAACCGGTCCATGCCGCCGCCGCCATACATGTGGTCAACACCGTTATCGCCGTAGAAGACGTTGTCCCCGAAATGACCGTAGAAGTGAGAGGTGTAGCCACTATCCGTGTAGTCAGGCAGAAAAACCGACGCATAAAAGTCGGCGATGTATACAGGTGGAATGGTGAACATCCCCGAATTGAAGTTCAGCGAAGACGAAAAGAGGACATTGGTCATTATGATCTCCATCCCAAGAACCAGGCTTGATGGAAGATCTGTAGGCAGGATTGGACAACGTGGATGTACCATTTGTTTCAAGCACAAGTGCTATGGACATCGCCCCAGGTTTTGGCTCTTTTCATCAGAGGATTTTGAACAGTGGCTGATCGATGGCCTCGAAGACGAGCCCGTTAGCCTTTCGGCCGACGGGTCGCTGTCACTGTTAAGCGCGTAATCCGCGCCTTGGCCTAACCTTGAAGACACTTGGTTGAGCGGCAATCGTCAAACCAAAGGGACCAATCGCCAAGACGCAAGCAGGAGCGTGATAGACGTCGCTGTCCAATTGGACTGTCTACAAAGCGGGACGCTCCTGTCTGAAGAGGATCAATTTCCCTATCCCGCGAATGCTGACTTGCTCCGTTACTGTGCCATTCTTAACCGCGAATGCGGCCCATGGAGCCTCGGGGCCGCGGTTGGCCCACCGCGTCATAACCGACGTAGACATCGACACTGTAAGAGTTCGTCTGTCCTGCTGCACTGAGCCAATTTCCAGATGCGGCGAACAGCAGCGCACGATTTTCGGCCGAGCGCCCAAGTTGATCACCATGCCCGGCCGCTGGCTCGGGCGGATATCGACCTTGGAGGCAATCAAGTCACGGGCGTCAGCCGGTCCTTCGGTTGGGATCGTGGATCCTGCGCGGTAAAGCCCAAAGGAAGCCGAACTTTCACCGTCCCCAACCCGGACATTCAGTATCAGCATTGCATTCCGTACGCCTTCGTTGCTCCAGCCGGGGTCACGCCACCCGACTAGCCACAGACAAGTCACAGCTACCGACTACTTGTAGTGCCCCTCGGCACGGATACGGCCCGAGAACTGAATGGCATCGGTGCGGCCCCGTCGGGTATCGCCTTCCATGATCGCGCGGATCACCTCAGGCGGCGTGATAGAGATGACACGCTGGGCCCCTGCGCAAGACAGCGGATCAGCGTGCGCCGGTGTGATGGCCAGTGGAAGGACGGCGATGGCCAACGCCATAACCGAAACGACTGCAATCCGGTGAGTACGCACGCGAACGCGTTCTAGCCCCGTATCCCAAGTTGCCCGGTGGGCGTTTGCTTCCAAAATGTGACACCGTACTCGACATAGGCTTTCACTTCATACGTGTTGTTCAGGCCCTCCTCGCTGAACCAATTCCCGGTCGCGCCAAATCGAAGGGCACGTTGGGGGTGCTTTCCAAGTTTGATCCGCATGGTTCGCGTTCGGCCGGGTCTGACGTCGTAGGTTCCCCGGATGCTGCCACGTGGCCGCCCTTCGGTGGGGATCGGAACCCCGGGCGGATAGACATCGTACGACGCCGAGCTTTGACCTGTGCCAGTTTTTATCTCCAGCACAAGGGTCGCGCTATGAACGCTGGCTCTGCTACCAGTTCGGTACCACCCGTCCAACTTCAAACAGGTGACCGTGTAGCGTTGCTTGCGCATGCCCGGCCCCCAAAGAACCCCGGCAAACGTGTACGTCTTCGAGCGGCGTTTGTAGGAAGTCGCATTGACGGCCTCAGCCTTGGAAAGCTCCTCCGATCCAGGATCACCCTCAGCAATCGTGATGGTTTGCGTCGCGCCCGAGCAATCCATTTGATCAGCCGACGCCCCGTGGCCCCGAACCCAGCACCGTCAGGCACACTGCAAAGGCGGCTAAGACAGTCTTGGACATGGTGTTTTCCTTGTGAGCCATCCCTTACAGATCAGGCTGCACGCCGTCTTTCTCCTCTTGTTCGGCCTTGGCTTCGGCAGCGCGCTCCTTCACCCGTGCGATGCGCTGCGCGATATCGCCCGAATACTGTTCCCAAAGCCTCATCTCGATCGGCGCGCTATCGATCAGGACCGCCTGCATAGCGAGGATCTGATCCATCGTTTCCGGCGCAGAATGGTTGAAGTAAAGCTGCACGCCACACCCGTATCGCCAGGGCGCTGTCAGATCCAAGCTCATCAGCCCGACGGAGTGGCCTGGCAACAAGCGAAGACCGTGCCTGAACGCATAAGGGCCGCTGCATCCTTCCTTCAGTTTCTCACCATTGCTACTGAATGCCCAATTCAAGCCAAGTGTGAAGTTTCGCCCCGCGCGTTTTGTTGTGAGCAATCTGGTTTCTGGACCGTATCGGCCTCTGACCGCATTTAGCAGCCCGTCATAGGTTGGGCGTTTGTCTGCAGCAGGTAATCAACGGCGCAAGACGCCGACCGGTACCGCGTCATCTCCAGAGCCGATCGTGTAGACGCTGTAGTGTTCGCCTTCATAACTCCGATAGTTATCGGGCTCGTTCGACCGGTGAATATAGAAATAGACATCACCCATCATGCGGCTCAATCTCTCTGTCTGCCAGTTGGGTGTGATCCCAACTTTCTGAAGCCGAGCATCAACAGCCGCTTTCTGCGCGGCCCAAGTCGCCTCGATGGTGATGCCAGCAGTATTGAACTGAAATCCGTCTGGCCTGACCGAAGGACCGACAGGCAAGCTGATTTCCTTCGGGATCTCGACGTCAAAATCTCTGCCGTTGATCTCCATCGCAACACGCAGTTGTCCGTCGCGCGCCTCCTCTAGCCGCAAGTTTGTAATCTTCCCTGGAGCCTCCAGACAATCATAGGCAATCAGCCCCATCTCTGACGGCGACGCGCCGGGCTCAAAAGCCGCGGTGCAGAATGTGTTCTTAAGCTTCATCACCAAATGCGCGCCCTCGTCCGTCGAAACGACGTTCACAGTGTAGCCGCCACTCCAGCTCTGCCGCCAAAACCCCTGCCAGCGTTGGCGGGCGGCTGCATCAGCCGCCGCCTGTGCTATCTGGCGCTGCTCGGCAGCAATCATGGCTTGCTGCGCACAGACGCTGTCATCCGTGCCACATCGCAGGACCACTGCCGAGAGGACGGAGACGTCATTCATGCCAATGACCCGAAGATCTAGCTTGTCAGTGTCCCCCGAAGTAGCTGGATCAATGTCCGTGAATTGAAGGATCTGCGGTGTGTTCACATCCCCACCCGACGCTTCAAGGACGTCGAAGTCTTGCTGGACGACCTCGCCTTCGATCTCAATTATCATGCGACGTTTGCCGGGCGACCTGTGGAAGGTCTCCATGAAGTACAGTTCGACGGTTATTGGCACCGCTGGTACAGGCGCTGCAAAGACCACAGCGTCACCACGATTTTTCTCCCTGCGAAGAGTCGCAAAGGGCGTGCCCACCAACGCCTCTTGATAGCCGTTGCGTCCGCTCCGGCGTTTTGTTTCGGCCCGCTCCAGCCCATTAGCTTCGCCGGCATCTGCGCTGAAGTCGATCCCGTCATACGTCATCGCGGGACCGGCTATGTTGTGCGCTGAGATGACGGGACCATCCGCCAATAAAGTCGAGGGTGCCAAAGCAGCCAAAAAGACCCAAATTCGTAAATTCATGATATCTCCAATCCTGCAGCTATGCGCTCAACTCAAGCACGACTGAAAGTTGAGATTTCTGGACAGTCAATCAGCCTAAACAACGCACGCGCCCAAACATCTCATAGTTGATGCAAGTTCAAGTAACTCGCTCTTTTAATGGGCACGCCATGCGTTTAGATGACGGGACGTTGCATTGCGGTGTTTGCAGACTTTTGCAGTTTCATGAGATCAACGTCCTCAAGTGGCGCGAAGGCGACGTCACGCTGATCGAGCGAATGTCGGTGCTTGAGGGATGTGCGGCCGACGCGCCGACGCCAGCGGATTTGCCAGTGCCGGCTGAACTCACTCGTTTTCATACATCAGTACCCTCGGCGAGGTTCAGGGCATCCTCGACATCCACACCGAGGTAGCGGACCGTGCTCTCGATCTTGGTATGACCCAGCAGGATCTGCACGGCGTGGAGGTTGCCGGTCTTCATTGTAGATCAGCGAGGCCTTCGTCCTCCACAGGGGATGCGTGCCGTACTCTTCTGGCGGGAGGCCGACCGCCTCCACCCATTCGTTGACCAGCCGAGCGTACTGCCGCCTGCCGATGTGCGGGCAACGCGTGAACCTGCTCAGGAAAACAAAGTCTTCGAGCGTGCCTCCACGAACCTCTAGCCATGCCGATAGACTCTCCCGAGCTGTCTCGGTGATTTCGAATTGGACGTGCCTGCCAGTCTTCTGCTGGACTACGGTGACACGGCGTCTGATCTTTCCGCCGGCAGCAATGCCACCGTTGCGGATCTTCACAAGATCACATCCGCGCAACTTCGAGTCGATTGCCAAATCGAACAAGGCGCGGTCCCTGACCAAGCCACGGTTCTGCAGGTGGAAGCGTATCTCCCAGACCTCCTGGACCTGGAACGCCTTCTTCGGTCCGATCTTAAAGCCTGTATCCCAGGTTGCGTGATTTGAGGGTCTGTTGATCGTTGGCATTAGAAGCATCCTTTGAAGCGACTGCGGGATTGCCGTCGCCCAAAGGTACGGGGCTGTTTGGTCCTGGGTCCTAAGCGCCCCCAAAAGCCGGCGTCTGAATGTCACCACGGGTGATGTGGCTTGCGCGAAAGACGACCCCCAGCAGTATTCGGTGCGTTCGCCGCTGCCCTCTCAGTTGCGGGTCGTCCCTCACTCGAAGAAGAAGAAGATCCCATTGTCCCTTAGGTCCGTGGCGTCGACATCGAGGAAGGTGATGGTGGAGGTGAAGGTCCCGTTCGCGGCGGTGAACATCACTTGGGCGTCTGCGATCGCCCC
>JBCCML010000050.1:0-40238 GCA_039026375.1 Pseudomonadota bacterium
GGATCGCCTGCCTTCGACAACGCCGCATACCGTTCATCAAGATCGAAGAAACCGCGCTGATCAGCCATCTTATGCCCTTTGCTGCTGAAAGGATGGAATCACGATCAAGCACTCAGGGCGAGAGGTTTTTCAGGGCGTCCACATGCCGACCTAAAGCCTGACGCCCTGCCCGATCTAGGTCTGGTCGAAATCCGGGATCTGACCGATCGACCAGGCATCCAGCACATCGCGGGCGATGGCCCCTTTGCGCGCGCCCCTAATCCTGGGGTGCACGCCCGCTGCCGCGTCCTGCATGTCCTGGCGGCTGACCCAAAGCACCTCCTCGACCTCGTCGAAGTCGGGGTCCAGTTCGTCCGTCAGTGCCTCGCCCACGCAGGCGATCATCAGCGTCGTCGGGAAGGGCCAGGGCTGACAGGCCAGGTACTGCACGCGCCCGACGGGTACGCCCGATTCCTCCAGCGTCTCGCGGCGCACGGCGGCTTCGATGGATTCGCCCGGCTCCATGAAGCCCGCCAGCATCGAGTACATGCCCTGGGGCCAGACGGCTTGGCGTCCGACCAGGGCCTTGTCCTTGTGCAGGATCAGCATGATCACCACCGGATCGGTGCGTGGGAAATGCATGGCGCCGCAGCTTTTGCAATAGCGCCGCCAGCCGCCCTGATCCGGCTCGCTCGGCGCGCCGCATTTGGCGCAGAACGGGTGGGATTTGTGCCACTGGATGCAGCCCTTGGCGGCGGCGATATCCGCGGCGTCGGCAGGTGACAATTCCCCCATGACCGAGCGCAATTCGCAGAACAGGTGATCCTCGGGCAGCGACGGGTGATGGTTGCGGCTTTTGTCCAGCCACTGGCGCATTTGTTCGTGATCGGCCGAGGGATCCTCCCACGCCGAGACGTCCAGCGCATAGCGTGCCGCCCCCTGATCGACGCCCAGAAAGATCGGCGGGTCCTTGGCTTCCTGGAAGATCGGCGCGTCCTTGGGCAGCCAGACCAGATCGACCCCGCCCTCTACACCCGTGCCGACCCGGACCAGCGGTTTGCCGCGCCAAAGCGCGGCCACGCGCGCCCGGTCGTCGGCCCAATAGGCGGCCATCTTGTCCGGGTCGTCGCGGTCGGGCGACGCCCGGTCCAGGGTTGCGCCGCCGGGGCCGTTAAAGGTGATTGCAAATTCGTCGATCATCGTGCTGCTCGTTCCGGTGTCGCGCCGGTGCCCAATCGGGCCAAGGCGACTTTTTGTGACGTACTTGGCATACGCAAGTCATACGTATGTCATACGCAAATCATACAGCGAAAATCCCAGCGCCAGGTATGCGCCCGCCGCCGCCCGGCTGCCGCCGTTTCACGTCGGGCCCAGGGTGCGGCCGATGATCTCCTTCATAATCTCGGAGGTGCCCCCGGCGATCCTAGCCATGCGGTTATCGGCCCAGGCGCGGGCGATCGGGGTCTCCCACATATAGCCCATGCCGCCGTGCAGCTGCAGGCAGTCGTCCAGCGACTGGCACATCGTCTCGGCCGAGTTCAGCTTGGCGATGGCGGCGTCCTCGGCGGTCAGGTCGCCATCCAGGTGCAGCTGGATACAGCGGTCAATAAACGCCCGTACCATCACGGATTTCGCTTTGATTTCAGCAAGTTGAAAGCGTGTATTTTGAAAGCCAATGACCGGGCGGCCAAAGGCTTTGCGCTCGGCGGTGTAGGTGATGGTCCAGTCCAGCGCGGCCTCTAAGACGGCGGCGTTGCGCACGCTGGCGATCAGGCGCTCGCCGGCCAGTTGCTCGACCAGTTGGACAAAGCCGCGCCCCTCGCCGCCCAGCAGGTTGGTGGCGGGAACGCGCGCATCGGCATAGAACAGGTCGGCCGTGTCCTGGGCATGCCAGCCGATCTTTTCCAGGTTGCGCCCGCGGGAGAAGCCGTCGGTCTGGCCGGGCACCAGGATCAGGCTGATCCCGTTGGCGCCCTGGGTCGGATCGGTCTTGGCCGCGGTGATCACCAGATCGGCCATAACCCCATTGGTTATATAGACTTTTTGGCCGTTCAGGACCCAGTGATTGCCGTCCATCTGGGCCGTAGTTTTCATGCCCTGCAGGTCCGATCCCGCTCCCGGTTCGGTCATCGCGATGGCGCCGATCACCTCGCCGCGGGCCATCTTGGGCAGCCATTCCTGCTTTTGTTCCTCGGTCCCGTAGGCCAGCAGATAGGGGGTCACAATCTCGTTGTGCAGCGGGAAGCCGGGGCCCGTTGTACCTGCGCTGGCCAACTCCTCCGCGACGATGACGGTCATCAGGAAATCGCCGCCTGGCCCGCCATATTCCTCGGGGACCGAGGGGCAGAGCAGCCCTGCCTCCCCCGCTGCCAGCCACAGCTCTCGGCTGACATGGCCGTCCTTCTCCCATTGGGCGTGGTGGGGCACGATCTGGTCTTGGACAAAGCGCCGGACGGACTCGCGGAAAAGCGCGTGTTCTTCGGAAAACAGCGTTCTTGGGATCATGGTCGTAATTCCTCCCCCTTGCCGGTCGCGCCGGCTTTGACAGCAGAGCCTAGACGGGCGAGCGTGGTTTGGCACCACCGCAGGCGGCAAAGACCGCGGATATCAAGGGGGGAGAGAATGGCTCTGCTAGACGGCAAGGTTGCGCTGATCACGGGCGCTGGACGGGGTATTGGCCGCGATATGGCGCTGGCCATGGCGGCTGCGGGCGCCAAGGTCGTGGTCAACGATCTGGGCGGCGATCAGGCGGGCGGCGGGGCCGACCGTATCCCGGCGCTGGAGGTCGTAAAGGAGATCGCCGATGGCGGAGGCGGGGCTGTGGCCAACTTTGGCTCGGTCGCCGATCGGGACGCAGCCGAGGCGATGGTGGCCCAGGCGATCGAGGAATTCGGCGGCCTGGACATCGTGGTGAATAACGCCGGTGTCCTGCGCGATACGATCTTTCACAAGATGAGCTACGACGACTGGGACACCGTCATCAACGTCCACCTGAACGGGTCGTTCAATGTCAGCCGCGCCGCGGCCCCGCATTTCCGCGAAAAGGGCTCGGGCTGCTATGTGCATTATACCTCGACCAGCGGGCTGATCGGGAACTTCGGTCAAGCGAATTATTCAGCGGCGAAGCTGGGAATTGTGGGGCTGTCAAAGTCCATTGCGCTGGACATGAGCCGGTTTGGCGTGACTTCGAATTGCATCTCGCCGTTTGCATGGAGCCGGATGATCGGCACGATCCCGATCAACGACGAGGCGCAGAAGGCGCGAATCGAGAAGCTGAAGCAGATGACGCCGTCCAAGATTGCGCCGATGGTGGTGGCCTTGGGTTCTGACGCGGGCAAGGAAGTCAGCGGCCAGATCTTCGCCGTGCGTAACAACGAGATCTTCCTGATGGGCCAGTCACGCCCGCTGAGGTCGGTCCATGCGGCGGAAGGCTGGACGCCCGAGGCTGTGCTGGAGACGGCCATTCCCGCGATGAAAGCGCACTTCTATCCGCTGGACCGCAGCCAGGACATCTTCAGCTGGGATCCGATCTAAGGGGCGAACCTTCTGCCCCCGATCCTTCTCCTCTCCGGAGCGACGCGCGGCCCGCCCACCCACCCCCGCGCATCGCTCCACCATCTGAGAAGGATCGGGGGAGAGAGGTCGGGCGTAGAGACCGGGCGGAATTGGGGATAACGATATGGCCATCAACTACGAGACACTGAAAGCGCGGGCATTCCCGCTGGTGGAGCAAAGCTATACGTCGCGCGACAGCATCCTCTATGCGCTGGGTATCGGCCTGGGGGCTGATCCTTTGGCCGCGGAACAGCTGCGTTTCACCTTCGAGGAGGCCGAAGGCTTCGCCGCGTTACCGACGATTGTCTGTGTCCTGGGGACGCCTGGGTTTTGGGCCCGCGAACCCGATACCGGGATCACTTGGCAGAAAATCCTGCACGGCGAGCAGGGCTTCGAGATCCATGCCCCGATCCCGCCAGAGGCAACGGTGGTGGCCCAGAACCACATCGTTGAGATCATCGACAAGGGCGCCGACAAGGGCGCGCTGATCTATCTGGAGCGCGAGATCACGGACAAGGCGACCGGACAGCGCCTGGCCACAACCACCTCGACGACGTTCGCGCGCGGTGATGGCGGCTTTGGCGGGCCGACAGGGCCGGTCAAGGCGGTGCACGCCTTGCCTGAGCGGGACCCGGACACCGTGATGGAGTGGCCGGTCCTGCCGCAGGCGGCACTGATCTATCGGCTGTCCGGGGATCCCAATCCGCTGCACGCCTCGCCGGAGGTGGCCGCCGCCGCCGGGTTCAAGGCGCCCATTCTGCACGGGCTCTGCACCCTTGGGATCGCCGGTTGGGCTGTCCTGAAGACCATGGCGGGTGGTGACCCGACACGCATGAAGGCTCTGCAGCTGCGCTTCTCGGCGCCCGTCTTCCCCGGTGAGACGGTGACCACGCAGATGTGGCGTGACGGCGACATCGTCTCGTTCCGGGCGCTGGTGGGTGACCGGGTCGTCCTGAACAATGGGAAGGCAGTGGTGAGTGATGGCTGAACGTGCGCTTCCGACCCCAACCCCTGAGACCCAGCATTTCTGGGACGGTGCCCAAGAGGGCAAGCTATTGCTGCAGCGGAGCAAGGCCACCGGCAAGGCTTACTTCCCGCCGCGGCCGTTCTGCCCGGAGACGGGATCGCGCGATGTCTCGATCTTTGAGGCGTCCGGCCGGGCGACGCTCTATTCCTACGTGATCAATCACATGAAGGCGCCGGGGTTCGAGCCCCCCTATGCCGTTGCCGTCGTGGAGTTGGAGGAGGGCCCGCGGATGATGGCGAACATCGTCGATTGCCCGCAGACGCCTGAGGCGCTGGTGCTGGACATGCCCCTTCAGGTGACCTTCGAGAAGGTGACGGACGAGATCACCCTGCCGCAGTTCAAACCGGCGGAGGGCGCCTGATGGACCCGATGAACAAGGTCGCCATCGTCGGCGCGGCAGAGACCACCAAGATGGGCAAGGTGCCCGATGTCAGCCAGCTGCAACATCACGCCGACGCCGCGCTGAATGCGATGGTGGATTGCGGCCTGGGGCCGAAGGACATCGACGGCGTAGCAACGGCGGGTCACGATCCGACCGAGATTGCGCATTACCTGGGCATCACGCCGGAATGGGTGGATGGCACGCCGGTGGGCGGCTGTTCGTTCATCGTGCATGTGCGCCACGCCGTGGCGGCGATCACATCCGGCATGTGCAAGACGGTGCTGATCACGCATGGCGAAAGTGGCCGCCACATGATCGGCAAGCATCCTGCGCTGTTCCCCCTGCAGGCGTTCGAGCAGTTTGAAAAGCCCTATGGCGTGACCACGCCGCCCACGCGCTTCACGATCCCGGTCCTGCGCATGATGAAGGAAACCGGCCTGACCGAAGAGCAATTGGCCATGGTCGCCGTCGTCCAGCGGGAATGGGCGGGGATGCATCCGCGCGCCAGCTTCCGCGACCCGATCAAGGTGGATGATGTGCTCTCGAGCCGGATGATCTGCTACCCGTTCCGGCTGCTGATGTGCTGCCTTATGACGGATGGCGGTGGTGCGTTGATCTTGACCTCGTCGGATCGGGCGAAGGATTTTCGGACCCGGCCAGTCTATGTGCGCGGCACCGGCGAAAGCGTCGAGGCCCCGGCGATCAGCCAGATGGCGGACTTTACTTCCTCGCGCGCGTTTCGGGTGTCTGGCAGGCGTGCGTTCGAGAGCGCGGGGATCAGCCAAGCGGATGTCGATCACCTGATGATCTACGATGCCTTCGCCCACCTGCCGATTTATGGGCTAGAGGATTTGGGCTTTGTCGGTCGCGGTGAGGCGGGCCCCTTCATTGCCGAGGGACACACGCGTCCCGGCGGCAAGCTGCCCCTGAACACCAATGGCGGGGGGCTCAGCTACATGCACTCGGGCATGTACGGGATGTACGCTCTGCAGGAAGGCGTGCGCCAGATGCGCGGCGCCTCTCCGGCTCAGGTCGATGGGGCCGAGATCAGCCTGGTGCACGGCGTAGGCGGGATGTTCCACGCGGCTGGCACCGTGGTGCTGACGAACGTGGCCTGAAGCCGCGACCCGGCCCTGGCGTGTCAGACGAAGCGTTCGGCCAGCGCCCGGACGAGGACGCGGGCGCTTAGACGGTTCGCCAGCAGGAAGGTGCCGGCCACTTTTCGCTGCAGGAACAGGATATCCATCGGCACCGGCGGCGGCACGAAATCCTCCGCCGCCAGGCGCGCGCCCAACTGGTTAAGCTGACGGCTGAGATCGCCGCTGCCGAAGTCAAAGTCAGCTCCTGACAGGATCGAGCCGAAGACCAGGTCGATCATATCCATGACCATCCCGGCATGGCGGGCATCGGTATCCTCGGCCAGGAATCCAATGCCCGTGGCGGCGTCCTGCATGCCCTGCCGGTCGCCTGCCAGACCGGCGCGCACCAGCATGCGGTAACGCTCGGCCACCCAGGGCTCGAACCGCCGCACGGCCCCGAAATCCAGCAACACGATACGGCCCGTCTCCGGGTCGTAGCGGAAGTTGGCAAAGTTCGGATCGGTCTGCATCACGCCAAACTCGAACAACTCGCGCAGCAGCAGCTCGAACATCTCGGCCATCACGCGGTCGCGCACGTCTTGGGGCGCGGTGTTCAGGCTCTCGATCGGCTCGCTTGGCACAAAGGACATGGCCAGGACCGTCTGGCGCGTCAGGTCAGGTTCCAGTTCCGGCAGGATAAAGCGATCGTCGCCGGCCAGCAGATCGCGAAACTCCGCCAGGCAGGCGCTTTCCCGCAGATAGTCCGCCTCCTGATGCAATTGCTTGCGCGCCTCGACTAGATAGGGGCCGATATCGAACCCTTTCGGCATCAGGCCTGACACCTTCACCAGCGCGCCCACATTGGTCACGTCGGCGTCTATCGAGCGGGCGACGCCCGGGTACTGCACCTTGATCGCCAGGGTGCGCCCGTCCTTGGTGGTGGCCCGGTGCACCTGCCCGATGGAGGCGGCGGCAATGGGCTGGACGTCAAAGCGGTGGAATTGGCCCAGCCAGCCTGGCCCCCAGGCATCGTTCAACACCCGCTTCAACTGCTTCGGCGGCATGAAATCCGCATCGGCGCGCAGGCGCCCCAGGATCTCGGCCAATTCAGGGGGCAGCATTTCGCCCGATTCCATCGACAATAGCTGGCCCACTTTCATGGCTGCCCCTCGCAGGCGCGCCAGATCGTCGGCAATCCGTTTGATGTTGCCGGGCGTCATCAGCAAATCACGGAAGGCGGGTGCCTCTCCGCGGGTCCACTGCTTTGCCCCGTTCAGCGCCATGTTGGCGCCCACGGCGGTGGTCATCGAACCGATGCGCGCCAGCCGCGACAGGGAACCGGATGGGACGCTGAGGGGACGGGACGCCATGCACACTCCAAACCTTGGCCCAGAAACTTGAACCCGGAAACTTGGGTCTGACACTTGGGATCGGGCCGCCTGTCGCGCTAGGTATGGCTGCAGCACCGATCATCAACTGATCACCGACTGCAATCGACAGGGGAGGGGACGATGCCGCACATCACCACGGACGACGGTGTAAAGCTTTACTATGAGGAAACGGGCACCGGGATCCCCATCGTCTTCGTGCACGAATTCGCCGGCGATTGGCGCAGTTGGGAGCCGCAGGTGCGTCACTTCTCGCGCCGCTACCGCTGCATCAGCTATTCGGCGCGCGGCTACATACCGTCGGACGTGCCGCCGGACCCGTCACAGTACAGCCAGGACCGGGCCCGCGACGACATTCTGTCGATCCTGGACGGCCTGGGCATCGACAAGGCGCATATCGTCGGTCTGTCCATGGGCGGCTTCGCGACGCTGCACTTTGGCTTCACCTACCCGGAACGGGCGCTGTCACTGGTGATTGCGGGGTGTGGCTACGGTGCGGAACCCGACAAACGGGCGCAATTCGCGGCAGAGGCGAATGCCGCCGCCGATCAGTTTGAGGAACTGGGCATCGAGGAAGCCGGTGCTGCCTATGCGCTGGGCCCCACCCGCGTGCAATTCCAGAATTACGATCCCCGTGGCTGGGAAGAGTTCCGCGATCAGTTGCTGGAGCATTCGACCAAGGGCTCGGCCAATACGCTGCGCGGCGTGCAGGCCTCTCGCCCGTCGCTCTATGAGCTGGTCGAGAAGATGCGCACCATCACGTCGCCCACCCTGATCCTGACCGGTGACGAGGATTGGCCCTGCCTGGAGCCTGGGCTGCTGATGAAGCGCGAGATTGCGACAGCCGCGCTGTCCGTGATCCCGAATGCCGGGCACACGATCAACCTGGAGACGCCCGAAGCCTTCAACACGCAGGTGGGCGACTTCCTGCACGCGGTCGAGGCCGGACGCTGGCCGACGCGTGATCCCCGCGCCATGGCCACCGCAATCCTGGGCACGAAATGATGGCGACTGGTGGTCCGCAGGCGTCCGGCATGCCGCTGGCCGGTGTCCGCGTGCTAGAGTTCGGCCAAATCGCAGCGGGGCCGTTTGCGGGCTCGCTGCTGGCCGATTTGGGCGCCGATGTCGTCAAGATCGAGCGTCCGGACGGCGGCGACGGCATGCGATCTTGGCCGCCGCTCAGCGGCGATGACAGCCCGTTTTCTGAGAACTTTGCCTCGCTGAACCGCAACAAACGCTCGCTGGCGGCGGATCTGAAGGACCCGGATATCGTGGCCCGCCTGCGCGATCTGGCGGCACAGGCCGATGTGGTGGTCGAGAACTTCCGGGCCGGGGTGCTCAACCGTCTGAAGCTGGGCTACGACGACCTCAGCGCAGTCAACCCGCGATTGGTCTATGCCTCGATCTCGGGCTACGGGCAGACAGGCCCCGACGCGGCAAAGGGCGCCTTTGATGTCACGGTCCAGGGGGCCAGCGGCCTGATGAGCGTGACAGGCGAGCCGGGCGGTGCCCCGGTCAAGTGCGGCGTCCCGGTGGGTGATTTCTGCGCGGGGCTCTACGCCGCCTACACGATCGTGGCCAAGCTGATGCAGGCGCGCGCCACGGGGCGGGGCGGTCACATCGATTGCTCCATGCTGAGCAGCCTGATCGGCGTCTCCGCATTGCAAACGTCCGAGTACTTTGGCACTGGGCAGGCGCCCGCCGCCTTGGGCTCGGCCCATCCCCGCAATGCGCCCTATCGCGCCTTCGAGGCATCGGACACGCATTTCATTATCGCCGCCGGCAACGACCGCCTGTGGGCCGAGGTGGCCGAGGCCGTCGGCATGCCCGAGCTGACCGATGACCCCCGCTTTGCCACGCAGCGCCAGCGCGCGGCCAACCAGGATGCGCTGCTGGACCTGCTGCAGCCGGTCTTCCGCACCCGGACAGCTGTTGAATGGCTGGCCGAGATGGACCGCCGCGGCGTGCCGTCTGCCCCGATCAACGACTACCCGACGGCCCTGTCCACCGCGCAGGTCCGGCACATGGGACTGGTACAGCCACTGACCCTGCCCAACGGCACCCAGACGCGCACGACCGCTTTTCCCGTGTCGATGACGGACTATGCGTTCCAGGTCTACCGGGCGCCCCCGGAATTGGGGGCGAACACGGAAGACGTCTTTGCTGAGTGGCTGGGCGCGGCTCAGGCAGGCGGGGTCGCGCAGACCTGATCGTAGGCGTAGCGCTCCTTCAATGTGCCGAAATGGGCGAAGACGTCCTGCGTGACCTCCAACGCCTGGGGCGTGATCTCAATGTGCGGGGCCCAGCAGCCCAGCTGTTGATATGTCGCGATGCAGTCCGTCAGCACCGGCAGGTCGATCTTGGGGAAATAGCTGGCCTGCGCTGCCGCGATCTCTGCCGCGGGGGTTTCGACCATGTAGGCCCGCGTCTTGCGATAGGCGCGGGTAAACGCCTTGGCCTGGTCGGTGGCCAGCCAGTCCCGCGTCGCCGCGATCGAAGAAAAAGCGTTTGGCCCGATCAGCGGCCCCACCTGGGCCACGATATGGCCCACGCCATCCGCCTGTAACTGCTGGGGGAAGGGCCCCTGCTGTTGGACATATTGGCCCTGCCCGTCGCGGAAGGCGCGGTCCATGTCCGCGGCGCCACCGGGGTTGATGGCCTTGATCTTGTCAAAATCGATCCCGGCTTTCAGGCAGGCATATTTGAACATCGCCAGCGGCTGCCCGCCGCCAAATAGCACGACCTCGGCCCCCTCCAGCTTGTCCCAGGTGAAATCGGGGTCGGAGCTGCGCCCGGTCAGGAAGAAGCCGTCCATCTCGTTGATCTGGGCAAAGTGCATCGCGGTCGGCGCCTCGCCCTTGGCCAGCGACGAGAACGCCTGGCTGGGCGCGGTTTGGATCACCTGGGCGGTGCCGTCCTCCAGCGCCTTGATCGCCGAGACGCCGGCAGGGGCGACAGACCAGTCAGCATCCAGCCCCTCGTCCCGCAGGAAGCCGCCCGACATGGTAGCGATCAGCGGCGCATAGAAGGCCGAAAACAGCGTGAACTGGATGTGGATCTTTTCCATGGTCGCCTCGTGTGTGGGGTGTCGCGCAGGATGTTGCCAGACATTGTAGTGCGACAGCGCGCGTGCCAAGCGTGCGGTGGGAGGATCCGATCATGGGACCGATAAAGCGCGCGGAGATGGGCGAGGTGTGGCCGGGCGTCGAGCCGGGCCGCGGCCCTGGTGATCTGGGTTCGGCCACCCTGGCGCCGACAGACCCCGTGGTCGTCCGCAGCTATCAGACCTTTTGCCTGACCTACACGGTTGGGCTGTTCGGGCTGGATGATACCGGCGGGATCATGGTCGGCCTGCGCTGGGTCAGCGACGGGGGCGCGCTGCAGATCGATGATCCGGCAGCCATGAACTATGTGACGGCGCGGTCCTCGACCGGCGTGCCACTGGAATTGTTCGTCGAACCCTATGGTTTTCGCCCCTGGACGCTGCCCATCCGCATCACGGTCAAGGGCGGGTACCTCTGCGCGGGCGACACGATCCAGATCACCTTTGGCGACACTACCGGCGGTGGCCCGGGGATGCGGATGCAGACGATTGCCGAACCTGCGCTGGAATTCCGCGTCTCGGTCGATGCCTGCGCGACCGGCAACTTCTCCGTCATCGACCAGCGCCTATCGGTGCCCGTGGTGGCCGGGCCGCCTGCGGTCTGGCGCGTTGTGGGGCCGGGCCTGCGACGCCCGGGCGAGCGTTTTGCCATCGGCATCCGGGTTGAGGATGCCTGGGGCAACCCCGCGCGGGCCGACTGGAGCGGCCTGCGACTGGCGGCGGACACAATCCAGGGCCTGCCGGACGTGCCGCCCGCTGGGACACCCGCTGCCCGCATCGATCGCCTGACCGCCCCGGAAGGCGTCCATCACGTCCACCTGTTGGACAGCGCGGGCCAGGTGATCGCCACATCGAACCCCATCGTCGTGCGCGCCGGGGACGATGCCGGCTATTGGGGCGATCTGCACGGCCAGTCGGGCGAGACGGTCGGCATCGGCACCATCGACGAATACATGACCTTTGCCCGCGATATTGCGTTCCTGGATGTCTCGGGCCACCAGGGCAACGACTTCCAGATAAAGAACGCCTTCTGGGACCGGATTAATCAGGTCACGGCCGATCTGGACGTCCCGGGCCGCTTCACGGTCTTTCCGGGCTATGAGTGGTCGGGCAACACGCCGGTGGGTGGCGACCACAATGTCTTCTTCCGGCACGAGGGGTGCGCGATCCGCCGGTCCTCCCACGCCATGCTGGAAGATCGGGGCGATCTGGACAGTGATGCCTTCACCCTGGACGGGCTGTTCGACGCCCTGCAGGGCGAGGATTGCGTGCTCTGGTCCCATGTGGGCGGGCGCCCGGCGGATGTCGGGTATGCGCACGATCCGCGCCTGAAGACGGCGGTCGAGGTGCATTCGAACTGGGGAACGTTCGAGTGGATCCTGACGGACAGCCTGGCGCTGGGTCATCGGGTCGGCGTGGTCGCCAATTCCGACGGGCACAAGGGGCGCCCCGGGGCAGGTCCGCCGGGCGCCACCGAGTTCGGGGCCTATGGCGGGCTGACCTGTTTTCTGGCGCCTGAGCTGTCGCGCGACGCGATCTTTCGGGCCATGCGGCGGCGCCATCACTATGGTACCTCTGGCAGCCGCATCCACCTGGATGTGACGGCGCGGTTCGAGGGGGCGGCGGAGCTATACCCCGAAGATCCCGCCTGGTCGGCGCATCCGCCTCGGCCGGCGACCCAAGCTCGGATGGGCGACATTGTGCGCACGCAGGCGCTCAGCTACATCGAGATCGCGGTGGAGGCCCCGGCGGGGATCGAGAGGGTCGACCTGCTGGACGCGGCGGAGACGCTGACCACCTGGCGCCCATTCTCAGCGGAGGACTTGGGCGGACGGGTGCGCGTCTATTGGCAGGGGGCTGAGTATCGCGGGCGCGGCCGGAACACGTTCTGGCAAGGGACGCTGGCGCTGCAGGGCGCCCAGATCACCGGCATGGAGCCCATCAATCAGTGGAACCCCGAACGCCCGCTGACTCAGGAAGGGCCCGACCGCGTGGCGTTCGAGGCCGTGACATCGGGCAGTTATGCGGGTGTCGAATTGATGCTAGACTGTCCCGGCCACCTAACGGTCGAAACGAATCTGGTCACCGGCACCGTCGACATCGCCCAGCTGGGGTTGGAGGACCATCGCCTGGACGCCGGCGGCCTGGATCGCGCCATCGTGATCCGCCGCCTGCCGGACGGCCAAACCCCCCAATCCTGGCGTGTCAGCGCCCCTATTGCCCCCGAACCGGGCCGTCAGCGGGCGCTTTGGGTGCGGATCACCACGACGGACGGCCATCAGGCCTGGTCCAGTCCCATCTACCTGCTGGCGCAATAGACCCAACCCACCCGATAACCCGCCCGATCGCTGGCCGCGCGTAAGCGCACACTTGCCTGCGCTTCGTGCTGCCCCCTATACTTGCAGTTGCGGCATTGGCGTCGCGCGTCTGGGGCACGCATGGCACTGTTAAAGGGATACAGGAACGACGTTTTCATCAGCTACGCCCACCACGACAATCCTCCGGATCCGTTGGGTGGCGATGGCGCGGTGACCCGTCTTGTTGCCTTCCTGGAAGGTATGATCCCCCAGCGCATGGGCACGCGCGGCGACTACAAGATCTTCTTCGACCACCGCGATCTCAAGGCCAACCACGAGATCGAGCACGCGCTGGAAGAAGCGCGACAGTCCGCGATCTTCGTGGCCATCACCTCGCCCGCCTACGTCGCCGACAAAAGCTGGGCCCTGCGCGAGATGGAGACGTTCGTCGAGCTGCCGGACTCCAAGCAGCGGTTCTTCTCGTTGGAAGTGCTGCCCATCGACGGGGTCAGAACGATCCCCCAAGTCTTCAACGAGCGTAAGCGCTACAAATTCTGGGACGATGGCGGGGCCGAGAACAAGGTGGCGATGCAGCTGCATCCCAAGATCCACCCGATCGAATACACCACCCAGCTGACGGCATTTGCCGAGCAGATCGCCGAGGTGATGCGCCGAATTGTGGATTTTGAAGGGGAAGGCCCGGACGACCAGCCCCCCGCCGAGGAGAAGCCCCCGATCGGCACCGTTCTACTGACCCAGGCCAACGACGATGTCGAGTTCGAGCGGGTCAAGGTCGCCAGCTTCCTGGCACAGGCCAATGTCCGGGTGCTGCCCGAATATGACTACCCCCAGGGGGGCGAGGACTTCAAAGAGGCCTTCGCCGAGGACTTGGAAGACGCCGACCTGGTCGTCCAGCTGTTGGGCCGCGCGGCCGGGCGCATGCCCAAAGACCTGCCCATGGGCTATCAGCACCACCAGCACCATGCGGCGCTGGAGGCCGATAAGCCCCTGATTGCCTGGCGCCACCCGGAGATCGACCCCAGCGAGGTCGCCAGCGAGGTGCAGCGCGAGCTGTTGGAGAGCAAGAACACCGTCAACGAGGGGTTGGAGACGTTCCGCGGCATGGCGCTGGAGGCGCTGGAAAAGGCCGTGGCACCACCCCCGCCGCCGCCGCCAACCCCGGTGCTCACCGGCACGGGGCCTGTGAACACGGCGATGATCTATCTCAGCGCCGACAAGGCGGATCGCGAGCTTGCCCAGACGCTGTTCTCGGCATTGGCCGATCGCAACCACCCCGTGGCGCTGCCGATGTTCGATGGCGAAACCGCCGATGCCATCCAGCAGGACATCGACCGCAACATGACCGAAAGCGACAAGATCGTCGTGGTCCAGGGCAAGGCGCCGACCAGCTGGGTCCGCTCGAACCTGGTGCGCGCCAACAAGGCCCGCGCCATGCGCCGACAACCGCCGGAACTGACGGCGCTGTTCAAGGCGCCGCCGCCGCCCAAGGACAGCCCCAACGTCATGCTGCCGGACCTTGCGGAACTGGACAGCAGCGACGAGCTGGACCTGGAGAAGTTCTGTGCCTTCGTTGAAAAAACGACGGGGCCCGACACGTGAGCGAACGGCCCCAGCGGCTTCCCTATCCGGGTCTAAGAGCGTTCGACCGAGAAGAGGCGGACCTGTTCTTCGGCCGTGATGGCGCGGTCAACGAAATGGTCGACAAGCTGGGGGTCACGGGCTTCCTGGCTGTTATCGGGGCTTCTGGTACCGGTAAATCCTCGCTTGTGCGCACAGGTCTGTTGGACGCGCTGGAACTGGGCCTCCACCCCAAGGGGTCGGATTGGCAGTTCGCCGTCTTTATGCCGGGCGGCCAGCCCATCACCAATCTGGCGCGGGCCCTGGTCAAGGCCGCTGCCGAACACCATGGCCGCGAACCGGTCGCGGATACCGGCGATCCCGACGGCGACATCGCCCGGATGGAAGGGTTGCTCCGTCGGGGACCGCGGGCCGTTCTGGAATGGCTGGACGACGCCGAAATCCGCGAAGAGACACAGGTGCTGCTGTTGGTGGACCAGTTCGAGGAACTGTTCCGCTTCGACACCTATGCCGACCGCGAGGATGCCGAGGCCTTCGTCAATCTGCTGATCTCCAGCTCGACCGAGCCGGACAGCCGGATTCACGTGGTCATCACCATGCGCTCGGAGTTTCTGGGCGCTTGTTCGCTGATCCCGCGCCTGGCAGAGACGCTGAACCGGGGCAACTACCTGACCCCGCGGATGAGCCGGCGCGAATGCGAGATGGCCATCATCGGCCCGGCACGGATCGTGGGCGCCGATGTCGACGAGGCGCTGACCAACCGGCTGCTGAATGATCTGACGACGTTTGCCCCCTGGGGGCGCGAGGCGAACACCACCCAACTGGTCGATCTGACCCGCCGCGCAGATCAGCTGCCGGTGATGCAGCACCTGCTGAACCGCATGTGGCAGCAGTCTAAATCGGGTGAAGATGGCAAGGTTACCCTGACCCTGGACGATTATAAGGCGCTGGGTGGTCTGCGCGGGGCGCTCAACGCCCATGGCGACGAGGTTCTGGCCAACTTCGAGGGCGACGACCTGCAATTGGCCGAGCGGATGTTCCGCGCCCTGGTCAAGGGCCAGAACCCCGCAGCGGCGTTGCGCCGGCCCCTGTCGCTGTCGGCGCTTGCCGAAGAGATCGACGCCAGTGAAGGCAAGGTCCTGGAATTGATCGCCCCGTTCCGGGCCAGTGACTGCAACTTCCTGCGGCCGGGCGTGCCCGATGTGGTCAAACCCGATACCGTGATCGACATCAGCCACGAAAGCCTGATCCGGCAATGGGGTAAGATGTCGACCTGGGTCGAGGCCGAGGCCCGCGCCGGCAGTCTGTGGGAACGGTTGGAGGCCTATTGGCGCCGGAACGACCGGGGCGAAGGCGACCTGATGTCGGGCCGGACGCTGTCGAACCTGTCTAACTGGTGGCAGGAAGAACAGCCCACGCCCGAATGGGCGGCGCGTTACATTTGGATCCCCGACACCGAGAGCAAGGCGCTGACCTCGCCCGAGGAACTCAAGCAACGTCTGCGCGACAAGTATGCTGCCGTCGAAGGCTATCTGCGGGAATCCGAGGACGCCGAGCTTCAGGCCGAGGAAGCCAAGCGCCTGGCCGAAGAGGAAAGACTGCGCCGCGAACGCGAGGCCGAAGAGGCCCGCCTGCAGGTCCTGGAAGAACGCCGTCAGGAACGCGAACGCCGCCGCAAGACGATCACGATCGCTTCGGCCGCCATCGCCATCCTGTCCATCGCCGCGTTCGGGGCGGCCTTCTACGGTTACCAGAAGACCACGGAAACCCTGGCCCAACAGGAAGAGATCAACCGCCAGCAAACCGCCAGGTTAGAGGCAGAGCGCCAGCAACAGGAGATGCGCGACCAGCAGAAAACGCTGTTCGCCGAGACTGTTCAGGGGGTCGTCCGCCAAACCACCGATGCGCTGGAACGCGAGCTGGGCAGCCCCACGCAAAGCAAGCGCGCCACCATCGAGCTGGGCGAAAAGCTGTTGGATGGTTTGCGTCAGTCAGAGCTGGATCAGGCGGGTTTCGACGAAAACCTGATGGTGTTTCTGACCAAAAGCGTCACCGTTCGCTTGGGCAGCGGGCTGGTCGCGGACGCCGAGGCGCATGCCGGCCAGCTAGAGGAATTGCTGGAAGCGTCCGCCACGGCCGAAGACTGGCAGCCCAGCATGGACAAGGCGGTTGAGGCCGATATCGCCCTGGCCCGCTTTGCCCGCATGCAGGCGCGTTTTGCCGATGCGCATCAATTGATCGACCGGGCCGAAGCTCGCATGGGCGACACGCAGGGTCAGTACGGCTTTCATTCCGGGCTGACGGCGCAACTGCTCTATGAACGGGCGATGGTGCACTTTGCCAAACGCGAGATCGGCGCGCATCTGGCCTTGCATGGTCAACTGCAGGATCTTCGGCAACCGGTGTTGACCTGGCTGGTCTGGCCCGAGGCGCGCAGTCTCTCCAATCCGGAAGGCGACGAGGCTCTGCGGGTTGCCCGCCTGAAACGCACGATCTTCCTGACATCGATCGAGTCGGGGCTGGCCGCCCTCGTCGCGCTGGAAATGGTGGACGCCCACGCCCGCGAAGAACATGACCCGGTCAGCTTGCTGGTGGATGTCGAGCGTTTGGTTGATCGCATGCGCCAGGAGTTTGGCCGCGATGATCCCGCCGCGCGGGCCGTTGCCGTGCGGCTCAGCCTTGCCAAAGCCCGGGCGCAGCGCGTCTTTGATGAATTTCTGGACCCCGATCTGCGGGCCATGAACGCGGCCGTGGAGATGGCGGAAGGCCTGGTCGATTACGATTCCCGCAGCCTGTCCCACGTGAACCACCTGGCTCATGTGCTGATCCTACGTGGGCGCTATGCGCTGGACGCGGGCCTACGCAGCCAGACCGAACAAGACATCAAGGATGCGCGCACGCTGCTGCACTGGATGTTGGCGAACCACACAGACCTGCGGATGCTGACCGAGATCGCGGCCGCGCTGGAACATCTGGATTGGGATTTCCACAATCGATCCGGCGCAGCTGAGCAAAGCCATCGCACGGCGCATCGGATGGACGTGCGCGTGCGCCATGCCGTGGCAGCCGGCGGGTTGGACGCGGTTCTCCATGCCGAACCCAAAGTGCGCGCGGCGGTGGCGCGCCTCGGTATCACGGGGGTCGATCGTCTGGACGGGCCGGCATTGGACGACCTGTTCCGCGATGTCGAACGGATGTATCCGGTCACGGGCGAGATCCACCCGGACGACCTCTACCACGCGCTGAAGATGCGCCAGCTTGTCTATGACGGCATTCTGGCGCGCCCGGCGGCTGATATCGGCCCCGATCGCTGGTTCAAGTTTCACGACGATGCCATGCGCGAGCTGCGCATCCTGCACGAGACAGCGCCCGATCTGCGCACCTGGCGCGAACGTCTGATGACCCGGGCCGGTGACAATTGGGATCAGTACTGGATCCAAGGTGATGTCGACAGGGCCCGCGACAGCCTGACCTTAGCACTGGTGATGGCGGTGCCGCTGTTCTTGGAAAGCGAAGGGCTTGAGGTCGACCGCAAGGTGTACTTCGACACCGCCATTGAGGTGGCGACCCTGCTGGTCCAGACCCTGCCGAATACCCCGGACCCGACAGCGGCCCTGGCAGCGCTTGAGGACTTCACGCTGAAGCTTTTGAGTGCTGACCTGAAGGTGGTGGCCGGAACCGGGGCATTCACGACGTTGGCGACCGCGATCCAAACCATCAAAGACGGCTCCGCAGCCGATCTGGACCCCAAGGCGATCGAACTGCTGGACATTATGGCGCGCTCGGTTGGTACCGCCGCGTCGGGTCTTGGACTGCCGGGCGGTGTTCAGGGCCCCACGCAGCCAGAGGAGAGCAGGGCCAAGCAGTCGGCGCCGACGGACGCCAACTTGGGTGACAGCAGCCCGCCTAAGCCAGAAGACGCGCCCCGCCAGGTTGAAGACATCCCAGGCACCGAGGTCGAGCAAGAGCCGCAGCAAAGCCCGAACCGTCCCGTCAAACCGGCCCGTTCACGCGGGACCTGCGCCGAAGGGTTGTGGCAGTTCGACCCGCTTTACCAAGGCAGCTGGCGCACCTTGGACGAATCCGCCTGCCAGGACATGCTGTCCACGCTGCAGCAGATTGTGGCGGCCGAGCTGCTGCCGCAGGTCGAGTTGATCCGTGTGACGCCGGTCAACTTCTTTGACGGCGGTGAACTGGTCGAGGTGCAGCTGCACGATCCCAATGCGGTGGCCGGACGCCAGTATCGGTTAAAGACGTACATGATCGTCGATGGCCAACCGACGTTTCTGAACGGACGTATCGGGCGGATCTTGGAAATGCAGGGGCGGGCAGAGTTTCTTGCCGACACGCCAGAGCGTGCCGCGTCCTTCCTGCGCTTTTTCATGACTTATGTGAACGGACCAGATGGCGCATTCCAGATCGTTGAAAGCGTGCATCAACTGGCTTGGACCGCGGACGCAACGCCTGGCGCACTGGCAGAGGCGCGCGCCGCCATGCGGCCCATGCAGGTCTGGGAAGAAAGCCCCGACGTTTGGGGTGCTACCGCCTCGGTGCACTACGGTGGCTTGATCTATCACGCCGATCTGACGCTGACCCGCGCGGGCGAGGTCAAGATGTCCAACGACGTGCCTGTGACCGGCGAACTGCCGGTCGCCCTGGTCAGGGTGCTGGAACGCGATCAGGGCAGGGGCGTGCGGGCGGTTGGCCTGGCTGAGCCGCAGACCGACCGCACCGTCATCCAGCCGATCATCTTCGTCCAGGAACTGATGGACAGCGGCGGCACGGTGATCACCAGCTTCGAACAGGAGATGGTCGCGTCGGTGCGCGCCAGCTACCGGCTACAGCACGCGCGCGGCGAACGCATCCGTGCCCAGTATGTGGCGCTGGCCCGCGACCCTCGGGTGCTGGGTGGCCACCCGTCCGAGGCAGAGGTGCTGTCCGACGTCGCCCTGATGTTGGCCCGCCAGGGTGACATGCTGGCCGACGCGGTCGTGCTGGCAGAACGCGCCGTCGACATTCAGAACCGCGATCCGGGTTACGCCACCACCTACGGTCTGACCCTGTTCAAAAACGGGCGCCACGTGGACGCCATCCGCGAGCTGACCCGCGTGACCGAGGATCTTGGCCCCCGCCTGAAGGACCCCTGGGTCTATCTGGGTCAGGCCTATCTGGCCGTGGGCGATTTGGACCGGGCCGAGGCGGCCATCCTGGCGGCGGAGGGATTGGGCTCGCTGAACGCCCTGGACGCGGGCGATTTGGACTTGCTGGCTGAATTTACGCTGGAACAGATCAGACAGCAGCGCCAGAATTAGGCCTCCAGAACGAAGCCGCCTATACATGGAGCGTGTTGCATGCTGACCACTAAGGCGTCTTAGTCAGGCTGGATGCGTGATGTCCCCGGTTGCAGCGGCTGCTGTCGGCAGGCCCAGGCCCAGACGATCCAGTTGCGGCCGGTAACTCTGTTGGAAAGCATCGAACATCTGCTTGACCCGCTCTTCCAGATCTTCCGTTTCCTTTGAAGCCTCGGGTGCACCCTCGCTGACCCCCGCGTGGCGCTTGTACTGTGCGATGGCGAAGGCGACTGGATCCGTTTCTGCGAGATCGCCTGCCAGGAAGTTTTGCTCGATCCAGGACATTTTCACCGCTGAGCGCAGTTCCGAGGACAGGATTGTCGCCTGATGGCCGCGCTCGACCAAAGTCTCCAACGACTTCTTGTTCCATTCCATGGTCTTGTTACCTGGTGTGGGGCCATAGGTTGGGAACGCGAAAAACTGCGAGATCATGATCGATAGGGCCAAGATCATGGTCGGCTCATGCTGGATGCCGCTCGCTTGTCGCAACTCGGCCACGGTTTTTGGTCCGTCACCCAGCGCCCTGGCCATTAGGGCAATCCCCTCGCGCGGGAAGTTGGCAGCCTGATTCTTCTCGTTCTCTGGGACCGCGAGCATGTGGCGAACGTGACCCTCAGGTGCCAGGGCAGCCAGTGTGACGCTCTCCAGCATCGCGCGCCGGTCGGCAGAGTTAAGGGCGACCTTGCCCCTCATGAAAACGTCCGAACGGAAGGTCGAAGGGCGTACGAAGTCCAGCAGGCCGTGCTGACGCTCGGGCGTGGTCAGAATGTCACCGATCTTCTTCAAGCTATCGCCCAACGTGGCCATGCTGATCGCGTGCGCATGTTCGGCATCTCCGACATAGGATAGCTTCGCTTCGGCCATGTCAGCCGCTACCTCGTGCGCATAGAACGCAGTCAAATGCTCGTTGCAATACTCGTGGATAAGATAAGCGATGTTGCGCCCTCCAAAGTCAGCAGCCAGCCTGCGCTGGTGCGGGCCCATGGGCAGGCCAGGTGTGCCGTTCTTGGCTAGATCGCCTACGAACTTCATCGCGGCGTGCACCGCCTCGGGCCGCCGGTCAATGCGCCCGCCCATGGCGGCAATCATGATCTCGCGCATGGCCATCAGTGGCGCCCAGCCGGGTAGCGTATTGTAGCTGATCATCACAACGCCGCCGACTTTCAGCTTCTTGTGAAGCAACGCGCAGATCTGCTGGCGCACCTGCAATGACACCCACGAATAGATGCCGTGCAGGGTGATGTAGTCGAACTGGGGTGTGTCTCGGTTCAGGAACTCCTCGAAACTGTCGTCGAAAAGATGGACGTTTTCCAATCCGACATGCTCGGCATGCCGGCGGGCCTCCAGCACATGGTCTGCGATGAAATCAGTGCCCCAGAACTCGGAGTTTCCGTGGCAGGCCGCCAACGCCGTTACCGTGCGCCCGCGGCCAAAGCCCAGGTCGCAATAGGTGAAGTTCTCCAATGGCGGCGGTGTGACACCCGCTAAAAGGCAGGATAGGTGGATGTCCGTTGGGCGCTGCTGGTGGTGGAAATTGTTCGTGTAGATACTGTCGGTCACATAACCGTCTGACCAATCTGCCATGCCTACTTCCCTCGTTCACGCGGTGGCGACTAGGCGTTACGTTGGCCCCACTCCGTCCGCTGCGCCAAAAGCCTTACGACCTTCAAACCGAAGGCTTCGTGCAAACCAGGGCGTCTGTCCATCCCTGCGCGCGCCAGAACGGCCAGCGACGGGCCGTTTTCGGGCAGGGCATAGGCAACAATCTGTTCCAGACGCAGGCGGCGAAAGCCCCAGTGCAGGGCGGCGCGTGTCCCCTCAGTCGCCAGCCCCTGGCGCTGCAGGCCAGGATCCAGCAGGAACAACACCTCCGTCTCGCCCATCTCCGGCAGATATCTCAGCCCCAGATGCCCGGCCAAGCGCCCCCGATGCTCCACCGCCCAGGGGCCATAGCCGTCCCGCTCCCAGCAGGCCATGAACGCTGCCACCGCGTCGGCGGCCCGCCGGGCGGCCAGCGCCGGGTCATCGCTGTGGCTGGGCAGATAGCGCGTCACCCCAGGCTGCGCCCGGATCGCCTGATAGGCCGGCACATCGCCAGGCGTGAACGGGCGCAACCACAGCCGCCGGGTCCTGAACTCCGTCACATCGCACACCCGTCATATCAGCCCCCTGATCACCCAAGCCATAGGCGCCGCCGCCCAGATCTGCAATCTATACCGGCGCAAACGAAGGAGAGCCCGCATGACCCAAGCCATGGTATCCGCCCCCCAGCCCGAAGCGGTCGAGGCCGGCTTGGACATCCTGCGCCAGGGTGGCAACGTCGTCGACGCGGGCATCGGCGCGGCCCTGGTCCAAACGGCCGTCGATCCCCTGATGTGCGGCATCGCGGGCTTCGGCTGCTGCCACGTCCGCCTCGCCGACGGCACGCATCACCTGATCGACTTTCACGGCCTGGCGCCCCGCGCCGCCACCCCCGACATGTGGGAGGCCCGCGTTGAGCGCGAGTGTGACGACGGCTTTGGCTTCATCCTGTCCGACCGCGCCAACGAAATCGGCTACCAATGCATGACCTCGCCCATGACGCTGCGCGCGTTCTCGCAAATCCTGGGCGCCCACGGCACGCGCACGCTCTCGGACCTCATCCAACCGGCGATCCAACACATCGAAGAGGGCGTCCTGGTCCGCCCTGCCATGAACGCCTTCTGGACCCGGCCGGAAACCGCCGGGCGCATCGGCGGCAGCGAACGCGTGTCGCGCTTTCCCTGGGTCGCCAAGATCTACTGCCCCGATGGCCGGCCCCTCGGCATCGGCCAGACCCTGCGCAACCCCGACATGGCGCGCACCTACCGCCGCATTGCCGACGAGGGGATCGAGATCTTCTACGAAGGCGAGATCGCCCAGGCCATGATCTCGGACATCCAGGGGCACGGCGGCATCCTGGACCACGCGGACCTGGCCAACCAGCCGCAGCACTCCGACCCCCTGTGGGTCGACTATCGCGGCTACCGCATCGCCACCAACCAACCCCCCGGCGGCGGGCTGGTGATCGCCATCATGCTGCGCATCCTCGAGCGTTTCGACCTGGCTGCCATGGGCCACAATTCGCCCGACTACATCGCCACCGTGTCCGAGGCGATGAAGATCGCCACCGTCGAAAAGGACACCCGGATGGGCGACCCCAACCACGTGACGATACCGGTTGACGAGATGCTGTCGGACACCTTTGCCGACGCCATGGCCGAGCGTATCCGCAGCGGTCACAAAACCCACGTCCCCCGCATGAACCCGGGCCACGAATCCAAGGAAACGACCCATATCTGCGTGGCCGACGCGGCGGGCAATTGCCTCAGCATGACCCACACGCTGGGCTCGTCGTCCGGATCGATCACCGACGGGCTGGGCTACATGTACAACAACGCCATGATGGTCTTCGACCCCCGCCCGGGCCGGCCCGGATCGCTGGCGCCCGGAAAGGCGCGCTTTTCGGCGCTGTCGCCCACCATCGTCTTTAAGGACGGCGCGCCGTTCATGCTGTTGGGCGCGCCCGGCGGGACGACCATCACCATGGGCAACCTGCAGGCCATCCTGAACGCCATCGACTTCGGCATGAACGCGCAACAGGCCGTGTCGGCCCCGCGCTTTACCACCACCTCCGACACGATCGAGGTGACGAACCGGATTTTCCGCGGCGCCGAGCGCGAGCTGCAGGCCCGCGGCTATCCCACCCGCCGCATCCCCTTCAGCTATTTCACGCCCATCGTGCAGGCGATCCGGTTTGGCCCGGACGGGCTGGACGGCGGCGCCGACCCGTCGGGCGACGGCATGGCCGCCGGTCTATGAGGGCGGCCGCCCTGCTGACGGCCTGCCTGATCTCTGCTGGCGCTCAAGCGGGGCCGTTCTTGGACGTAGGCGATGGGACGCTGGCCGGGGTGCCGCTTGGCACGCCCGAGGGTCAGGCCGTTCCCGAATTGCTGGCGATCTTTGGCACCGCCAAGGATACGGGTTGGACGATCGGCTGCCCGCATGACGGCCTGGACGTGCGCGTGCTCAGCTGGGGCAGCCTCTACGCCGAGTTTCAGCAGCAGGGCAATCAACCCGTTCTGGTGCGGTGGAGCTACCTGTTGGACTCAGGAACCGGCGAGGCGTTTTTGGACGGGCCCGAACCCGCCGATATTCGCCTGCCTGGCGGGGGCCGGGTCGGGGATGCCTTCGCGGAAGTCGTCCAAGGTTATGGCGGGCGGCCATCGGTCGACGAAAACTTTGGCGTGGCCTTCTTCGTCGGCGAAGGTTTTGCCATCGGAACCTATCAGCCGGATGTTACGGCACCGATCACCCAGGTCGGCGTGCCGACATTCGGCTTCTGCAACTGACGTTTGGGCCCAGTCCGCATCGCTTGGATTCTGGGCGGCCATGCCAATTCTTCTGCGCTGGCCTATCTATCGATAGGGTAAATGCTGGAAAACTGACCTTCTGATAGGTCAGACTGACCTGCAGATAGAGGGATTCTGCGCCGATTGTGCCGCGCTCAAGTCGACTTTTTGTACATACGGGTGCGGTACAGGTGCTGCACACTTGCTGTACAGATGCTGTACGCTTGCGGTACGGGGGGAATCCCAGCGCCAGGGGCGGTTTTGGGGCGCTCAGGCCCCCTTCAACAACCGGTCCACCGCGCCCACAAAGACCTCCGCCCCCCGCATGATATCATCGTCCGAGGTGTCCTCGGTCCAGTGGTGACTGATCCCCCCGATCGACGGCACGAACAGCATCCCGGCGGGCATGTGCTGGGCCAGAACCTGGGCGTCATGGCCCGCGCCAGAGGGCATCATCACGTGCTTTCCGGGGGTGAATTCATCGCCAGCGGCGCTGAACGCGGCCTGGATTTCGGGCGACATCACGGCCGGTGTACTCTCGCCCAGAACCTCCAGCGTACAGGGGCATGGGCCTTGCTCGTTGGCCTCCGCCACCAGCAATTCCAGATGTGATTTCAGTCGGTTAAGGACAGCGGGATCGGCATCGCGGAACTGGAACAGCATCTCGGCGCCGCCGGGAATGATCGACGGTGCGCCGGGCTCCAGCGTCACCCCACCCACCGTCCAGACAGACCGCTCGGCGATCACGTCGGGGAAGGTGTCCTCGATCCGCTGCCACAGCCGCATCAGCGCCTTGCCGGCGTCCTGGCGGATCACCATGCGCGTGGTGCCGGCGTGATTCTGAACGCCCTTGAACGTGATACGGTACTGCCAGATGGCCACGATCGAGGTGACAACGCCGACCGTAAGCCCCTGATCTTCCAGCCAATCTCCCTGCTCGATATGCGCTTCCAGGAACCCCTTGTAGCGGCTGGCATCCAGTTGCAGCCGGGGCCGTCCGGCCAGCCCCGCCTCGGCCAGCAGATCGCGCAGCGACCCCCGGCCCGAGCGGTCCTGCAGCTCGTCCAGCCGGGCCTCCGTCATGTCGCCCGCGTAGCTTTGGCTGCCGACAAACCCACCCGAAAAGTGGCCTTCCTCATCGGCAAAGGCCATCATGTCGACGCCTGATTTTCCCGCTAAATCAGGGTCTTCAGCGCAGGCGCGCGCGGCCTCCAACGCGTAGACGACGCCCAGCGCACCGTCCAGCCAGCCGGCATAGTTCTGGCTTTCGATGTGGCTGCCAGCCAACAAAAACGGCCCGTCGCCGGGTGCGCGGCCATAGACGTTCGCGACCCCGTCGATCTCGGCCTTGTGACCGATCGCTTCCAGCTCGCTGACCAGCCAATGACGGGTTTTCATATCCTCCGGGGACAGAGTCGGACGGTGCACACCGCTTTTGTAGCGCCCGATGTCGCGCAGCATGTATAAGTCGCGCAGTACGCGTTCGGGGTTCGCCTTCGCCATTATGTCCTCCGTCCCATGGATCAGCCTGCAAAAAAGCGCGCCAGGGGGGCGTGATGCAAGCATTTTTGGCGCTTTAGTGGGCATTGGTTGTGCGTGCTGCCCGCAACTTGGACATCCGCAAACAATCGGACAGTCAAATCAGTATGTTGGATTGACTAAATTTCCCTAGACGGCACCTTCGTATCGACACCCGACCAGCCCTCGCGCCTACGAGCAAACGCGAACGCCAAAGAAGTCCAGGCCGCCAGTAGGCGGTGCGCGCGAGGGTGGTGAGAGCGGTGTGTCGCAACGTAACTCTCTGCAGGGAGCGCACGAATGGCACTCAAGAAACTCGCAATCGCGGCGGCGTCGGCTGTTGGCCTGATGGCCGCGGCTGGAGCGGCCCAGGCCGGACCAGACGATGACAGTCTGATCATTGCCTGGGGTTCGACCGGCCCGATCGAGAATGTTGATAACTACTTCAACACCAACCGGACGGGGATCTGGTTCAGCCGCATGGTCTGGGACCAGCTGATCTACCGCGAGCCGAAAACTTTTGAATACAAGCCCTTGCTGGCCGTCAGCTGGGAGCTGATCAACGACACGACCTGGCAGTTCAAACTGCGTGAAGGCGTGACGTTCCACAATGGCGAAGAATTCGACGCTGACGATGTGGTCTTCACGTTGAACTGGATCTCGGATCCGGAGAACGGTGTGAAGGTGCAGCGGAACGTGAACTGGATCGACCGTGCCGAGAAGGTCGACAAGTTCACGGTCAATGTGCACATGAAAGCACCGTTCCCGCAGGCGTTTGAGTTCCTGTCGGGGCCGCTGACAATCTACCCGAACGAGTACTATGCCGAAGTTGGGCCGGAAGGCATGGGTCAAAACCCGGTTGGCACTGGCCCGATGAAGGTTGTGTCGATCTCGACTGCGGAAGAGTATGTCTTCGAGAAGAACGAGAACTACACCTGGGGGTCGCCCAAGGGTGAAGCACAGGTCTCGTCAATCGTTGTCCGTGAGATCGCCGACGTTCAGACCCAGATCGCCGAGCTGCTGGCCGGTGGCATCGACATCACCGCCGACATCACGGCGGACCATGTCGAGCAGATCGGTGGCGTGCCGGGCTTTGAAGCTCTGCAGGCAGGCACGATGCGGACCGGTTACATCGGCTTCGATGCGGCTGGCCGCGGCGACTTTGAGCCGACGACCAAGCTGGCCGTTCGTCAGGCGATGGCGCACGCCATCAACCGCCAGGCGCTGGTCGACAACCTGATCCGCGGTGACGCTGGTGTCATCCACACGCCGTGCTTCCCGACACAGTTCGGTTGCGACGTCGACTCGGCGGTGAAGTACGAGTTTGATCCGGAAAAGGCGAAAGCTCTGTTGGCCGAAGCTGGCTATCCTGACGGCTTTGACATCGAGTTCTACACCTTCCGTCCGGCCGACTGGGCCGAGGCGATCATGGGTGACCTGGCTCAGGTTGGCATCAACGCCACGCTGACCAAAATGCCGTACTTCGCCCTGCGCGATAAGCAGCGCAACGAAGGCACGACGCCCATGTTCCTGATGGACTGGGGTTCGTACTCGATGAACGACATGTCGGCCATCACCAGCCACTTCTTCAAGATGGGGCCGGACGACTTCGCCATGGACGAAGAAGTCGCGGCATGGCTGGAAGAAGGCGACACGTCGGTTGATCCCGTCGTTCGCCGGGCTGCATACTCGCAGGCGATCGCCAAGATCACAGGCGAGGTTTACTGGCTGCCGATGTTCAACCACGTCCGTAACTACGCCTATAAAGAAGGCCTGACCTTCATCCCCTACCAGGATGAGATCCCGCGCTTCTGGCAGTACGGCTGGTCCAGCTGATCTGACTTAGGGGCCGGGCGGAGGCTTTGGCTTCCGCCCGGCCCTACCTTTTTGTGAATTCGCGAGCTTTAGCGATCGCTGGCCCTGTCGGGTTGTGACGATTGACCTAGGTGAAAGTGTGACAGCGAGACGCACCAAGGGATGGACCAAGGGGTGAACGCATGCTGATCTACGCGTTGAAACGGACAGGGGTCGCATTCCTGATCCTGGTTGTGGTGTCGGGACTGACGTTCTCGCTGAGCCACCTTTCAGCCAATCCGGCGCTGACCATCGCGGGCGAGCAAGCCAGCGAAGCGGATATTCAGGCGGTGATCAAGCTCTACGGCTTCGATCGCCCGATCTACGTTCAGTATTTCGACTGGCTTGGCCGTGCGCTGAGCGGCGATTTCGGCGAAAGCTATCACTACAAAGCGCCAGTGATTGAGATGATCAGCGACCGCATTGGTCGCACGATGCTGCTTGGCACTTTGGCGATCCTGTTTGCCCTGATCATTTCGATCCCTCTGGGGACATTGGCGGCAATGCGCCCTAACTCGCTGATCGATCGGTTTGCGCTGCTGGTGGCGGTCTTCGGCCAGGCATTGCCCACCTTTTGGTTCGCGCTGATGATGATGATCGTCTTCGGTGTCTGGTTCCGGATGCTGCCGGTTTCGGGCCATACCGACTGGGCGCATTATGTGATGCCGACCATCGCGCTTGGCTATTACGCAACCCCTGCCCTGATGCGCCTGACGCGGGCGGGGATGATCGAGGTTCTGGCCTCGGACTACATTCGCACTGCACGCGCCAAGGGCCTACCGCCCTATATCGTGCTGTTCAAGCACGCGCTGCGCAATGCGATCATTCCCGTTGTGGCGCTTGCCGCCGTTTGGTTCGGCTTCATGCTGGGCGGCTCGATCGTGATCGAGACGATCTTCAATCTGAAGGGGATCGGTTGGCTCAGCTATGACGCGCTGTTGCGCTCGGATCTGCCGGTCGTGCAGGCGATCGTGCTGATCTTCGCCTCGTTCTACGTGGTCCTGACGCTGCTGGCAGACCTGTTGAACGCCTACCTTGACCCCCGGATCAGTGTGAAGTGAGGCGGCCATGACAGACGCAATCCAAGGATCGCCGAAACCGCTGCGCCTGGACGTGGGCAAGATCATGGACGAGGTGCTCGAGCCCTCGCCCATGCAGAAGCTGCGCAAGCGCATCTTCAAGAACCACAGCTTCCTGGCGGGCGCGGCCATCCTGATCTTCATCATTCTGGTCGCGGTGCTAGCGCCGATCTTCCAGTACATGGATTTGATCCACGACCCCTACGATCAGGACCTGGCCAAGCGCTTGCAAAACCCGTTTTGGCACACCTATCTATGGGGCTGTAAAGAGACGTTTGACCTGGCCTGCTGGTCGCTGGAGCGGATCCCGGAAGAGCAATGGGGCCGCGCCAAGTACGACCCGACCCACCTGCTGGGGACGGACAAGGTTGGTCGCGACTACCTGGCGCGCCTGGTCTTCGGGGCGCAGGTCTCGCTGATGATCGGCTTTTGCTGTGTCCTGATCTCCGGGATCATTGGCACGGTACTGGGCGTCACGGCGGGCTATTTCGGCGGCCGTGTCGACATGGTTGTGAACTTCCTGATCAACACGCGCCTGGCCATGCCGGTGTTTCTGGTGGCAATGGCCGCAGTGGTCGCCTTTGGTGCGTCTATCTACGTGGTGATCCTGGTACTGGGCCTGTTCCTATGGGACCAGTTCGCCGTGGTCATGCGCTCGATCACCATGCAGGCGCGCGATCTGAACTATGTGGAAGCCGCGCGCGCCATGGGCTGTTCGACCCCGTACATCATCGTGCGTGAGATTTTCCCGAACGTGCTGTCCTCGCTGACCGTTGTGGCCACGGTTGAGATGGCCAACGCCATCCTGCTGGAAGCGGCGCTTTCCTTCCTGGGCTTCGGTGTGCAGGCGCCGACCCCGTCCTGGGGCCTGATGCTGAATGAGGCGCGCGAGTACATGTTCTTCTCGCCGTGGTTGCTGGCACTGCCGGGGGCCTGCCTTTTCTTCCTTGTGCTGGCCATCAACCTATTCGGGGATGGTTTGCGCGACGTGACACTGGACCGGGAGCGCTGAGATGACGAAACCTGAAACTATTCTGGACGTCCAGAACCTGAAGGTCGACATCCCGGTCTCGGCCGGGGTGCTGCACCCGGTGCGCGGCATCTCCTTCAGCGTGGGCCGGCGCGAGACGCTGTGCATTGTCGGCGAGTCGGGCTGTGGCAAGTCATTGACCTCGTTTTCGCTGATGGGATTGCTGCCGAAAAAGGCGATCCGCACCACCGACAAAATGGATTTCCTGGGCACCGATCTCTCGACGCTCAGCGAGCGTGAGATGGCGGAGATCCGCGGCGGCTCGATGGCGATGATCTTCCAAGAGCCGATGACCAGTCTGAATCCATCCTACACGATCGGGAACCAGCTGGAAGAAGTCTACATGCGCCACATCGAGCGCAATCGTAAAGCGGCCCGCGATCGCGCAGTCTACCTGCTGGAAAAGGTGGGTATCACGGCGGCCCGTAGCCGCCTGAACCAGTACCCGCACCAGCTGTCGGGCGGCCTGCGCCAGCGCGTGATGATTGCCATGGCGCTGATGTGCGGCCCCGATCTGATCATCGCGGACGAGCCGACGACGGCGTTGGACGTGACCATCCAGGCGCAGATCCTGCACTTGCTGGCCGAACTGCAGGAAGAGTTCGACATGGGCATGATCCTGATCACCCATGATTTGGGCATCGTGGCCCGCGTCGCGGACAAGGTTCAGGTGATGTATGCCGGGAAAACCGTCGAAGAGGGTCCCTGCATCGACGTCTTCGACAACCCGTTGCATCCCTACACGCAGGGCCTGCTGCGCTGCATCCCGGTGCCGGGCAAGACACGCCGGGGCCAACGGCTGGGCTCGGTCCCCGGTATCGTGCCCAACCTGGTGGGCGATCTGCAGGGCTGCATGTTCCGCAACCGCTGCGAATATGCCGGCGCCGCCTGCGAGACGATGGGCCATCAAGCAACCCAAGCCGGCGGTGGCCACGCCTTCACCTGTACCCGCACCCTGGATGAAGCGCGCCGCGGTCTGCGCGCGGTGGAGGCCGCATAATGAGAGAACCCGCCGCATTGGAAACCGTCGACGTCACCTGCACGTTTCAAGTGAGCCAGGGCTTTATGAAGGGCAAGAAGCCACTTCGGGCCGTGAACGGCGTCTCGCTGAAGATCCCCAAGGGCCAGGTTGTCGGCCTGGTCGGTGAATCGGGCTGCGGAAAGTCGACCCTGGCCAACATCCTGCTGGGTTTGCAAAAGCCCACGGCTGGTGATGTGCTTTACAACGGGCAGAACTCGGCCACCTTCAACCGCCGCGATGTCGCCCGCCGCATCCAGCCGATCTTTCAGGATCCCTATTCCTCGCTGAACCCGACCAAGACGATCAAGTCGATCATCTCGCTGCCTCTGAAGATCCATGAGGTGGGCGACCCGTCCGAGTGGGACAAAAAGGTCTACGAGATGCTGGATATCGTCGGCCTCCCAAAGCGGGTGGCGAACTCCTATCCCAGCCAGATGTCAGGCGGCCAGCGCCAGCGCGTAGCGATTGCTAGGGCGCTGATCATGCGGCCCGAGGTCGTGATCTGTGATGAGCCGACCTCGGCGCTGGATGTCTCGGTGCAGTCGCAGATTTTGAACCTGCTGCAGGACCTTAAGACAGAATTAGGCCTGACTTATCTGCTGATTAGTCACAATCTGGCGGTAGTCGAGCACATGGCCGACCGCGTGGCGGTGATGTATCTGGGCCGCATCGTCGAAGAGGCCGAGGCTGACAGCCTGTTCCGCAGTCCGCGCCACCCCTATACCCGCGCATTGCTGGATTCGGTGCTGACGCCTGATCCACGCCTGGGCGTGCCGGACACGCATCTGGGCGCCGTCTTCCCGAACCCGATTGACCCGCCGTCCGGCTGTTCGTTCCATCCGCGTTGTGCGCAGTGCATACCGATCTGCTCGGACGATAAGCCGAGTCCCTTCGTGGACGCTGGTCATCTGACGGAATGCCACCTTTACGAAACCGAGGACCAGCGCGTCGCCGCGCAATAGACCTCGTCGGGACGTCACCATGAAAGTCTTTATCGGCTGTCTCGGGACCGAGACGAATACCTTTTCCTCGATGCCCACGGGGCTGAAGACCTTCGAGGAGACAATGCTGTTCCGCGGCGATGCCACCCAGCACCCGGGGACAACGTTCTCGGTGCCGCTACACGTCTGGCGCCGCAAAACCGAGGAACAGCAGGGCGAAGTCGTCGAGGGGCTGGCGGCATTTGCACAGCCATCAGGCCTGACCGTCCGCCCGGTCTATGAAAGCTTGCGTGATGAACTCCTCGGCCAGATCCGCGATGCCATGCCGCTGGACGTGGTATTGATCGCCATGCACGGCGCCATGACGGCCGAAGGCTGCGATGATTGCGAGGGCGACATTCTGGAGCGGATCCGCCAGATCGTCGGTCCGGACGTCATCGTAGGCACCGAATTGGACCTGCACTGTTCCCTGACGCCCAAGATGGTCGAACACGCGGACGCCATCGTGCTGTTTAAAGAATACCCGCATATCGACACGGGCGAGCGGGCCTCAGAGCTGTGGGACATCTGCCACCGCGCGCACCTGGGCGAGGTGAAGCCCGTGATGGCGGTTGAAGAATGCCGGATGATCGGCATGTTCCGCACCCCGGTGGAACCGATGAAGGGCTTCGTCGCCGACATGCAGGCGGCCGAGGGTAAGGACGGTGTGCTTTCCGTCAGCCTCGCCCACGGCTTCCCTTGGCAGGACGTGGCCCATACCTCGGCCCGGATGTTGGTTGTTGCCGACGGGGACGCCGATAAAGCTGCCACGACGGCGCACGACTTTGGCCAGAAGATTTGGGCCATGCGCGAGGCGACGCGGGCGCCCATGCTGTCCATTGACGAGGCCCTGGCCGCGGTCGAGGCAGGGCCCGGGCCCATCGTCCTAGCCGATGTGGCCGATAATGCGGGGGGTGGGGCGCCGTCCGATTCCACCTTCCTGCTGCGCGCAGCGCTCGACCGGGGCACCACCGGCCTGATCACTGGGCACTATTGGGACCCGCTGGCCGTTCGCTTCGCCGAGGAGGCGGGCGAGGGCGCCACGCTGATGATGCGGATCGGCGGCAAATGCGGCCCATCCTCCGGCGATCCGGTGGATCTGGAGGTGACCGTCCGGCGCATCCTGCACGACGCCACCCAGACCTTCGGGGATGCCATCACGCCCATGGGCACTGCGGTCTGGCTGACCTCTTCGGCTGGCATCGACCTTGTCGTGAACTCAAAGCGCTGCCAGCCCTTCCACCCGGATGGTTTCACCCAATTGGGCATCGACCTGACCGGCTATAAAGGCATCGCGGTCAAGTCGATCCAGCACTTCTACGCGGGGTTTGCACCACTGGCGCACCAGGTCCTCTATATCGACGGGCCAGGGGCCATTCCGCCCGACTTTGCCAATATCCCGTTCCAGAAGTTCGACGAACCCTATTGGCCACGCACCGCTGATCCCTTCGCCAGCTAACCACAGGGTCTACGGTACGGTTGACGGCACCGGGTTGCCGCGCCTACACGACCCGCTCTGACGACATCCGGAGAGGACCGATGGCCCACACACCACGTGTGTTTTCGGGCGTGCAGCCGACAGGCTCGTTGACGCTCGGTAACTATCTTGGCGCGGTAAAGCGCTTCGTGGAACTGCAGGACAGCGGAATGGAGACGATCTATTGCATGGTCGATCTTCATGCGATCACGCAGTGGCAAGAGCCGGAGGAACTGCGCCAGGCCACTCGTCACGTTGCGGCCGCCTTCATGGCAGCGGGTTTGGATCCGGCCAAATCGATCCTGTTCAATCAGTCTCAGGTGCCGGCCCATGCCGAACTGGGCTGGGTCTTCATGTGCGTCGTCCGCCTTGGCTGGCTGAACCGCATGACCCAGTTCAAGGACAAGGCCGGCAAGAACCGCGAGAATGCGTCGGGCGGGCTCTACATGTATCCAGCCCTGATGGCCGCGGACATTCTGGTCTACCGGGCCACCCACGTGCCGGTGGGCGAGGATCAGAAGCAGCACCTGGAGCTTAGCCGCGACATCGCGACCAAGTTCAACAACGACTTTGGCGCGGAGGATTTCTTTCCCCTGCCCGAGCCGTTGATCGGGGGGCCGGCCCCACGAGTGATGAGCCTGCGCGACGGGACCAAGAAGATGTCCAAGTCCGATGCCTCGGACATGAGCCGCATCAACCTGACCGACGACGCCGACACGGTCGCGTCCAAGATCCGCAAGGCCAAAACGGATCCCGAGCCCCTGCCGGAGACGGTAGATGGTCTTGCCGACCGGCCGGAGGCGCGGAACCTGGTTGGGATCTACGCGGCGCTGTCGGATCAGACGGCCGAGCGGGTTATTGCCGAGCATGGCGGACAGGGCTTTGGGGCCTTCAAGCCGGCATTGGCCGATCTGGCGGTCTCAAAGCTGGGGCCCCTGGCTGCAGAAATGACCCGTCTGCTGGCGGACCCGGCCGAGATCGACCGCATCCTGGGCGACGGCGCGGACCGGGCGGCAGCCATTGCCGAGCCGATCCTGGCCGAGACCTACGACAAGGTGGGCTTCCTGCGCTCTCGACGGTGACTGAAAACGGCGTGGCGGCTACGGCCGCCACTGCTATTGTCGGCCCCGCCCTGCAATTTCAGCGGCGGCTGTTACAGAATTGGAGCTGCGATGCGACGCCTGGTTTGTGTGATTTTCAGCATTGTGTCTGTCCTGTGCATGGGCATCGCGCAGGCCGATCACCCGATGATAGACTTGGCGCGCAAGATCCCCGCCAACGCCAACGGGACAATCGTCCTGAATGATGTGGCAGCGTCGCGGCGCCAACTCTCAGCGGTCTATGCGGCCGATACCGACACGCCGGACGCGCGTCTGATGGCATTTACGCCACTCCATTTGCCCGACGGGTTTGACGGGACGTTCCTGCCCTATGCTGCGGAGCTGGAGCTGACGCGCCGCCTTGGTTTCTCGCCGCTGGAGATTGACCAGATCGGCGGGTGGGGTCGGGCGCCCAACGTGGCCGTGATCATCCGCGGGGACGTGATTGCCAAGTCCGCCACGACGATCCCCTCGGCGCTGGAAGCCTGGGGCCACCGACAGCACGCCTTCTCGGATGCGCTGGTCTATTGGCGCCTGTCCGACGACGAACTTGACCGCGGCATGCGAAACCTGGGCCCCTTTACCGGCGGTGAGGGGTACCCGACGCGCTTTCTGGTCGACGGCGAATGGCTGCTCAACGCGCGGACTTGGCCCGCACTGTCGCTGACGGCAGATAGCGGCAGGGGGCTAATGGGGGACAGCGCGGCGCGCGCGCTCTTGGAGGCTGCTGTGACAGCGGATGTCCGAGGTGAGCTGCTATCCGTTCAGATGAAGGGGCCGCAGATACCGCGCAACGATGCAATCCCTATGCTCTTGGGGGTTGGCGCCACCGCCGAAAACGTGCGCGCCCTGCGATTGATCCTGCAAGAAATTGACGTTCCCACACTGCCATACTTCGCGCGGCACGCGGTGTTGCTTTGGCAGGACGGTACGCAGTTCACGGCGGCGCTGGCGATGACATATCCAGACCGTGACAGCGCAGCCGAGGCTCTGCAGGCGCTTGACGAAGGGCTTCGGACCATGCCCGTCTTGGTCGGCTTTGGCGAGCGACATGTCGGCGACGCCCTGCCCCGTGACAGATCCACTCAGATTGTCGAAACGCAGACCGGCACCGTCGCCATGATGATGTTCTCAGCGTCGTTGGCTGGGACCGATCCGCGCCGACTGACGCGCTTTCTGAAGAACCCTGCGCATGCGCTTCGGGCGCTGATGGTGACGCCAAAGTTGGACCTGTTGCTGTCTGGGGGCTAAGCGCCGCCGCTGACCGGCGGGGGGCTATTCGCCAGAACCTGACGCTACCGCTCGGCCAGGGCCAGGCGCAGGCCCAGCAGGCCGAACGCTCCGGCAAAGCCGCGCCGGATCCAGGCCAGCACCCGTGGGCGCGAGATCACATAGTCCCGTGCCCACGCCGCACAGGCGCCATAGCCGACGAAGACCACGAAGGTCAGGCCCATGAACGCCAAGGCCAGCCAGATGAACGCCGCACTGCCTTGGGTGCTGCCGACCGGTACGAATTGCGGCAGAAAGGCCAGGAAGAACAGCGCCAGCTTCGGGTTCAGCACGTTTAGCAACGCGCCGTCCCGGATGATGCGCCCGGCGGGCACCCGCTCGCGCCGCTCTTCCACGCCCAGCACGCCCGTGTCGCGCAGGGTCGCCCAAGCCATGTAGAGCAGGTAGATGACGCCCGCGATCTTGACCGCCTGGAAGGCCAGCGCACTGGTGTGAAAGATCGCGGAAAGCCCCGCAATACCCGCCACGGCGCTGGGCACGATCCCCAGCGTGCAGCCAAACGCCGCCGCCACGGCACTGCGAAAGCCCAGTCCCAGGCCGATCGCCAGCGTATAGATCACGCCTGTGCCCGGCATCAGGATCACGATGATCGAGGTGATCAGGAATTCGATGCTCATTTCTCGCCGCCTTCTCCGAATGTCGGGTCACCCGATCACCGCGCCTTGCGCGGGTCAAGAAAATCCATCCGGGTTGCGAGGTATAGAAGTTCCTGCCATCCTGCGGTGCTGGGTTGGTTGGAGGAGACGCCCTTGCGCAAGTTCATGGTGGTGGTCGATGAGACACCAGAATGTATGAACGCCATGCGTTTCGCCGCACGTCGGGCACAGAATACCGGCGGTGGCATCGTCATGCTGTACGTGATTGCCCCGGACGAATTTCAGCACTGGGTCGGGGTGGCGGAACTGATGCGCCAGGAGGCGCGCGACACCGCCGAGGCCCGGCTGGGCGAGTTGGCGACCGAATTGCAGGCGCTTTGCGGGGTTACGCCCGAATTTGTGATCCGCGAGGGCAAGCCCGCCGAAGAGGTGCTGGAACTGATCCGCGAGGATCAGGAGGTCGGCGTGCTGGTGCTGGGCGCCAGTGAAGGCGACACCCCTGGCCCCCTGGTCAGCCAGCTGGTGGCCAAGATGGGCGGGCGCATGCCCATCCCTGTCACCGTGGTGCCAGGGGCGATGTCGCTGGAACGGATCGACGCCGTCTGCTGATCATCGGCTTGGCGCCCTACGGGGCGCAAAGTCATCCTTAACCATGTTTTGGTTATTCTGAGCCCTGAGCAGAAGCTGGGGAAACGCATGGCTTTGGTGCGCAATACTGTGCTGGTGATGGGGCTGTTGGCGGCGCCGACGGTTTTTGTCACGCCGCCGCTCTACGCACCCATGAGCGAAAAGGGGCGGGCGCTGAAGGACCAGCGGGATCACACCTCTTTGGGGCTGGCCGGCAAACGGCTTTTCGAAGCCAATTGTGCGCAGTGCCACGGCGTGAGGGCTGTGGGCACAGGCTATGGGCCGGAGCTGCTGGCGACCTTTCCATCGGCGGCGGTATCAGGGCGCCGGTTGCACGCGGCCGCGACCGATCCTCAGAAATCGGCGCGGGTTAGGCTTGCCTCGACTGCGCCAGCGACGCAGCCGCCTGGCCCGGGCCCGCTCGCCTTTAACGAGATCGAGCTGATCGGCCGCTATCTTCGGGAACTGCGTGATCCTGTCGGGCTGCGCAACCGCCGCTAGCCTGGCGGGCTGCGCGGCGTCACTCGACAGTGCGCGATCCTGGACGCATCCCGCACATGGCGAGTGCTGGCGGCGTGGCCCTTGCCAATCGAAGGTAGGGTGCGCTTCTGCACCACCACCCGACTGCCGCACCACCCCACCGAACCACCGGCGCGGGGCCCTCAAGGCCAGCGTTCGGCTCAGGTCGTGCTGAGTGTTCGGCGCACGCAGTCCTGCCACGTCGCGTAGAGGCCATCGCGCGTTTCTGCGGGCATCTCGGGCTCGAACCGGCGCTCCAGCGCCCAGGTACGGGCGAACTCCTCCTGACCCGGATAGATCTCCGCGTGCATGCCCGCCAGCCAGGCCGCCCCCAGGGCCGTCGTCTCCAGCAGGTGTGGGCGGTCGACCGGCGCGCCCAGAATGTCGGACAGGAACTGCATGGCCCAGTCAGACGCCACCATGCCGCCATCGACCCGCAGGCGCACGTCGCTGATCTGGGGCCAGTCGCCCTTCATCGCCTCGATCAGATCGCGGGTCTGGTAGCCCACGGATTCCAGCGCCGCCTGCGCCAGTTCCGCCGGGCCCGTCCCGCGGGTCAACCCATAGAGCGCCCCGCGGCAATCGCTGTCCCAGTAGGGCGCGCCCAGGCCCACAAAGGCCGGGACCAGCACGACCCGGCCATTCGGATCGGCATCGGCCGCCATGGGCCCCGTCTCCTCGGCCGAGCGGATCACCCCCAAGCCATCGCGCAGCCATTGCACGGCGGATCCCGCCACGAAGATCGAGCCTTCCAGCGCATAGGTCGGCTTGCCGTTCAGCTGATAGCCGATCGTGGTCAGCAGCCGGTTCTGCGAGGTGACGGGCGCGTCGCCCGTGTTCAGCACGGCAAAGCAGCCCGTGCCATAGGTGGATTTGATCATGCCCGGCTCGAGACAGCCCTGGCCGACGGTGGCGGCCTGCTGATCGCCCGCAACGCCGCGGATCGGGATGGCATGGCCGAAATGGGCGGGATCGGTTTCGCCGAAATCATCCGCCGAGTCGCGCACCCCAGGCAGGATGTTGCCGGGCACGTTCAGCACCTCGCACAGCTCCAGATCCCAGGCGCCGGCGTGGATATTATAGAGCATCGTGCGCGCCGCATTGGTGGCGTCGGTGGCGTGGGACTTGCCGCCGGTCAGGCGCCAGATCAGCCAGCTGTCCACGGTGCCCGCCAACAGCTTGCCGGCGTCTGCCTGGGCGCGGGCGCCCTCGACCGTGTCCAGGATCCAGGCGATCTTGGTGGCGCTGAAATAGGGGTCAAGCACCAGGCCGGTGCGCTCGCGGACCATGGCCTCGTGCCCCTCGGCGCGCAGGCCCGCGCAGATCGACGCCGTGCGCCGGTCCTGCCAGACGATGGCGTTGTGGATCGCCTTGCCGGTGGTGCGGTCCCAGACCACGGTGGTTTCGCGCTGATTGGTGATGCCGATCGCCGCCGGGGGGCCGTCGATGGCTTCCAGCGCCTCCTGGCAGGTGCTCAGCGTGGTCTGCCACAGATCTTCGGGGTCGTGCTCGACCCAGCCGGAGTCCGGGAAAATCTGGGGAAATTCGCGTTGCGCGATCGAGACGACGCGCATGTCTGGGCCGAACAGCATGGCCCTGGTGGATGTGGTGCCCTGGTCTATCGCCAGAATGTGTCCGGTCATCTCTCCCTCCCCCGATCTGTCGCCGGTGTCGTTAGCCTAGTCTTCGTGCTTGTCGTCTGGGGCGGGGTCCAGTGCGACCCGGTCGCCCAGCGCAGCGTTGCCCGGAGATATCACCTCGGCCGTGATCCCGCCATGCCCGCGCACGGCGTTGAAGCCCCCATGGCCCAGCGCCTCCTCCATCCGCGAGCAGGGGGCGCACAACCCCGTGCCCTGCAGCATCGCGGTGCCCAGCCGAAAGCGCGCCTTGCGCAGCATCAACAGGTTCAGGCCCGAGACCGCGATGTTCCGGCGCAGGATTTCCGGGGCCACGGCCTCGTGGCCCGCCAGGGCGGCGATCACCGGCAGATGTTCCCACTGGATCAGGCTGACGGCGCGCTTGCCCGGCCGGGTGCGGCGGTCGCCGATCAGTCCGTGTTCGGCGATCTGGACGGTCTCGACGGCCTCGACGGGGGCGTGGCGTTCGGGGCGCACGCCGATCCAGCGGATGATGCCGGGCCCCGCCGCGCGCACCACCATCCGGGTCATTTCGGGGGACATCGGGCGGGCCCAGCGCTCAGGTCAGCAGCAGGCCGGCCGTCAGCAGGCCCATGCCCAGAAACGCGCCGCCAATCGCCGCCATGTGCACGAAGACCAGGCGATGCAGTTCCGCCTGGATCTGGTCAGGCTCCAGCTGGGCGCCGCGCAGCCAGGCGGCCTTGCGGATGCACCACAGCACCCCCGCCAGGCCCAAAACGCTCATCGCGCCGCCGATCCATACCAATGCGATCATGCCTGCCGTCTAGCCCGCCGGGCACGCCTGCGCCAGTGCAATGGCGATCCTTTTCAACAGATGGACCTGCGGGCGCTGGACTCTGCCCCATACCTACCTCATATAAGAAGCGTGACACTGATGGAGTTTGCCATGATCGTCGCTGTGTGTGCCCTGGCTGCTGTGCTTGTTTGGGCCGTTATGCGTTACGAGCCGCCGCGCCAGGCGCGTCCTGTGCGGATCAAGGTTGAAGACCGGCGCCGCCCGCGCCGCTGAACCGCGCTGACACGCGATTTGACTTCGGGGCGCGTATCGTCCCGCAGCGCTCGTGCATCTGAAACACCAGTGCTAAATCACGTCAGGTAACCGCTAGATCCTGAAGCTTGCGCGCACGTCAATTATCGCGGGCATTATCCCGCAGGCGGGTCAGGATCATCCGGTATCCAAACACCACCGCCAGCACCACCACGCCGATCGCAATATTCTGGCCGATCAGCCCGGTGTTTTCGCGGATATAGCCAAAGTCGACCAAGGTCGCGACGGCAAAGACCACCCATGTGACCAGCGCACCCCAGGCCGCATAGCGCAGCCCGCGTTCGTCCGGGCGCGCGCGCGCTGCCCGGAAC
>JBCCML010000051.1:0-39211 GCA_039026375.1 Pseudomonadota bacterium
GGAGAGACTAAGCGCCAGGCTGACAAACCGGGTCCAGCGCCGTCGAAACCAGATCACCTCGATCAGGGTCGACCAGGCGGGCGCCAGATAAAACAGCAGCACTGCCCGGATGAAATCGGTGTAGGCCGCGGCCAGCGCGTAGAGCGTGATCGCCAGCCCGATCATGATGCCGCCCAGCACGGCGCGGCCTGACATGCGCGCACCTGCCCAGACCGCCACGGCCACCGCGACCGGCAGGCTGGACAGATTTATTGCCAGTGCGATCCAGGGCCCGTTTAGGCCTGCGCCCTGCATCAGGGACACGGGAAGCCACCAGAACCCCCACAGGACGGCGCAGACCATCACGGCCATGATCGCCCTGCGGTTTGCGTTCTCGCCCAATGGCGTGCCTCCCCTTGCGCTTCGGGGCCGAAGCGTTTCATCTGCTGGCAGAACTTTGTCGCGCGATCAATGCGGGGGACGACATGGGCGAGACGATTTCGCTGACGGCCACGGATGGTCACCGTGCCAGTGCCTATATGGCGGGCAATGGGCGTCCGGCCCTGGTCGTGGTGCAGGAGATCTTCGGTGTGAACAGCCACATCCGCTCGGTCGTGGATCGCTTTGCGGCCGAGGGGTTTACCGCCATTGCCCCCGCCCTGTTCGACCGGGTCGAGCCGGGGTTGGAGCTGGGCTATGAAGCCGACGACGTGACCGAGGGGCGGCGCCTGCGCGCGCTGGTCCCGACCGAGGCCGCGCTGTCCGACATTGCCGCGGCGGTCGATGAACTGGCCGCCAAGGGCCACCCGGTGGCGGTGATCGGCTATTGCTGGGGCGGCTCGCTGGCCTGGGCGTCGGCCACACGGCTGAATGGGGTTGCTGCGGCGGTGGGCTATTACGGCGGCGAGATCGCCAAGATGGCGCACGAGACGCCGCGCTGCCCGGTGATGCTGCACTTTGGCGAGACAGACCACGCCATTCCGATGTCGGATGTCGACGCCGTGCGCGCCGCGCAGTCCGACGTGCCGGTGCATGTCTATCCGGCGGGGCATGGGTTCTCGTGCGATGCACGGGGCTCCTACCACGCCGAAAGCCATGACCTGGCGCTGGAGCGCACGCTGGATTTCCTGGACGACGTGATGCCCGAATAGGACGGGTTGCCTAAACAGACAGACAGACGGGCGCCGCAGGACGCCCGCGCGGGGGAGAGGATCAGATGAGCGAAGACTGGGACTACATCGTGGTGGGCGCCGGTTCGGCCGGCTGCGTCATGGCCAACCGCCTGTCCGCCGGCGGGATCAACAAGGTCATGCTGTTGGAGGCCGGTCGCAAGGACCGCAATCCATGGATCCACATCCCCGTCGGCTATTACAAGACCATGTATTCCAGTTGGTCCTGGGGGTACGAGACCGAGCCCGAGCCCGGGCTGAATGACCGCCCGATCATCTGGCCGCGGGGCAAGACGCTGGGCGGGTCGTCGGCGATCAACGGTCTGATCTATATCCGCGGACAGCACCAGGACTATGACCACTGGCGTCAGTTGGGCAACGAGGGCTGGGGCTGGGACGACGTGCTGCCCTACTTCAAAAAGGCCGAGGATAACCAGGGCGGCGCCACGGAACTGCGCGGCAAGGGCGGCCCGCTGAAAGTGTCTGACATCCCCGATCGGCGCGAGATCTGCGATGCTTTCATCGCCGCGGCGGTCGAGGAAGGCTTGCCCGCCAACGATGACTTCAACGGGCCGCAGCAGGAAGGCGTGGGCCTGTTCCAGACGACCTCTCGCGATGGCTTTCGCTGCTCGTCGGCTGTTGGCTATCTGAACCCGGTCAAGTTCCGCCAAAACCTGCACATCGAGACGGAGGCGTTGGCCACCGGCCTGATCATCGAGGAAGGGCGCGCCGTTGGCGTGCGCTACACCAAGGCCGGCACGCCCCAGACCGCGCGCTGCAAGGGCGAGATCGTGCTGTGCGGCGGGGCGATCAACTCGCCGCAATTGCTGCAATTGTCGGGGATCGGCCCTGGCGCGCTGCTGCAGGAGCACGGGATCGAGGTGGTGCGCGAGCTGCCGGGCGTGGGGCAGGACCTGCAGGACCATTTGCAGATCCGCTCGCTCTATCGGTTGAACAAACCGATTTCGGTCAATGACGATGTGAACAACCTGATGCGCCGGGCCATGGTCGGCGTGCAGTGGGCGCTGCGCCGGCAGGGGCCGCTGACCTTTGCGGCGGGCTTTGCGGGGGCATTTGCCAAGGTGTTGCCGGAAAGCGCGACACCGGATGTCCAGTTCCACTTCATCCCGTTCAGCGCCGACAAGCCGGGCGAGGGGTTGCACCCGTGGCCGGGCGTGACCTCTTCGGTTTGTCAGTTGCGCCCGGAAAGCCGCGGCGAGATCACGATCAAGTCCAAGGACCCGACGGAGCATCCCAAGATCGTCGCGAACTATCTGTCGACCGAATATGACCGGCGCGTGCTGATCGAGGGCCTGAAGCTGAGCCGCCGGATCTCGCAGCAAGCGTCCTTTGCCCAGCATGTCGAGGAGGAGGTCGAGCCCGGGCTGGACTGCCAGGACGACGAGGCGCTGCTGGAGCATATCCGGGCGCGGGGCAATACGATCTATCACCCGACCAGCACCTGCCGGATGGGGTCCGATGATCGCGCCGTGGTGGACGCGCGGCTGCGGGTACACGGGTTGGGCGGGCTGAGGATCGCGGATTGTTCAATCATGCCGACCGTGCCGTCGGGCAATACGTCGGCGCCGGCGATTATGGTGGGGGAGAAGTGCGCTGCCATGATGCTGGAGGATGCGGGCGCTTGATTGGCCGGCCTTTGGGGGCGGCTTAGCGATCGCGGGCCCGTCCCGGACCCGTTCGGAGGGCGAGCCCACCCGCCCACCCCTCGCCCGCCTCCGGGTTCCGGGACGGGCCCGGGCGCGGGATGGATAGAGGGTGCTTGATTTGGCTGGCTTGCGGGGCGGGTGAGGAACAGCGAGTTAGGCGGGTCGGAACATGCCCAGGGTGGCGTCCTCCAGCATCCAGTCGCGCACGATCCCGGCATCGCGGGACAGCTGCCCGCGATCAGACCAAAGCAGATAGTACCCGAGCCCGGTGCGCATCTGCCAGGGGCCGGCCTGGGTGAGCAGGCCCTGACCGATCAGCCCCTCGACGACGTGCTGAAAGCCGAGCGCGATCCCCTCGCCCGCCATGGCCGCCTGCAGGACCAGCGCGTAGTCGTTCAGCCGTAGCCCCGCGCCGGTGTCGCGGTAGGACGCGCCATGGTGGCGGAACCAATCCGTCCAGGAGGGCCGCTCGCGGTAGGGCTCCTCCAGGTGGATCAGGGGGGCTTGCATCAGATCGGCCACTGTGGCGGGCATGCCGTGCGCGGCGATCCAGCGGGGGGAGGCCACGACCGGCAGACACTCCTGCGCCAGAAGACGGGCGGCATAGCCCTCCCACTGGCCCTTGCCGCGGCGCACGCCGAGCGAGATCCCCTCCTGCGCCAGGTCGAGCTCTTTGTCGGTGGTCTGCAGGCGCAGATCCAGGCCCGGGTAACGCTGGTGGAAGGCCTGCAGCCGGGGCACCATCCAATAGTTCGCGAACGCGGTCGAGACGGATAAGGTCACATGATCCGAAGCGCCCAGCCGCCCCAGGTGGCTGACAGTCGCGTGGACACGCCCGAACGCCTCGGCCACGTCATAGGCCAGCATGGCGCCTGCATCGGTCAGCGCTATCGAGCGGTGCAGCCGGCGGAACAGTTTGACGCCGATAGCAGCCTCTAACTTGCGAATGGACTGCGAGATAGCGGGCTGGCTGACATTCAGCTCGGCCGCGGCGCGGGTGAACGAGCCGTGCCGCGCGGCGGCGTCAAACGCCGCCAGATGGTGCAGGCTGTCGATGCGGCGCAGCAAATCTCGCATAATCACAGATTATAGCATGGCCAAGACAGATCAAGCGTCACAGCGGGCGGCTCCGCGTCTAGCGTGCGCCTGGGAGGATCAGCTGGGAGGATCAGCCATGTCCGATGTCCAGAGCCGTCGCCGCGCCCGAGGCAACCGCCGGGCAGATCGCGCCGCGCTGCCGGCGCCGGCCTATGTGACGCGCCAGATCCCGTTCTACGAATTCCTGGGCGAGGAGGGGCTGAGCCGCCTGGAGGATCAGGCCGATTGGATTATTCAGGAGATCGGCCTGGAATTTCGCGAGGATCCGGTCGCCCGGGACATCTGGCGCGATGCCGGGGCCGACGTGCAGGACACCCGCGTACGCGCACCGCGCGGCATGATCCGCCAGCTCTGCCAGACGGCGCCGACCGAGTTTACCCAGTACGCGCGCAACGCTGCCAAAACGGTCCAGATCGGTGGGCGCAACCAGGTCTTTGCCCCGGTCTACGGCCCGCCCTTTGTGCGCGATCTGGAAGGGGGGCGCCGGTACGGCACGATCGAGGACTTTCGCCGGCTTGTCCGCCTGACCTACATGCTGCCCAGCCTGCACCATTCCGGGTTCGTGACCTGCGAGCCCTGCGACATCCCGGTGTCCAAGCGCCACCTGGACATGGTCTACGCCCATATGACGCTGAGCGATAAACCGCATCTGGGCGCGATCACCGAGATGTCACGGGCTGCGGATTCGGTCGCCATGGCGCGCATCCTGCCCGGCGATATTGACGGCAAATGCGTGATCATGGGCAACGTCAACACGAACTCGCCCCTGTTGGTCGACAAGGTGGTGACCGAGGCGATCCGTACCTACTCCGCCGCCGGGCAGGGCATGATCGTGGCACCCTTCATTCTGGGCGGCGCGATGGGGCCGGTGACCACGGCGGCCTCGTTGGCGCAGGCTTTGGCCGAGGCGATGATGTGCTGTGCCTTCAGCCAGCTGGTGCGGCCGGGTAGTCCGTTCATCTTGGGCAACTTCCTGTCCTCGATGAGCCTGAAGTCCGGCGCGCCCACCTTCGGGATGCCCGAGCCGGTCATGTCGAACTACGTGATCGGCCAGTTGGCCCGGCGCCTGGGCGTGCCGCTGCGCTGTGGCGGGTCTTTGACGGCATCGAAAGTCCCGGATGCCCAGGCGGCGGCGGAAAGTGCCGACTCGATGCAGTCGACGGCGCTGGGCGGGTCGAACTTCACGCTGCACGCGGCGGGCTGGCTGGAGGGTGGGCTTTGCACCGGCTATGAAAAGCTGATCCTGGATGCCGACCGCTTGGGCGCCTATCAGGTCATGCTGCAGGGCATGGCGCTGGATGACAACGCGCTGGGGCGTCAGGCCTATGCGGACGTGGAACCCGCCGGGCATTTCCTAGGCTCGGCCCACACAATGGCGAATTACGAGACCGCCTATTACGACGCGACCATGTCCAATTCGGAATCCTGCGAGCAGTGGGAAGATGAGGGCGCGCACGACAGCTATGCCCGCGCGCATGCCCGCTGGAACGCGATGCTGGCGGCCTACGAGGCGCCGCCGCTGGACCCTGCCATCGACGAAGAACTGATCGCCTTTGTTGCCAAGCGGAAGGAAGAACTGCCGGATGCCTGGTACTGACCGGCTCGGTACTTACCGGCCCGGTACTAATCAGCCAATGCGGGCAGTGCCGCCGCCCGCCCCCACCCACCCCCCGGCGCGCAGCGGCACTGCCCGCGTTGGCCGGGGGAGACAACTAGAGGACGGAGACCCCAATGCCCGAGATCCAGACCGAAGAGAACACCACCGGTCCCGCCAAACCTCTGCCCAGCCATACCAAGGTCGCCATTATCGGCGGCGGCGTGGTGGGCTGCTCGATCCTGTTTCACCTGGCCAAGTTCGGCTGGAAAGATGTCATCTTGCTGGAGCGCAACGAGCTGACGTCCGGGTCGTCCTGGCACGCGGCGGGCCAGATCCACACGATCTCCAGCGATCCGAACATCAGCCGCCTGCAGGGCTATACGATCGATCTGTACAAAGAGATCGAGGAGACGTCCGGCCATTCGGTGGGGCTGCACTCCACGGGCGGGTTCTATCTGGCGTCCACCAAGGAGTGGTACGATTACCTGAAGCGCGAGCGGTCGAAGGCGCGGTATATGGGTCTGAGCCAGGAGTTCATCAGCCCGGAGGAGGTCGCCAGGCGCCATCCGCTGATCGACCCGAAGCATTACTATGCGGCGCTATGGGATGACCAGGACGGGGATCTGGACCCGTCGGGTGCCACCTATGCCTTTGCCAAGGCGGCCAGGGTCCATGGCGCGCAGTACTTCACCCATACGCCGGTGGTCGAGACGAACCAGCGCCCGGACGGCCACTGGGACGTGGTGACGACCCGCGGCACGGTCCAGGCCGAGATCGTGGTGAACTGCGGCGGACTGTGGGCGCGGGAGGTGGGCAAGCTGGCCGGTCTGGACCTGCCGGTGCAGCCGATGGAGCACCACTACCTGATCACCGACACGATCCCCGAGGTTGCCAATGCAACCGAGCGGCTGCCCTGCGGCATCGACTATGAGGCCAACATCTATTTCCGCCAGGAGCGTACGGGGATGCTGCTGGGCACGTATGAGCCCCGCTCGACTCCGTGGAAGGTGGCCGGCACCCCGCAGGACTTTGGGCACGAACTGCTGCAGCCCGATCTGGACCGGATCGCCGACCGGCTGGAGATGAGCTTTGAGCGCATTCCCGCCATCGGCAATGCGGGCATCAAAGACGCCATCAACGGCCCCTTCACCTTTGGGCCCGACGGCAACCCGATGATCGGCCCGGTTCCGGGGATGAAGAACTACTGGTGCGCCGTGGGCGTGATGGCCGGGTTCTGCCAGGGTGGTGGCGTCGGCCTGACAATGGCTGAGTGGATGATCGACGGCGAACCCTCGATCGACGTCTGGGCCATGGACATCGCGCGCTTTGGCGAGTTTGCCACGGCCGATTGGGGCACCGTGAAGTCGTCCGAGAACTACGAGCGGCGCTTTGTGATGACCTTCCCGAACGAGACGCTGCCCAAGGGCCGCTGCCAGAAGACGACCGCGCTTTATGACCGGCTGGTCGCCAAGGGCGCGGTGATGGACCAGGGCTTTGGCCTGGAGCATGCGCTGTGGTTTGCCGACGGTCCCGCGGATGCGCACGAGGACCCGACCTTCCGCCGCTCGCGCGCCCATGAGTATGTCGCGCGCGAGGTAAAGGCCGTGCGCGAAGCGGTCGGCTGCATCGAGATTGCGAATTTCGCAAAGCACGAGTTCAAGGGCCCGGGTGCGCGCGCCTTCCTGGACCATGTGCTGGCTGGCCGCGTGCCAAAGCCCGGTCGCATCGCGCTGACCCCGATGCTGACCGAAAAGGGCAAGCTGTACGGCGATCTGACCGTAGCCTGCCTGGGCGCCGATCACTTCATGCTGTTCGGCTCGGGCGCCATGCAGGAGGCGCACCGCCGCTGGTTCGACCAGCGCATTGGTACGGGCGTCAGCTATCGCAACGTCTCGGACGAATGGCACGGGATCGCGATCTCGGGGCCCAATTCGCGCGACCTGCTGGCCAAGATCGCGCGCGACGATGTCTCGGCCGCGGCGTTCCGTTTCCGCGATATCCGCCGCATGTCGGTGGGCGGTGTGCCCGCTATCGTCAGCCGGATCAGCTTTTCGGGTGAGCTGGGCTACGAGATCTACGTCGCCCCGCACTTCCAATTGCGCCTGGCCGAAGCGATCGAGGAGGCGGGCGCCGATCTGGGCCTGCGCTGGTACGGTGCGCGGGCGCTGATGTCGATGCGGCTGGAGAAGAACTGGGGCGTCTGGACGCTGGATTATCGCCCGGACTTCACCGCCGCCGAGGCGGGGCTGGACGCCTTCATCCACTGGGAAAAGGATTTTATCGGCAAGGAGGCCGCCGCGGCCGAGCGAACCAGTGGCCCCACCAACAAGCTGGTGACGCTGGTCATCGACAATCCGCAGATCGACGGCCAGGGGATCGACGTCTCAAACGACGAGGCGATCCTGAAGGACGGCGCCGCGGTCGGCTATGTCTCGTCGGGCGGCTATGCCCACCATACCGGCCAGTCGATGGCGATGGGCTATGTGCCGAGCGATTTGGCCAAGGCCGCGGCCGCAGTCGATGTCGAGATCCTGGGCGAGATGTTCCCCGCTCAGATCCAAACGGCACCGGTTTACGACCCGAACGGCGGGCGCATGCGCGCCTGATGGCGCCCAAGCGGGTCTAGGCACTGGAAGAAGGATCCCACATGAACACACCTGGCCCGAACGCGGTTTGGGCCGGATTCCGCAACGCCCGCAGCCGCGCATAGCCCTGGCCTGCGAAACCGTGCCCAAGACGGCCTGATACCCCCGCCCCGCCTTGTGTCTGTTTGCCGCAGGTGCCGGTTGAGGGCCCCAAATTATCCTTGCTTGCACGTTGGGCCACACTTTCGCCGGTGCGCGCCAACTCCTTAGAATCATTCTGAATTATGGCGGATTGACAAACCTGAGTGAATCAATCAGGTTTTGGGTGTTCCGGCGATCTCAGTGACAGTGAGGCATCGGACGCGTCAACTCAGTTGGAGCAGTTTGGTGATCGAGAGATCAGGTGCACAGCATGAGAACCGCGACGGTGACGACGTGCCGTTGGGAAACTGGCTGATGATGGCGCTTAGCGAAACAGGGCTGGGGTACGCGCTGAGCCTCGAGTCACTGTTTGAAAAGATCGAGCGCGAGGAGTTGGGCCAATGAAGCAAGAGTCCATCAACACCACTGTGGCGCAGCGGCTGACCGACGAGGCCGCGCTGCCTGTCCATGACGCCGAATTGCTGACGGATGGCAAGCGCAAGGCAATCATTCTGCTGCGCGACATTCCTTACACGTTGCACATCACCAAGCAGGGCAAACTGCTTCTGACCAAATAAGCGCTTGGGTGGGGTGGCACCTGTTCGCGTGCCGCTCGATCAATCGCAGCCACGGTCGCAGGGTGGGCAGCTTGATGACTTCGGATCAGCCTGCGGCCAAGTTGCATTGGACAGACGGTCGTGCCTGCGGTTTACCTACCGCATCGCCATGACGTGTCACCGGGAATTCCCGGCGCGACTGGCAAAGCCCCGCGACAGGTTTAGTTTGGGGCGGCACGAGCCAGGGTTCACCGGATAGACGCGTGTTCCCAAGCGAACAATTATCACATTGGCCTGGCATACGTTGCCGGGGCTTCTGGCCGATTGGCGCCCACAAAAGATGGCGCCGCTGGTTTTGAAGCTGGATCGAGAAGCGACATCGAGGGGAGAACCATGAGAACGAGGATTTTGACATTGGCGGCACTTGGCATGGGCCTTGCTGCCAACGCACACGCCGCCGACAAGGCGGACGTTGTGGCGAACTATGCTGACATTGCGCAGGCCAAGTACGAAGACAGCCTGATCACGGCGCAGCGCCTGCAAGCGGCGGTGGACGCGCTGATAGCTTCTCCGTCGGCGGAGGCATTGGAAGCCGCCAAGATCGCCTGGCTCGCGTCGCGCGTGCCCTACCAGCAGACCGAGGTCTATCGGTTTGGCAATCCGATCGTCGACGATTGGGAAGGCAAGGTTAACGCCTGGCCGTTGGATGAGGGCCTGATTGACTATGTCGACGCGTCCTATGGCGGGCCGACGGACGAGAACCCGCTGGCAGCCCTGAACGTGGTGGCGAACGCCAAGTTCTCAATTGCTGGCACGGACGTGGACGCTACCGAGATCACGCCGGCCCTGCTGGAAGAGGTCCTGCACGAGGCAGACGGTGTCGAAGCGAACGTGGCCACCGGCTACCACGCCGTCGAGTTCCTGCTGTGGGGCCAGGATCTGAACGGCCACGCGCCGGGTGCTGGGTCGCGTCCCTGGACCGACTACGCCCAGGGCGACGCCTGCACCAACGGCAACTGTGACCGTCGTGGCGCCTACCTGAAGGCCGCGACCGATTTGTTGGTGTCGGATCTGGAATGGATCACGGCGCAATGGGCTCCCGGCGGCGATGCACGCGCAGCGGTTACGGGCGATGCAGATGCCGGGATCGTGGCGATCCTGACCGGCATGGGCTCGTTGTCCTATGGCGAGCAGGCCGGAGAGCGCATGCGCCTGGGCTTGATGCTAAACGACCCGGAGGAAGAGCATTCGTGCTTTGCCGACAACACGCACAACGACCACTTCTATGACGGCATGGGCATTCGCAACGTCTACATGGGCACCTATGTCCGCGTGGATGGCACGGTGGTCAGCGGCGCGTCGGTCTCTGACCTGGTGGTCGCGGCCGATGCCGAACTGGACACCGAGATGAAGGCCAAGCTGGACGCGACGATGTTCGCGCTGGGCCGGATCAAAGTGGCCGCTGAAGCGGGCTTTACCTATGATCAGATGCTGGAGCGGGGGAATGCCGCCGGTGAAGCGCTGGTGATGGGGGGCGTGAACGCCCTGGTCGACCAGACACGCTCGATCGAGCGGGCGGTGTCGGCGCTGGGCCTGGACCAGATTGCCTTCGAAGGCTCGGACAGCTTGGACAACCCCTCGGCGGTGTTCCAGTAAGCGTTCGGACCGGCGGCCCCTTACCCTCGCCGCCGGTCTGACACGGCCCCGCCCTAGTTCGGGCTCAGGCGCGGACTTGTGGCGGGGAGAGACGTCTGGGGCCTGCGGCAACGTGGGCCCCTTTGCCGTCTTGCAGCGGAATTCTGGCGCTGCCATCTCTGCACGACCTAGGATCTGACCAGCGTGGGAACGGACCTGATGTCCAAAGTACCCAGCCCGTGTATCGACGTGTGCAAGTTCTGGCGCGAGGGCCATTGCATCGGCTGTTCGATGACCAAGGCCCAGAAGAAGACCTTCAAGAAGCTGAAGAAGAACAAACACCGAGAGGCGTTTCTGGTCGACCTGCTCGCCCAGCAGCAAAGCCTGGGGAAGTACAAGGCGTGGCCGAAGGTCTACGCTAAGAAGTGCGCCAAGAAGGGCGTCGTGCTGAAGGCGCTGGCGTAGGGGGCGTTCAGAAACCGGGGCGCGTTCAGAAAGCGAAGGGGCCGCCAGTGGCGACCCCCAAAGCCATCTTATCAGGCCAGATGCGCGCGCAACATCCAGGAGAACTTCTCGTGCACCTGCGTGCGCGCAATGCACAGATCTTCGGTGCCGGTATCGCCGTTCTCCGCTGCCAGATCACCACAGCCGGCAATCGTGTCGGCCAGGGTTTCCTGGGCCTGCAGCATCGCTGCGATCATCTCTTCCGCGGTGGCGTGGCCGTCATGCTCGTTAACCTTGGAGCGTTCGACCATTTTGGCCAGCATACCCTCGGCATGGCCGCCGATGGCCTTGATGCGCTCGGCCAGGTCGTCCTGCGCCTCGAAGTGATCTTCGTAGATCTCCTGGAAGAAGGCATGCAGCGGACCAAAAGCCATGCCCTTGACGTTCCAGTGGAAGTTCTGGGCCAACATCGTGGTCACGGCGGTCTCGGCCACCGATTGGTTCAGGGCTGTCACAATGGCCGCGTGGGCATCGGGCGACAGATTGCGGGCTGTTTGGTTCATGGTGTTTTCCTCGCATTGCCGAATCGCTGGGGCGTCACCGCCGGTTCGATGCGAGAATGTAGATTAGAATGCTTCTAATCAAGAGCTTTCTAGAATGAATCTAAGAAATCTGGAAAGCGTCCCCTAAAGACCTTGCCAGAAAGGCCATACTGGCCCGCATGTTCCGCGCCACGCGCGAGCGGATCAGAAACTCGGCGCTCAACCGATCGCCCGTGCTTTCGCAGGTGACCAGGCGTACCAACCACATCTCATCCTCGCTGAGCGTCGCGACGCCCGGGCTGAAAAACCGGGGCGTGCGGCCCATTATCTGTGCCAGGCTTTTAACCAGGGTCTCGACCAAGGCATCGCGCGAGGTCTGCGGATCCATCGACAGCATCCGACATGCTTCGGACACTTCGGCGCGGGCCGAGCATCGGCAGGTCATCGACATCAGGCGAACGTGGTTCAGGAAACCCATCGCTTCGGCTGAGAAACCCTCGCGCGCAGGCTGCGTCTCCGTCCGGTCGGTCGGATGCACGTAGGCCAGAATGGCAGCCTGATGCGACATTGCGGTTTCCCAGTTCGATATTCCTGAGTGTATCTATAGACTATATGCCGTGGTGCAACTGGTTTGCATCCTCGGGCGGGTGAAATCACGATGATATCAAAGGCGTTAACAGCGGTTGTAAGGGGCAGATTTGCTGCACCCCGCAGGCTGCTTTTCGCCGTTGCCGCTGCCATGACCCTGCCGGTCGCGCCGATTCTGGCGCAGGAGGCCGGCCTGCAGATCATTCCCAGGACGGCCGATGAACAGGCGCGCATCCAGGCGGTGATCACCCCGACGACGGACTTTTCCAAGCCAGAGCGGTTCGAAGCCCGGCCAGCAGGCGCGGCGACCGTCCGAGCGCGAGCCAACGATTCGGCGTTCTCAGACCCCTCTGCCAGCATGACGCTGGAGCGCGAGCTGGATTTCATCGCCGGCAACGGCTTGTTCGACCGGTTGTGGGTGTCAGCGCCCTCCTCGACGCGGGCGTCGGACGGGTTAGGCCCTTTGTACAACGCGCGCTCGTGCGCCCGCTGCCATGTCCGCAACGGTCGCGGCCATCCCCCTGCGGATCCTGGTGACAACGCGACCTCGATGGTGTTGCAGGTATCGATCCCAGCGCCGGACAGCTCGTCGATGGCCGAGATTGAGGGCTATCTGGCCACCCTGCCGGATCCCACCTACGGGGGGCAGTTGCAGGACTTTGCCCTGCCAGGTCACAGCGCCGAGCACCGGCTGGAGATCAGCTACAGCTATATTGACGTGCCGCTGTCCGACGGCGAGGTGGCAACGCTGCGCAAGCCCACCTACCACACGCGGGACCTTGGCTACGGCCCGCTGCATCCACAGGCGATGTTGTCGCCGCGGATCGCACCGAAGATGATCGGGCTGGGCCTGCTGGAGGCGATCCCAGAGGCCGACATCCTGACAAACGCCGACCCGCAGGATCTGGACGGTGACGGGATTTCGGGCCGGCCCAACATCGTCTGGTCCGAGGAGTATGGCCGACCGATGCTGGGCCGGTTCGGGCTGAAGGCGGGCCAGCCCACGCTGCGCCAGCAGAACGCCGTGGCATTTCTGAACGATCTGGGGATCTCGAATGGGATCTTTGAGGCGGCTTGGGGTGAGTGCACTGCTCAGCAAGCGGATTGTCGCGGGGCGACCCACGGCGCCCATCCCATCGATGATGGGTTCGAGATCGGCCATGCGGGCTTTGACCTGGTGCTGTTCTTCAGCCGCAACCTCGGCGTGCCGGCGCGTCGGGACATGGATGATCCTCAGGTGCTGCGCGGCAAAGAGATGTTCTACCAAGCAGGTTGCATCGCCTGCCACACGCCCAAGTTCGTTACCCACCGCCTGCAGGATCAGCCGGAGCAAAGCTTTCAGCTGATCTGGCCCTATTCCGACATGCTGCTGCACGACATGGGGCCAGGGCTGGCTGATGGCCGTCCGGAGGGCCGGGCGACCGGTTCGGAATGGCGGACCCCGCCGCTATGGGGGATCGGTCTGACCCAGCAGGTCAGCGGCCACACATACTTCCTGCACGATGGCCGCGCCCGTTCGCTGTTGGAGGCGGTGCTTTGGCACGGCGGCGAAGCCCAAGCGGCCCGTGACCGGGTCGTCAATATGCCCAGGGCCGACCGCGCCGCCCTGATCCGATTTTTGGAGAGCCTCTGATGCGCCGACTTCTCATTGCGATCCTTTGTGTCTGGCCGGTCAGTGGGGTCGCGGGGCCTCAGGACCTGGTCACGACGGCGCTGGATCGCCACATCCTGCCGAGTTTCCAGACGCTGGCAACAGAAGGCGCGGCCTTGGCCGACGCGGCGGGCGCCGATTGTTCGGTCGAGGGCGAGGCGTTGGTGCAGGCCTATCACAGCGCCTTCGATGCCTGGTTGGGCGTCAGCCATCTGCGCTTTGGGCCGACCGAGGTAGACAACCGCGGCTTCGGTTTGGCGTTCTGGCCCGACCCGCGCGGTAAGACGGTCAAATCGCTGGCCACGCTGGTCCGAGATCAGGACCCGGTGATCGATCAGGCGCCTACGTTCGCCACGGTCTCGGTCGCCGCGCGGGGCTTCTACGCGATGGAGCGCCTGCTCTTCGAGCCGGGGCTCTTGGGAGAGGACGCCGCCTATGGCTGCGCATTGGTGCGCGCGGTCGCCACTGACATCGCGGTGACGACTGCGGCGCTGCGCGACGATTGGGAAGACCGTTATGCCGATACCCTGCGCCAGCCGGGCAGTGAAGGCAGCCCCTATGCCACGCCGACCGAAGGGGTGCGCGAGCTGTTCAAGGCGCTGTCGACGGGGTTGGAGTTCGCGGCTGATGTCCGCCTCGCGCGTCCGCTGGGCACGTTTGAGCGGCCCCGCCCGCGCCGCGCAGAGGCACGACTGTCTGGCCGCTCGCTCAGGCAGGTGGTGCTGAGCCTGGGCGCGATGGAGGCGTTGGCCGCCATCCTGGCCGCCGAGCATCCCGCCGTGGCCCAGGATCTGGCGACGGCGTTTGCGGCGGCCGACGAGGCAGCGGCGCGCATCGATGACCCGACGCTGGCGCAAGTCGCGGATGTCCAGGGACGGATCCGGGTCGAGGCACTCCAGCAACGGGTCAACGAGGTGCGCAACGTCGTCCGCGGGCAGTTGGGCCCGGCATTGGGTGTCGGCGCTGGCTTCAACGCGCTGGACGGCGACTGAGATGCCGTCGCGGCGGTCGTTCCTGGCCGGGATCGCGGTCAGCGGGTTGGCGCCGACGCTCACCTGGGCCGATGCGGGCGATCCGCGCTATCTGGCGGCGGCGCGGATGCCTGATGGCCAGTTCCGCCTGTTCGGCCTGGACAACGACGTGCAGCCGATCTTCTCGCTTGCGCTGCCGGCCAGGGGCCATGCTGCGGCCTCGCACCCTCAACGGCCCGAGGCGGTGGCCTTCGCCCGTCGACCTGGCAGGTTCGCCGTGGTGCTGAACTGCGTCACAGGGCGCGCCGTCGCCGAACTGCAAGCGCCGGAGGGGCGCCATTTCTACGGGCACGGCGTCTTCTCGACGGACGGGGCGGTGCTCTACACGACCGAGAATGCTTATGATCAGGGCGAGGGGCGCGTCGGCCTTTGGGCGGCGAACGACGGCTATCGCCGGGTGGGCGAGATCAAGTCTGGCGGGATCGGCCCCCACGACATCGCCCGCCTGCCGGGGACCGAGACGCTGGCCGTCGCGAACGGCGGGATCGACACGCATCCCGATACCGGGCGCCAGAAGCTGAACATCCCGACGATGCAGCCGAACCTCTGCTATCTGACGGGGGACGGGCAGATCATCGAGACCATGCAGCTGGCCACCGAACACCGCCTGAATTCGATCCGGCACTTGGCTGTGCGTGCGGATGGGCTGGTGGCCTTTGGCTGTCAATGGCAGGGCGATCTGGCCGAGGTGCCACCGCTGTTGGGGCTGCACAAGCGGGGCCGTCCACCCCGCTTGCTGTCGGGCGATCCTGCCGAACAGGCAAAGACAGCGGGATATGTCGGCAGCGTCGCATTCTCTTCCGATCAGCGCGCGGTCGGCGTCACGGCCCCACGCGGCGGCCGGTCCCAGATCTTTGATGTGGCGACCGGCGCGTTATCCGCGACCATCCTGTCCGGCGATATCTGCGGCATTGCAAAAGGCGTCGATGGCTTTGTCTTCACCACTGGGGAAGGGTTGTCCGGTGCGCCGGGCCAATTGGTCCAATCGGGCACGGCGCGTGTCAGTTGGGATAACCATTTGGTCGACCGGCAAGGCTGATCCTTCCCAGAGCGCGCCGCTTACTCTTTGGCGGGATCGCGCCAGAAGCCAGAGATCCGCAGTTGCCCGGCGCCCCAACCGCCAGCCTTTGCCGTATCACGCAGCTGCCGTGCGTCCTGGAGCTCCCCCGCGAACCAGATGTTGGCCCGCTGGTGACGCGGCAGCGCCGCCAAGGCCTCCGACAGCAGGGACTGGCCCGCTGCGCGCGCCAGCCAGCGGACCTGAAACCCGGGTTTCTCCGGGATCGGATAGTCGCAGGCGGCGCCATGCTCGGCCTCCAGCAACACCTCGCCCGTGGCGCTGTCCGGTAATCCCCCCAGCAAGCGGGCCACGGCTGGAAAGCCCGTCTCGTCACTTGCCAGCAGGACACGCTCGGCATCCATGAGCCCGCCGCCGGAAGGGCCCATCAGCCCGACGATGCTGGCGCCGCGTTCGCCATCCATAATGGCCTGCGCCCAAGCGGTGGTGCGCCCGCCGTCATGGATGTAGACGTCCGTGTCCAGCGTGTTCGCGGCGTGGTCGATATGGCGCACGGTATAGACCGGGCGATGCGGGGCGCCGGGGCCATCCGGCCAGACGGTCGACCCGTTCGGGGCGATGCTGGGCCAGACGGGTTCGGCGTCTGTGGGTGGCTGCAACAGGCGAAAGTGGATCGCCGCGTCGCCATAGCTGGAGAGATCTTCGGCCTCCAGCGTCACCCGCAGGAAAACCGGCCCCACCTTCTGAACCTTCGCGGCCCGCACGAACTGAAAGTTCGGGGGAAAGGTGCCCGCGACGTCGCCGTCTGACCAGCGCATCGCCTCGGCCACCTGCGGCATCGCCTGGCGCATCTGCTGCAGGACGACGTTCTTCATGATGAACAGCCAGCGCGCATCGGCGGCGGCGACCATGCCGGCGGTCTCCGTCTTGGTGCCCGGGCGCAGGCCGATCAGGCCATGTGCGGTCTGGACGGTCAGGTGCCCTTCGGCGTCCTCCAGGACCTTCAGGTTCGACGCGGTCGCCTGGGCCAGGATCATCTGACGGATGGCAGGAAACGGCACGCCAGGAAGGTCCGCCGTTGCTTGATGGGAATAGGCTGGGTCAACCATGGGAGGAGCCTTCTGATCAGCTGGGACCGTCGCTGGCTCCTTCCGGGGCTTGCACGGGACAGAGTAGGGCACCGATGGCATTGCCGCCAAGGCGCAAACGGTCGCGATGGGGCGTGCTAGGGGCAGGGACCGATCGCTGCCACGCAGGTGGTCGACCAAATCCCAAACCGCCGCATATCCCGTGAAGCGCCGCCACGAGCCAAGCCACCAAAGGATGCTTGTTTGACCGTCCCGTTTGATACCCAGAGCCTGGAGTTTGGTCCCTATATGTGCCTGGCTGATCCGGACTTGCGGATCTTTTCGATCTTTGACGACCTGAGATATGACCGTGCGGATGCCGACATGTTGTCGCCCGGGATGCGGCGGCATGCCATCGATAAGCTGGCAAAGCTGGGCTTCAAGCAGACTGCGGGGACAGTGTTGTCGCACAAGGAAACGGGCGTGCGCTGCCTGATCCCAAAGTTTCATGCGCTGGGGGCGTCACCCTTCGATATCACCCGCTATACCAAGCGGGGGCCGCACGATTTCTACATTCTGACGCCAACGCAGACGGCCTGTCAGTTCATCGACAATTACCGGATCGACGAGGCGGCGGGCCGCATAAAGGAACTGATGCAGATCCAGCCGATCAACCTGTTCCGGTTGGTCGACTATCTGGAGCGTAAGCCCGACCACGAGAACTTCATGATGGTCATCGGCCACCTGAAGTACACCCAGCGGGTGGCGGTGGAGTCGGAGCCCCTGCGCCGGCGCCGGGCTTTAGGGTAGGCGGCTGGCGGAGGTTATCCGCCCTTCACCCCGGGCACATTCAAATAGAGCGCATAGACCGACTGCGATGCTGCCATGAACAGGCGGCTGTTGGCCCGCCCGCCAAAGCACAGGTTGGCGCAGCGTTCGGGCAGCGCGATCCGTCCGATCGGATGGCCATCCGGGTTGAAGATCATCACCCCATCCAGGGACGGGTCGCCCATGCCCCAGCCGCACCAGAGATTGCCATCGATGTCGACGCGGAAGCCGTCCGGCGTGCCGCCGGGGCCGGCATCGATCAGGATGCGCTTGTTGGTGATCGAGGCGCCGTCGCCCGACACGTCATAGGCCAGGATCTTGCGGTTCGGCACGCCCCGAGACTCGACGATGTAGAGGATCTGTTCGTCCGGTGAGAACGCCAGGCCGTTCGGGCCCAGGATGTCATCAGCGATGATCGTGGCGCTGCCCGTTTCGGGGTCCAAGCGGTAGACGTTCTGGCCCAGTTCGGGCTCGGCCTTGTGGCCCTCGTAATTGCCGCTGATGCCGAAGGGCGGGTCGGTGAACCAGATCGTGCCGTCGGACTTTACCACCAGGTCGTTGGGCGAGTTCAGGCGCTTGCCATCGAAACTGTCCATCAGCACTGTGATCGCGCCGTCATACTCGGTCCGGGTGATGCGCCGCCCGCCATGTTCGCAGGACACCAGGCGCCCCTGCCGGTCGCGCGTGTGGCCGTTGGCGAAGTTGGACGGTTTTCGGAATTCGCCCAGCTGGCCCGTTGCCTCGTCCCAGCGCATGATCCGGTTGTTGGGGATGTCGCTGAACAACAGATAACGCCCATCCCCGAACCAAACCGGCCCCTCGGTCCAGCGAAAATCGGTTCCCAGCCGCTCGATACCCGCCAAGGGCAGGCGGTACTTGTCAAAGCTGGCATCCAGCGACTGCACGGCCGGGTCGGGATAGCGCGTCGTCTGGCGCCAACCTTCCGGGAACAGGTCTTCGGTCGTCATGGGGTTCCTTCCGTGGGATCTCAGATGTCGGCGCGCGTGCCCAGCCAGACCTCCTGAGCCTGGGTGGCGATCACCTCGACCCGGGCGGCGACCTCCTCGGCGGTGATCGAGCTGACGGGGTGGTCGATGACCACGGGTTTCAGTTCCGGCATGCCGACCGCTGTGCGGGTCAGGCGCGTCTCGTTGACGAATTCCGTGGTGATGATCGGGGCGGTGGGCAGGCCCAACCCCTCCAGCGCGATGGCGTCGCGGATGCAGCACGAGCAACAGGACCCGCAATCACCGATGGCGGTCAGGACGATGTCGTTTTCCGCCGCGATCTGGCGGATCATCTCTGCCGGGGCATCGGTCGAGAAGCCGTGTGTTTTGACGTAGTAATTCACAGCACCCAGCTCGATCTGATCTGATAACGCCGCCGCCGCGCCCCGCAACAGCTTGTTCGCATTCCACTTGGAATTGTCCAGAATGCCCAGCCGCAGCCCCGCCAGCGCCGCTTTGCGGGCTGCCAGCGGGCGGCTGTCGGTGTCGACCACGCCGCGCGGGTCGAAAATCTCTACGGCCAGGCCTGTGCGATCGTCCAGCATGGTGGTCTCCTCCTCAAAGCTTGCAAAGGCCGTCGGCGCAGTCATCGGCCGAGCCAATGGCAGCGTCCTCCACGGGGCGAATGACGGGCGTGCTCATGTGGCCCCAGCCGGGGATAAACGCCGAGAAACGCCCGGCATCCCCGCCGATCACGAACAGGTGGATGCGATCGGGGCTTTCGACCAACGGAATGCGGTCGTCCGGCCCCCGCTTGTACCATTTCGGCAGGTTACGGTTGTATACCTTGCCATAGCGGTGGTCGCGGGAATGCGCCCGGAACGGATTACCGGCGTGTAGCCAGAGATAGGACTTGATGTCGTGCCGGGTCCAGCCGTGCTTGGCGATGGTGCGCGCGTGCTCCAGCCCCAGGGCCAAGGCGCAGTGGCCCGATAGCACAGCGGTGTTCGAGGCTATGGTGCTCATGGCCGAGCAGATGGTGTCCAGAATGCCCTCGGGGTCGTTGCACTGGTGATCGGTGACCGAATGGGGGGCCTCCGCTGCCATGGCGAACACGGTCGAGGTCTCAGGCCCATAGCCCTGTTCGACGTGATAGGGCGCGAAGGGGCTGGCGGCCTCGTGCTCGCAGATTGCGTAGCTGTACTTGGCGGGGTTGCCCAGGGTGCACTTGTCTAGGTCAGGCGCCCGGCCACCGCCGACATTCAGCATGATCAGCCGGATTGCCCGGCCAATAGTGGCGTTCGCCCGGTTGCCCGAGCCGAAGGCATTGGCGCCGCCGTTCATGCCGACCTCAGCCGCGATGGAGCCGTTGACCATGATCAGGGGCGAGGCCATGTGCGTGGTCGCTTGCACCCCGTTCAGGTTGAACTGCCGGTCGGTCAGGGCCAGCATTGCCGCCCGGACAATGGGGGCATAGTCGGGCTTGCAGCCAGCCATGACCATGTTGATGGCCAGGATCTCGCGGGTCAGGGCACCCCAACGCGGCGGGATCTTACACTCGACCACATCAGCCCCGCCGCCCAGGGCGGCAATGATCGCGTCGATCTTGTCGCGGGTGGGGGGCACTACGGGAAGGCCGTCGGTCCAGCCCTGCTCGAAGTAGTATTCGACCAGATCGACGTCCTGATCCACCGTCTGCACATCGCCCTTCACCAGCGTTGCGGTCGTGCTCATGCGGTCTCCTCCGGTGCGCTTGAATTTGTCCGAGCTTAGTGTCTGAGTCCATGCCATGACAAAAATAAACTGATACCAAATATTATTCCATAACGTGCATTAATCAGACCATCCTGCCAGGATAACCGCCATCAAACCATCTGCGGCGGGCGACAGCGCGCGGTCGGCCAAGCATAGAATGCCGATGTCGAGCACGATGCGGGGATCGGTGACCGAAAGCCGGATCAGATCGTCCCCGAGGTCGCCGCTGATCGGGGCAGACGGCACCAGGCCGACCCCGACCCCGGCGCGCACAAAGCTGAGCAATGTCGGAACCTGCGAGACGACCGCCGTATGGTGCAGTTGGAAGCCGCGTGCCGCCGCCGTCGCGTCCAGGACACGCCGGGTTTGCGACCCTGGCGGCATCGAGACCAGAGGGAGCCCCCGCAGGTCGTCGAACAGGATGGCCCCGTCTTTCAGCGCCGGGAGCACCGCGCCACGGCGCGCGACCAGATCGAAATGGCCTTGGCCAAGCCGTGTGGTTCGGACAGCTTCCGGGACGTCCTGGAGATAGGTGATGCCAAAATCCGCAGCGCCTGATTTAACATCTTCTAGAACACTGGCATGGATCCCATCCCGGACCTGGATCTCGATCCCCGGATGGGCGGCACGATACGTGCCAACTGCTCCCGGCAGCACGCCATGCGCGACCGACATCAGGGTTGAGACAATGACCTGGCCTCGCTGCTGGTCGGCGAGTTCACGCATGGCTTGCCCCGCGATCCGCAGATCATCGGTCATGCGCCGCGCGAGTGCCACGAACTCGCGTCCGGCATCGGTCAGACGCACGGTGCGGGTCGTCCGCTCGAACAACTGCACGCCTAAGACGTCTTCGATCCGCTTGATCATGCGGGAGAGGGCTGGTTGCGACATGCGCAACTCGGCTGCTGCAGCGACGAAACTCGCGTGCTCGGCCACGGTCAGCACGGCGACGAGTTGGCGCGCTCCGATGTCCGGGATATGGCCCGTGCTCATGCTGGGACTGTCTCAGACCCGTCTCGACATGTCGATGCTACCGGAGAGGCCAACGAACAGGCCCAAAAAGGGGCCCCCGAGATGGCCTCAGCCGAAGACCGACTGAACCACCAGGTTCGGCAGCCACAGCACGACGGCCGGCACCAGCAAGCACAGGACCAGAACGCAGCCATCCGTGCACAGGAACGGGAACGAGCCGCGCATCACCGTGGTGACAGGCACGCCTGTGGTGCCACTGACGGCGAACAGGTTCAGGCCCACCGGCGGGATCACGGCGCCCATTTCGATGCAGAGCGCGAAGAGGATGCCCAGGTGGATCGGGTCGATGCCCAGGGTGACGGCCACTGGGTAGATCACCGGCACCACCAGCACCAAGACCGCTACGCCCGTCAGGAACATCGACAGGAACAGCAGCACCACCATCAATAGCCCTAGGAACGCGACGGGGCTGAGGCCCAGCTGCGTCACCCATTCAGCGATGTCTTGCGGCCAACCCTGGTTTGCCAGCAGGAACTGGAAGATGCCAACGCCGCCCAGGACGAAGAACAGGATCGCGGTCAGGTTCACGGCACGCTGAGTGGCGAAATAGGCCTCCTTAAGGAACTGCCCGCGCAGTGCCACAGCGCCGTACAACAGCGCATAGGCACAGGCAGCCGCGCCCGATTCCGTGGGCGTCAGCACGCCACCGTAAAGACCGCCCAGCACGATCACCGGCATCAGCAGCGCCGGGAATGCTTCCAGGAAGGCCACGCCCAGTTCGCGCAGCGAGAACTTGCTGGCGGGCAGCGACAGGATCGCGGCCATGGTCAAGACGATCACCGCGTCACTGACGGCCAGCATGATTCCGGGCGTCACACCGGCAAAGAACAACTTGGTGATCGATTGCTCGGTCAGCACGCCATAAAGGATCAGCGTGATTGAGGGCGGGATCAGGATGGCGATGCCGCCGCCCGTGGCGATCACGCCCGCCGCCATCCACTTCGGATAGCCGCGCTTCAGCATCTCGGGATAGGCGACCAGGCCCATCGCCGCCGCCATCGCAGTGCTGGAGCCCGAAATCGCGCCGAACATCACGGCCGCCAGGATCGTCGCGTAGGCAAAGCCGCCCGGCAGCCAGCCGATCAGCGCGTCCGCAAACCGAAACAGTTTTCGGATCAGGCCCGTCCGCTCCATCAGGAAGCCCGCGTAGACGAAGAACGGGATCGCCATCAGCGTGTACTTGTTCACGAAGCTGAAGAACGACCGGAAGATCGCATTCGTGTTCAGCAGCGGATCGTTCAAGATGAAGCCGACCGTCACCGCGATCAGGGCAATCGCGATCGGCGCGCCAAGCGCCAGCAATGTCAGCAGGGCTGGTCCGATGAAACCCATGGCTAGATGTCTATGCCTTCTTCGACAGGCGCCCAGTCAAACACCTTCTTACCGAAGAGCGCCCGGATATCCTGGTAGAGTTGGAAAAACGAGACCACCGCCATCAGGACGAAGGTCACGACCAACGCCAACTGGAAGGGCCAGATGACCAGGACCATCGACAGCGTGGTGCGCTCCATCATCATCGAGCGTTCGACCGTGGGGATGCCCCAGGTCGCCAGCGCCGTGAAGAGGGCCAGGGACATCGCGGTCAGCACCGCGCGGATGAAAAGGACCAGGCTCTCAAAGCCCTTGTCCTCCAGCGCGTCGATCACGAACGAGACGCGCAGATGCGACCGGCGCGCATGGGTGACGGCGAAATAGAGAAAGACAGAGGAGACGATGCCGTAGGTGACCGCGTCCTGACCCCAGTCATAGACGACGCCGAAAATGTATCTGCGGAATACTTCAACGATTGCTAGGCCGGTGCCCAGGAACATGGCCAGCGTGGCCAGGTTCCCGATAATGTCGTCCAGCAGGAAGCGAACCACCCGGTAAAGCCGGTCGAAAACAAAATCCATGCCGGGCCCTCGCTTGGCCGGAACGCAACCTGGCTTAGGTCAGATCGCGCAGACCGTTGAAAGAAAAGCGGCCAGTCCGTTGGGGCTGGCCGCTTCGATCTTCGTGTTGCGCTTACTTGCGGTATCTGGCGAACAGCGCGTTCATCTCTTCGCAGTCCGTTGCCTCGAGCGCGCTGCCACCAAGCGGATTGGCGGCCACGGCGGCTTTGGCTTCTTCGGCGAAACGATCAACCCACTCGTCGGCGCCCGACGGCGTGTTGTCCTTGATCCAGTCCTGCGTTGCATTGCCCAGCTGTTCGGCCAAAGCAGCGGCTTCATCCGGGGTCATGACGTAGATGCCGGGCTCGCTCGGGTCATCGACACCGAAGCGGTCGATCAGCATCTTGTCGTTGCAGAAGTTGGCCTGCTTAGCCAGCGGCAGCACTTCTTCCTGGATGATCTTCGCGATGATCGCCTGATGCTCGGGCTTCAGGGTGCTCCACCACTTGTTGCTGGCAGCCAGGTAGTAGTAGTCGCCAACGATGCCGTTGACACCTGCAACCGAGAAGAACGGTGCTTGCTCTTTGACGCGGTTCCAGCCGCCCAAGCTGGTCAGCAGGCCGTCGATGACACCCGTCTCCAGCGCCGGAGGTACGTCACCGAACGACATGGTCGTCGGGTTCGAACCGAAAGCGCTGAGCATGGCGTTTTCCGCCGGGCCCATCGAGCGCATCTTCTTGCCGGCAAAGTCGCCCGGCGTGACCAGACGGCTCGCCTTGGCGCCCGCACCCATATAGAATGACAAGTGCGCGGTGCCGAACAACGTGACATCATGGATGTCGTTAAAGCGCTGCACCAGCATCTGATACGTGTCGAACGAATCCAGTGCGTTAATGGCGCCGGGCGTCGTTAACAGCATCGGGCCGACCACAACGTTGGCATAGGGGTCGACCTGCGCCGTCTTACCGAACTGACCCCAGGCCATTTCCAGGTTGCCCTCGGTCATGGCCTCCATGGCATCCGGGATCGTGTAAAGCGACGAGGACACGAAGATCCGGACATCGCTGCCGGGGATCTCTTCCATCACGCGCTCTTTCAAGCGCTCCATCGCGATCGCTGCCGGGTGCGGCAGACCTGCCGTGTCCGATGCTAGGCGGATCGTCACCTCAGCTTGTGCGCTCGAGGCGACCATCGCGCTTGCAACAGCGATCGAAGAGGCGACCATCGCCACCTTCTTGCCGACGCCTTGGCGCATCCAGTCTTTGATGTCTGCGAACATCTGGTTGTTCTCCTCCCAGTGGAACTTCTTCGAATACTCTTGCTCGAGCTCGGGTGTTTCGCAGCCTTCAGGCCAGCACCTTCTTTTGACGAGCGCGACGCGATACTTGCACCGACGTCGCGCAAAGACAAGCCCACCAGCGTCATGCATGCAGACCGACTAACACATTGGTGATCCGACAGAAAATTGGGCTGGCTGCCACGCGGCGAGGGGTTTGAAGCCCCTGCAACCTTTGCGCGAGTGACGCGCGCTGGGTCCATCTAAGCGCGTCAACAAACGCATTCCCAAACATCTGAAATCATGCGAGATTATCGCCGCCAGCCATCTTCCTGATCGAATTTAGCCAGCTGCAGAATGCCTGAACGTCCCAGGCACAAAATTCTATTTGGGAGGAAGAAATGAACATCCAAACAAGCTCTGGCGCGAACAGTGCCGCCCTGGACACCAGCCACCTGGATGTCCCGTTTCCATACAAATCGCGGTATGGGAACTTCATCGGCGGCCAATTCATGGAGCCGAAATCGGGCAACTGGTTTCAGAACGTCACGCCCATCACGGGGGAAGTGATCTGCGAGGTCGCCCGCTCGGACGCTGCCGATATCGACGCGGCCCTGGACGCGGCCCATGCCGCGGCGCCCGCGTTCGGCCAGACGTCGCTGACCGAGCGGTCCACCATGCTGTTCCGGATCGCTGACCGGATCGAGCAGAACCTGATGACGCTGGCCGTGGCCGAGACGCTGGACAATGGCAAGCCGATCCGCGAGTCGGTAAACGCTGACCTGGCCCTGGCCATCGACCATTTCCGCTATTTCGGCGGCGTGATCCGGGCGGACGAAGGCTCGATCGCCGAGATCGACGCCAATACCTATGCCTACCACTTCCACGAGCCGCTGGGTGTCGTGGGACAGATCATCCCCTGGAATTTCCCGATCCTGATGGCGGTCTGGAAACTTGCCCCGGCGCTGGCCGCAGGCAACGCGGTGGTGCTGAAACCCGCCGAGCAGACGCCTGCCTCGATCATGGTGCTGATGGAACTGATCGCCGATCTGATCCCGGACGGGGTGGTGAACGTCGTCAACGGCTTCGGTGAGGAAGCGGGCGCGGCGCTGTCGACCTCGACCAGGATCGCCAAGCTCGCCTTCACAGGCGAGACAGGGACTGGCAAGATCATCATGAAGGCTGCGGCGGAGAACCTGATTCCGGTGACGCTGGAACTGGGCGGCAAGTCGCCCAACGTCTTCTTCGGCGACGTCATGGATGCCGACGATGCTTTCCTGGACAAGTGCATGGAAGGCTTCGCGATGTTCGCGCTGAACCAGGGCGAGGTCTGCACCTGTCCGTCGCGCGCCCTGGTCCATGAGAGCATTGCCGACCGCTTCCTCGAGCGCGCCGTCGCCCGGGTCAAGAACATCAAGCAGGGCAACCCGCTGCAGATGGATACCATGATCGGCGGCCAGGCCTCGACCGAGCAGATGGAGAAGATCACCGGCTATCTGAAGCTTGGCCGCGAGGAAGGTGCCCAGGTTCTGGTGGGCGGGGATACAGCTGATCTGGGCGATGGCCTTGGCAGTGGCTACTACATCCAGCCCACGGTCTTCCGTGGCGACAACTCGATGCGGATCTTCCAGGAGGAGATCTTCGGCCCGGTCCTGTCGGTTACCACCTTCAAGGACGAGGCCGAGGCGATCGCGATCGCCAACGACACGACCTATGGGCTGGGGGCCGGAGTCTGGACGCGCGATGGCAACACGGCCTTCCGGGTTGGGCGCGCCATCCAGGCGGGGCGCGTGTGGACCAACTGCTACCACCACTACCCGGCGCATGCGGCGTTCGGTGGCTATAAGAAGTCGGGCATCGGACGTGAGAACCACAAGATGATGCTGGACCACTACCGCAACACCAAGAACCTGTTGGTCAGTTACGATGAAAACCCTATGGGTTTCTTCTGATCAGCTTGGGTTGTTGAAACTGCTAAATCTTGTGTGGGCCGAAAATTTTCGGCCCACAGCCTTTGAGCAAGGATGACAAGCCCGTCCGCCGAGCCCGCCCACGTTTCAAATGTCACTCCGTAAGCGACTGCGCAGTTTGTTCCGTGATGCCAAGACGGCATGTTTGTTTGAAAGTGACGCCATGCCTTGCGGTTGGCTACCCAACATGACCAAAGTCGCAGTTCGGCACGCTAAGACGTGGTGACAGAAACTCGCCTACGCCGTCCGCAGCATCCAGCCTGGTAAGTCCATGCAAAATGATCTGCTCATTTCGGGAACAGCAGTGTGACGCCCGCGCGACCAACGATGCCTTCAGCGGCACCTTGTGGGCTGTCCGCCCGGTAGCGCACGCCTGCGAAGAATTGCACGGGTTGCTCGTCGAACATCACAAGTTTGTACAGAAGGGCGTTGATCGGCCCCGACCATTCACCCGCCTCCCAGTCGTACGTCGTCTCGACATTGAAACCGAAAGTCCACCCATCCGGCGTGTCGTAGGTCACAAAGGGCTCCACGTAAGTCAGGCTGACATCTTACTGCTTCCCTCTCCCGCGACGGACCAAATGTGATTTGCCAGGGCACCGACAGTCCACGGGCCGCTTTGGCGTAGCACGACAGCCGTGGGACCGAGACCGAACTTCCCTGTTCCAAGAAAGTCATCTGTGGCCGTCGGAAGTTGGATAGCCGGACCGACACCCCAGACCAGCCCTAACGAACTCGGCTCCTTCGGTGAGAAGAACGCGCTCTGTAAGACATCACCCAATCCGAACTGCTCGCCAGATGGCCCGGCAATATCGCTCTGAGCGATGAGAGGGACAATGGTGCGCGAGATCAGGTTCCAGTTGTCATTGATCGGAATTGGGATCGCGGGTTGAGCAACCGTTGTTACACGCCAACCATCGTTCGGGCCGAACCCTTGATCGAAATCTGTCTGGATCGGAACAATGTTCAGATCTGAAATTGGATTCGACAGTTTCTGCGAAAGCTCTGCCGTTGTCGGCCTCTCATCAGCAGCCCCGCTAGCCGCCGTAAAAATCACCAAACAGGTGAAAGTGGCAGCTGGTTTCCTGAGTACGCTGAACACTCGACGCCTCACTTGGGAAATAGAAATGTTATCTGAACCCGACCACCCAGAGCGTCGGGGCCATTCGCTGGGGTCTCAGCCCAGTAACGCAATCCCGCGGTGAACTGCACAGGCTGTTTGCCAAAGGTAACCAGCTTCGCGACGGTTGCATTGATCGGTACGGACCAGTCACGGGCTTCCAAGTTACAGGTGGATTCGGCGTTCAGGCCGAAGGTCCAGCCCCCGGCTGCGTTGTAGGCGAGGAACGGCTGGAGAAAACTCTGATTGACGTCCGAACGCGCTCTTCTCCGGCCACAGACCAAAGGTGGTTCCCAAGGAACCCAAGCGTCCATGGCCCCTGTTGTGTCAGGGCCACCGCCGTAGGGCCTATTCCGATCTTCCCGCTACCAAGCAAATCATCTGTCGCCGTTGGGACAAGAAAGACGGGACCGGCGCCCCAAATGATCCCTGCTTCCGTGGGTGCCTTCGGCGAGAAGAAGGCGCTTTGCACAACGTCGCCTAGTCCGAACTGATCCCCCGAAGCCCCCGCGATATCGTTCTGCGCGATCACAGGGACGATCGTGCGCGAGATAAGGTTCCATTCCTCACTTATCGAGATGGGCATGACGGGTTGAATATTCGTGGTCAGCCTCCACCCATCTGCAGTGCCAAACCCAGCGTCATAGTTGATTTGCGTCGGCACACTGATCAGCGAAGCAATTGGATTCGAGAGTTGCTTTGCAAGATCGCCACCACTCTCTTCGGCGCTCAAACGCTGGTGAAAGACGTCATTTCGGGAATGTTCTATCTTTATGAAGACGCATTCCGGCTAGGCGAATACATCGAGACTGGTGAAGGAAAGGGGGCTGTTGAAAAGATCATGCTTCGATCAGTGCGGCTTCGCCACCCGCGTGGGGCACTGACGACCATTCCCTTCGGTTCACTTGGCACAATCGAAAACCACAGTCGAGATTGGGTAACGGTGAAGTTCAGCTTCGAAGTTGGCCCCGAAGAAGATCTCGAACGCGTTCGCAAGCTGGTTAAAAAAGTAGGCGTTGCGTTGAGCGAAGACCCGGACCTGGTCGGCAGGTTTATCCAACCCTTAAAGAGCCAGGGTGCGATTGGGATGAATGGCGCAAACTTTGTCATTGGCGTTAAGTTCACATGCCCGCCTGGGGAACAATTCGCTATCCGCCGGCGGGCGTTCCTGGCGATCCAAAAGGCGCTTTCCGATAACGGCAAAAGCATTCCGACACCCAGGGTGGTGGTCGACACGCGTAACGTAACCGCCGCTGCTGGGGCCGCGGCCGCCATCGCAAATCCGTCGCCGTCCTCTCCTTGAACGGCTTAAGCTGTAGCCGTTCGAAGTGCTGGCGGGTGATCAGCTCTGTCCCCTTCTTTGCGGACGCTTCACCGTTACCGCTTAGGGGAGGGCGCCAACTCTGCCTATTATTGCCACCGCCGTTCGTTACCGGAGTGATTTCGATGCCATCTGACTGCGATTAGTTGTGCAAATCAGATCCCCACCCGAGTAGTGCAAATCGATTGGCGCGGCTCGAACGGAATTGGTGTCTCAAGGCGCGTCTTTCACACAAATTCTTTAATCACCCACAGACTTCTGTAGCCTTCTTGACGAATGTTCTCAGAAGTTGTTTCGTATCGCAGCCGGCTCGGCTTTGCAGTGCAAAGTACAGACGATTTAAGCTCGTGTGGGTACTGCCAGTGTCGGTTTTATTCTGTACAGCGACCGAACGTCGAAACTCGCCTTTGCAGTTGCAAAGAATGACTGGCCTGGCGTTACGCGACCACTAAGCTGAGATCACCTACTAATGTCCGCAAAGGGCCGTCTGTTCGTTACCGAGCTTCGGACCTGGGCCCGATGCATAATCCCTAGACGGCGTGCGCCGCGTTAAGTCTGAGCTTCTCGATTGCCTCGGTTGCAGATGCGCTTTGTCTCTGACCGATTTTCCACGCCTAGTGCTCTCTGTGATCGAAACAGTCGATCTTTGATAGCAACCAGGGTGAGTGCCAGCGCTGGTATCATGATCGCCAAACGGACGATGTGTTGCCGAGATGTCTGGGATTAGTTTCTGGAGCGAGCTGCAAAAAAGCCATGGTTAGCAACACCTATTCGCCGCTGGTTCCTCGCCTCCTGCAACTTATCGCAGAGTTAGACGGCTTCGACACAATCAAAGAGTTAACGAATCTCTCCAACTTTGTTCAAATAGCAAAGGCAGTTCCAATGCCGTTTTCGGGAGAATTGGGGGGTTTGGGATGTCAAACTCAGTTTTCGATACGTTCGATATGGTCGTCGCGCTTTCACAAAAGACGATCAATGACCAACTTGCCCAGCTTCAGCGGCTGGGGTCGATCCAGGATACGTTCTACCTCTACCGCACAGTCGACGATAAGGGGGATTATCACTACACCGCTGCTGACACCAAAGCGGATGTGCCCGGCCTGAAAGATGGCGCGACCGAACCTTCAGTCGAATGTCTGTTGGCTTATGTGGCGCCTCGGGTCGAGCTTGCGCGTAGCGGCACCGATGTCAGCTTCGTTTTGACGTTTCCGAAGGGCGAGGCCTGGCTTTATCGGGGCGGGCGCCTCTTCCAGCACGACATGTCCGGCTGGTCCTATGCGATTGATATCGATCTCAACCTTGCCGAAATCGCCAAGGAAGACATTGCCAAGAACAAGGGCATCCCCGAACAGGTGCAACAGCAGCTGACCGATTTCAGCACGCGCGACTTCACCGTGAACAACCTCTTCATCGACTTTAACTCTGTCGATCTGGTGCGCTTTGACCCAGCAGGCACCAAGGCGGGCGACGCGGGAGAGATGGGCATGCAGGCGCTTGCGCTCTTCATGCAATTCTACCTGACGAACCAGCAAAAAGAAGGGAACCCCTACATCCTCGGCTATTCGCTGACGACGACCAGCAAAACCCAGTTCAAGGACAGTGAGAAGGTTCCCGCCTCGCTCAGGCCTGTCGGCGCCACGTTCAGCGTCACCCACAACCCCAAGAACCCCGAGCTTTCAACGCTAAACTTTCTGATTGATACGGAAGGCGGCTCGGGCCCGATCATCAAATCGAAAACCATCTTCGAAGATCAGTGGCTGACCAAAGCGGACGGCGTCGATGGCAAGGCGATCTTCTCGCACAAGCGCCTCGCGATCCCGCTGCTGCTGGAGCCGTTCTACAACAACCTCAAAGACTCGGTCTGGGACAAGATCTCGGGTCATATCGATGTAAATTCCGGTCACAGCTTTGCCGATGGGTCGACCGCGGTTTCCAATGGGTTCAACTTCACGATCTCGGCTCAAAACGGTGACGACAACAAATACTATTCCAGCTATGTCGCGCGCTTTGACAGCGCCGGCGGAGAAGCGCAGATCGATTACGAGCAGGGCTACCTGCGCCTCTACAAGGAAAAGTCTAAGGGGTTGCTCTTCTGCACCGCGCGCGCCCATATCGACGGGACCGTGAACTGGATGGGCAAAACCACCCTTTCGGCGATCTTGGACGCCGATGGGAAAGCGGTTCTCAAGCCCAACTCTAGCCCGATCCAGGTGAATAAGCCTTACCCCGACTGGTCGATCCACAAAAACTCCTGCGCCAAGGATTGGAGTGCGATCGGCTCGATCTTCGGAAAGATCCTCGATGGGCTTTTGACGTTTGGGCAGACCAACTTTTTCGAGGACCTGCTCAGTAATGCGCTGGACGTAAAGATCGACAGCTTCGGGGATGTAACGGCGGCGCTGGCCAACGTGGGCAATGTCTCGAACGTGGTCTACCTGCCCGCAGGCGGCGTCTTCGATTTCCGGGACCCCGCCTTCAATGGCGCGGGCGATCTGTCGCTAGGTCTGACCTACAAGTCCCAGCATTGATCACGCCCCCAAACGGGCGACCAAGCATCGGTTCAGGAGCATTCCATGACCTTTCAAGCGGCCAATCCGAATAGCCCTGCGCTGCAGGGAAAACCTGACATCGACATCATCAGTGTCCAAGGCGCCGGCGATCATGCGGGCAAGACCCTGACAATGCATGTCTCGGCCGAGCTGATGAAGAACCAGACACTGAACGCGCCGATCTCGCCCACCGGAGAGATCAAGGTGGTGCAGAACGCCCAAGGCGTGCCGCTGGTCTTTAGTCTGGCGGGCGGGGCACTTGATCTGTTGCACCACGATGCGGATGCCCCAAGCGGGTGGTCAGCGGTGGCGCTGTTGCCGGGATTTGCGGGCTATGTGGAGGCGACCGCTTTTGACGTTGTCCAAGCGAACGACGGCAAAATCTCGCTGACGGTCGCCCTTAGCAAGACAAAGGGCGGCGCAACGGATCTGTTCACCGCCTGGGGGCTTACCAGCGACTTGGCCGACTGGGGCGGGGTAGGTAAAACTGCGCACCACGTGCCAGGCCTCGGCTCGGGGTTCCGCGCTGATCATATTCTGATGAGCACGGGCGATGCGGGCGCGCCGCTCTGCGTGGCGACGGGCCAGGAAGGCGGGGCCGAGACCCGCTATCATGTGCCGGGCAACGGCGGGTCCGCGACGCCCTTCAAGTTCCCACAGAATGTCGAGGCGAAGGCGCTGATCCAAATGACCGCCGGGGCCGCCATCGGGCAGCGCGCGTTCTACTACCTCTACAACGAGGGCGAGGCGCAGAGCCTGATCGCCACGACGATTGCCGAGAACGGGATCGGCTCGTCGACTTACTCCTGGAGCCCAGGTGACCCGAACATCCCAGGGACGCGTCGCTACACCGCGATCGCGACCCCCGTCGTCGTCTCGGACGACCCGATCACCGTCAGCTCGGACCTCTTCGCGGCGACGAAAACCGAGGGGATCCTTGTCTACCCCAATGCCCGCAGCGAGGGCCAGGTGGTCGCCAAAGACCTGCGCGACGCCCACGCCCTTTCGGTGCACCATGACGGCAATTCGGTATCCGTCTGGGCGCTGCTGCCCAAGGGGCTCTACTACATCAAGGGCACGCGGGCCGATAAGACCTACACCTTCGGCGATCCGGTGTTGTTCGCCACCGATATCACCCAACTCGGCGCGATCCGGAACCGCAAGCGCAATGCAAACGAGCTTTTCGCGATTACCGGAGAGGGCGCGGTGCGCCACTGGTGGCAAGATCCGGGCACGACCAACTGGCGCTCCTCGACCATCAGGGTGAAGGATCAGGGGACGCTTGTCGACCAGTCCACCTATACGACCCATATCAATCTGAGCGGCGAGCAGGGCAGCGCGATTGCGCCCGCAACGCTTAGTCTGACGGCCAGCGAGTGGACCTATGCCACCGTCAACGGCCGCGTGCTGATGCTGGACGACCAAAATCCCGTAGCGGTCCAGGCCGATGCGGCGGGCAATGTAACCGTGGCGATTGCAGCAGATGACCTCTCGGTGCCGATCCTGCACGCGGGCTCGGGCGACTTCGCGGGCACGGTCAGCATCTGGCCCAATGGCAAGGTTCAGAAGGGGCTCGCCGCGGTCAAGGACGGCGATGGACTACGAGATGCGCGCACGCAGGGGGGCGGGCACGTCTTCGACACCTCGCAGAACAATGATGTGATGACGGCCATCGCGGGCAAGGTCGGTGCGATCAGCCAGGCAGGTGCCACGAACCACCCGCTCTCGCAGGGGCAGGTTTTTGCCAAGTACGACCCGTCAGGCAGCAAGGCCACCGACGCGCTGGCAAGCCTTGGGCCGTCAGTTACGCCGCGCTTTGCCATGACCTACCAGCGGGGCAAGTGGGTGCCGACCGAGCCCGGACCCATCATCGAGGCTGCCCTCAGCGTCGACAGCATCGTCCATGACGTAGGTGATTTCTTTAAGAACCTCGCCCACGCCTTCGATGAGGAGATCGAAAAGCTCGCCCACGAGACGATCGTCCTGGCCGATGGCGTATCCTTCGCGCTGCATGCGGTTGAGAAAGCTGGCAAGAAGTTCCTGCACTTCGTGCTCACCGTGGCCGAGCGTACCTTCGAGGTCGTGCTAGACACGCTTTCCTCGGCCATGAAGGCGCTGACTTGGATCCTCGACCGGATCGGCGGCGCTTTATTGAAGCTGCTGGAATGGTTGGGCTTCGCCTTCCTCTGGGAGGAGATCTGGAAGACCCACAAGCTGACCGAGGAACTGGCGACCAGCCTTCTGGACTGGGCCGTTGAGGCAGCAGATACCCGCATCGACGAGGTCGAAAAGAAGGTGCTGGCGGGTTTCGACCTGCTGGAAGAGAAGCTCGCCGATCCGGGCCTTCCCGACCAGTTGAAAGACAAGACCATCGCTGGGCTGAAATCGGATGATGGGGCAGCGCCTTCAATCTCGCTCCACGCGCCTCAGTTCAACTATGCCAGCCACCACATGCTGCACAGCGCCGGGATCATGAATGAGGCACCGCCCGATGGCTCGGGCAATCCGATCATCCAATTGGTCAACGACATCATCCTGCCATCGGCCAAGGCCTTCGGGGAGTCGTTCGTCGATGATCTGAAAACCCTGGTCCAGCTTTTCAAACCCGGCGGGCCTGACCTTGAAACGCTGTTTGGGATTTTCAAAAGGCTCAGCGACAACGCGATCAAACCGGTAAAGGCCCTGGTCAAGGGGATGTTCGAGTTCCTCAAAGACCTGATCGGGGACTTCAAGGCGATGATGGAGGGCAGCCTCGACATCCCCTTCCTGGGCGGTCTCTACCGGTTCGTGACTGACCTTTTGACCGGCGGCAAAGGCGAGAAGCTCTCGGTAATCAACGGGCTCGCCTTAATCCTGGCCGTCCCGATGACCGCGGTCACCCTGGTCTTCACCGGCCGCGGTGCGGCGGAGGGTGCGCCCTCGGGCGGGTTCAGCCGCGCCAATATTGATATGCTGCTCGGCCCTGCCGGTGGACACCAGCCTCAGGCGCTGGCTGCTTTCCAGGAGAGCGGCGACGAAGACAAAAAGAAGCTGAGCACCTATGAGAAATTCCTTCGCTACTATAATGGGTTCGGAGGGTTAATGGCGGCGCTGGCGGGCGGGGTCTACACGGGTATCTCTTCCGTTCAATCGCTCAACGCCTTCAGCAAGCTAAAGGGGGCGGGCGGCACCGGCGAAGAGCTTCAGCCGATCACGGGTGGGGGCACCTCCGCGGGATCGGTGTTGCGCAGCGAAGGCCCGCTTGTCGCTGTCTTTTTCGGTCTCGACATCCTTCGCTATTTGGGCACCATCCCGATGCCGGTGAAGACAGATGCGATCTGGGTCGATGTTTTACGCGGCTTCAATTGGCTCTTCAGCGGGATCGTGACGATCGTCTCCGATTTCTCCTCGCTTGCCATCGGGTTTGCCGGCCCAACGGCGCAGATCGTGCTCTCCGGCGTCGTTTTGGCCGTAGGGGATCTGCTGGTTGGTCTTGTCAGCTTCCTCGCCGATGGCGCCTATCTCGTCTACACGTTGGTCGAAGGCAAGAATGCTCTCCTACCCTCGCTCTCTATGGTCAGTAATCTCGGCTCGAACCTCGGCGGGATCGGCCAGGGGATCGGCTTGGTACTGGTAGCCTTGGCCGAAAGCAGCGAGGGGATCTCAGCCATCGTCGGTGGACTGCTATTCGTCGTAGGCCTTTTTGGTGGTCGCTTGGGATTGGGAACGGTGCTGGGTATGGCCACGGCAACCTTGGTGATGGCCCAAGATGATGGCACGCAGATCGCGGGCTTAGTCCGGCCAGCAGGATAGAACGTCATTTTGCATATGGTAGACTGACTTGGTGGAACATGCGTGTGCCCAGGAGGTCAGTATGCTGATCTGGATGATCCATGGTCTCGGATAACCGCTAGTCCGCGCGTAGGCCTAGCCAGGACGTGTAGCCACTGTGCGCCAAGAACAGTCCTTCGTTCATGTTGCCGTGACTGTCCGCGCCGAGCCCAGAGTTTACTGCTGCAGCAACGAAGCAGTTGGATAACCAGAGATACGCGGAACAAGGGCGTTAAAGGTCCGCGCCCCAACACCGTATCCAGTCCCGCACGCCACCCCCGCATCCATCCTTGATCCGTCTGCCCTGAAGTCGGAAACAACCTCTGCGACCAGCCAATTGAAAGTGATCGTGATGAATGCGTTCGATGAGCTACTGCACTGTGGGCTTTGTGGGGCTGAGCTGCGAGGCCCCGTGGCGGCTTTTTCCAGGCTTCATCGTGTCACCTCGGACTGTAAGCCGTTTCGCGCGGGCGGCGTCATCGCCGAATGCCATGCTTGTGGGGCGGCCCTGAAGCCAGGTCAGCTACAATGGATCCGTGACTGCGAGGAGATCTATCGCAACTACGACAATTACTCGGTCACCGAAGGGGCCGAACAATCAGTTCGCGGCGGCCTCGATGGCAAGCAGTTTGCCCCGCGGTCGCAATTGGTTCTGGATCGTCTGTCTCAGAGCATAGAGCTTCCAGCAAAGGGACGCCTGTTGGATTATGGCTGTGGTCGTGGCCCAACGGCAAAGGCGGCGGCAAAGAAGCTGCCTGGCTGGTCAATCGATGGCTACGACTTAGACCGCAGGGCCGAACAAGACCTGAAGCAGATTCCTGGCTTCGAACAGCTCTTCACCGGCGACGTTGCCGACATCCCGCAGAAATACGATCTGATCGTATTGATGCATGCGCTTGAGCACATCCCGCAAGGCGTGGATGCCCTCAGGCAATTAGGTCAACTGCTGCATCCAGGAGGGCGTATACTGGTGCAGGTTCCCAACCGCATCGCCAATCCCTTTGATCTGGTGGTGGCTGATCATGCGACGCATTTTGATCGCGCCTCGCTGTACCGAATGGTCCAGAACTCGGGCCTCGCGCCGATCGTGATATCGGAAAACTGGGTGACGAAGGAACTGACGGCAGTGGCCGGTCACGATGCGGCTGGCGATCCACCGGAGGCCGTGACCACGCCGCTGGCGGAGCAGGTCGATTGGCTGGCCTCGGTCGCGGATACGGCGCGATCCGTCATGGCCAGCCAGCCCCTCGGCATATTCGGCAGTTCCATTGTCGGCACGTGGATCCGGTCCGAGATTGGCCGGCCACCGGGTTTCTACATCGATGATGACCAAGCCAAGCAGGGGCGCAGTATCGAAGGGGCGCCCATCATAGCGCTCAACGACGCGCCGTCAGACGCCGCCGTCATTTTGGCCATGGCACCCCAAGTCGCCAAGATCGTGGCGCCAAGGGTCCAGGAAGCGGGACTGACCGTTGTGACGCTGCCAGACTATCCTGGCTAGGCCCGCGTCAGAGATATTCGAAGTAATTCTTCCCGCTTGCAAAGTGCTCCTTGGTGGCACTCAGGCTTTCCTCAGCGATCAGGCGGAAGTCGATGCTGAACCGAATGTCAGCCGATCGGTTTGCCGCCGCACCGTGGATAAGGGCACCGGCAAAGATCGCTACTTCACCCGGCAAAACGCAGAACGGTTTGGACACGTTAAGATCTACGCCAGAGACGATCTCCTTTGGGGCGTACAAAAGGCCAATCTTGTGCCCAGCCGAGAACCGCTCGACCGAGGCATCGTTGACGCTCTCCGTTTCGATGTCCGCGTCCGGGATAATGTGACTCTCAGGAATGTAGTGCATCACATTTTCGACCGAGACGTTGGCAACAGGCACCCAGAAGTTGATCGACTCCTCCATGGCCGGCCCATAGAAGCTTTCACGGTGCCAGCCGATATTCTCGGTGACCCCTGAGATCGCTGGCCTGGTCGCACGCAGGTAGACGTTCGACTGGATCATCGGCTTGTCGGTCTGAAGCACTTTTCGGATGATCTCGATCCGATCCGATCCGACGCGAGCCGACGCCCCACGTTCCGGTGATTTAGCTCGTCCTGTGCTTGCAATACCAGGGCCCTGAACGCCTCGGCTTCCATTTCGACGTAGTGCTGAACCGGACGTGGAAAAAAGAACGCAATCAGTTTTGATAGTATGTCCAAGACTTCCTGGTCGCCCAGGCTCGAAACCAAAATGCCAGATGCATTGTCAGCGAAACTTGGCCGCATCAGCGGCGTGTCCGTACCGTCAGCCATGATCAATATCCTCGCTTTAATAGCTCGGCGCACAACACTATCGGATTCATCTCATATGCCCAAGCGGGCTTAACCGCGCCCAACATCCACCAGAAGTGGCTTTTTAATGCTGAAGTTGGCATTCTACGGTGCTTAAGACACAGAGGCGGAGATCTCACCGAACCTTTGCACGCCTGAGATACCGCAGTCGTTTCAGAGAAGGCACTCGATGCCAGCGACGAACACACCGTCACGCCCGACAATCTAGAAACAAGGGTTCAAGAACGGACCCAAGACGTCGTTCCAGCCCAAGGAAGTTTCGAGATCCGCGGCGGCTCCCTTGAAGACGACCTCCTTCCCATTCGTCCGGTGTGGTGCCCGCACATTGCAACGCGGCAGAATGCTTGGTTGGTCAACGAGTGGATCAAAGCGATCGGCCTGCGGCCCGAGAAACATCGCACCCACTCGCTGCGTAGAACGAAAGCATCATTGATTCACAAGAAAACCGGCAACCTTCGGGCCGTGCAGATTTTGCTGGGCCATACCAAGATCAAAAGCATGCTTCGGACTCTCGGCGTTGACGTGAAGGACGTCCTTAACCTCGTCAAGGACGTTGATCTATGACGCCGATTGCGTTCAGCCAGCATTGGCAGACGTCGCCGGAGGTGGCGTTTCGTCGACACCCCTCTCGATCCCAGGCATCAACACTCGGTGTCTGACAGTGGCTTCTCGAAACAATCGCCTATTTCTTGGCGCGATCTTTCAAGGGCAGGCCGAAGATGTTGCCTGAGATGATCGGCACTGAACTGCCAGAATATTAAAGGCTCGGATCCGGTCGACCTCAAGCCTCGCCAGTTTGCGCAAGATAGCTCTCGCAGCATCGCTCAAGAGACGGCGGCTTTTGTCACCGGGCTGACTTCTGCAAGCACAAAGAAAGCCCGAAAACACCCACTTTAGCTATCTTCGTTCTTGTTCCGGTTGTTAGGATCTCTTTCCCAGTTCACATCTATGCCATATATCTGCTTCATTCCTTTGGAAGAAAATTTCGCAATCTCTATCCAAATTATTGATATAAAGGCACCGAACGCTCCAATTGGGAGGAAAAAACCCGATATAAAGACAAGTCCAAAAAATGAAAACAAATAACCAATCAGGAAAGAGATAATTCCAGCAGCGAAAACCAAAATAAAGATATATGATATTTTCTTTGATAATTAATCTATTACTTCAAGTTTTGAGGTGCTGCTGATCCTCCGCCTTATAGTTGGCCAACAGCAGGTCCGTGATGTCGGCTCTGATTCACCCCAAAGATGGCACGCCATTTCCGGTCCCCCGTCGCAGGAAGATGCCTAAGCCAGTCAAGAACCCGCATCAAGGGCAAGCCGCCGTTGGCGGTGCTGCGCACCCTTGACGCAGAACCTTGCCCGTCTTCGGTCGGCATCAGCGACGGTGGCTCCGCGAAGATGGCTTTCTTCCCAACCCGTATCGCCAGTAGGGCAGCGTCAGGGAAAAATCAGAGGCATAGGACCCGCTTCTGTCCGGGATGCAGTCGGACGCCCTGAAAAACCTCTCGCCCTGAGTGCTTGATCGTGATTCCATCCTTTCAGCAGCAAAGGGCATAAGATGGCTGATCAGCGCGGTTTCTTCGATCTTGATGAACGGTATGCGGCGTTGTCGAAGGCAGGCGATCC
>JBCCML010000052.1:0-38030 GCA_039026375.1 Pseudomonadota bacterium
ATAACGCGGTTCTTCGTGGTTACGCCCCGCACGGCCATGGGAGTGAATAGCAACGGCGCCCGGTCAGTCTGCTGGTCCATCGGATTTCTCCCCCCTCCATCCTGCGAAAAACCTATCGCCGACCGGCAGCGGTGCAACGGCATTGTTCCGCTTGGCGGCACGCGGACTTGCGGGGGCGGCGAAATGCGCCATTTTGCGAGACACAAAATACAAAAAGGGGTCTGAGATGTTCGGAATGTTCCGAAAAACCGCGATGCCAACGCCTGAGACCGCCCTGGAAGGTCGCGCTGCCGCGATCCCAACGGCGGAGACACACTTGGTCAGCGGGCGACCGCTGGCGGGTCCCTATCCAGAGGGTCACCAGACCGCCATGTTCGGCATGGGGTGCTTCTGGGGGATTGAACGCAGCTTCTGGCAGATGCCCGGCGTCTGGGTGACGGCCGTCGGCTATGCCGCCGGCTATACGCAGAACCCGACCTACCAAGAAGTATGCTCTGGCCGTACCGGCCACAACGAAGTGGTTTTGGTCGTGTTCGAGCCGACAACGGTGTCCTACGACGCGCTGTTGCAGCGGTTCTGGGAAGGCCACGACCCGACGCAGGGCATGCGTCAGGGCAACGACGTGGGCACCCAGTATCGTTCTGGCATCTATGTCTATGGCGCCGAGCAGGAGGCCGCGGCGCTGCGCACACGCGATGCCTTTCAGGGCCGCCTGACGAAAGCAGGCTACGGGTCGATCACCACTGAAATTGTGGCCGCGCCCGAGTTCTATTTTGCAGAGGATTACCACCAGCAGTACCTGGCGAAGAACCCAGGCGGTTACTGCGGTGTTGGGGGCACGGGCGTAACATGCCCGATTGGCGTAGACGCCTAAGTCGAAAAGGCTGGGCCCCGCCCGGGCCCAGCCTCTATTTTCAGTGGGCTCAACGCACCAAGTGCGCGGTGAAGGTCTGCGTGACCGTGTCCGTTACATCTTCGATTGTTTCGATGAACAACTGGGTTTCAGTCGAGCTATCGACATCACAACGCTGAACACGATCCAACATAGGCAGCAAGGCACCTGAGGTTGGGTCAGTCTCGCTCGAAAGGCCGCAAGCATGTTTTGCCGGTTGGGGGATGTAGACGTCGACCAGTCGCAAATCTTCCTCGGCCACACTGTAAAAACCGTCATCGTCGGTGCCGTTGGCGACAGTTGCCTGGCAGTTGACCATGGCTGCCCGGATCCGGCGACGCTCTACACCCGACTGGAACATTGTCCCAATGTCGGAAGACGACATCTCGAAGAAGTCTTCTGGCATGTGCTTAATGAAGTCATCGCCAGGCGCACTGAGACCGTAGGCTGTGACCCGGTTTACATCGCAACTCGCCTCGTCATTGCACCACAACCCACCATTTTCCGAAACGGGGCCCGTCACGCTCGACAGCGCATCATTTGTCTGGATGAGAGGTGTCGAGCTTGGGATCAACTGCAGACTGCCATCGATTTCGGCGATGTTCGACAAGGTCAGCTCACGTTCGCGCTGATAGAGTTCGTAGAAGGTGTCGATCCCAGGATCGAGGATGGCGTACTCACAGAAGTCGCTCAAACCGTCGAACAAGTCTTCAAGGACCGTTCCGCAGCTACCTACGTTTTGCTGTGCTGCGCTACCCGTGAAGACGTAGCCCACATTGTAGATAGACCAGTAATCTTCCATCTGAGATCGGTTGTAAGAGGTGTCCTGCCCGACCTGCGAGAAGTAGTCGCCGATGAAATCATTGGTGCAAGCGCCAGTGGCGTTGTCGATCACCGATTGCTCGAAGCTGGTCAACGGCTCCGCCGTTGGGTCGGCCGCAAGCGCATCCGCCTTGGCATAGATCGCATCCAGGTCCACACCGTTTTCGATGTGGCCGTTCACCTCGTAGGTCTCCTGGTGACAGCGATCGACCATACCTGTGACACGCCCGATCTTTGACAATTGGACAATGTCGACGCGCGGCGCGGTGGCGTTCGCGAAATTGCCCAAAATCGCCGTGCCCAAAGCGTCCAGCTCGTGGTCCGGGTCGCCGTCCTGCATCGTTCCAGGCCCACCACTTATAACATTGCCGCTCGCATCAACGGTCGGCTCTGTGTACCGGTCGGCGGTCTCGTAAAGTGTTGTCGCGACGGCGTCAGGCTCAAAGAACTGGTGGTAGCTCATGCCAGTATCTGGCACGGCGCCGCCATTCTCAATCGCTGACGTGAAAGGCTCCATCCACATATCAAAGATGGTGTTGACCGCTTTGCTCACGTTTGGACCGTGCGCAGGCAAAATGCGCAGGGGGTCCCGCTCGCTCCAACACACTTGATCCTGTTGCGCTCTGGCCATCAGGCACCGGTCACGCGCAACAATGTAATCTTCACCCGCTTCAATTGGGACATTGCTGGAGTCGCAAACCCCCGAGCGGTCTGAAAGCGGGTCAACTAGGTTGAACAGCTGATTGTTCACGTCCCACGGGTAGATCGACTCGATGAACCCCTCATTGCCGGTCGTCGCCGGTTGCCGGTTGGTCGGGTCCGAATAGTTCGGTGCGAAGTGCATTAGTGAGCGACCGACAAAGGAATACAGTGCGCTGTCGGGGGGTTGGTCAAAAGGTGAGTAGGGGACGTCTGACGCGGACCAAGGGTTGCAGAACACCAGCGTATGCAAATCGGCGCACGACAGTGGTGCCAGCGTCGCAGCGGAGACAGCTGTATAGCCCAGCACGCCTGGCGTATCGAAGTACGTACCGCCGCCGCTGCCCTTATCAAAGAACGATGCCATGGGGCCGAAGATGCCGAAGGTCGCGCTCTCCGCGCCCTCGGGCACCGCACCAACCACCGCATAAAGCGCCGCTTGTGACGCTGTCTCCAAGTCACCGCCAACGGGCGTGACGGTCACTGCGCCGGTCGCCACGTTCTTGACCGCCTGAGCAACCAGCGCGTCCGCCGGGAACGCATCGACCATACTGGGCTGCATCTCGTCCGATGGGCGCATCACGTTGTAAAAGCCGATGTAGTGGATCTCGAATTCGCCGACCTCGATCCCGGCTTTGCGCAGGTATGGCGACGGGTTGCTGAGATCAGGGCCGAACACGGCCTTCACCGCACGATGTAACGAGTCGGTCTGTCCGTCCAACTCGCTCGCCGCTGCCAGCGCAGCTTGATCTGTGAATGCCTGGATCTGATTGTGCTGCGTGTAGACCCGGCCCGAGTCCAGCACCAAGCCCATGGACATCATCAGAAGCAGCGAGAAGATGATCATCTGGATGGTGATCGATCCGCGCTCGTCTTTTTGGAAGCAGCCGATGGCGCGCCGCAGGCGCTGCGCGCAGAATTTAGGTATCGTGTTCATCCCAAACCTCCGTGGACGCAGCGCACACACCCATTAACACACGCCGCTTGTTTGGACGCTCAAACCATAGCATAGGCTCGGTCCGAGCCTATGCACGAAGCCGTTAAGTCGTAGGAATATCATCTAGATGGCGGGAAATTTTACGGGAATGCGGCGAATTCAACTGGTGGTTGGGCAATGACAACATATTCTGCGCTAACCACGACTTTGGGCGCTGCCAGCGCAGAGGCGTTGGGCGAATCACTTGAGCGCCTTGAACCGGCCCCTACCGGTGTGGGCGTGTTCGAGGTTGAGGACGGTTCGGGCCAGTGGGAAGTTGGTGGCTATTTCAGCGAACGGCCTGACGAAATCGGGCTGGATTTGCTGGCCGCGGCCCATGGCGCAAAGCCCTTCACCGTCAGCCGGATTGAAGACCGCGATTGGGTCGCTCAGGTGCGCCGCGAGTTGCACCCCGTGGATGCTGGGCGCTTTACGGTGTTTGGCGGGCATGACGCCGACCGGATCGCACCCAACAGGATCGGGTTGAGGATCGAGGCGGCGATGGCCTTCGGAACAGGCCACCATGCGACGACGCGTGGTTGCCTGCTGTTGCTAGAGCGCGCACTGATGAAAGACTGGCGTCCCGTTCGGGTGGCGGACATCGGCTGCGGTACGGGCGTTCTGGCCATGGCGGCGGCACGCGCCTGCCGCAGCCACTGTTGGGCGAGCGATATCGACCCCGTTGCGGCCGCCACCGCGGCGGCGAACGTCAAGGCCAACGGGACTTGGCCGCTGGTGCGCACGGGCTGCGTCACAGGCTTTCGCCATGCGGCCCTGCACCAGGCGGCCCCGTTCGACCTGATCTTTGCCAACATTCTAGCCGGACCGCTGAAGCGTCTGGCTCCAGCCATCGCTGGCCATCTGGCCCGCGGCGGCCGTGCCATCCTTTCCGGCGTGATGCAGTATCAGGCAGCTGGTGTCCTGGCCGTGTTTCGCAGCCATGGCTTACATCTGACGGGACGTGTCGATCAGGATGTCTGGTCCTCGTTGGAAGTGACGAAGAACGCCAGGCTGGCGATCAAATGAAAAGGGGCTGCGCCGACCGGCACAGCCCCTCAAAAAAACCGTCTGACCCGGTCTCAGATCAGACCGGCACGAGCCCGCAGGGCGATGACATCGGATTCATCGTACCCGATGTCAGCCAGCATCGCGGGTGACAGGCGCGCCAGCTCGGCAGCGGTGCGGCGCGCTTCGGTGCGCGCATTGATAAACGACGTTACCGCAGTGGCCATATTCGACAGCGTGGTCGTGGCCCGGTACGTGGTGATGGCGCCAAACGGTGCGGGGCGCGTGGTGTCAATCATGGCCATTGCGGTTACTCCGACATAAAGTTGCGGACGGCAACCATCGCCGCCCGATGATCGGCAGATAGGGGGGAAAATGCCGTCAGACAAATGCAGTAACCGCATGAATGGTATGCACTTTTTGCAACTCTCCATCGTGGCCAAAAACCGGCATGAAAATGTCGTTTTCAGATCGTTTCGGGCCCTGAATCGCTGGTCAGCGTTCCCCTTTCGTGCTAAAGACTAGAAAACAATGAACAGGGCAGGACAGTTGTTTTGCGGGTGATCGGCTTTGACCCAGGTCTGCAGCGCACGGGCTGGGGAATCATCGACTCAGTTGGCGGCAAACTGCGCCATGTTGCGCATGGGACTTGCACCACCAAGGCAGGTGAATTGGCGCCCAGATTGTCCGCGCTCTACAGTCAGATCGAAGAGGTTTTGGCGACCCACCGGCCCGATGTTGCCGCCGTCGAGCATACCTTCGTCAATAAGGATGCGGCTGGGACGCTCAAGCTCGGCCAGGCGCGTGCGATCTCGCTGGTGGTGCCGGCACAGCGGGGCCTGGATGTCGCCGAATATGCCCCCAACGCCGTCAAGAAGGCGGTCGTAGGGGTGGGCCACGCCGATAAAGCGCAGGTCCAGCACATGATTGCCAGATTGCTGCCCGGGGTCACGGTGTCCGGCGCCGACGCGGCCGATGCGCTGGCGGTGGCGATCTGCCATGCCTGGACTGCCGGAACCGGGGCGCGCCTGTCCCGCGCCCTGGCCAACGCCCGATGATCGGCAAGATCTCGGGCCTGGTCGACTACAAGGCCGACGATCACGTGCTGATCGACACGGGCGGTGTCGGCTACACCGTCTATTGCGCCCCTGCGACGCTGGGGGCGCTGCCGGGCCCGGGTGAGGCGGCCGCGCTCTACACCGATCTGGTGGTGCGCGAGGATTTGCTGCAGCTCTTTGGCTTTCGCACCCTGGCCGAGCGGGAGTGGCACCGTCTGCTGGTCTCGGTCCAGGGGGTGGGCGCAAAGGTTTCGCTGGCCATTCTGGGCTCGCTGGGTGTCTCGGGCATTACCCGCGCATTGGCGGCGGGGGATGCCAATGCCGTGCGCGCCGCCCCAGGTGTGGGGCCCAAACTGGCCGCGCGGATCGTCAGCGAGTTGAAGGGCAAAGCCCCCGAGATGATGGCCGTCGGCGGTCGGGGTACTCAGGCTGCAACGCCCACCAGCGCGCCCACGGGTGTAACGCCTATTCCGCAGCCGTCTGACCTGATCGACGACGGGGACAGTGATGCCGAAGCTGCGGCTGCCGCGCTGTCCGCATTGGTCAACCTGGGCTATGACCGGATCGAGGCCGCCGCAGCCGTGGCGGAAGCCGGGCCAGGCGATGAGACCACGCTAATCAAAGCCGCGCTTCGAACACTAGACCGCAAGGGTTAACATCCCATGACGGAACCAGATCCGCTCGTCCGGCCCGACCCGCAGGAGGCCGACGCCCCCGAACGGGCGCTGCGGCCCGACAGGCTGGCAGATTTCACGGGTCAGGCGGAGGCACGGGCGAACCTGACCGTCTTCATCGAAGCCGCGCGGCGGCGCGGCGAGGCCATGGATCACCTGCTGTTCCATGGCCCGCCCGGGCTGGGAAAAACCACGCTGGCTCAGATCGTTAGCCGAGAGCTGGGGGTCAATTTCCGCATGACATCCGGCCCCGTGATCGCCAAGCCCGGCGATCTGGCGGCGGTGCTGACCAACCTGGAGCCGCGCGACGTCCTGTTCATCGACGAAATCCACCGCCTGAGCCCGGTGGTCGAGGAGATCCTCTACCCCGCCATGGAGGATTTCGAACTGGACCTGGTGATCGGCGAAGGGCCGGCCGCCCGAACGGTGCGGATCGACCTGGCCCCATTCACCCTGATCGGGGCCACGACGCGCCTGGGTTTGCTGACCACGCCCCTGCGCGACCGCTTTGGCATTCCGGTTCGGTTGGAGTTCTATACCGTTGAAGAACTTGGGAAAATCGTCGATCGGGCCGTCGGGCTGATGGGCCTGTCGGCCAACCCTGACGGCATTGCCGAGATCGCGCGCCGGGCCCGCGGCACCCCCCGGATCGCGGGGCGCCTGCTGCGCCGGGTCGCGGACTTCGCCACAGTCGAGAATGACGGCATGATCGACCATGCCCTGGCCAACCGCGCGTTAACCCGCCTGGGCGTTGACGAGGCCGGTTTGGACGGGGCTGACAGGCGTTATCTATCTCAAATCGCTGAACATTATGGCGGTGGGCCAGTTGGGATCGAGACCATGGCCGCGGCCCTGTCCGAGGCCCGCGATGCCCTGGAGGAGGTCATCGAGCCCTATTTGATGCAGGCCGGCATGATCGCGCGCACCCCCCGCGGGCGCGTTTTGACCCCCGGCGCTTGGCGTCACCTGGGCCTGGCGCCGCCCCGTAGCGCGCCCCAGTCAGACCTGTTCGAGGACGACTAGCGCTGGGATTCGGCGTGTATGATTTGCGTATGCCAAACGTGACGCAAAAAGTCGGGTCAGGGCGCGGGGCGCCTTGCCCGCTGCCAAACTAACCAGCGTCCGTCCCGGCCTGCTGGTTGAAGAACGACGCGCCCTTGGGGATGACCGGTGTCTCGATGTCAAAGTCCATCGACCGGATGCGCCCCGGCTCGCGCCCGCGGACGATCCGGCCCTGGTCCGGACTGGGCACCGCCACCGGTGACAGGGGTGCCGCGTCCGCCGCCGCATAGGTGACGATATATAAAGTGCGGGGTGACGCCGAGTTGTTGGCCGTGGAGGCATGCGCCACCCGGCTGTGCATCAGGCAGACGGATCCCGCCGGTCCCATACAGGGCATGGCCTGTTCCTCGAACCGACTGGCGGCGTCTGGCGCCACCGCACCGGTAAAGACACCCTCATGGAAGTGGGACAGCAACGGCCCCCGGTGAGATCCCGGCGCGATCAGCAGCGGGCCATTTTCCGGCGTCAGGTCGTCCAGGAACAACAGCGCCGTCAGCGTGTCGTCATTCGAATGCGGATCGAACGGAAAATCCTGGTGCCACTTCACCACCGTCTTGGTGCGTGGCAGCTTCGAATTCACCTTGGCATGGTGGAAGCGCAGATCCGGACCCAGCAGATCCGCGGCCATATCGGTCATCCGGCTGTCGAACGCAGTCTGGGCATAAACGTCCGAGATATCGGTGGGCGATGCCACCCGGCGCAACGATGGGTGATCGGGCGCGTGGTCATCCTCGAGGTCAAACCTCGGGCGCCCGTCGCAAATCTGGCCATAGGCGGCATCGTGCTGACGGCTTTCCTCGACCCAGCCAGAGAATGTCGCGCGCAGTCGGTCCAGCTCGGCCGGGGACACGGCATTCTCGACCACAATGGCGCCATCCCGGCGAAAATCCTGGATCTGCTTGTCGTCCAATGCAGCCATGGCAAACCCCTGCTGGTGTGTCGCCGATGACGGTAGCTTGAAAGCACGGCTCGAACCACCGGAGAGATTGGCGGGACACCATGCCAAGGGCAAGACACGAAGGCCGCATCTTGATGGAGGCTATTGGCGGATCATCTCACGCCCAAGCTGACCGAACGATTGCCAAGGCCTTCGCCATGACCGACGCCGCCCCCGAAGAACCAGATCAGATGCCAGACCCTGACTGGGTCACCCGACAGTTCACACGCTCGGACGGGTCGTTTCGCTTCGCCCGCTGGGCCCGGGCGCTGGCGCCCGTGATCGTCGGCACCGACGACCAGGGCTGCAAGATCTTCGAGGATGGCATCCGCCATGTGGCAACCGTGGCCGGCGCGGGGGTGGGCGAGCTGGACCCGGACCTGGGCGCGAACTTCATGGTCTTTTTGGTCAACGAGTGGCACGAGCTGGAGCAGGCGCCCAACCTGGTGCGTCTGATCCCCAACCTGGCCGAGCTGATTGAGAACCTCACCGCGCATGGCGCCAACCAGTACCGGGTCTTCAACTTTGACCCAGAGGGGGCGCTGCGCCTCTGCATCAGCCTGATCCGCTATGACGAGCAGATGCAGTCGATCTCGGCCCAGACGCTGGCGGTGAACATCGCTTTCCAGGGCATGTTGTTGTGGTCGGATCAGGCGTTCCGGGAGGAAAGCCCGTTCGGCGTGACCAATGACGGCGTCTGCCTGATCAAACCGGCCTATGCGCGCCTGTTGCAGGCGGCCTATGACCCGGTGTTGCCGTCGGTGGGCACTGACCCGGCCTTTGCTCTGCGGCTGGCCGCGAGAATGGCGGGCTGAGGGATTTGGCGGCGGGCTTGATCACCCCAGCCGCGTCAACGCATACATCGGAAAATCACCGTAACCCTTGGCCAGCGGTACCCGGCCGACATAGTCGCAGCGGAAGGTTTCGGCGGCGTCGACGGCCAGGGCGGCGGCGGCCTGTTCGGTGACGTAAACCTCGCCCTCGGGCGTGATCGGTTCGACGCGGGCGGCGCGGCTGACGTGAAAGCCGAAATAGTTCGGGCGGTCCAGCACCGGGTCTACGGTCTCGAAGACCGGGCCATAGTGCAGACCAAGGCGCAGACCCAGCGTATCAGGCAGGCCCAGCGCCTGCCGGTCCAGGGCCGCGATCGCGTCACCCAGCGCGAAGGCACAGGCCGCAGCGGCGGCGACGTCATCCAGCACCAGGAAGATGCCATCCCCCCAGGTGTTGCGGAACTTCAGGTGTGCCTCGTGCTCGGCCAGCACCTTGGCGACCGTGCCCAGCACCGCCTGGACGTAGACCGGCAGCTCACCGTCCGAGAGTTTCGAGAACCCCTTGAGATCGCCGAAGACCATCGTCCGGCATCGGCGCGCGCCCACATCCGGCGGCGACATATGGGCCATGGCGTCGATATTCATCCCGGCATCGGGGCACGAGGCGATCAGGTCCTGTTCCAGCCCCATGCGGTGGCCTTTGGCCAGGTCATAGACCGTGCCCGCGGGGGAATTCGGCGTCGGCTCGGCCCCGTCCCAGACGCCCAGCTGGCGCAGCTGCGTGCCCAACATGCCGGCGCGCAGGCGGGCCAGGCCCAACGCAAAGTGCGAGGCATAGGTGAACAGGCTGTCATCGCCAAGGTGCGCGTCCTCGGTGACGAAGTGCACGCGGTGGGCCGCGTCCATGCAGGCATCGAAGCGCGCCACCCAATCAGAGCCCGACGGCGCGACCGAGACATTGACGAACTCCTCGCGGGCAAAGGGCAGGACCAGCGTCAGCTCTGCGCCACGGGCCAGCACCGCCTCGGCAATCATAATGTCGGCCCCACCGGCCAGCGAGCCGACGGCAAAGCCGATGCCCGTGCGGTCCAGGATCTGGTCGATCTCCTGGGCAATCCGCGGCAGTTCGTCAGCGGGCATCCGGTGGCCGACCATGTGCCCGCAGAAATGCGCGACGGGGGGTGCGGCTAGCGGGTCCAGCAGGGTGGGATCCTGACCCTTGGCGGCGATCACCTCAGCCAATTGCTGGCGCGTCGTGGACAGCGCGGCCCAATCGCCCGCCGCCGCATCCGGCAGGCGGGCCAGCACCTCCGCCGCCAGATCGGGTGCATCGACCAATAGGGCCGCCTCGGCCAGGCTGGCCATGCCGTAGTAGTCGTCGTGCCCTTCAGAGAGGCCGGCCGCCTTGCGCGCCCAGTCGGCGACGCCGTCGCTTTCGCCCGCCAACAGCTTCATGGTGGCGACGTTGACCGCCGGATAGTGACCGCCGCCGCCATAGTCGAAGGACAGCGCGTAGGCCCGGGCGGCTTCCGCATACGCCTCGGCCTGTGCGGGGCCGGTCAGGGTGCGGGCCTGATCCTTCTTCAGCCGAGCCCACAGCGCCAGCACATCCTCGTCGCCTTCGATTTCACGCATGCCCCAGGCGCCATAGAGGTCCCGCGCCCGTTCCGCCGCGCCCATCCGGGCCAGCGCCAGAACACCGCGATGGCGCATGCCCACATGGTCCGGGTATGCCGCGACCCCCTTTTGGGCCAGATCGAAGGCCTGCAAATACTCTGACCGGCGCATCAGAGTCTCTAGCGCGTCAAACAGCTGATCCGCAGACACAGTTTCAGCAGACAGGGCATCAAGCGACTGAGCATCAAGAGACACAGTATCGGTCACGCGGCACTCCCCTTCCGGCGGGCATATCGTTCCACGTCTTGCCACCATGCGGCTAGTGATTTCCTAATCGCTTGGCTGGCAAGCACCCGTCAGCCGTCCTGCGGGTCGGTCTGGTCGATCGGCTCCGCCACCTTCGCGACCAGTTCCACCGTGTTGCCCTCCGGGTCCTGGGTGAAGACGCCGCGCCAGCCGATCCATGGGAACTCTTCGATCCGGTAGGGCTGACCCAAATGCCGATACCAGTCGATCACCGCCTGCTGCTCGTCCGCACCCACGGTCAACGCCAGGTGATGCAGCGCACTGCCCGCCCCAGTCAGCGGCTTTTGCGGCACCTGGGGATGCACATCGCGTTGCGGGGCATCATAGGCGAACAGCGCCAGGACGGTGGTGTGGCCGCCATAGCCCTCGCCCAAGTCAAAGAAGGTAATCCGCCCCCGGTCCGACAGCACGCTGAGACCAATCACGTCGCGGTAGAAGGCGGTCATCGCATCCAGATCGGCGCAACGGATCGCCACCTCGCCCAAAGCGCGGACCTGAAATCCCCTGTCCATCCGCTCTCCCTCCTTGCTTGCGCTGCGCGCGCCCTCTACCCCGTCCAACCATAGGGAGAGTGATCGTGCCGCTCCAGAACCGAGTGACCCCATTTGGCGAGATCGTGGCCCAGCCCTGGCGCGGCGGGTTGATGGGCAACCGCGGCTGCCTGCATGGGAAGGGGACCGAGCTGGGTGTCAGCCGCTGGCGCCATCAGGCCTGGGTCTGCTGCACCACGGACTACCGGGGTCGCCAACGCGATCCGATGCCGCCGGGCCGGTGGACAGCCCTGTTCTTCTGGGACGAGGCGGCAGCGCTGGCGGCGGGGCATCGCCCCTGCGGCTTCTGCCGGCGTCAGGCGTATGCCGCGTTCATGGCCGCCTGGGCAGCGGCGGGCCTGCCCGGTGGGCCGGGAGACGGCGGACCCCAGAAGGTGGACCAGCACCTGCACCGGCACCGGGTGACGCGCACCCGCCGGCAGTTGCGTTATCAGGCCCCGGCGAAGGACCTGCCCGACGGCACGTTCGTCATGGTCGAGGAGGGCGCGCACATGGCGATGCTGCTGTGGCAGGGTCAGATGTATCACCTAAGCCTGGCCGATGGACGCTACTACGAGGCAGGACCCCCGCCAGACGAGGTCGCGGTGCTGACGCCTGAACCCTTCGTACAGGCGCTGCGCGCTGGATACCGGCCGAAGACCCGGCTGTGAGGCGAACGCCAGATGCCTGCCCAGCCAGGCCGTCAGCGGCGACACGCCTCGTTGGCCACAATCGTGCCATGCGCTAAGATTATACGCGCGCGCTGGCGTTGGAGAGGTCTATGCTGGAAGACCTGATCGACAAGGTGATTGCGGCTGCGGCTGCCTATTTCGACCCGCGCGAGCGGATGTCGGTGCATTGGCAGTTAGCGGCCCTGGCCGCGGCGGTTGCCTATTGGGGCGTCGTCGTCCAAAAGTCCGCCGGGTCCGGTCCTGCGGGCTTGCTCAAATGGCTGTTGCCCAAGGACGTGATCTTCCATCCGTCGGCGGTCACGGATTACTTCTACTTCATCTGTAACCGGCTGCTCCGCGCGCTGGTCTATGCGCAGTTTTTCGTCCTATCGCCGCTGATCACCAACTGGGTGATGCAGTTTCTGGTGCAGAACTTCGGCATGCCCAGCTGGACGCAAGAGCCGATGCTGCCGACGATTTTCTGGACGCTCGTCGTGACGCTGATCATCGTGGCGGTCTCGGATGCCACGCTGTGGTTTGCGCATTGGATCTTCCACGTGGTGCCGGAGTTGTGGGAGTTCCACAAAGTGCACCATTCCGCCGAGGTGATGACCCCGCTGACGGCGGCGCGGATGCACCCAGTTGAAGAGATCGTCGATACGATCATCGCCTCGACGACCGTGGGTACCACCTATGCGCTGCTGGTTTATTGGCTGGGGGCGGCTTCGGTCGAATTCACGATCTTCGAGATGAACGTGGTCGTCATTCTGTTCTTCCTGGCGGCCTTTAATCTGCGCCACAGCCACGTGTTCCTGCGCTATCCAAACTGGCTGCAGCACATCTTCATCAGCCCGGCCCAGCATCAGATCCACCACAGCCGTGCGCCCGAGCATTGGGACCGCAACATGGGCTTTATCTTTTCGATCTGGGACTGGGCGGCGGGCACGCTGGTGTCGCCCAAGTACCAGATGAAGCTGCAGTTCGGATTGGGCACCGCCGAGGATGGCACCTGGCGTGGGGTGCGCACCCTGTACCTGCGCCCATTTGGCGGCGCGTGGCGGCGGTTCCGCGCGCGTTGGGGCAGCGATGAGGCGCAGGGCGATGTGCCTGCCAGTTCACCCGTCGAGGCGCCCGCCAAGACACATCCTGGCGAATAGGTCGTGTCTGGCTGAAACCCGATTCAGGCGGCCAAAACATCCAAGAATTGGTCGATCTCGTCCTCGGTCGTGCGGAAGTTTGTGACCAGGCGGATGCCAACGGTCGCATCGTCCGGGCCGTCGGGGTCGAAATCCGTCCAGGGGTAGTAGCGGGCGCCCGCGTCCTGCAGGCGGCGGTGCTGGTCCAGGCGGATGCGTGGAAACAGCATGTTGGCCCCTACCTGATTTTCAATGTGCACGTCGGCGGCGCGCAGGCCGTCGGCCAAACGGTCGGCCATGGCGTTCGATTGGGCGGCCAGGCGCAGCCACAGATCATCGGCCAGATAGGCCTCCATCTGCGCGGACAGAAGCCGCATTTTCGAGAACAGGTGCCCGCCGCGCTTGCGGCGCAACTCGAACTCCCAGGCGCGTTCGGGATCGAACAGAACAACCGCCTCGGCGGCCATGGTGCCGTTTTTCGTGGCGCCCAAACAGAGCACGTCGACCCCGGATTTCCAGGTCATCTCGGCAGGCGTCACGTTCATGCGCGCGAGCACGTTCGCCAAGCGGGTGCCGTCCATGTGGACGGGCAAACGCGCCTTGCGGGCCAGAGAGGTGAGTGCGCGGACCTCTTTCACCGAATAGGCGGCACCCATTTCGGTCGCTTGGGTCACGCTGATCGCGCCCCCTTGCACTTGGTGGACGCCGCGCCGAGCAGTCGAGGCCATCGCCGCCTGCAACGCGTCGTGCGAAACCTTGGCGTCCTGCCCCTCCAGCAGGGTTAGCTTGGCCCCACCAGTGAAGAATTCGGGGGCGGCGCACTCGTCTTCTTCGATGTGGCTGCCCTTGTGGCAAAAGACCGTGCCCCACGGCGGGCAATGGCTGGCCAGGGCCAGTGCGTTCGCCGCGGTGCCGGTGGCCACGAAATAGACGGCGGCGTTCGGGGCCTCGAACACTTCGCGCACGCGGGCCTGGGCCCGCTCTGTCAGCGGGTCGTTGCCATAGGGCATGGCATAGCCTGCCTCAGCCTCGGCAATCGCGGCCATAACCTCAGGCGCCGCGCCCGTCGCGTTATCAGACGCAAAGAACATCGCTCAGGCCCTCTCCACCCAGTCCTCGTCCAGGACGTGGTCTTCCAAATCCTCTTCCAGCACCTCGTATTCCGGGATCAGCGGCCCTTCAACCGCGATACCGTACTGCGCAACGCTGTCGGGTGTGCCCGTCAGCAAAGGGTGCCATGACGGCAAGCCGCGCCCTTCATAGAGGCGGCGATAGGCGCAGGTCGCCGGCATCCATTCCGAGGCACTGGGCAAGGTCTGGGGCGTCAGAACCACGCAGCCCGGCACCATCTGGTGGCGCAGGGGATAGTTGCCGCAGCGCCGGGTTTCGCAATCAAACAGCCGGCACGAGACATTGGTGTAGTGGACATCGCCGGTATCTTCGTCCTCCAGCTTCAGCAGGCAGCAGCGCCCACAGCCGTCGCACAGCGCCTCCCATTCGGTGGAGGTCATGTCCTCCAACGGCACTTGTTCCCAAAACCGCTTACGCAGTGCCGGTAGTGCCGGATTTTGACGGGATCTTTTCGCCGTCACTGCGGCCCCCGCGGCCATACGGCCAGAGCCACCCGACCCAGGCGGGTGGTGGGCGCATAGCGGGCAACCAGGAACGCCATGGGCAAGCCGGTCAGGGTGATGATCACCAACACCTCAGTCGTGCCGACGCCCAGGATGACCAGCACCGCCACCAGCGCCGCCGACATGACCATGAAGCAGGCGTCCATGACGTTGGAGCAGGCGATGTAGCTGGCCCGGTTATCGTCCGGGCTTTCGGCCTGCAGTACCGCGTTCAGCGGCGTGACATACATGCCAGCGAAAGCCGCCAAGATGATGAAGTCGATCAGAATGCGCCAACCCGTAAAGGTGGCCAGAAACTCGTCGCGCCCGATTAACGGCGCGCCTTCCGCCGGGGCGGGCGGCGTCGCCATGTAAAGCTCGATCGCCATGATCGACAGGCCCAGCGCACCGATCGGCGGCAAGTTCACGTCGATGTTGCCGCGCGACAGGCTCTCGGACGCCACCGCGCCCATCGCCACGCCGATGGAGAAGCCGGCCAACAGCACCGTCAGCACGCCTTCGTCCACGCCCAGATCCTCCTTGGCGTAAGCCGGCAGCAGCGACAGGAACGTGGCGCCCAGGAACCAGAACCAGGAGATTGCCAGGATGGCACGGATCGCGGGCCCGTTCTGGCGGCACATGGCAAAAAGCTTGTAGATCGCCCGAGGAAAGACCCAGTCGACGGGCGGTGGGTTTTCCAGGACCGGCTTGGCCGATGGGGTGAACAGGCTGGCGATGAAACCAATCACTGCGATGGTAACGACGGCGGTCGAGATGATCGCCACCCCGTCCGCGGGCAGAGTGATGGACACAACCAGCAGGTCGATCACCTCGCCCGCCTCACGCAGGATCATCTCGTTGCCCAGGATTGTGCCGAAGATGATCGCCAGAAAGGTGAAGCCCTGCACCAAACCGTTGCCACCCATCAGCTCGTCCCGGTGCAGGTATTGCGGCAACACCGAATACTTGATCGGCGCAAACATTGCCGATTGCGCGCCCATCAGAAACAGCACGAAGTACAGGAAATAGATGTTCTGGGTGTAATAGCCGATCACGGCCAGGCACATGACCACGATCTCCCACGCCTTGATCCAGCGCATTAAGATCGCCTTGTCGTGGCGGTCGGCCAGTTGCCCGGCCGATGGCGTGATGATCGCGAACGGAAGGATGAACAAGGCGGAGGCAATCACGCCAAGCTGCGCCACGGGGATGCCGACCTCGTCCGCCAGGCGGTAGGTGACCAGCGCGACAAAGGCCTTCTGGTAGACTTGGTCGTTGAAGGCCCCCAGGAACTGCACGATGAACAGCGGCAAAAACCGCCGTGTGCCCAACAGCGCGAATTGGTTTGGGGCGTGATCAGACATGCAATCCTCCGGCGGTTGAGGCGACGGTAGCACGGGTGCGCGCAGCCGCCAGTGCTGATCTGGCTGGACAGGTCCAGCGCGGCGTGATGCTGTGCTGCCATGACTGATCTGACAGGACAAGTTTCCGACTGGCTGGACCGGTTGGAGGGGGCCTTAGCCCAGCCGACCGAGGCCGATATCACCGCGTTGTTCCACCCGGACGCGATTTGGCGCGATCTGGTGGCTTTGACCTGGAACATCCACCCGGCAGAGGGTGCGGCGGCGATCCTGACGATGCTGGCTGACAATGCGGAGGGATTGCGCGATCTGCAGCTGACCGGTGAAGCGCGCAGCGTCGAGGACTGGATCGAAGCGGAGTTCACGTTTGTCACCCGGTCGGTGCGCGGGCGCGGGCATATTCGGCTGAAGAATGGCCGGGCCTGGACGTTGCTGACGTCGGCCGAGGAGCTGCTGGAGCATCCTTGGGCCGAGGGTCGCCAACGCGAGATCGGCACCCATCACGGCCGCCAACCCGGGCGACAGGGTTGGGGAGAGGCCCGCGCGTCAGAAGCAGCGCAGCTGGGCGTGGACCGGGACCCCGATGTGGTGATCATCGGTGGGGGGCAGGGCGGCATGGCGCTGGGCGCGCGGCTTAAGTCGCTCGGTGTCTCCAATGTGATCCTAGAGAAGCGCGCGCGTGCCGGCGACAGCTGGCGCGATCGTTATGAAAGCCTCTGCCTGCACGACCCGGTCTGGTACGATCACATGCCCTATATCCCGTTCCCCGCGGGGTGGCCGGTCTTCACGCCGAAGGACAGAATGGCCGATTGGCTGGAGATGTATGCGCGCGTCATGGCGCTGGACTATTGGGCGGGGTCGACGGCCCTGCGGGCCACGCGGGACGGCGCACGCTGGGAGGTCACAGTCGACCGCCAGGGCGAACGGCTGACCCTGCGCCCGCGCCATCTGGTCTTTGCCACTGGCATGTCCGGTTATGCGCGGGTTCCCGCGTTTGACGGCGCGGACGGTTTCGCCGGGCAGCAAATCCATTCGTCCGAGTTTCGGACTGGGCGCGACCACCAAGGCGCGACCGCTGTGGTGATCGGCGCCAACACCTCTGCGCACGATATCTGCCACGATCTATGGGAACACGGCGTGCCGGTGACGATGATCCAGCGCTCATCCACTCTGGTCGCCCGATCCGAGAACGTCGTGCAAAACCTATTGGCGCCGCTCTACTCCGAGGATGCGCTGGCCGCCGGGATCACGACCGAGCGGGCCGATTTTCTGGCCACGACCTGGCCCTGGGCGCTGATGGCAGACCGGATCAAGCCGTTGGCAAAGCGGATGGCGGAACAAGATAGCGACCTTCACGCGCGGCTTAGGGCGGTCGGCTTCATGCTGGATAATGGCGAGGATGGCGCGGGTATCCCCCTGAAATCGGCACGCCGAGGCGGTGGGTTCTACATCGATGTCGGCGCGTCGGGCCTGATCGCCGACGGTGCGGTATCGCTGATCTCCGGCCAACAGGTGGCGCGGCTAGACCCAGATGGTGTCGTGCTGGAGGATGGGCAAAAGCTGCCCTGCGATCTGGTGATCTACGCGACCGGCTATGGCTCGATGAGTCAGTTTGTTGGCGATCTCTGCGGTCAGGAGATGGCCGATCAGATCGGCCGGGTCTGGGGGCTGGGATCCGGGCTGGATACCGACCCCGGTCCCTGGCAGGGCGAGTTGCGCAATATGTGGAAACCGACCGCGTTGGAGGGTCTGTGGTTCCAGGGCGGTAACCTTGCCCAATCGCGCCACTATTCGCGGTTCTTAGCCATGCAGATCAAGGCGCGGCTGTCGGGGGTAGAAACGCCTGTCTACGGACGTGCACCGGCCAGCCCCGAGGGCTGACCGGCGTGTCGTGTAACGTCCGGATATGTACGAGCGGGTCAGGCTGCCTGTCGGCTGTGCTCGCCTTCTGTGCCTTCCGCCACCTCAACGGGCGCAGGCGACGTGTAGACAGGCCCACTGCCGTCGTGGAAGAACCCGACGCGTTCCGCCAGTTCGGCAGATTGCTCTGCCAAGCGCTCGGACGTATCCGCCGCGTCTTCCGACGCCTTGGCGTTCTGCTGGATCACTTGGTCCAGATTGCGGATGGCCTCGTTGATCTGCTCGGCACCGATGTTCTGTTCGCGGGTTGCGGCCGTGATCTCCTGGACCAGGTCGGCCGTGCGCTGGATGTTTGGCACCAGCGCCTCCAGCATCCGGCCCGCCTCACCCGAGATATTGACCGTATGCGTCGACAGTTGCCCGATTTCCTGAGCGGCTTGCTGGCTGCGTTCGGCCAATTTGCGCACCTCGCTGGCGACAACAGCAAAGCCTTTGCCGTGTTCGCCGGCCCGGGCCGCCTCGACGGCTGCATTGAGCGCCAACAGATCGGTCTGACGCGCGATTTCTTGGACGATGTTGATCTTCTCGGCGATGGTCTTCATCGCCTCGACCGCTTCGCCCACGGTTTCGCCAGACTTTTGCGCTTCGCCAGCGGCCTGGTTGGCGATCTTCTCGGTCTGCTCGGCATTGTCAGCCGACTGACGGATATTCGCCGTCATCTCTTCGACCGCGGCCGCGGCCTGCTGAGCCGATGCTGACTGTTGATCGGCACCGCTGGAAAGACGCTCGGACGCTTCATTGAGTGACCGCGTGCCATCGGCAACGGTCGCAGCGCTGGTTTTCGCAGCAGACAGGACGTTTCGCAGTGTCTCGAACATGCCAGCGATGGTCTTCGCCAGCCGGTCGTGCTCGTTGCTCTGCGTGACCGAAGCCGACAGGTCGCCATCGGTAAACCGTTTGCAGGCGTCGGTGCTGTTCCGGATCGTTGAACCCAGGCCGTGCATCGCGCGCAGCGCTTCGCCGATCACGTCGTCGCGGCTTTCGTAGTCCGACTGGAAGTCTTCGCCGCGGGTCACCGCCTGTGCGGCGTTGCTGAGACTGCGCAATGGCTTGAAGAGGATCCGACCCATGAAGACATAGCAAAGTGCCGTCATGGTCAGCGCAAGCACAAGCGCGACCACCATTTCTGACGTCAGCATTGTCCAGACGCTTGCGGAGATAGTGGCCTCGGACCAATCCAGCACAGTGCTGCCCACCAGGGCACTGTCCTTCCCGAAGACGACCGGGACCGAGTGGACCATGGTTTCCGGCCTGTAGGTTGTTTCGCTGTCGTTCAACGTGGACGTTACCGCGGGAAGATGGGCTGCGGTGTCCGCCGCTGCCGGGTAGACCAGGATCAGGTTGCCCTCTTTATCGAAGGCAGAGATCGACGCCAGATCGCCGCCGGCTTCCTTATAGATCCTGGAAAAAAGTGTCTCCAGTAGATCGGTCTTGCCGAAGCGGATGGCGCCCGCAGCATTTTCGGCCAAAAGGCCGTTGATCGTTACCGATTCCTTTTCGACGGCAGCCTTGGATTGCTGCAACAAGTGCGTGCCGTTGTAGGCCAGCAGCAAAGCTGACGTGGTTAGGATCGCGGCAGCCAGAAAGGCGCTGATGCGTGCCTGCAGCGAGAACCTAGCTTTTTTGATTTTGATGTCGGTCATCGTGGTTTTTACCCTTGTTTCGCTGGCTTCCGACCGCCGCGTCCTGTGTCGTTACTGCAGGTACTCGACGTTCACGCCGAAGGTGGCTGCACCGATCGGCGCGCCGCTTTCATCCGTGATCGAGACCGACACCTGGGCCTGGTAGGTCTGAGTGGACTCGTCCAGCTCGACCTCGCTGATGTGCACAGCGCCCGGGCCTGCCTGGTATGTCTGCTGCCACTTGGCCTCGTCACCTTGCCAATAATCCGAGGTGACGTCCGACGCGGCGACGTTCAGGCCAACGCTATCCATCACGAAAATCTCGGTGAAGAGGCCCTCGCCGCCATCGCGCGCAGCGCGCAGCATGTCAGCGACCGCACCCGACATGACCGGGTCGATCGTTGGGGTCGACGAACCGCCAACCTCGGCGCGCCAGGCCTTATCCATTTCAATGATGGCGCCCTCGTCCAAACCGGCGTGCTTTTCGTTCTGGGCACGAATGGCAGCGATAAGGGCCGGGTCGGCAACAATTGCTTTGATCTGGTCGTCAGCCAGTGCCTTTAGGGCGGGCTCGAATTCATTGGCAGCAGCCGCACCAGCGGCCGTGATCATGGCAACACCGGCCGCAAATGCGATACGGAAACTCATCGTTGTGTCCTTTCCTGTGGATGACGGATCCCCACCCGTCATGGCGCCGGATTGCCTAATGGAAAGGCGGCTAACGGATCGTGAGCGTCCGACAGGAAAGTCCGTAGGAATTGACGTAAAGTTGGGGGACCTGCGTGTGGCCTGGCAAGTCAGGTCACGCCCGCTTTGGCGCGCCTAGGCGGCGATCTGGTCGCGTTCGTTATTGGCGCCGCGGGCGTGCCGATCACGCGCATCTTCCAGGACCTGACCGCTGGCGGTCTCTTCGATCAGTTCCATCGTCCGGGTTTCGATACGCTTTTCGACTTCGGCCATGAAGGTGTCGTGGTCCAGGCCAGGCGGGATCGGCTCCAGGTACTCGATGACGCCGACCTTGCCCCAGTCCTTGCGCCATTCTCGCCGCGGCCAGATCACGCCCAGTGAGACGGCAACCGGGACAGCCTCGACCTCCATCGCCGTGTAGATGTGGCCCGCGCCGTTACGATAACGTTCCTTGGCGCCCAGCTTCATCAGTTCGCCTTCGGGGTAGATGACCATGGAGCGGCCGGCCTCGCGCATCCGCTTGGCGCCGTCGATCGCCTGCTGGGTGCGGCCCTGGCGGCCTTCGTCAACCTTGATCAGCACGATATCCAAGTGCCGCAAAAGCGGGCCGAAGAACGGCAGCTTGGTCAGTTCCTCCATCGCGATGGCCGAGACATCCCACATCAACGCGCCCAGCATGACGATGTCTAATTCGGACTGGTGTTTAGAGACGATAACCTGGGGACGGGTACGATTGAGATGCTGGCGGCCGCGCACCTCGATCCGTGACCAAAGGATCATCATAACCAGCCAGATGACGCCCAGCCCCCAGACACGTAGAACAGCCCACATAGCTGCACGGGGCAGGCGCAGCTTGGCGACAACCCAGCAAATCATCGCGATGAAGAAGCTGAAGGAATAGAAGGCCACGTTGAAAATCGTCGATCGGATCATCGTCTGCCTCCCGTCGGTGCGCTGCCGCACCTCGCGTCGCGTCACTTAGGTGGGCAGACGGGCAGAGGCAAGCACGCGGCGCGCCTGCTCGCTGTCGCGATCCATCTGGGCGATCAGTGTTTCGGCATCGATATAGGCGACCTCGGGCCGCAGAAAGTCGACCAGACTGACGGAAATCTCGGTGCCGTAAAGGTCCCCCGAAAAATCGAAAAGATGCACTTCGAAGTTGGGGGCGTTGACGCCGAAAGTTGGCCGCTCGCCCAGCGAGGCCACACCGGCGTGACGCCCGGCAAATGGCCCGCCACGCACCTCAACCCAGACCGCGTAGACACCAAAGCGCGGCACCAATTGTTCGCCATAGGCCAGGTTGGCCGTCGGATAACCCAGGTCGCGTCCCCTTTGGTCACCCTTGATCACCGGGCCGGAAACCGTATGCCAGCGGCCCAGCGCGCGGGCCGCGTCCGCGCACCGGCCCTGCTCGACCATGACCCGCACAGCGGTAGAGGCGAATTCACCCACGTCGTCGCCGATCAACTCGTGAATGGTCACGCCCATGCCGCTTTCGTTGCCAATTTCGCGCAGCATCGCCACGTCGCCGCGCCGCCGCTTGCCAAAACGAAAGTCGCTACCGACGACCACGTGGCTCAGACCAAGACCTCTGACCAGGACCCTTTGGACGAAGTCCTCGGGCTCCATTCCCGCCATGTCGGCGTCAAAGGGCAGATTGACCAGGACGTCTACCTTCAGGTCAGCCAGAATGCGGGCCTTTTCCTCCGGCGTGGTCAACCGAAAGGGCGGTGCGTCGGGCTGAAAAAACCGCCTCGGGTGCGGCTCGAAAGTCACCACACCCGTTGGGCCTGGCCTTACGGCGGCGGTCTCGATCAGCGCCCGGTGGCCCTGATGTACGCCGTCAAAGTTTCCCATCGCGACGGACGCACCACGCGCCGCCCCGGAGCCGTCAGAATAGTCGTCGATGATGCGCATGGCCCGGCGTTACATCCCGCCGGGATCGCCAGGGCGCTCGCGGCTTAGTCGAACTTCTTGGAAGGCGCCAGCACCAGCGCTTCGCCCTTGAGGACGACCGTATCGCCGACCCGGCAGGCGCAATCAAGGGTGACGCGCCGCTTGCCATAGTCAATGTCTGCAACGGTGACTTCGGCCCGCACGGTGTCACCCGGTTTGACAGGCGCCATGAACTTCAATGACTGGCCCAGATAGATCGTGCCGTGGCCCGGCAATTGCTCGCCGATGACCGCCGAGATCAGGCTGGCCGTCAACATACCGTGAGCGATACGCCCACCAAAGATCGTTTGGTGGGCGTACTCATCGTCGAGGTGGACCGGGTTGTGGTCCGTCGATATCTCGGCAAACGCGTGGATATCGTAGTCCTGGATCGTTTTCTCCACATGGCGCGTCAGGCCAATTTCGAGGTCTTCGATACAAATCGTGCCCCGTTCGATGCCTGAATTGTCCAGCATATCGTTCGCCTTTTTTGCTGCGCCGCCGCATCGATAGCTGATTCCAAGCAGTCGCGCAATATAATTGCGCAATATAATTTCAAGAAAGTCTGTCTGTCTTGCTGAGTGTTACCCGGCCGCCCGGTAAATCACCGCAAGCGGCCGATGGCGTAACGCGGGGCTAGTCCCTCGGCATTCAGAAATGCCTGCAGCATTTTAGGGTCAGGGTGGTCCACATCCGGACCGAATTCACCTGCGGCCAGTCCGCCCGTGACGAACAGCGTGTCCAAGCCCGCCGCGATCCCGCCTGGCACATCGGTGATTATGCCGTCACCAATGGCTAGAACCCGAGATGGCGCGATCTGTCGGTCCATCTCTGCAAGAACCTCGTGGCAACGATCATAAACGGGCAGATGCGGCTTGCCGAACCACACGACATTACCGCCGCTGTCTTCGCAGGCCTTCGCCAGGGCGCCCGCACACCACAGGCGTTGTTCGCCCCGATCCACCACAAGATCGGGATTAGCGCACAGAACAGGCAGCTTACGATCAACCCAGACAGCGATTTCGGCGGCATAATCCTCCGGCGTCTCGACCGAGTCGTCCCGAAGCCCCGTCAGCAATACGGCTTCCGCCTGCTCGATCGGCGTCGAGGTTAAGCCGACATCCTGCAACATGTGCAGATCACGGTCGGGCCCGACATAATTTATGCGACGACCGTACCGCCCCGACGCAACAGCCGCCTGGCAGGCGGCACCCGAGGAGACAATTGCGTCATAGCTGTCCCGCGGGCCGCCCATCCGGTCCAGCACCGCCTGGACCGACGGCGCAGGACGCGGGGCATTGGTCAATAGGATCACGATACCGCCACCGGCGCGGAAACTCTGCAGCGCCGCGACGGCCGCTGGGAACGAGGTCAACCCGTTATGATAACAGCCCCAAACATCGCAGAAGAGCGCATCATAACGGTCCGATACCTCCGCAAGGCTTTCGATGATCTGGCAGGTCATTGCTGGGTCTCGTGTGGCTGGTGGGCGCCCCACCTACCGGGGCGGCGCCCAGGCGGTCAACCGTCTGACGGTATCAGCGCCACAGCTTCCGCAGCCGCAGAAAAAATCGGTAGGCCCGTTCACCCAGGAACGCCCCAACACGATGATCCGTGAGACGACCCAAAATCCGGGTTGGCCCCAGCCCCCGCCACAATGCGATGAAACCAGGCCCGCCAGAGACAACAGCACCGTCGCGTCTGACGATGGTGAAACGCTTCAACAGGTCATTCCGTGTTATGTCGGAAGGCAGCCCCGCGGGAACGGTTTCGCTGGCATCGATATCGACCCATTCGATGGCGTCACCACCGCGCATCTTTTGATACCAACCAATCTCTCGGCGGCATACGGGACAGCCACCGTCGAAAAAGACGCGTGCCGCCGCTCTGGCGTCCAAGTCCGGAACCGCTATGTCACTTGCGTTTGCCATGGCCGACAGATGGGGCACCTTGGCCGGTTAGGGAGTGCGACCTGATGACCACGATGGAACAAGCCGATGTGCCACCCGCCGCCCTGTGGTTGGGACGCGCCGGACTGATCCCGTTCATCGGGTTGGCGCTGGCCACCCTGGCGACCGAGGCGGAGACAAAGCAGCTAGCACTACGCCTGCTTGAAGGGTACGGCGTGGTGATCCTGTCATTCATGGGCGGCTGCCGTTGGGGATTTGCAGCGGCGGGCCTAGGCGAAGGCCCACGTGTCGTGCCGTTGGCGATCGCGGTGCTGCCTGCGTTGTTCGCCTGGGCCGTGGCAGAGCTGCCGACACCCTATGGTCTGTGTGCGCTGGCGTTTGGGTTCATGCTGTTGTTCGTGGCGGACGTAAAGCTGACCGAGCAACAGGGTGCGCCGATCTGGTGGCCCCGCCTCAGGCTGCCGTTGACGTCTGGGGCGGCGCTATCGCTATTCGCGGGGGCCGGCGCAACGATGTAGACAAGTCAGGTGGACGTAACGGTCGGCAACTGCACGGTCACCACGTTCTCTTCCCCTGCGCGCCGATAGGCGAAGGCGGCCGTCATCTGGCGCACTACCTCGATCCCGTGACCGCCCAGGTCCGGCTGCTCAGCGTGACGGAATGTGGTTGGATCAAACGGCATACCAGGATCACGCAACTCTAGAAGAACCCCATTTTCCAGCGCCTGAAGCGTCAACTGAAACTGATTGTCCGGCCCCAAAGTCGGGTCGTGTCGGATCATATTCCCACATAGCTCGTCCAAAACGACGATCGCGCGTTTGCGCGCATCATCTGTCAGCCCCAGGTCGCCCAGGCTCCCGTCCAGCCACGCGATTGCCGCAGCCAGACCATCCTTCGATACCGAGAAATACTCGACCATGCCTGTGCCCTACTGGACGACGTTCGTTACTCAACCTCGATGCGGCTGATGTTGGACGACCCCGCACTGTGTTACCAAATACGGCAGCACTTTGGCGAGATATCCAAGCATATCATAGAATTGCTGCCGCAAAGGCGCCTATGGCCTAGTCTCTTCTGACCGAAAACCGCGACGCAGCGCCGATTCATCGCCACAAATCGTCTCTATCCTGGACAGGTAAGCGTTGGAGTAAGTAGAGGTAGGGGATGCGTTATTTTACTAGCATCGCGTTAGTGCTGCTGGCGCTGGCTTCTTTGCCGGCGCTGGCAGCCGATCGCATCGGACATGTAAAAGTATCGACCGGCGACGTGACGATTATCCGCGGCGCCGAGTCATTGCCGGCGATCTCCGGCGCCGAGTTGTTCGAGGCTGATATCATCCGTACCGGCGATGGCAGTGCGATCGGCATGACCTTCACCGATAACTCTCGGCTAAGCTTGGGACCAAACAGCGAACTGACGCTGGAGGCCTATTCCTACGAGGAGCCGGGGGAAGAGGCCGGCTTTGATGCGCGGCTAAGCGCGGGCACGCTCAGCGCAGCCTCGGGCGAAATTGCCAAGACACGACCGCTTGCCATGCGCGTGCTGATGCCAACAACAGTTTTGGGCGTCCGAGGCACCGAATTTGTGGTTAGGGTCAGCGGCTCCTGATGGTGCTGGGCCGGGCAACCATCACCATACTGGCGATGGGCATGCTGGTTGCCGGTTGTGAACGCGGGCCATTCAGTCCGCCCGAAGATCTGGTCGGGGCGAAGTGGGATGTCGATGCTGCCGACGCCTTGCCCCGACAGGCCGATCCCTACTTCAGCGGGCTACAGGATCGATATGTCGCCCTAGCCAGAGCCGAGTTGGCAGAGTTCGACTGGGTCGACACCGCCTACTTCGTTAAGCTTGCACAGGTTGCGTCTACCGGCACGCCAACACCGCCCGTGAATCCCGAAATGCGGAACTTATCGCCCGAGATGACGGAACTGCTGCGCTTCCAGCAGGCAGAGCTGGCCGGTTTTGTCTTGAGCCGCGGTGGGCGCCTTCGTGGTGGCGAGACCCTCGCCGAAGCGCATGCCGCGTTTGAATGCTGGGTGCAGGAACTGGAAGAGGTCCACCAGACCGATCAGATCACCGACTGTCGCGAGCAGTTCGAAATTGTCATGGAGGTGGTTCGGGAGATCGCGCCCTTACCCGCCGACCTTGCAGTGGTCCTTTCTGAAGGCGGCGGCGTCCAGATTGACGGGGATCGCGCCAGCACGACTCTGGACCAGCCCTTTGCAGCCGGCTCGACCAGCGATGGCCGCAAATCGGCCGTGCTGGAAGAAGAGGTGCGCGAGGTCTTTGGGCAAGCGTTAGACTCGGCGCCCGAACCACCGCAGGTGTTCCGGCTTGGCTTTGGCTTTGGCAGCGCCAGACTGGATGACGCCGATCGTGCGGTGATCGCCCAGGCTGTGGCGGAGGCGCTATCTCGCCCACACGCGGAAATGGTGATTACTGGGCACGCGGATGCGCCGGGCGCCTCGGTGGCCAACCTTGCCCTGTCACGTCAACGTGCCGCCGTGGTTCGCCGATCTGTGGTTCGGGCCCTGGCCGAAGACGAAGCAGCTGGCGAAAAGGTCACCGTGACGCGGGCTCGCGGCCGCGGTGAACTCGAATTGCTGGAGGAAGTGCCCGATCGGTCCGAGCTAAACCGACGGGTCGAAATTCTGGTGCGCTAGCCACCACTGCGTCGACGCCAACTCTCTACCAACTTCTCCGCATCCAATCGGGCGTTCAGCGTTCGGCGCACCTCAATCCAGCGATACCGGATCGAGGCCGTGACAATCGCGCGGTCCAACTGTTTGAACGCGTCACTGACCGGGGCAGCGCTCAGAAGAATTTCGGCGCTCGTGGCAAAGACGGAATCCGGATCGGAAACATCCCGCCATTCGCCGCCAGCGACACGCGCGGTGAACGCCTGCAGGGCAGATGAATCCCTCGCCGCCTCTGCTGCTTGCACCGCCGCCTCATAGATCCCGGGCGCGCGGTCCACCAAAAGATCATCTGCGCTAACAACCCGTTCCTGCACATTTGCCAGGGCAAAAATCCCTAAATCGCTGAGACAACCATGGAAGACACGGCCTTGGGCGATCGAAATCTGTTCGGCGAACACTGGATTTTGGAAGATGTCGCGCGACTGCGTGCCCATCCGCGTCTTCAGGTAGCCGAATAGCGAACCCTGCGCGACCTTAGCAGATTGCTGACCCAGGAAATCCGCCAGCGCCGCCGGATCTGCCAGCGCGGTTGGCGCAATCTTCTCCCGCAGCCCACGCCGGATCAGCCGCCACGCCCCTGCCAGATCGCGCCAATGACCGTCGCGCAAGTTTGCCCTTCCATTCACCGGGCGGTTTGGGCCAGTCTGACCCACCGGCGGCTCGTAGAGTCGCTGCCCACCTGGCGACCTTAACGACAGCCCCGAGAGGTTCAACATGCTCGGCGACACGCCTGAAGAACATGCGGCGCACTGGTACAGAACACGGGGGTTGACGATCTTTGTGTTGGCGATTTGGGCGGTCTTCGCCCTGGGCATTCACATCTTTGCCTCGTACCTGAATCAGTTCTCGTTCCTAGGATTTCCGCTCGGCTACTACATGGCCGTCCAGGGCTCGCTGTTTATCTTTGTCGTACTGATCTTCTTCCAGAACTGGCGGCAAGACGCGATCGACGAAGACTATCACCAAGACGACTAAGATCCGGGGGCTACGCCATGAAGGGCGATTTCATCGACAATTTGCCGAAGATCTACGGTCTCTACACCGGTGGTTTTCTGGTCTTCATCGCGTTGATGGCGGTGCTGGAGTATTTCGGCGTCAGTGCCGAGACCATCGGCATTCTGTTTGTGGGCTTCACCATCTTGGTCTACGCGGCAATCGGCGTTCTCAGCCGCACCATGCAGGTTGATGACTATTATGTCGCTGGCCGCCAAGTGCCGCCGGTCTTCAATGGCATGGCCACAGCGGCGGACTGGATGTCGGGGGCGTCGTTCGTAGCGCTGGCGGGCGGCATCTATTTCGGTGGGTTCGGCTATCTGGGCTTCATCGTCGGCTGGACCGGCGGCTACGTGCTCGTGAACTCGCTGATGGCACCATACTTGCGCAAGTTCGGATGTTACACGGTGCCTGACTTCATCGGCACGCGGTACGGCGGCAACGTCGCGCGCTTCTTGGCCGTGATGATCCTGGCCGTAGCGTCGTTTACCTATGTGACCGCCCAGATCAATGCGACGGGCACGATTGCGGCGCGCGCACTACAAATTCCGTTCGAACTGGGCGTGTGGTTTGGCCTGCTCGGCATCCTGCTGTGCTCGATGTTGGGCGGGATGCGGGCCGTGACCTGGACCCAGGTCGCGCAGTACATCGTGCTGATCATCGCCTACCTGGTTCCTGTGATCTGGATGTCGAACGCGCAAGGGTTCGGCGTCTTGCCCCACTTCACCTACGGCGAGGCTGTCCAGCGCATCACCGAGCTGGAGGCACAACTTGGCTTTGTCCAGGCGGAGGCGATCAAGGATGGGGGGCTGACGGCACTAACCGTTCCCCAAAACGACCCCGGTGGCTGGGATTCGATGGCAACCTGGAAGTTCGTGACCTTGGCACTGTGCATGATGGCGGGCACTGCCTCGCTGCCGCACATCCTGATGCGCTATTTCACGACTCCCTCGGTCCGCGCGGCGCGCAAATCCGTGGCGTGGTCACTGCTGTTCATCTTCCTGCTGTACTTCACCGCGCCGGCGCTGGCGACGTTCAGCAAGCTGCAATTGCTAGACCCCAACCTGCCCACGGCCATTATCGGCAAACCGATCGAGGAAGTGCTGGCGTTGGATTGGATCCAGAAGTGGTCTGAAGTGGCGTTCCTAAAAATCGAAGACGTGAATGCCGACGGCTTGCTGCAGGTGCACGAGCTGCTGATGCGCGCTGACATTGTGGTGCTGGCAACACCCGAGATTGCGGGGCTGCCCTACGTCATCTCCGGCCTCGTGGCGGCAGGCGGGATGGCAGCTGCGATGTCGACCGCGGACGGCCTGCTGCTGGCAATCGCCAACGCGATCAGCCACGATCTCTACTACAAGATCGTGAACCCCAAGGCAGACACAAAGATCCGGCTGCTGGTCGCCCGCGCCCTGCTGATCGTCATCGGGGTGGCGGCAGCAGCCGTCGCATCCCTGCAATTGACAGGCATCCTCGGCGCTGTGGCCTGGGCCTTCTGTTTCGCCTGTTCCGGGTTGTTCTTCCCATTGGTGTTGGGGATCTGGTGGAAACGCGCCAACCGGGAAGGCGCCATCGCTGGGATGTTTGCCGGCTTCACCGCCGGTGCCGGTTATCTCTATATGATCCAAACCGGGTCGATGGAGCCCTGGTGGGGCCTGGACGGCCTGCGCTTTGGCATGATCGGGATGCCCGTCAGCCTGGTCGCCATGGTGGTGGTCAGCCTTATGACGGAGGAACCGGACGTCGAGACCCAGCGTATGGTGGACGAGGTGCGCCTGCCGGCCGGCAGGACGATCCTGGAAAAGACGCAGTAGCCACAGTGCCGCCGCTTGATGGGATAGCGGCCCCGTTGGCTGGACCGCCTGCACCATGAGCTTGCCCATCTGGGTGCTGGTCCTGGACTACGTTTTGGGGGCCATCATGTGGACCCTGGTCGGCCGCGCAGCCCTGCGTCTGTTCCTGGCCGAAGATAGCTCCTGGGGCTTCATGCGGATCATTGTGCGCACCACCAACCCAATCTTGCGAGTTTTCCGCCCGATCACGCCGGGCTTTCTGGTCGAGCCGCTGGTGCCCCTCTTCGCCACCTGGTTCTTCTTCATGCTGCGGTTCTATGTGCTGCCGCCGCTGCTGGGGTTTGGCGTCATGGGCACGCTCTCCTTCCCGTTGGAGAGCGACATCGCCCGGCTGATCGGCACCTTGGCCAACTAGGCCTCTCACCGATCGAACCCAAACCGCGCCCGCACCCAAACCGCGCCAGGGCGCGCAGCGCCTGGCGGCGGTGGGGGTGGGGGCGGGCCGGGTCGGCCGGCGGCGGGCGCCCATCGGGCGCACGACAACGGACGAGCGGGACCACAAGGTCCCGTCAGCGCTCGGTGAACTTGAACTCGATCCGGCGGTTACGCGCCAGTGACTCCGCATCTTCACCATCAGAGATCGGCCTGAACTCGCCGAAACCGGTTGCCGCCAACCGTTCGGGCGGTATCCCCTCGACGTCGATCAGAAACCGCACAACCGACAGGGCCCTGGCCTGGCTCAGGTCCCAGTTGTCGCGGTACCGTCCACCCGGCGTGATCGGCCGGCGGTCGGTGTGGCCATCCACCCGCAGGATCCAATCCAGCTCGGCCGGGGCCTCGTCGGCGACTTGTCGCACAACGTCAGCCAGCTTTGACAGTTCCTGACGTCCGGCGGCCCCCAACTGGGCAGAGCCGGTCCCGAACAGGACCTCTGACTGCAGGACAAAGCGATCGCCGACCACACGGATATCGTCACGATCGCCCAACACCTCCTGCATCCGGGCAAAAAACTCAGACTGGAACCGGCTCAGCTCCGACACTCGGGCTGCAAGCGCCTGGTTCAGCTGTGACCCAAGGGCTGCAATCTGCACCTGAGAGTCGCGGTCACGCGCTTCCGCTTCGTTGAGCAACCCCTGCAATGCCGACAACTGAGCGTTCAGTTCCTGCACCTGCGCGCTCAGCAAGGCGACCCGGCGTTGCTCGGCCAGCGTCTGCGCCTCAGCATCGGCCAACGCCGCCTCGGCGATGCGCCGCAACACAGCCTCTTGATCCAGTTGGTCCGCCGAAGACAGTGCCTCCTCGGTCAACTGCTGACGCGCCATCTCTGCCGCGGCAAGCAGGGTCAAGGTTTGCTCTGCCTCTGCACGGGCCTGCTCTAGCGCCAAGGTAACCGCATCCAGCTCAGCCGAGCTTGCCTCCAATCGCGCGCGCAACGCCTCGGCAGCGGCCGCTTCCAGCAGGCGGGCCTCCTCCTCCTCGGTCAGAGCTGTAGCCAGAGTTTGCGCCCGCGCCAGGGCGGCTGTCAGATCGGTTTGCAACTCGGCAGCCGACGCGGCAGACGCGGCCTCGGCATTGGCGGATGCATCGCGCTCCGCCTCCAGCCGAGCGATGGCGGCAAGGGCCAGTGCCTGCTCGCTGCTCAATTGTTCAATCTGCGCAATCACCGCAGCGTTCCGGGCTTGCAGCGCTTCAATCTCGGCGGCGTCGGACGCGCTGGCGGTGCGCAGGCTCTCGGCAACTGCCAGCGCCGCTGCGCGCTCGGCGGTCAATTCCTCAATGGCAGCTTGCGCTTCGGCACCTGCGGCCTCCAGAGTGCTGATCTGGGCTTGCGCCGTACTCTGTTCCTCCTGCAGGGCCGCGATCACGGCCAGCATATCCGCCCGCCGCGCGGCCTCCTCTGTGATCGTGGCCGCTGCAGCTTCCGCATCGCTTTCCAATTCAGTAATCCGAACGTCAGCGGCGGCCTTTTCAGCCTCCAGCGCTTCCAGCAGTGCCAGGGTTCGCGCGCGCGCCGCATCCAGTTCTACGATCCTGGCGTCCCGGGCATCCCGATCCGCCTCCAGATTGGCGACCAGTGCCTCCAACGCCTCACGACGGGCTGCGGCCAGACGGGCAGCTTCCAGTTGATCGTCAATTTCCGTTCGGGCGCCAGCCAGGGCCTGGTTCAACACCTCAGCTTCGGATTGGGTGGATGCCAAAGCACCTTCCAACCGAGAAACCTCGCTCTCCGCGGCCTGGCGCGCTTGGCTCATGGCGGCAAGGGCAGCCTCCAACCGGCTGACCTCGCCACGCTCCGCCGTAAGCGTTGCACGGACATCTCCCAGATCCGTCTCCAATTCGGCAGACCGGGCGCGTTCCAGTCCCAGGGCATCGGACAGCTGCGCAAGTTGCGCCGTCAGATCGCTGACCCGGCCTTCGCTTACGACCAGGGCGTCGCCTAGTTCCTGCACCTCTTGGTTTCGCCCAGTCAGTTCTTCCCGAAGCGAAAACTGAACGATCATAAAGATCGAGAGCACGAACATCAGGATCAGCAACAGGGCGGTCAGCGCATCGACGAAACCGGGCCAGATCGACCCCGAAATGCGCGTTTGATTGCGGCGGGCAAGCGCCATCGCCTATCTCTCGGTTTCGCGCGTGCGCATGTCGATCAGGTTGGTCAACGCCCGCAACTCCGCCCGGATTGCGTTCAGCGCCTCGTGCCGACCGACGGCCACGTCATCGGCCATGGCACGCAGTTGCTTGTCCATCGACCGGATATGGTTGCGGGTCTCCGCATCGAAACCGCCCCCGCTGGTCGCGCCGCGTGGGCCACGCTCGAAGGCATCGGCCACAGACTGCTGAGCCGAAGCAAGCTGGTTCTGACCTTGATCAATCCGCTTCAGAACGGTCAGCGTTGCGTGGTCGCGGGTCGACTCCATCTCGCGCGCTTCGCGCATCTCTGTCACCAGTTGGGCAACCAGACTGCGCTCTTTCTCGATCTCTGCGGCCATCTTCGAGACAACTTCGGCCGTCGCCGCCAGGCGCCGCTCTGCCTCGATCCGGGCAGATTCCGCGCTTTCGGCAAAGTCAGCCGTGCGCTCCAGCCCCTCGTCAACGCGTTCCAATAACGAGATCAGGGCGCCTTCCGGCCCCTCGCCCTCGCTGACCAAACCCAGCCGCGTGAACTGTGTCAGGTAGTCTTCCAACTCGCGATAAAACCGGTTCTGGCCGTGACCGGCAAATAGCTCAAGAAGGCCCACGACCAAGGAACCAGCCAGCCCAACCAGCGACGACGCAAATGCCGTCCCCATGCCACCCAACTGGCTTTCCAACCCGGTCATCAAACGGTCAAAAACGGTGATATCCGAGGTATCGCCGTCCTGCGGCGCCAACGAGCGGATGGTGTCGACCACCGCGGGAACGGTCAGCGACAGGCCCCAAAAAGTTCCCAGAAGGCCAAGGAAAATCAGCAAGTTAGCGATGTATCGCGTGATGTCCCGGCTCTCGTCCAGGCGCACGGCGATGCTGTCCAGGATCGAGCGCGTGGCCGACGTGGCCAGACGCTTCTTGATCCGCCCCTCGCGGATCATCGGCCCCATCGACGCCAGCATCGCCGGCGGTTGGGTGAACTCGTGGCCCTTCAGACCGGTCTGCAGGTTTCGCAGCCAGCGCACCGACGCCATGACCTGGCTCAGCTGCCAGAACGTCGCCAACACCCCCACCACGAACACAATGCCAATGAAAGCGTTCAGATAGATATTGGCGAAGACGACCGTGCGGATCTGAGCGGCCAGCAAAAATGCCCCGGTGCCGACAGCCGCCAGCACCAGAACCATCAACACGATCTGCCGTGTTGGCTGTGTGAACGCCCGGTCAGGTGCGTCCTGCAAACTCATCCGCCCGCCTCATGCGCAGTGTCGTGAAACCCTAGGCCTATCTACTGCAGAAACCAAGTAAAACGCACGATTTCCTGCATTCTTAGGGGTTTAACCGGCCCCCACGACGCCTTGCAGATGGGCGTACGCCTCAGGCGCGGCGGCCAGCACATCTCCGGTTGAAAGCGGGTTTGTGTGCTCGCGCTTCTCAGCGATCGTGCCGACGAAACCGCCCGCCTCTCGGACCAGCAGCACCCCCGCCGCGATGTCCCAGGGCTGCAGGCGATATTCCCAGAAGCCGTCCAGGCGGCCTGCGGCCACATAGGCCAGGTCCAACGCCGCGGCCCCGTTCCGGCGGACCCCGGCCGAGGTGGGCAGCACCCGTGCCGTATCCTGCAGGGTCTCCTTCAGGAATTGCTTGCCGCCATAGGGAAAGCCCGTGCCGAACAGCATCGTCGTCGTCTCGCGCCGGGCCGAGGCGCGGATGCGCCGGTCGTTCAGCCAGGCGCCAGCACCGGTTTCGGCCACGAACATCTCGTCCTTGGCCGGATCATAGATCACCGCCGCGACGATTTCTTCCTTGTGTTCCAATGCGATAGAGATCGCCCAATGCGGGATCCCGTGCAGGAAGTTCGTCGTACCGTCCAGCGGATCGACGATCCAGCGCCGGGTTGGGTCCTTGCCGGGGATGGGGTCAGACTCCTCGCCCAGCCAGCCATAATTCGGCCGCCCCTCCATCAGGGTTTCGCGGATCGTTTCCTCGGCTTTGCGGTCTGCGGCGCTGACAAAATCGCCGATACCCTTGACCGAAACCTGCAGATTTTCGACCTCGTTAAAGTCGCGGACCAGCCGCCGGGCGGCCTTGCGGGCGGCCTGGATCATCAGATTTATGTTAGCAGAACCAGCCACTTAGGCCCTTTCAACGTACTCGAACGTCTCGGTATTGACGACCACATCCGTCTCGACCTCGACAAAGGGCGGGATCATGATGCGCACGCCGTTGTCCAGCACCGCCGGCTTGAAGGAGTTTGCCGCCGTCTGACCCTTGATGGCGGGCTCAGTCTCGGCAACTTTGCAGACTACCTTCTCGGGCAGGGCCGCACTCAGCGCCTCGGCATCATAGTATTCGATCTGCACCGTCATGCCGTCCTGCAGAAACGGGCGCGCTTCACCCAATATATCGGCCGGCAGTTCGATCTGTTCGTAAGTATCAGTGTCCATGAACACCAGCATCCCGTCATTTTCGTAGAGGAATTGCTGGTCGCGCTGTTCCAGGCGCACACGCTCGACTTTGTCAGCACTTCGGAAGCGCTCGTTCAGCTTCGAGCCATTGCGCAGGTTCTTCAGCTCGACTTGCGCGAAAGCGCCGCCTTTGCCGGGCTTCACATGATCGGTTTTGACGGCAACCCACAGGCCACCGTTGTGTTCGATGATGTTGCCACGGCGAATTTCGTTCCCGTTGATCTTGGGCATAAGCGTACCTCGGTCAGAGATTTCGGGCGGCCTATACCCGCCTTGGCGCTGTCAAACAAGGCGTATGACTTGCGTATGACAAGCGTATGCCAAGTGTGTTCCAACCAAGTCGACTTGGCCGACCACACCGCAAATCCGCCCGCATGATCCGAACGGCCCATGACGCCCACCTCCTGATGCGCTAGCCGCGAGGCATTTGAAGCATGAGGAGGTTTGAGCCATGCGTATTCTGATCCTGATGATGTGCCTGCTGACGGCAGCGGGCTGTACCCGGCCCAGCGCCGGATTTTCATTCCATGACGTGGTGCAGGCGGCCAGTGAAGGCCTGCGCGAGTATGAGGGTTGGGTCCAGGCCGAGGGCAAGCAGACGGACGTAAACTTCCCGGATGAGCTGTGTCTGGCGGGGGTGTTCTTCACCGCGGCGTTGGCCGAGACGACGTCAAACTCCGGTCAGGTGGGGCTGCCCTTGGCGGCACCATCCCTGGGGCTGACCGGGATGCTGGGCTACAAGTTCACATCAACCGAAAGCCGCGGCGGCAATATCTCGGCCAGTCTGTTGGCGCAGTACCCTGGCGCCCGCGACGGGGGCGCGGAGAAAAGCGCGGTCGAGCTGACGGCGTTTCTCTCGAACCTCGATCGGCACCGGGTCACTTTCAAGGCCGTTGACCTGGAGACCGGGCAAATCCAGGCCCCGATGTCTCTGAGCATCGAGGAGAAGCAGGCCTTTCTGACCCGCCGTGATTTGGCGGCAGAGCTTTGGCGCATCCGCCAGGCGCTGCACAATGCGTTCCTGACATCGCCGGCAACTGCCGACAGCACGGGCCTGACGGCAGGCTATCTGCTGGTGCCAGGTCCGGTGTCGTTCAACCTGGGCTTTACGATGCAGGGCGGTGCCGGAGTCGCGGCCAAGATCAATCTGGGCGCGCAGCAGGTGGGCGCCACGGATTTCGGCACCGGCGCGTCCGAGTCAAACCGCATGGTCTTGATCTACATGAAGAACCGGTCAGCGGACCGTATGAACTGTGACGCGACCAGTTTCGGCGCCACGGATGCCGCTGGGATTGAAGCGTTCAACACGGCCTTCGCGACAGCTGTTGAGGCGGCAATCAAGGGTGATCCCGGGACGGCAACGGTTCCGAAGGGACTGTGACAGGCGACGGATTGCGGGCACCTCGGCAGCCCTCAAGCGAAAAGGCGCGGGCCCCAGGGGTCCGCGCCGAGATCTGCAAAAAAGTGTTTCGTTCTGAAATAAACCCGCCGCCCCACGACAGCGAACGCGGACATCTTGCTCTGAGTCGGGACGCGCCGCATGATCCGTTTGGATCACAAGGGGCTTTGATGGAAAAAGATGGCTACGCGGCGCTGGGGCGCATCTACGAGGCCGCGGTCGACCCCGGCCGCTGGCGTCATGCCCTGGATGCGGTGGCCGAGTTGGGTGACGCGCGCACCGCGGCGCTGTTCATCCGCAACCCCGATCCCAAGGCGCGGCCGCTGTTTCTGATGGACTCGCGGCTGCTGGCGTTCTCGCGCACGTTCTGGGGCATGTATTACGGGGTACGCCTGCACCATCTGCAAGATGCGGACTGGGACCGCGTGCGGCCCGAGCCCAGGCACAAACTGCTGGAGGATCACCAGATCTCGGGCGGGCTGGACCTGGACGGGCGGGCCGACTTTCGCCTGCTGCAGCGCCGCCTGAAGGTGCGCCGCCGGCTGGTGGGCAGGCTGAACGACGACCAGGCGTGGTTCGATGCGCTGGGGCTGTCCTACCACGTGGATCTGGACGCTGTGCCGGAGGGGGCGGCGGCGCAGTTGGCGCCGTTGTTGCCCCATCTGACCAAGGCGGCCGAGATCGGGCGGACGTTCCGGCGGTTGAAGATCCTCTACAAGGCCGTGCTGAGCGTGCTGGACCGGGTGCAGATCGGCATGGCGATCGCCGTACCGGCGGGCGAGGTGGTGGTGCAGAATGCGCTGGCCCGCGAGATCTTTGATCAGGGCGATGGGCTGAGCCTGGGCCCCGATGATCGACTGCGGGCGCGCGATCCGGACGTGACAGCGGCCCTGCAGGCGGCCATCGCCCGGGCCGCGGCGACGGTGCGCGGCGAGGATGATGCCCCCGATGCGCCGATGGTGATCGAGCGGGCCTCTGGCGCCATGCCCTATCTGATCGACGTGACCCCGCTGCGCGACGCCAAGGGCGAGTTGGATCCGGAATTGGAGGGCGCGCTGGTCACGATCATCGACCCCGAGCGCGTGCCCCAGATGCGGATCGACCGGTTCGTGGCGCTTTATGGGCTGACCCAGGCGGAAGCAGATGTCTGCCGGCTGATCCTGCAGGGCCTGTCTGTCGCAGATATTGCCGAGCAGCGGGGGACAACGCCAGTGACCGCCAAGAACCAGGTGGCGGCGATCCTGGCCAAGACCGGCGTCAGCCGGCGGGCCGAGCTGTGCCGCCTGGTGGTCAGGGTGCTGCCGCCTGTGGGGTAGGTGGGGCGGACCGGGCGATCGAGGGCCGGGCGATCACAGACTATGCGGTCGCGGGTAGCAGCCAGGCGCGCAGGTAGCCCGCCAACCGTTCTTCCAGGGGCGTTTGCCCGGCCAGGGCGCAGAACTTGGCCGCCATGGCGTGCAGGACGAAGGCGTGGACACCATCGGCCAGTAGCTCGGGCGTCAGGTCGCGGCGGAACGGCCCGTCGGCCAGGCGGTCAGCCATGACGTCGATGAAGCGCGCGAAGGTGGCGGCCACGGCGCCCACTTCCTCGACGGCCGCGGCACCAGAATAGCGGAAGACGACGTCGAATACGCAGCGCTCTGCGGTCATCACCTGGATCAGCGGCAGCAGTGCTGTGACCAGATCGTCCACCGTCCGGGGCGTCGGCAGAGCGGCGATGCGGTCCAGCTCGGCGTCGATCTTGGGGCCGATCAGCCGCTCCATCAGGACGTCTTTGTCGCGGAAATGGGCGAAGAACGTGCCCTTGGCCACGCCCGCGCGCAGCACGACCTCCTCGACCCGCA
>JBCCML010000053.1:0-32516 GCA_039026375.1 Pseudomonadota bacterium
CCCTACGAAGGCAACTACTCCTCCTGGCTCGAACAAAAGGCCAAGCGCCTGGAACAGGAAGCGCGCGAGGACAAATCCCGCAAGCGCACGCTGGACCGCGAATTGGCCTGGATCCGCCAGGGCGCCAAGGCCCGCCAGGCCAAACAAAAGGCCCGCATCAACGCCTACGAGGAACTGGCCAGCCAGTCCGAGCGCGAGAAGATCACCACCGCCCAGATCGTCATACCGAACGGGCCGCGGCTGGGCTCCAAGGTGATCGAGGTCGAGGGCCTGAAGAAAGGCTACGGCGACCGCCTGCTGATCGAGGATCTGACCTTCAGCCTGCCGCCCGGCGGCATCGTCGGCGTCATCGGTCCGAACGGCGCGGGCAAATCCACGCTGTTCCGCATGCTGACCGGGCAGGAAACGCCCGACGAAGGCTCGGTCGAATTCGGCGACACGGTGCAGCTCAGCTACGTGGACCAGTCGCGCGACAGCTTGGATGGCGAGAAAACGGTGTGGGAGGAGATCTCCGAGGGCCTCGACGTCCTGCCGCTGGGTGACGCCGAGATCAACTCCCGCGCCTATTGCGGGGCGTTCAACTTCAAGGGCGGCGACCAGCAGAAGAAGGTCAAACTACTCTCGGGCGGCGAGCGTAACCGCGTCCACATGGCCAAGCTGCTGCGTTCGGGCGGCAACGTGCTGCTGCTGGACGAGCCCACGAACGACCTGGACGTCGAGACGCTGCGCGCCCTCGAAGACGCCATCGAGAGCTTCGCCGGCTGCGCCGTGGTCATCAGCCACGACCGGTTTTTCCTGGATCGGCTCTGCACCCACATCCTGGCCTTCGAGGGCGAGGGCCACGTCGAGTGGTTCGAGGGCAACTTCGAGGACTACGAGGCCGACAAGATCCGCCGCCTGGGTCCGGATTCGGTCGAGCCCAAGCGGATCAAGTACAAGAAGTTTGCGAGGTGAGGAATGTTGGTCAGAGCTTTATCAATTGTCCTTATGTCAATCGGCCTAACAGTGAGCACTGATGTGGAGGCAGGCCTATTCGAAGATGACCTGAAAAGGTGCATTGTTGATAACGCGACCCCCGAAGACAATCTGGCGCTCGTAAGATGGGTGCTGATCGCCTTGTCTCATCATGAGGGCGCCCGAGATATTGTTTCTCTGGCTCCTGGAGCGTCTGAAATTACAGCTAAGGGTTACGCCGACGTTTTTAACCGGCTTATGCTCTTGGACTGTCGCGAAGAACTTCAGAAAGCTGTTCAGATGGAGGGTCAGCAAGCACTTCGTGCCGCAACGCGTTTTTTTGGAAGTACGGCGGTTCGTAGTCTATTTACTGACCCCGGTGTTTCTGCCGAGTTAGACAAGGTTGACAGATATTTCGATACTGAAGCTTTGGAATCGCTAGCCGAATGACCTCCTCGCGGAAGTCGTAGTTTCTCCCGACAGTGCGTACATACATCCGTATGAACAAAACCACCGGCATCAAGCGTACCGGGAACGGCGCCATCATCCCGTCACGCGGGAGGAGCTTCGGGCCATGGGGGCGGTGGTTGGGACGGAGGTGCAGGTCTCCGTCACTGATGGGAAGATGACTGTGGCGAAGACCGACTCGTCCTACGAACGCACGCGGGCGTCGGCCGAGAAGATGGGCAAGCGGTACGCCCATACGCTCAAGCTGTTCGGGCAGTGACGGACACCGATTGGCCCGACCCTGAGGGCATTCTCGCTTATCTGCGATCGTTGATAGATGCACAGGGTGTGGAGCTAAAGGTGCGCGCGCCCGATGACCTGATCGCGCGGTTCGAGCGCGCGCGCTCGGCCCACCAGTATGAACCAGACGCCGGCCCCTTCCATTTGGCCGCGTTGATGTTCGAGGGGATCACGACCCGCCACCCCTTGGTTGACGGCAACAAGCGGCTTGGGTGGTTGGGCGCGGTGGTCTTCCTTGATCTAAATGGTTGGTATCTGGATGCGCCGGAGGTGGCCTCGTTCGAGATCGGCATGGCAGTGATCGAGCATCGCGCGCCGGTCGACGCGCTGGCGGCCTTCTTCCAGACTTATGCAATCCGGGTCGACGTGGACTGACGCTGGGCCCACCAGGGCCTTGCGCAACGCCAGACGTTCAGCGGCAGCAGCACCGCGTGCAGCGCCCAGATGGGCATCAGGTCCATGGAAATCCCGTACCAGATGAACGCGATGTTCGACGCGATGGCCGTCATGCGCAGCCAGAACATCGTCTTCATCGAAAATGTCGCCAGCACCAACCCAGCCGCGACCAGCCCCACAACGTCCGTCATTCTGACACCTCCGGCAAATTCCTTGGCCGTCTGATTCCCACATCTGCGGGGTGCTGGAAGTGACAGACCTCACAAGGGGGCTGACATGGTGGTCGGGTCGTTGGGGCGGGTTTTTAGCGGTCGTGCTGTTGGGCGAGCGACCGCCACGCGCGCAGCCGCAGGACGGCCCGTAATGTCACTCGGCATTAGAGGACGCCACGTGACTTTATTTCGAATAAAATCACGGATATCGGGTTAGCGGATGTTTAACACCACAATATCACTTGGCGCGTGTCGTCGGGCGGCGAGACGCGGCTGAGTGGCCGTCCCGGCGGGGTGCGTGCGGCGAGGATCTTCTAGTATCGTCTAGTATCGTCATCGCAGACCAGCGCCCCCGGCCGTTCCGGGGGCTCTGAGCTGGTCGCCGGTTTGGCCGGCCAAAGGGTGGGGCCGGGTCAGACCGTCTCGGCCATTTTGCGCAGCTGGAATTTTTGGACTTTGCCGGTCGAAGTCTTTGGAAGATCTACGAAAACCACGTGGCGCGGGCACTTGAAGCGGGCCAGGTTCTCCTGACAAAACGCGATCAGCTGATCCGCCGTGGCCGCGGCCCCGGGCTTCAATTCCACGAAGGCGCACGGCGTCTCGCCCCACTTCTCGTCGGCCTTGGCAACCACCGCCACCAGCGCCACCGCCGGGTGCTTGAAGAGCGTATCCTCCACCTCGATCGACGAGATATTCTCGCCGCCCGAGATGATAACGTCCTTGGCGCGATCCTTGATCTGGATGTAACCGTCTGGATGGATCACCGCCAAATCGCCGGTGTGGAACCAGCCGCCCTGAAAGGCTTCCTCCGTCGCCTGGGGATTTTTCAGATAACCCTTCATGACGACGTTGCCGCGCATCATAATCTCGCCGACTGTTTCGCCGTCACGGGGGACGGAGGACAGGTCCTCAGGGTCGCAGACGTCAATGTTTTCAAGGGCTTGATAGTTGACGCCCTGGCGGGCTTTCAGTGCTGCCTGCTCGATCACGGGCAGGGCGTTCCACTCGGCCTTCCAGTCGTTGATGACCGCGGGGCCGTAGACCTCGGTCAAGCCGTAGAGGTGGGTGACGTCAAAGCCCGCATCGCCCATGGCGGCCAGCACGCTTTCGGGGGGCGGCGCGGCCGCGGTGCGGAAATCGACGCGGTGCTCAAAGGCGCGCTTGTCCCCGGCGGGGGCGTTCAGCAGCGTCGACATCACGATCGGGGCGCCGCACATGTGGGTCACGCGCTCGTCCGCGATCAAGTCAAAGATCGCTTTGGCGCGCACCTGGCGCAAGCAGACATGGCAGCCGCCCACCACCGACAGGGACCAGGGGAAGCACCAGCCATTGCAGTGGAACATCGGCAGCGTCCACAGATAGACGGCATCGCCCGTCATGGCGCCGTGGACGACGTTGCCGGTGGCCAGCAGATAGGCGCCCCGGTGGTGGTAGACGACGCCCTTGGGGTTGCCCGTGGTGCCCGAGGTATAGTTCAGCGCAATCGCGTCCCACTCGTCCTCAGGCGGCTGCCACGCATAGCCCGCATCGCCGGTCGCCAGGAACGCCTCGTAGTCCTGGCCGATCCCGGTCGCGGGGACATCGACCGTGGGATCGACATATTCCACCACCGTGGGCTGGGGCGTCTGCATCAGCGGCAGCGCATCGCGTAGCAACGGTGCTAACTCGCTGTCGACAATGACCAATTGGCATTCGCCATGGTCCAGGATGAAGGCGATCCCGGCCGCATCCAGGCGCGTGTTCAGCGCGTTCAGCACGCCCCGCATCATCGGCACGCCATAATGTGCCTCCAGCATCGGGGGCGTGTTCAACAGCAGGGCCGACACCGTCTGGCCCGGCCCCACGCCCGCCTGTTCCAGCGCGCTGGCCAGCTGCCGGGCCCGGGCGTAAAACTCCGCGTAGCGCAGCCGTACGGGCCCGTGCACCACGGCCATCTTCTCGGGGAAGACGGCGGCGGAACGTGCCAGAAAGCTGAGCGGGGTCAGCGGCTGATAATTCGCAGCATTCCGGTCCAGGCCGGTACGGTAGGCCTCTGCCATGGTGGTCCTCCCAAGCGTTTCCACCCACGTCTTTTGCGCGCAGGGTAGCCGGTGCGCCCGGCCTGTCAAACGTCGCTTTGGCAAGGCCGCCGGCCAGCGTACCCACGGCAAAAGCACTGGTCAGCGGGGCTGGGCGCGCTTAGGTTCGGGCCAGCCAGAGGGAGCGAACCATGTCTGACGCCATGGAAGGCAAAGCCGTCATTGTCACTTGTGCCGGCCAGGATATCGGTCGTGCGGTCGCGAAGCGGTTTCTGGAGGAGGGCGCGTCGGTCATGCTGGCCGACAGCGACGAAAGCGAGCTGGACAGCACATCCGCGCTGCTGGAAGAGCATGCGGATCGGTTGGCGCAGTTCCACTACATCGCGCAGGACAAGCTGTGCATCACCAACCTGGTAGCGGCCACGCTGGACAAGTTCGAGCGCATCGACGTGCTGGTCAATTCCGCCCAAACCGTTGGCGAGCCAGCCAGCTTTCTGAAGATCGAGCGTGAGCACTTTGACTTGGCGATGGGCAATAACGTCAATGCCGTGTTCCAGCTGAGCCAGGCCGTGGCCAAGCGGATGATTGCCCGCATTGAAGAGGACAACGAGGAATGGGGCGCGATCGTCAACATCTCGTCCATCGCGGCGGTGCGCACGGTGCCGGCGCTGCTGAGTTTTTCGGTCAGTTGTGCGGCCCTGGATCAACTGACGCGCTCGATGGCGGCCAGCCTGGCGTCGCAGGGTATCCGCGTGAACGGTGTGGCGCTGGGCGGGGTGATGACCGAGCGGTTGCTGTCGGCCTTCCGCGAGCATGACGAGCTGCGTGACGAGATGATCAAGGTCACGCCCATGGGCCGATTGGCGGAGATGGAGGAGGCGGCGGAGGCCGTGCTCTACCTGGCCTCGGAGCGCGCTAGCTATGTCACCGGGCAGGTGCTGGGCGTGGACGGCGGACGCACGTTATTGGACCCGCTGGCCTCTCCCGTGCGGTAGGAGACGCGAGCTAGCCGCAAAAGACAACGCCTGCGGTTGTGCCGCGACAGCCTTTCGGTGACAGTTCCCTGGTGAGACGGCCGCGCGTTCGCTGCCCCGCAGACACTGCCATACGGAGGAAGCTCCATGAGACACCTAACTGGTATGATCGCCAGCCTTTTCGTTGCCGGCGCGGCCCTGGCCGACGCGCCCAGCATGACCGGTTCCTATAGCGGGATCGTCGCCTGTGACCGGACCGAGGAGGGGCTGCCCGGCGTCTTCCAGCTACGCTTGGACATCCGCGTGATCCAGCAAGGCGACCGCATCGACATCGCCACCTGGACAGCCGAGGATGAGGAGCTGAAGCGGCGCACGGCCTCGCTCTACACCGGCAAGGTGGCCGAGGCTGACGGTCGGATATCGGGCTATGCCACGGCCTGCCGCCCGGATTTCGACTACCAGGAGACGATCCGCATTCTGCCCGCCCTGATTGACGACCCGGCGCTGGGCTTCAGCGCGGACACGATATTCATCACCGAGGATCTGCCGGGACGCCAGGGGCGCCTGATCGTCGAAAGCTGCCGGTGGGTGATGGTGCGTCAAAGCACCGAGATGCCGGAGATGGAGCGTTGCCCGCAATAGGGCGTCTGCGCTGCCCTGTCAGAGGCCGAAGCGTGCGTAGAGGCCCCTGACCGCGATCTCGTCGGCCAGGGTGTCTGCCCCCGGCAATCCGGCGCGGGCGAAGAGCCCCTTCTTGCGGGCCAGCACGCGGAAGCGCGTCTTGTCGCCGAACTTTTCGGTCATCACCGGGACCAGATGGCCCAGCCCGTCGACCAGGCCCAGGCCGTGCGCCTCGCGGCCCACCCAAAAGCTGCCGTCGAATAGCTCGGTTTCGTCGCTCAGCCGGTCGCCGCGCCGCGATTTCACCCAGTCGATGAAGGTGGTGTGCATCTGGCCCTGCAGGTGCAGCAGACGGTCGACATCCTCGGGCTTTTCGGGGCTGAACGGATCCCAGAACGACTTGGAGCCGCCCGCGGTGTGCACCCGGCGCTCCACCCCCAGCTTGCCGATCGCCTCGTGCAGGCCGAAACTTTGCGCGATCACGCCGATCGAGCCGACGATCGAGCAGTCGTCGGCATAGATCTCGTCCGCGGCACAGGCCAGCCAGTACCCGCCCGAGGCCGCCACATCAGCGCAGAACGCATAGACCGGCACCTGGTACTTGTCGGCCAACCGACGGATGCGCGCCCCGATCATGGAGCTTTGTACTGGGGAACCGCCGGGGCAATTGATGGCCAGTGCCACCGCCCGGATGCCGGCCATCGTGAAGGCTTTCTCGAACAGCGGGGCCAGTTGCGCATCGTCAAAGGCGCGCCCGATGCTGCCGTTCGCCATGATAGCGCCCGACATCGGCACGACGGCCACGATGGGCTTGCGGGGCTTGAATAGCCGCTTGAAGAAACCTTTGGGCGGCGGCGGGGCCGCCGGTTCTGCTGACGTCATCTCAGTCGTCGTCATCCTTGCCCCGGCCACGCGGCAGGTTGAACAGCGCGTCCGGATCGACCGCATTGGGGTCGATGTCCAGGGCGTCGTCTCGGTCGCCACCGCGCGGATCGTCCAGGCTGAAGTTCTCGAACCCTTCAACGTTGCTGGGGCGCCGCTCGCCCGGATGGGGCGGCTCAGGCTCGCTCAGGCTGTCGGCGATCGGCATCAGCGAGATGCGCTCCTCGGGCGTCGGCACGGCTTCCTGCAGTTTGGCCTTTTCTTCGGCGGCCTTCTGCACGGCGGCGTCCAGCGCGATCTGAGTACAGAGCCCCAGCGCCACCGGATCGACCGGCTGGATGTTGGCGATGTCCCAGTGCGTCCGATCCCGGATCGATTGGATCGTCGGCTTGGTCGTGCCCAAGAGCTTCGAGATCTGGCTGTCCTTCATCTCCGGGTGGTAGCGCACTAGCCAGGCGATAGCCGAGGGGCGGTCCTTTCGCTTGGAGACGGGCGTGTAGCGCGGGCCCTTCTTTTTCTGCGGCGGGGCGACCTCGCGTTTGATCAGCTTCAGCCGCGCGATCGTGTCACCCTCGCAGCGCGTGATCTCTTCAGCGGTCAGCTGGCCGTTCGTGATCGGGTCGAATCCCTTGATCCCGATTGCCACTTCACCATCGGCGATGCCGGAAATCTCCAGCTCGTGCATGCCGACAAAGTCAGCGATCTGGCGAAAGCTGAGCGTGGTGTTGTCGACCAGCCAGACGGCGGTCGCCTTGGGCATCAAAGGCAGATCCTGGGCCATTGCATTCTCCTCCGCACGGCGCAAACGTGTCCCCGGGTCCGAAGACCGGGGCGGCGGGCGCCAAGCTCGGTTTCGATGCGGGGAGTTGCGCGTATATAAGCGTGCCAGAACGGGAAGGAAAGCCGAATTCTCATGCGTTTTGTCATCCTGCTGATCGGCTGTCTGGCCGCCCTGCCTGTCACTGCGGCGGACCGGGCCGGGGATTTCACGCACTACGTGCTGGCGCTCAGCTGGAACGCGTCCTGGTGCAAGGCTGAAGGGGATGCCCGCGATGCCCCGCAGTGCGATCCGCGCCACGAATATGGCTGGGTGCTGCACGGGCTTTGGCCCCAGGCCGAGCGTGGCTGGCCCGAATACTGCACGACGCCCCAGCGCGATCCGCCGCGGTCGCTGACCAACGCGCAATCAGACATCTTTGGCAGCCGCGGTCTGGCCTGGCATCAGTGGAAGAAACACGGGCGTTGTTCTGCTCTGTCGGCCCGCGATTATTTCGGCCTGTCCCGCGATGCCTATGCGATGATCCAGCGGCCCGATCTGCTGCGCCGTCTGAAGGACCCGGTCGAGGTTTCGCCCCAGGTGATCGAGCAGGCGTTTCTGGAGGCTAATCCCGACCTGCGCGCCAACCAACTGGCGGTGACCTGCCGGGATGGGCTGATCCGCGAGGTGCGGATCTGCCTGTCGAAGGCGCTGGTGCCGCGGGCCTGCACCCTGGCGGTCGAGCGCGGCTGCCGGGCGGAAGCCGCGACGTTTCCCCCGATGCGCTGAGCGGAGGCCGGTTAGGCACCTGGACAGGATGTGCCGCCGCCCCAGATGCGCGGTTCGGCCTGGCGCCCCGCCCCGCCTGTTCTGCTAATGCCGTGATCTACGGACCCCAACCCGAGAGGATTCCCCGATGGCTCAAACACTGCTTTCCATGGCCGGCGCGGCCTATGCCAAGCCAGACCTCGCGGCATCGGTGCTGGTGATGATCGACTGCCAGCAGGAATACACCAACCACGCCCTGGCGCTGCCGGATGCGGGCCCGGCCTCGGCCGAGGCGGCGCGCGTCGCGGCCAAGGTGCGCGCTGGTGGCGGCACGGTCATCCATGTGCGTCACCAGGGTAAGGCGGGCGGCGCCTTCGATCTGGACCACGCGCGCGGGGCGTTCATCCCCGCCTGTGCGCCAGAGGGGGGCGAGGTGGTGGTGACCAAGGGGCTGCCCAACGCCTTTGCGGGCACCGATCTGGCCGATCAGCTGTCGGGTCTGGGCAAGCGCACGCTGATCCTGACGGGGTTCATGACGCATATGTGCGTCAGTGCCACGGCGCGGGCGGCCTTGGATGTGGGCTTTGGCCCGGCGGTCGTGGTGGCGGATGCGTGTGCCACGCGGGATCTGCCGCACCCGACCGAGGCGGGCAAGGTGATGGCCGCGCGGGATCTGCACGAGATGGAACTGGCCGCGCTGGCCGATCGATTCGCCTTTGTGGTGGATACGGCCGACGCGCTGTAGCGGCGTGTTGCGCGGTTTCGGCGGGGATCGCGCGGGCGGCTGATCCGGGGCCGGGCGTGGCCAGACGGCCCACCCACCCACCCCCGCCCGGCCACGCCCGGGGCGCCCGAAAGGGCCGCTTTCCGGGGGTATGGCGGGGCCTCACCGGGGCGCCCAAGTCGACTTTTTGTACATACGGGTGCTGTACACGTGCGGTACAGTTGCTGCACACATGCTGTACCCGTGCTGTACGCCTGGAATCCCAGCGCCAATGGGGGCGTTGGGCGGTGTGCTGGGCTGTGCGTGGACTGCCTAGCGCCAGCTGAGCGTCGCCACCAACTGGCCGTGATCGGAGGCCAGTTTGTTATAGGGCGCCTCCTCGAACGAGCCGTCCGTCAGGTGGTCATTGAAGCACTTCAGATAGTCCAGCTGGCCCGTCTGCCAGGCGCTGCCTTCCTGAAAATGCGGGCTCAGCAGGATCAGGTCGATGCTTTCGTAGACGCCGTTGAAACTGGCGGTGAACAGCATGTCCCGCTCGGCGCGGCGGACGAACATCCGTTCGGCTGATTCAAGGCGTACCTGCCGTATATCGCTTTGAATTTGTTCGTTTTCTTCTTCCGAGTATCTGTCATTTTCGTGCCTGGCATCGTGGCGGCGCGTCCAGGCATAGTTCTTGAAAGGCCGCTCGCCCGCCAGGATCTCGGAACTGACCGACGTCAGCGAGTCGTTCATGTCGCCGAGGACGATCACCGGGTTGCCGGCGGACAGCTCCTCCAGCACCAGGCGGCGCATGACGATCGCCTCGCCCATGCGCCGCAGTGCGGCGCGCAGGCTGCCGAGCGCGCGGGCCTCGGGCTGGTACTCCAGGATGTTGGCGCCCGGGCGGCTGCCGTCATCGGCGCGCAGCAACTCGCCATGCTTGGACTTCAAATGTCCATTTATTACAGTAAGTTGGCGGCCTTCGACGTCCAGGCGCACGCGCTGGATGGGGCGCGAGAGCGCGGTCAATTTCCAGCTGCCGGCGGGGTCGCCGTCCAGTCCGTCGAAGGCGATGTCCAGGGGGTCGTCGCTGAGGTCCTGGATGGCTTCCGCCGAGAGGATGGGATGGCGCGACAGCAGGGCTACGCCCGGGCGGCGGCGACCGTCCTCTTCGCGATTGTGCATGTTGGCGGCCACCGCCAGGTGCATGTCGGGGCCGTAGGGCACGTATTTCAGGTTGCGGTAAAGCGCCCGGCGGCGATAGCGGGCCTGGCGTCCGGGCTGGCTGAACTCGTTGACTTCGTTACCTTTTTCGTCGCACTCGGTGACGACGGCGCGCAGCGAGGGTTCGTCGAAGATCTCCTGAAAGCCGACTATGTCGGCGTCCATGCCCAGCAACTGATCGCTGAGCCAGTCGACCTTCCAGGCATAGGCCTCGGGCGTCAGATACTCGAACGGATAGTAGACTTTGTCCGGCGAGATCAGGTTCTTCACGTTGAAGGTCGCGATCGAGAACGTCATCGCATTAATCCAATTTTTGTAAAGCGCGATTAAACATCTCGGCATCGGTGTTCCCGCCGGAGATCGTGCAGATCACCGTGTCGGCGTCCACCTGATCGCCGTGGTAAAGCGCTGCGGCCAGCGCTGCCGCGCCGCCGGGCTCGGCCACCACCTTGAAGCGCTGGAAGGCCACGGCCATGGCGCGGAGCGCGTCTTCGTCCTGGATGACGATGGCTGGGCCGCACAGGCGCTGGATCACGGGCAGGGTCAGGAGGCCCGGCTCGCGCGAGATGATGGCGTCGCAGATCGAGTCGATGGGGCCTTCGTTTACCTGGCGGGTGCCGGAAGCAAGCGAGCGGGCGATATCGTCGGAGGCTTGCGGCTCGACCGGGCGGGGGCGCAGGCCGGGGGCTTCGGCCTCCAGCGCCAGCGAGATGCCCGCAGTTAGACCGCCGCCACCGCAGCAGATCAGCACGTCGGCCTGGCTGACGCCTAGGGCGCGGGCCTGTTCGGCGATCTCCAGCCCGCAGGTGCCCTGGCCGGCCATGACCATGGGCTCGTCGAAGGGCTTGATCAGAGTCAGGCCGCGCTCGCTGGCTAGTTGCGCGCCAAGCTCCTCGCGACTTTCGCCGCCGGGCCGGTCGTAGAGCACCACCTCGGCGCCATGGGCGCGGGTGTTGGAGATCTTGAGCGCCGGGGCATCGTTGGGCATGACGATGACTGCCGGGATGCCGTGCAGTTCGGCGGCGTGGGCGACGCCCTGGGCGTGGTTGCCCGACGAGAAAGCGATCACGCCCCGCTTGCGCTGGTCTTCGGGCAGGGCCGAGATGGCGGACCAGCCGCCGCGAAACTTGAAGGAGCCGGTCTTTTGCAGCGCCTCGACCTTGACCAGCACCCGGCGCCCGGCCAGCCGGTTGACGAAGGTGCTCTCCAGCATCGGGGTCACCAACGCGTGGCCCGCAAGCCGGTCGCGCGCGGCATGAATGTCGTGGATGGTGACGGCGTCGGTCATGCGGCCGCGGCGATGTCGGGGATGCCGGTGAGGTCGCTGACCACGTGGTGGGGCTTCCAGGGCAGGCGGTCCATGGGCTCGCCCGCGCGGTTGGCCCAGGCCACGTGGAAGCCGAAGCCCGATGCAGCGCATGCGTCCCAGCAATTGGACGACACGAACAGCACCTCGCGCGCCGAGCAGCCGAAGCATTCGCCCACCAGCTTGTAGACCTCGCGGTTCGGTTTGAAGACGCCGACGGATTGCACCGAGAGCGAGACGTCCAGCACCTCGTTGATCCCAGCAGCCTGCACCGCGCCGTCTAGCATGGCGGGCGTGCCGTTTGACAAGATGGCCGTGTTGCGTCCGGCAGCCTTCAGTTTGCCAAGCATTTCAGGCACTTCCGGGTAGGCCGACAGTTCCCAATAAAGCTGTAGCAGGCGGGCGCGCAGATCGGCGTCGTCCAGGCCCTGTTCTTCCATGGCGAAGTCCAGACCGTCCTGGGTCACCTGCCAGAAATTCTCGTGTACGCCCGCGGTCGCGCGCAGCCAGGTGTACTGCAGCTGCTTGGTGCGCCAGGTCTTGGCGATGGCCGGCCAGTGCTGGGCGAAGGCTTCGCGCCCCGGTTCCTGGGCGGCCTCTCGTGCTGCGGCGGCCACGTCGAATAGCGTGCCGTACGCGTCAAAAACGCAGGTGGTGATGGCCATGGTGTCCTCCCCTGATTGGGTGGCACCATGGCCGAGCGCGCGGCCCCGATCAACCGCTCACCGCGGGTTCATCAGATCGGGGAAATCTTGGTCTCGCCGCTGCCGCGGTTGAAGAATTCGATCCCCTTGCCGATGCCGCCGCTGAGGACAAAGCCCTGTAGACTGCCGACTTGGATGTAGGATTCCGGCCTGTCCCAAAGCTCCTTGAGGTTGCCGATGCCCCCTTCCGGAGGATCGAACACCACCGAGACGCTGGCGCCCATCGGGATCATCGCGGCCTTGGGGTTGGGGATGTGCAGGTCCAGCTCGAACGAGACGAAGCGGCCGGCAAGCTGGTCAATGGGTCGGATGAAAAGGCCGTACTGCAAGTCCACGCTGGCGCCGGCGGCGGCGCCCAGGCTCCAGCTGGGCGAGAAGTACTTTTTGGGGCTGTGCAGCACCCAGCCAACCCCCATCTGGCCGCCGATGGCGATGCCCTGGACGTCGACCACCATGCCTAAGGTGTGGTTGATCGGCCAATCGGGGTGCCTGATCCTGCCAACATTAGACATGGATTTGATGATCGAGATTTCCGAGACGGCGCCGATCTGGTCACGGGCTGCCGCCCCGCGCAGGCGGCCGTCGAAGATCGGGCGCAGCGTCTCGTCAACCAGGTCCCGCTTCGCTTCGCTGTCCTGTTGCAGCTCGGCCAGCGGGTCGAGCATCTCGGCCAGAAGGTCCGCGTGCTCTTCGATTTCTTCGCGGCAACGCCGGACATTGGGGCTGAGATTGGCCAGCTTGCTCAACATGGCTGCGCCGACATCGCCGACCTTTTCAGCGATTTCACCGGCTTCCTCGGCCAATTTCTTCAGGCCTTGCCCGGCGGCGTGGGCGACGGGTCCGACCACGTCTTCGGCCTTGTCGATGGCACCTTCGGCAAACTCCTTGATCTCGTCCCCGGCGTCCTCCACCGCATCGGCAAAGTCCGAGAGGCGCCCGCCCGTCAGCGGATCAACGCGCTGGATACCGCGTTTGACGCCCTTGCGGACGTCGCTGCGGCGGTCGTCGATGAAGTCGCCCACGTTCTCGGCAAACTCGCCGACCTCCTCGAAGCCCTCTTTGGCCAGGTTGCCCGCCGTGCGCCCGACCTTGGCAATGTCTTCGCCCCGGTCCTTCAGGAAATCCCCGGTTTCGCGCAGGGCGGTCTGGGTCCCCTGACCGATGTTGCGCCCGGCGGTCTGCAAGCCCTTGCCGATATTCTGCGTCGTGCGCTTGACCTTCCGCTCGAACGGATCCGTTGCCCGGTCGACCGTTTTCGCCACGACCTTGCCCGCGCGCACAACACTGCGCGTCCGTTTCTTGACGTTCCGCCCGAATGTGCTGGCGCCGCGTTTGATGCCGCGGCCAACTTTCTTGAAGAAACCCATCGACCATTCCCCTCTTGGTTGCGATGGGCAAAGAGTAAGCGCTGATTTGGCGCCGTGGTGGTGACAATCGTCACACCTGGGTTTTGTCTGCGCCTGGGGGCACGCCCCTAGCGAAAACCCCGGCGCAGGTCCTGTTCCAAGGTCATGGGTCCAGCCACGCCCGATAGCCGGGCACGGTAGATGTAGAGCCCCTCCATCACCCGCTGGACGTAGTTGCGGGTCTCGTTGAAGGGGATCTGCTCCATCCAATCCAGGATATCGATCTGACCGGTGCGGGGGTCGCCGAAGGCTGCCACCCACTGGTCGACCCGGCCAGCCCCCGCGTTATAGGCCGCGGCCGCCATGACGTAGGAGCCACTGAATTGTTCGGTTCGCCGGGCAAGATAGGTCTCGCCAAGGCGCGCGTTGTAGCGCCAGTCGGTCAACAGGCGGCCCCGGTCATACTCCTCGCCGATCCACCCAGAGACTTTGCGCGCCGTCGCCGGCATCAGCTGCATCAGGCCGCGCGCCCCAGCCCGGCTGACGGCAACGGGATTGAGCTCGGTCTCCTGCCGGGCGATCGACATCGCGAAGGCAGGCTCGACCTTGGTGACGTAGGTGTGCAGCTCGTGCAGCGGATAATAGGCGGGGTGGATGACCATGCCACGCCGTGCCGCGCGCTTGGCGATCCGGACGGAATAGTGCGGTTGGCCGAGGTCGATCACCAGCCGGGTCAACGGCGCCAGGGCGCCCGCTGGCAGGGTTTGGCCGAGGCGAGAGAAAGTGGCCATGGCCAGGCGATCCTGGCCCGCATAGTAGAGCACCACGGCCAGCCGTACGTCATCGGTGCGCATGGCGGGGTGGGTGCGCCAGTCGGGCAGGGTGCCCTGGGTCAGCCGTGTATCCCCAGGGGCGTTGATCTTGGCAGCCGCCAACTGACCGTAGAACGATGTTTGATGCTGAGCACCATCGGCATAGGCCTGCTGAGCAGCAGCTGTCTGGCCCGCGGCCTCATAGGCCCGGCCCAGCCAATAGCCCCCGCGACCGATGCTGATCGGCGTCTCAACCGACGCCCGGAAGCGCTGAAAATGCCCGATAGCGGCTTCGGCATCGTTCAGCTTGCGCAAGGCGACCCAGCCGGCCACCCATTCGTTATCCGAATAATCATAGCCCGCTGCGGGCGTCATCTGGTGCTGAGCGGCCAGCGTGTAGGCGCTTTGCCAGCGCCCGTCCCTGGCAGCGCGGCGGGCCAGGCTGACCCGGCGCTTCGCCCAGACCTTGGGATCGCCCAGCGCGTTGGCATCGGCCGTGATGCCCAGCAGGAAGATCTCGGCCTCCTCGTAATCGCGTCCCCGCCACAGTTTGGAGAACGCCTGCCAGTTCGACGCCGCGGGCCCTGCAAGGCCGCCGCCGCCCGATCCGCCAGAGGAGCGTCCGTACACGACCCCGGCCAGGATCTCGCCGCCCGGCCAGTTCCCGCGGCGGCTGATATAGCCTTGATACTCGCCGACTGAACCGTCGCCGGCCCGGAGCTTGCGCCAAAGCACGATGTCACGGACCAGTTGGTCGGCGTTGGCAACCATCTGTTGCGCCGCGTCCCAGTCGCCGTCTTCCCCCAGCGCCAGTGCCTCGGCCACCAGGGTGCCATCGCTTTGCGCTTGGCCCAAATCCAGCGCCCGGGCCGGGGCATTCAGAAGGGCGAGGCACGCCAATATCGCCATAACCAGACGAATAGGCGCGGCAATCGCGGAATATGATGGGGGCACGGTGGGGGCTCCGGCAGCTCAATGATCTTTGTTGTACGAAAGCGTAACAGACAACTGTCGGGCGATCACAGGAAGAATTGGCGTGGCCCACACTTCGTGATGAAAGGTCGGCCCGGGTAGCTTGCGAGACCTCGCCCTGTCGCCTATACGCCCCCAATCCGATTGGGAGGGTTGAACATGGGTCAAGCGAACGGCATGGCGATCCGCGGCTCGATGCCTGCGTTGGTAACGCCGATGAAGGACGGTGAGATCGACGAGGCGACCCTTCGAAAACTGGTGGATTGGCACATCGCCGAGGGCAGCCACGGGCTGGTTCCTGTCGGCACCACGGGGGAGAGCCCGACGCTGAGCCACCACGAACACGAGCGCGTCGTCGAAATCGTGGTCGAACAGACTGCGGGCCGGGTGCCGGTGATTGCGGGGGCGGGCTCGAACAACACCGATGAAGGCGTGCGCCTGATGCAGCATGCCGAGAAGGTGGGGGCCGATGCCGCCCTGGTGGTGACGCCCTACTACAACAAGCCCACGCAGGAGGGGTTGTACCTGCACTACGAGGCGCTGCACGACTGCTGCGATCTGCCGATCATCATCTACAACATTCCGGGGCGTTCGGTCATCGACATGACGCCCCAGACTATGGGCCGTCTGGCAAAGCTGCCGCGGATCATCGGTGTGAAGGATGCCACGGGCGATGTGGTGCGGGTCAGTGAACAGCGCGCTACCTGCGGGCACGACTTCATCCAACTGACCGGCGAGGATGCCTCTGCCTTGGGCCACAGTGCGCATGGCGGCGTTGGCTGCATTTCGGTGACGGCGAATGTTGCGCCAAGGCTCTGCGCCGAGTTCCAAGAGGCCTTGCTGGCTGGCGACTACCCAAAGGCGCAGGCATTGCAGGACCGACTGATGCCGCTGCACACCGCGATCTTCATGGAGCCGGGTCTGGTCGGCGCCAAATACGGTCTGTCGGTCCTGGGCATGTGCGAGAACGAGGTGCGTTTGCCCCTGGTAACCGCGACGTCAGGGGTGCAAGAGCAGATCCGTGCGGCGATGGTCCACGCTGGCCTGATCAACTGACCGCCCCCGCGTCTTGGTCTGTGACTGACGCGGCCCTGCGTGCCCAACTGGCCGCGCGGCTGGCCGTATTTGACCGCCAACCTCTGGCGATCAATGATCTGCGGCACGCTGCGGTTGCAATCGTCGTCACCAGCGGCGCGGCGGGCGATCCTGCCATTCTGTTGACTAGGCGCCCCGCCAAGATGGGCCGACATGCCGGGCAATACGCCTTACCGGGCGGACGGGTGGATCCCGGTGAGACGGACGCCGATGCTGCGTTGAGGGAATTGGACGAAGAGCTGGGGCTGTCCCTGCCGCAAGATGCGATCTTGGGGCAATTGGACGACTATCCCACGCGGTCCGGGTTTCGCATGGCCCCCTTCGTGATTTGGGCGGGGCCGGCTGCCGACCTGACCCCTGACCCGGGCGAGGTCGCCAAGGTCTTCCACATCCCGTTCACCGAGCTTGATAGTACGGCGATCCCCCTGTTCGAGCCGGGAGAGAGCCCGGACCGCCCCGTCCTCTACTCGGATTTTCCGGCTGTCGGGACCACGATGTTCTCGCCCACCGCGGCCGTGATCTACCAGTTCCGCGAAGTATGCCTGCGCGGCCAGCCCACGCGTGTTGCGCATTTCGACCAGCCCCGTTTCGCCTGGCGCTGACTTGACAGGGCACGTTTGATCGCCCACCTCTCGGCGCCCATGGCAAAGAAACCGGCAAAACCTGGCAATCGCATCGCGGCCGAGAATCGGCGCGCGCGCTATGACTATTTCATCGAGGATACGCTGGAAGCCGGCATCATGCTCGAAGGCTCCGAGGTGAAGTCGCTGCGCGAGGGCAAGGCCAATATCGCTGAAAGCTATGCCACCGTGGACAATGGCGAGCTGTGGCTGATCAATTCCTACATTCCGCCCTTTAGCCAGGCCAAATCCGACGTCTTCAGTCATGCCGAGCGTCGGCGGCGCAAGCTGCTGGTGCACAAGCGCGAGTTGGCCCGGCTTTGGCAGGGGATCGGCCAAAAGGGCATGACGCTGGTGCCGATGAAGCTCTACTTCAACGATAAGGGCCGTGCGAAGCTGGAGATCGGTATAGCGAAGGGCAAGAAGGCGCCCGATAAGCGCGCGGTCGAGGCCAAGCGCGACTGGCAGCGAGACAAGGCGCGCCTGATGCGCGATCACGGCTAAGGTCCTACCAAGTTCGCCGTAAGTCGTGTCTTGGTCGCTTGCCGAGCCTGCCGCGTCGGCGCTATCACGGGTTGAGAAGACTTAACCTGAGAAGCCAATGGATTTGTCCCAGCACCCCAGTCCAACCCGCCTGATCGGCGCCGTTGACGCCACCTGGCCCGCGGCGGAGACGCGCACGGTCGGCGGTTGGACTTTGCGGCGTGGGGAAGGTGGCGGCCAGCGTGTCTCGGCGGCATCCGGGCACGGGGAGATCGGCGCGGCAGTGCATGCCATGCGTACCTGGGGTCAGCCGCCTCTGTTTCGCGTTGGGCCAGATGACACGGCAACCGATAACGCGTTGGAGCAGGCCGGATATGTCGTGCACGATCAAACGGTTCTCTATGCCGCCAAGGCCGAAGCGCTGGTAGGTGACACCAGTCACACCGCCGCTGCCTATCGCTGCCAGTTCCGCCCGGCCATCATGGAGGAGATCTGGCAGAAGGGCGGTATTGGGCCCGCCAGACTGGCGGTGATGGACCGTGCCAGTGGCGCGTCTTGTTTCCTGATGTCTAGGGCTGGTGACCGGCCAGCAGGCGTTGCCTTCCTGGCGCTGGATCAAGAGGTAGCCATGATCCACGCCATTGAGGTGCTTCCAGAGTTTCGGCGCCAGGGGGCGGGGGTTCTGTTGATGGAACTGGCTGCACGCATGGCTGGCGAGCTTGGGGCCGAGTGGCTGGCCCTAGCGGTAACTGCCGCCAATGGACCAGCCCGCGCGCTCTACGACCGGATGGGCATGCGACCGGTGGGACAGTACCACTACCGCCGCCTGCCGGGAGAGGGGTCGTGAAAGCAGCCCTGCCTTCGGTGTTGTTGGCTGCTGTGGCGCTTGGCGCCGGTGTTGCATCGGCGCAGGCACCTGCCGCCCTTGATTTGGGTGCGCCGGCTGGCGCCGAACGCACAGCGCATCGTCACCGGGACTTTGATACTTATGCGCTGCCGACGGGTGTTTATGGCTACCGTACGGTGACCACTGAACCGGTCAGTGGGGACATTAAGTGGCAGGCTTTTCGACTTGCTGATCCCACTGCCAGCACCGATGCCATCATGGAAAACTATCGGGAGCGCTTGGCTGAACTTGGATTTGAACCGGTGTTTGCCTGTCGCAACGAAACCTGCGGGGGGTTCGACTTCCGGTTTCACGTCACGATCCTACCGGCGCCACATATGTTGATGGACGTCCAGGACTTTGCCCAGCACTCGGCATGGCGGCGAGAGCCCGAGGCCTATGCCTCCGTGCTGGTCAGTCGAGTTCAGGAAACCGTCTATGTGCAGACGGTTGCCATCGAACCAGCGGAGGCGCCGGAGATCGTGACACTGGCCCCGCCGGTCGAGGTCTATACGCAGGTTCTAACCCTACCCGTCGATGAGCGCGCCCTGCTGGCCAAACTGAACGAAGACGGTCACGTGGCAGTGGAGGGGTTGGCATTTCAGCAGGGTGGCGCCGAATTGTCACCGGAGTCGGACGAGGCGTTGGCGCTGTTGGCGCGCTTGTTGACCCGGGATGCTGATCTTGCCGTGGTGATTGTCGGACATTCGGACAACGAAGGCGGTCTTGAAGTCAATCTTACCCTCTCTGAGCAGCGGGCGAGCGCTGTGAAAGATGCGTTGATTGATCTAGGTGTGCCGGAAGGACAACTGGAAGCCCGTGGCGTTGCCTTTCTTGCGCCGCTCACATCCAATGCAACGGAAGATGGGCGCGCGCGTAACAGGCGGGTGGAATTGGTCTTACGTTCGACTGATTAGGTTTTGCCGCGCTTAAGTGGTTAAACCGACCTGAACAGACGGTGTCCACGCCCAACTTGTCAATTGGTTGATCAGTGCAGCTTGCCACCCACTTCGGCGATCGCACTGTCCACCAGCTGGGCCGCACGCTCGTCGGTCACCTTCTGAGACAGAACCTCAGCCGCCGCCGCAATCGCAATCGTCACCGCTTGATCCCGAACTTCTTTGACCGCGGTGGCCTCGGCCATGGCGATCTGTTCATCGGCGGCTCTCAGGCGGCGTTCCACAGACTGGGCGATCTCTTCTTTGGCTCGTTCCGCGGCGGCTTCGGCCTCAGCTTTCGCATGGGCAACGATCTCTTCCGCCTGCGTGGTCACTGATTTCTGCTTGCGCTCGAACTCGGCAAAGATCTCCTGCGCGTCTTCCCGGAGCTGCTTGGCTTCATCCAGGTCGGCACGGATCTTGGCGGCGCGATCGTCCAGCAGCTTGCCGATCATCTTGTGGACGCCGAAACAGGCCAGAATGCCGAAGAACAGGAAAAGGCTGACGGCCGCCATGAACGACGTGTTGTAGAGGATGTCCATGGGTCAGCCCTCCAACCGGTTGGTGACAGCGGCTTTCAGCGCGTCCGCATCGGCAGCATCAGGCATGATCGCTTCGACGACGGCATTAGATGTTTCTAACGCGACTTCACGCACCGCGATCTTTGCGCCATCGCGAATTTCCGCAATTCGGGCCTCGCCTTCCGCGGCCCGGGCCGAGATCTCGGCATCGGCCTTGGCCATCGCCTCGTTTACCTGCTTTTGGATCTCGTCTCGCGTCTCTGCCGCGATTGCCTGTGCCTTTGAACGCGCATCGGCGAGTGCCTTGTCGTAGGCGGCCTCCGCCTCCTTAGCTTTCCGATTAAACTCTTCTGCCGCGTCCAAGTCGTCCGCAATCGCATCCGCGCGCTCTTCCAGCACCGACGCGATGCGGGGAAGGGCGATGCGCGACATCAGCAGGTACAGAATGATCAGCGTCGCCAGCAGCCAGAAGATCTGGCTTGGAAATGTCTCGACGTTCAGCTGCGGGAGACCGCCGCTGCCTGTTTCGGCGCCCGAGGCCGACAGGGCGAGAAGGGAGGCCATCGACATGGAGACTCTCCAAAGAGAACAGGGCCGGCCGGCCCATCTTTGGCGGCCGCGATCACGGCCGCCCCGTCAGTGAACGGCGTCGATTAGACGGCGAACATCAGCAGCAATGCGATCAGGAACCCGAAGATCCCCAGCGCTTCCGCGAAGGCGATGCCCAGGAACATCGTCGCGGTCTGACCGGCGGCAGCGGCCGGGTTGCGCAGCGCGCCGGCCAAATAGTTGCCCACCACGTTACCAACACCGATGCCGGCGCCGGCCATCGCCGTGCAGGCCAGGCCCGCGCCGATGTATTTAAGACCGTCACCGAAGGCTTGTGCGGCTTCTACTTCCATTTTCGTCTCTCCTCTAAACTGAGTAGCTGTTGGGCTGCGCAGAACTGGCCTAGTGGCCCGGATGCAGCGCGTCGTTCAGGTAGATGCAAGTCAAGATCGCGAAGATGTACGCCTGGACGCAGGCGACCAGAAATTCCAATGCGGTGATGGCGATCATCATTCCGAGCGGCAGGAAGGACAGCACGCCGACGAAACCGCCAGAGAAGATCATCATACCGAATAGGCCGGCGAACACTTTTAGAACCGCGTGGCCCGCCATCATGTTGCCGGCAAGCCGGATCGAATGGCTGAGCGGACGCACAAAGAACGAGATCACCTCGATCAACGCCAGCACCGGGCGCAGCGCGAGCGGCGCCGAGTCGACCCAAAACAGCTTCAGAAACCCGGTCCCGTGCCGGGAGAACCCGATGAAGATCACGCTCAGAAAGACGCCCAGCGCCAAGACGCCGGTGACGGCGATGTGTGAGGTGACCGTGAAGGAAAACGGCACCATCCCCAGAAGGTTCGAGAACAAGATGAAGATGAAAATCGTGAAGATGTACGGGAAGAACTTCTTACCTTCGTCCCCCATTACATCCATCACCATCGACCGGACGAACGAATACATCAGTTCGGCAACAGATTGGATCCGCGTTGGCACCAGGGCACGCCCCTGCATGCCAAAGATCAGTAAAGCCGACGTCGCCAATAGGCAGATGCCCATCCAAAGGGTCGAGTTCGTTATGGTCAGGAAGCTCTCGATCTCGCCGCCACCGAATAGCGGCTTGATCTGATACTGATCCATCGGAGCAATCTTTGGGGAACCATCTGGGTTCGTCGCCATGGACCTCAGCCCCTCTTCTCGTCCTCAGCCCCTTGGGCCATGCGTCTCTGCATTTCGGTCGCCGACCTGAGCATGGTGCGCACGCCGGAAGCGAAACCCAACAATACAAACACGATCAGGAACAAGGGTAGCGTGCCGAAGAGCGCATCCAACCCCCAACCCATCGCGGCGCCGACCATGACGGACACGACCAGCTCGATGATCATCCGCCACGCCATGGACGCGGCAGTGAATTCGGACGAGCGATCGCGCCGTTCAGGTTCCCGAGCTTTCTTGGCCGCGGAAATCCGCTGCTCCAAGGAACTCAGTTTTTGGGTGCCAGATCCCCGGTGGGCTCCGGAGGATTTTTCGGACACGATCCCATCCCGACGCGGCCGCAACCCGACCGATTTCGCGGCGCAACCTATGTGCAGCGTCGGGGCGCTGTCAAGCACGTCTAATGGGCCTAAAAACCGCGATTTTGGGCGATTTGAGGGGTTTTCCGAACAGTGGATCGTCGAAGCAATTCAGAACCCCCGTCGAGGCGGCAGACTCAGCGGTCCAACATGTCAACCAGGGCGGAGGGTGCGGTGACCATCGCGTCATGGCCGGTTGCGATCTCCTCAATGGGCCAATCAAACCGGGTACCCCACGCGTGGACGCGCTCGGCCACCTGATACTGCGGGTCGGTGCACATAATGTAGCGGGCGGGTAATCCGGCGCCGGGCGGCCCTTGCAGCGGTAGGGGTGCCCGCATTGTCGAGATTGGATGGGGCGTCAAGCGTGCGGCAACCCAGTCCTGATCGGCCACGTCCACGACGCCGAAGACAGATGGATCAGGGGCTGCAACGCCCAGCCCGTCGGGGGACGCTTCGAACGCCTCAATGCGTTGTCGCAAAGCGCCCGGCGCCAACTTATCAAGCAGCGTCTCGCCCGCCTCCATGATCGTGCAGTCCAGATAGACCAGATCCTTGATACGCTCGGGTACAACCTCAGCCGCGCCGGAGATGCCGTTCCCGCCGAAACTGTGACCCACAAGTGTCACGTTCGTAAGATCCTCGAACAGCAGATGGTTGACCAAATCGTCGATGAAAGTCTGCAGTGTAATCTCGCCGGATAGAAGATGCGCGCGTTCGCCTAGGCCGGTCTGGGTCGGGGTGGTCACGCGGTGCCCGCGCGCCCTTAGCGGCTCGGCAACCCGTTCCCAGCACCACCCACCATGCCAGGCACCGTGAAGCAGTACGAATGTCTTGGTCATGCGCGTGTTTTGCCCAGGGTCGGACCACGAAGCAAGGCTGAACGCGTGCGCTGGGGCTTGCGTGTGCATCCTGGCTTGGGCACACAGAAGATCCCGCGGAACAACCCATCGGTCGCTATGCTGCGCCTTTATCATCTGCCGCTGTCTCCCTTTTGCCGAAAGGTGCGGCTTGTGTTGGGTGAAAAGCGCCTGCAGGCGGATTTGGTGGAGGAGCGGCCTTGGGAAGGACGCCTGGACTTTCTGCGTATGAACCCTGCCGGCAAGGTGCCGGTGTTGGTCGCTGAAGGAGGCCACGTTCTGTCAGAGAGCCGGGCGATCACCAGCTATATCGAGGAACTGCACCCCGAACCGCCCCTGATGCCGTCCGATAGCCTTGCCCGGGCCGAGGTGCGGCGGCTGGTGGCTTGGTTCGATGACAAGTTCCACCGCGAAGTGACCGAGAACCTCCTGCACGAGCGGGTGACAAAGCGCCTCTCCCGCACCGGCTATCCGGATGGTCAGTGTCTGAAAGCTGGTTCGCGCAATATCCGCGTTCATCTCGACTACATGACGTTCTTGCTGGAGGGGCGGAATTGGCTGGCTGGTCATCGGCTGAGCATGGCGGATCTGGCCGCTGCCGCGCATCTGTCCTGCCTTGACTATCTGGGTGACGTGCCGTGGGAGGATTATCCGGCAGTTCGCGACTGGTACGCCGTCATGAAGTCTCGTCCCGGGTTCCGCGGGCTTTTGGCCGATCATTTGCCCGGTTTTCCCAAGCCGCCGGCACACTACGCGGATCTAGATTTTTAGGCGTCAGACGGTTCCCTAATGTCGCCCGATTTGCCGGTCATCACGGTTGGAGTCGATTAATGGGTGTTCATGCTAATATCCCCCGCATGAACGCGCCGCTTCGTCAATTGTTGGAAACAGAGGCCAAAGCTTGTGGCTTTGATGCCATGGGCATTGCACGTCCGGATGCGGCAGCCCAGGCGGGCGACCGTCTGAAGGCGTGGGTGGCCGATGGTTTTCATGGCGAGATGGCCTGGATGGCTGACCGCCTGACCTGGCGGGCAGATCCCCGTGTGCTGTGGCCCGAGGTGCGTTCCGTCATCATGCTGGGCCAAAGTTACGCCCCAGAGCATGATCCCTTGGATGATCTGGCGCGGCGCGACCGGGCGGCGATCAGCGTCTATGCCAAGCACCGCGATTATCATGACGTGATCAAAAAGCGTTTGAAGCGCCTGGGACGCTGGCTGATCGATCACGGCGGCGGAGAGATCAAGGTCTTCGTTGATACCGCGCCGGTGATGGAGAAGCCCATCGCACAGGCGGCCGGTCTGGGCTGGCAGGGCAAGCATACCAATCTGGTGTCGCGCGACCTTGGTTCCTGGTTCTTCCTGGGGGCGATCTTCACGACCGTGGAGTTCTCGGCCGAGGCCGCACACCAGGACCATTGCGGCGGATGTCGGCGGTGCCTGGACGTTTGTCCGACCGCGGCCTTCCCCGCGCCCTATCGGCTGGATGCGCGCAAGTGCATCTCCTACCTGACGATCGAGCACAAGGGGCCGATCCCCCGCGGTTTGCGATCGGCCATGGGCAATCGGATCTACGGCTGCGACGATTGTCTGGCCGTTTGCCCGTGGAACAAGTTCGCCCAAGCCGGACATGAACTGTACGCGGCACGTCCGCAGACGGACGCCCCGCCCTTGGCCGAGCTGGCAGACCTGGACGATGCCAGCTTTCGCGAGCGTTTTCGGGGATCTCCCATCAAACGGATCGGGCGCGACCGCTTTTTGCGGAACGTGCTGATCGCCATTGGAAATTCAGGTGATGCATCGCTTTTGCCCAAGGTCAGAACGCGGTTGTCCGATGGCGCACCGGTTGTGCGGGGTGCTGCAGTTTGGGCCCTTACACGCTTTTTGGATAAACGCAGTATCGGGGCGTTGCGGCCCGGTTCCCCGGACCCTGATCCGGATGTCGAGCAGGAATGGCAACAGGCGCTGCAGCCATTATCTACCAGCTGATAGGCGCCTATCTATCGGTAGGATGCGCCCCGCAACTTGACACCATGCCCTGCGCGGCGGCAGACCAGCACTCCCAGGTCCAGGAGCTGGCATGCCCCCCTTTGCGATCCCGTTTCCCAACATCGACGAAGCGCTGTTCACGATCGCTTTGGGCAATTTCGAGTTCGCCATCCGCTGGTATGCGCTGGCCTACATCGTCGGCCTGATCATTGGTTGGCGTCTTATGGTTTGGCTGATGCGACGACCCAAGCTGTGGCCCAACCACAAGGCGCCGATGCCGCCCGAGGCGCCCGAGGCACTGCTGACCTGGATGGTGATCGGCGTCCTCTTGGGGGGACGCCTTGGATATGTCCTGTTCTATCAGCCAGGCCGTTTCTTGGGCGACCCAACTGCGATCTTCCGGGTGTGGGAGGGCGGCATGTCCTTCCACGGCGGGTTTTTGGGCGTAATCCTGGCGACAATTGCTTTCACTCGACTGCGCAGCATCCCGCTGCTACAGGGCGCCGACGCCGTTGCGCTCGCGGCGCCGGCCGGGATCTTCCTGGGCCGGGTCGCGAACTTCATCAATGGCGAGCTCTACGGCCGCCCGACGGATGTCTGGTGGGCGATGCAATTTCCCCTGCGCGGCCCGGATGGTGAGCGAGACTGGTCCAACCTGACGGAGCCACGCCATCCCAGCCAGTTGTACGAGGCAGCGCTAGAGGGGGCCTTGCTATTCGCCGCTATGTGGTGGCTAGCCGTTCGCACGGGGTGGCTAAAGCGCCCTGGCGCGATCGCGGGCACCTTCTTCATTGGCTACGGAATGGCGCGCGCCTTTGTCGAGAACTTCCGCCAGGGCGATCCGCAATTCGTCTCACCTGCGAACCCCAGCGGTCAGATCTGGCGGCTGGGTAGCGACGCCGATGCTTTCGGCCTGACCATGGGCCAGATCCTGACACTACCAATGATCGCGATTGGTATCGCTTTGCTGTGGATCGGTTTTGCCCGACAGAGGGCCGCATGAAGAGACAATTCGGACAGGCCGGTTCAGCGTTGCGACGCGTGGGTGACGCGCAATGACGCTGCAACCGATCAAGGCAGACCTGCTGCGTCGCGTCCGCCACGGCTTCTTCACCCGTCAGGGCGGCGTGTCGAACGGTATCTATGCCAGCCTGAACGGCGGTCAGGGGTCTCGTGACAGCGCCGCCGCCGTGACCGAGAACCGTGCGCGCATCGCGGCGCATTTGGGCGCCACTGAGATCATGACCGTCTCCCAAATCCACAGCGCGACGGCGCACTTGGTCAGCGCTCCCTGGTCTGGCGGTGTGCCGGACGGCGACGCTATGGTCACCGCCACACCTGACCTCGCCATAGCGGTCCTAGTGGCTGATTGCACGCCGGTCCTGTTCCACGATCCCAAGAACGGCGTCATTGGTGCAGCTCATGCTGGGTGGAAGGGCGCCGTCGGCGGTATTCTGGAAGCCACGCTGGACACCATGGTCGCTGCAGGCGCCGAGCGCGGAGAGATCTTGGCCGCCCTAGGTCCCGTCATCTCGCAACGCGCCTACGAAGTTGGGCCGGAGTTCGTGGAACAATTTCTGGACGACGACCCCGCCAACGAACGGTTTTTTGCCGGCGGCCAGGGTGACCGCGCGCACTTTGACCTGCCAGGGTTCGTCTTGAACAGATTGCGAGAAGCCGGCGTGCGTCAGGCCGAATGGACTGGCCACTGCACATTTTCGGACCCCGAGCGCTTTTTTTCGTATCGACGTGCGACCCATGCAGGCGAACCTGACTACGGCCGCCTGGTTGCGGCGATCGTGCTGGGCTAGCAGATCGCGCCTGCCTGTAATCCCATAAAGGACAACACCAATGCTGCACTTCACGGATGACGAGTTTGCGGGTCGTCTCGACCGGACACGCCAGGAGATGATGGCGCGCGGGCTGGACGTCATGCTGCTGTTCGCGCCGGAAAGCCAGTACTGGCTGACGGGCTACGACACCTTTGGGTTTTGCTTCTTCCAGTGCCTGATCGTACCGGTGGATAAAGACCCGGTGCTGCTGACCCGGTCCGCCGACTATCGCCAGGCGCAATTGACCAGCAACATCCCGGACATCCGGGTTTGGAAGGATCACGCGGGCGCCAACCCGGCGGAGGACCTGGCAGCACTGCTGGGCGAGTTGGGTCTAACCGGAAAGCGCATCGGGTGGGAGACAGGCACCCAGGGGCTGACCCACCGGAACGGTGTTGCGGTCGCCAGTGTCATCGACGAGCTGATCGAAGCCTCGGACATGATGGGCAAGTTGAGGTTGGTGAAATCACCGGCAGAGATTGCCTACACGAGGCGCGCTGCGGAACTTTCCGATCTGTCGTTCGAAGCGGCGATGTCCGTGACCGCGGCGGGCGCTGATGAGGGTGTCATCCTGGGCGCCATGCATCGCGCCATCTTCGAGGGCGGCGGCGACTACCCCGGGAACGAGTTCATCATCGGCTCTGGCGAGCATGCTCTACTGTGCCGGTATCAATCCGGCCGACGGGCGCTGGACGAAAACGATCAGATGACCCTGGAATGGGCGGGCACCTATCGCCACTATCACGCGGCCAACATGAAGACGGTGATCGTCGGCACGCCGCGACCCCAGCACACCGCCATGCAGCCGGCGGCAAAGGATGCGCTGCTGGCCTGCGAGGAGGCGTTGCGGCCAGGCGCCACCATGGGCGATGTTTTTGCGGCCCATGCGCGGACGCTGGACAACGCCGGTATGGGCGCCCGCCGGCTGAATGCCTGTGGATATAGCCTTGGGCCCCGGTTCTCGCCGTCCTGGATGGAGGATCAGATGTTCTACCAGGATGCGCCGACGGTCATTCAGCCGGGCATGGTCTTCTTCCTGCACATGATACTGATGGATAGCGACAGCAAATCCGCGATGACCTTGGGCCGCACGTCCCTGGTCACCGAGGACGGATCGGACGTGCTGAGCCGCATGCCGTTGGAGATGGTTATCCGCTAACGCCGCAGGGCTGGTGCCATGGGCCAGCGAATACGTCCAACCCACCCTATGACGCGATGCTTGTGTTCGCCGCCCAGCCGATCAAGCATGGCCTGAAACAGGAGACTGCCATGCCCCGCTTTGCCGCCAATCTTTCGATGATGTTCAACGAGCATGACTTTCTGGACCGTTTCGCAGCGGCGAAATCGGCCGGGTTCGAGGGTGTCGAGTACCTGTTCCCCTATGCGCATCCGGCGTCAGAGGTCCGCGCAGCGCTGGACGCCGCTGATTTGCAACAAGCCGTGTTCAATTGTCTGCCAGGGGATTGGGAGGCAGGCGAGCGCGGGATGGCTGCAATCCCAGGCCGACAGGCGGAGTTCAGGGACACGATCGAACAGGCGCTGGAATATGCAGCGGTGATCGGGCCCTACCGCCTGCACATCATGGCGGGACTGTCCGAGGGGCCTGCGGCGCGGGCATGCTATCTCGAGAACATCGCCTGGGCAGCCGAACGGTCGCCTCAGACAACTTTTTGCCTGGAGCCGATCAACAACCGCGATATGCCGGGCTACTTCCTCAGCCGATCTGACCAGGCGGTTGCGATCATCGACGAGATCGGCGCGGCGAATGTGACGCTGCAGTTCGATCTCTACCATGCTCAGATCATGGAGGGGGACCTGACCCGTCGGTTGGAGGCGTTGATCGGGCAGATCGGGCACATCCAGATCGCGGGCGTGCCGGACCGCCACGAACCCGATACCGGCGAAGTGGATATGCCGCGTATGTTCGGCGTGCTCGACCGGCTGGGCTATGGCGGTTGGGTCGGGGCAGAGTACCGCCCGGCAGGCCGCACCGAGGACGGGCTGGGATGGCTGAAGCGGGCCATGGCTGGCTAACGGGATGACCTGCTTGAATAGCAGTCGTGATCGATTTCTGATCGGTTGATGCCCACGAGGAGCGGGGGTCTTTTGAAGATCATTCACCTGACAGATCTGCATTTGCCCGCGGCTGGGAAGGACCTGTGGGGTCTGGACAGTTATGGCCGGGCCGATGCGATCCTGACTGACATCGCCGAAGGGCACCCGGACGCGGCCTTCATGGTCATCACAGGTGATCTGACCGATGGGGGCGATGCCGGGGCTTATGCGTGGCTTCGGAACCGGCTGCAATCCCTGCCGTTCGAGACGGTGCTGATGATCGGGAACCACGACGACAGGGACGCGATGCGGGCCGCGTTACCCAACCTGCCCGATAACGGACAGGGATTTGTGCAGGGCATCCGCGATACGGCGGAGGGCCGCTTCATCTTCCTGGACACGTTCAAGGGCGATGGTTCTGCAGGCCTGTACTGTCAGGCGCGCCGCCAATGGCTTGCGTCAAGGCTTGCAGAACACCCCGGCCCGCACCGGATCTTCATGCATCATCCGCCCTTCGACGTCGGCATTCCCTACATGGACCGCATCAAGCTGGAGGAAGCCGAAGCGTTCGCCGACGTCCTTAACGGGCACGATGTTCGCCACATCTTCTTTGGCCACATACACCGCCCCTGTGTGGTAAGCTGGCAGGGGATCACCTGCACTGCGCTGCCGGGGACGAACCATCAGGTGCCGCTGGATCGGGCGCGGACCGGGACCGCCTATTCGGTCGAGCCGCCGATGTACGGGGTGGTTCTAATCGACGGAGAGACAACGATCGTACACATGGACGCCGCGCTGGATCGCAGCCCGGCAGACATGCCGTGAATTGATCACGCGCTGCCAGTGTGCATTGGGCCGTCCATTGCTGAGTTCCAGACGGAAGCCGCTGCGCCGCGCTTACTGTGGGTTCTTTGAAATTGGATCACCGGCGCCCTTGCGCTCCACAATCAGTCCGTAGCTGTCCGGTTCCCGGTGACGGGCAAAATCGAAGATGGTTTCTCGGTAGCGCGTCCCCATGTCCAAATCGACTTTTGCGGTGATGACCTCGTCCTCCAGCGTGTTCGCCATCGCGACGAGTTCGCCCGACGGTGCGATGATCACCGACTGACCGACCATCATCGACCCTTCTTCGCGGCCGCATTTGGCGGTGCCCACGACCCAAGTTGCATTTTGGTAGGCCCCGGCCTGCATCGACAGATGATTGTGGAACTGCGTCAGGCCATCAATGTCGCCGTGCCCCGTGTGATCAATGGGCGTGTTGTAGCCAAGCGCGATCAGGTCCACCCCCTGCAGCCCCATCACGCGGTACGCTTCGGGCCAGCGGCGATCGTTGCAGATCATCATGCCCATGCGTCCGCCGAACCCTTCGAAGACCGGAAAGCCCAGATTGCCGGGCTCGAAGTAACGCTTCTCAAGGTGCTGGAAGGCGCGCCCAGGCTGTGGCGCGTCGTGACCGGGCAGGTGAACTTTACGGTATTTGCCCATGATCTTGCCGTCCGGCCCAACCAGGATCGATGTGTTAAAGTGGCGGATGTGTCCCTGTTCCTCCACCCGCTCGGCATAGCCAAGGTAGAAGCCGACCCCTAGGTCTGCGGCCGCATCAAACAGCGGCTGCGTGGCAGGTCCGGGTATCTCTGTCTCAAACCACACGGCCAGTTCGTCAGGATCGTCAATCATCCAGCGCGGAAAGAACGTGGTCAGCGCCAGTTCGGGGAAGACGACCAGCTTGGCGCCCCTTGCGTGGGCCTCATGCAGCATGGCGGTCAGCCGGGCGACACAGGACTGCCGTGGCTCATCCCGGGCGATGGGACCCATCTGGGCAGCGGCAACGACGAATTGGCGGTCCATTTCAGGCTCCCCGTTTCGTCACGGTTGCGGAGACATCCACAGCGCCGTCGCGGATGATCACGCCATACTGGCTTTCGGCGCTGGCGACCGAGACGATGCCATCCAGCACGTCATCCAGCACCGCTTCGGGGTCACGCTCAAACGCCGGTCCATAGCCACCCGCTGACGGACCGACGGCCAGGAACGTGTCCCCGGCCACCGTGGGACGATACGGCACCTTGGAGACCAGCGCTTCCTCGGATCCGTTGGGGTGGATCAGATGCAACTCGGCGGGCTGCCCTTCGGCCCCGCCCTGGAAGCCCCAGGGGGGGAACTTGTGGCCCTCGCCCTCGACCGAGAAGCCGCCCGGCTCCAGGAACTGGAAGGCGCGAATGGCGCCGACGCCGCCCCGCGTGCGGCCGGCCCCGCAGGTATCCTCGCGCAGCTCGTATCGGGTGACTCGCATGGGCAGGTGGCTTTCGATGTCCTCGATCGGGTTGTTGCGGGTGTTGGCATAGAGCGTGTCGACCGCGTCCATCCCGTCCTTCTTGTGGCGCCCGCCATAGGAGCCCTCGAAGATCTCCATGTGCACCCAGTGGGTTTCTTCGCGCAGCCCCGAGAACGCGATGACCTTGAGGTTCCCGATCCCGGCCGAGACCTTCTCGGGCACCGCTTCGGCAAGTGCCTTCATTACCGTGTCGGCCAGCTGGTTGCCCGGCGTGAAGCGTGCGATCACGGGGGCGGGAAAGATCGGGTTGGCGAGGCAGCCGCGCGGGGCCACGATCTCGATGGGTCGGGTCAGCCCCGAATTCTGCGGGATCTCGCCGAAGATGTCGCTGTCCAGCAGCACCGAGCGCACCGTCAGCCAGATCGAGATGTCGACCGTGCCGACCAGCGGCATGTTGATGGGCCTGTCGTCTACCTGGTCCGCCGTGCCGGTCAGGTCCACCACCATGCGATCTCCGTCGATGGTGATGGTGACCGCGATGGGCAGCTCGCGCCGCTCGGGGTCGTCCAGGAAGCCGTCGATCTTAGTGACCGCCTTGTAGACGCCATCGGGCACGTCCGCGATCGCCTGGCGCATCAGGCGTTCGGAGTAGTCCATCAGTGCCTCCGACGCGGCCCGGATGGTGGCCACGTCATAGCGGGCGATCAAGTCCTGGAAACGCTCCGCCCCGATCTCGCAAGCGGCCACCTGGGCGTCGAGATCGCCCACCACCAGGGCAGGCGCCCGGACATTGTCGCGCAGGATCTGCCAGACGGCTTCGTTGCGCTGGCCGGCATCGACGACCTTGATCGCCTTGAACTGCAGCCCCTCGGCGTAGACGTCCATGGCATCGACGATCCCGCAGGAGCCGGGGGACAGTGCCCCGACATCCAGGTGGTGCGCGGTGGTGCCGGCGAAGCCGACTAATTCTGGTCCGTGGAAGACCGGCATGATCAGCGCGATGTCCGGGCCATGGCTGGCGCCGCCATAGGGGTCGTTGTGCATGATCACGTCGCCCGGGCGGAAGGTGTCGCCGCGGGCCTTGAAGACCTCGATCACGTTCTGGACATAGCCCGGAATGGGCCCCGATTGCAGGGGGGTCGATTGCACCGACTCGGCCAGCTGGTTGCCCACCTCGTCTGTCAGGGCGGTCCCGAAATCCTCAGACTCGCGGATGATCGAGGAGTAGGACATGCGCATCAGCTTGTAGCCCATTTCGATCGCGATGTTCTGCAGCGCGCCCTGGATCACGCTGGCGGTGACCGGGTCGATCTGCGGGGTGTCGATCTGTGGGGTGTCGATCTGGGTCATCTCAGCCTCCGATCTTGATCAGGATGTTGCCGGCGCCGTCGGCGAGGAAGGTATCGCCCGGGCGCACGACCGTGGTGCTGTCCTGTTGCAGGATGATCGC
>JBCCML010000054.1:0-31640 GCA_039026375.1 Pseudomonadota bacterium
CTGGCCGTTGATTACAAGCTGGCGAAGGGTGTGCGTCTGGGCGCCTACGGTGGTTACTTGGACTTTGACGAGGAGAACGCCACTGTCCGCGACGTGGACGGGTTCTTCATCGGCACTGGTGTCCGGATCGGCTTCTGATCCGACGCCTGTCGAAAGACAACTAGAACGTTTGACGGGAGGGGTTCGCCCCTCCCGTTTTCTTTGGTAGGCACCGTCGCGAGAGATGGAGGTCACCTTGCCGCGCATGCCGACAAAAGCCCAAAGGCCGGTGAAAGCCGGGCACCGGTTAGCGCCGCGGCGAACAATCATGTGGCTGGCCAGTTACCCCAAGTCCGGCAACACCTGGGTGCGCATGTTCCTAGCCAATTATCTGCTAGGCGCTGAGCAGCCCTTGCCAATCAATGACGTGCATCGCTTTGCCATTGGGGACGCTTTGGCGGTGCTTTATCACCGTGTGAACCATGGACGGTACGATCCGCGAGATCTTCAGGGGCATCTGCGCCTGCGTGGGAACGTCATGCGCGCCATCACCGGCCAGGGTGCGGATCTTAGCTTCGTGAAAACCCATAACCGGAACGCCACCATTTCGGGCATCCGATTGATCGATCCAATGTTCACGAAAGGCGCCATCTATATCGTCCGCGATCCCCGCGATGTGGCGATATCGTATGCCCGGCATTATGGCACCACGCCATCGGCTGCCTGCCGCGAGATATCGCACGAAGACAATGGGGTCGTGGCGGACCGCTCGAATGTCACGCAATACCTGGGGAACTGGTCCCGTCATGTGCGGGACTGGACCCGCGCCAAGGGCTTCAAAGTTCACACGATCAGGTATGAGGACATGAAGGCCGACCCCCAGGCAACATTTGAAAAGCTGCTTGGCTTTATCGGGCTACCAGTGGACCAGGAGAAACTGGAACGTGCCGTGCGGTTTTCATCCTTTGACGAACTGAAAGCGCAAGAAGCCAAAACAGGCTTTATCGAGCGGTCGCGCAACTCGGATAGCTTTTTCTACAGCGGCACCTTGCGCCAATGGGAAGGTGTTCTGACTGACGATGACCTTGCGTATCTGACCGAACAGCATGGTCCGCAAATGAAACGATTTGGGTATCTTTGATGGCCGCCGGCAACCTGAACCGCATCATCTGGCTGGCCAGCTTTCCAAAGTCCGGCAACACGTGGACCCGGATCTTCCTGGCCAATCTGCTGATGCCCCCGGCCGAGGTGCCGGACATCAACCACCTCTACAAATTCACCACCGCTGATGTGCGCCAGGATTTCTTCGATCGTGCTGCGGGCGGTCCGTTCCGGGCGCAATCGGGCGAGGATTGGCTGCGCCTGCGGCCCAAGGTGCTGACGCTGATCGCAGGCTCGAAACCGGGGCATCACTTCGTCAAAACCCACAGCCAGATCCGCAACATGGGCAATGTGCCCCTGATCCCGCCGGAGGTCACCGCGGGCGCGATCTACCTGATGCGCAATCCCTTCGATGTGCTGGTTTCCTACGCCCGACATCTGTCGCAGGGGATCGACGCCACGATCGAGATGATGTGCAATCCGGAGGCGATGAACGCGACGCCGACGGGTATTCTGGAGATTATTGGCCGTTGGGATCAGCACCTGGACTCGTGGGCCGGTGCGCCGGGCTTGAACCCATTCGTGTTGCGCTACGAGGATATGGTCACGGAGCCAGAGGCGTCGTTCCGGAAGATGACCGCCTATCTCGGCGTCAATGCCGGCGACGGCAAACTGCGCAAGGCCATTCGCGCCGCCAGCTTCAAGAAACTGCAGAGCCAGGAACAACAGCGTGGATTTCGCGAGCGCCCGGAAGGCATGAAGCAATTCTTTGCCAGCGGCACCTCGGGCGGTTGGCGCTCGAAGCTGTCGCCCGAGCAAATCACGCGGGTGCGTGACGCGTTCGAGCCGACGCTGCAACGCTATTACCCAGAGCTTGTGGACGAGACCGCCGCGGCGGGCTAAATCGCCGCCGCAGAAGGAGCCTGCCAATGTCCGGTCTTGCCGATGTCCAATCCCGTATCGCCAAGGCTGCCGAGAAGGCCGGGCGCGATTCCGCCGATATCAAGCTGATCGCCGTCTCCAAGGTGCAGCCCCTCGAACGGGTCGAGGCCGTACTGGACGAAGGCCACCGCATCTATGGCGAGAACCGGGTGCAGGAAGCCGCGGGCAAGTGGCCTGACTTCAAGGCGCGTTTCCCGGGCGTCGAGCTGCACCTGATCGGGCCGTTGCAGACCAACAAGGTGCGCCAGGCGCTGGATCTGTTCGATGTGATCCACTCGGTAGATCGGGATCGTCTGGCGCGTAAGCTGGCCGATGGCTTTGCCGAGACGGGGCGGCCGCTGCCGTGCTTCATCCAGGTGAATACCGGCGAGGAAGAGCAGAAGGCCGGCTGTATGCCCGCCGAGGCTGACGCCTTCATCGCCACCTGCCGCGATGCGTATGGGCTGCCGGTGGAAGGCTTGATGTGCATCCCGCCGGTGGAGGAAGAGCCCGCGCTCCACTTCGCGCTGCTTAAAAAGATCGCCGATCGCAACGGCTTGACCGGCCTGTCCATGGGGATGTCTGGCGATTTTGAAAGCGCCGTGGATTTTGGCGCCACCCACATCCGTGTGGGCTCGGCGGTTTTTGGTGCTCGCGACTACGGCTGAACCCCCGGCCCCCACGAAAGCTGCGTTGCCTATTTTGGACCGATCAGGCTGAATCTACGGCTCTTCGCGCGGATATTGTGCAGATGCTGCAGCTTTCCGCGACGGGCCTTGGGTGACGTTCGTTCAACACCTATACTGGTGTCACCGGCCAGCAGAGGGGCTCTCCTTGGGCAAGACCAAAAAGCAGACCCAGCGCCCAAAGGGTGTGCAGGAGCAGGAGCAACCTGGCCTGTTCGGCCGGCTTGTGCGTGGGTTCCTGAAACTGGTGTGGGGATTGGCCTGGCGGTCGGTCGCCGTTCTGCTGCTGATCATTGCCGGTGCCACCGCTTACTATTACGCTGGGCTGCAGGGGCCGGAGACGCTGTTCGAAGATCGCCAGGTCGGCTCGGTTACCTTGAAGGACCGGCAGGGCGAGATCTTTGCCTGGAGGGGCGAGCAGTATGGCGGCGATCTGCGCGCGTCGGATGTCTCACCGCATCTGGTCAACGCCGTCATCGCGACCGAGGACAAGCGCTTTTACAGCCATTTTGGCTTGGACCCCCGCGGCATCGCGCGGGCCATGTACAACAACTGGCGGGCTGGGCGCCTGGTGCAAGGTGGCTCGACCATCACGCAGCAGGTTGCCAAGAACGTCTTCCTTGACGCGACCCGCACGGTGGAGCGTAAGCTCAAGGAAGTGCCGATGTCGCTGGCCCTGGAGCTGAAATACTCCAAGGAAGAGATCCTCTCCGTCTACTTGAATCGGGTTTATCTGGGCGCGGGCACGTTTGGGTTCGAGGCCGCGGCGCAGCGCTATTTTGGCAAGTCCGCGCGGATCCTAAACCCCGCTGAGTCCGCCATGCTGGCCGGGTTGCTCAAGGCCCCGTCGCGCTATGCGCCCACCAACGATCTGGCAACGGCGCAGGGCCGGGCCAGCGTCATCATCCGTTTGATGGAGGACCAGGGCTACCTGAACAGCCGACAGGTGATCGAGGCGCTTTCGAACCCAGCGCAGTTGTCCGATGCAGCAGCGTCCAGCGCGGGCGGTGCCTTCGCCGACTGGTTGCTGGATCGTGGCGGTCAGGACCGTTTCTTTGAGCTGATCAAGGCCGAGGATGTCGAGATTACAACCACCTTCGACCAAGTGGCCCAGGCGGCGGCAGAGGCGGCCCTGGTCCGGGTGTTCGAAGATCGGGTGCGGACAGGCTCGCAGGCCGAGGCCGCCATCGTAATCATGACCCATGACGGGGCCGTGCGCGCCATGGTCGGCGGGCGCACCCGCGGGGCGGCGCGCTTCAATCGCGCGACCCAAGCCATGCGCCAGACCGGTTCGGCCTTCAAGGCGGTCGTTTACGCGGCGGGGCTAGAGGCTGGGATGGGTCCGCTGGACACCATCCAGGACGCGCCGCTGCGCATCGGGACCTGGACGCCCCAGAACTATGGCGGCGACTATCTGGGCCCCATCACCGTGAAGGAGGCCCTGGCCCGGTCGGTCAACACCGCCGCCGTCCGCGCGCTGCAATATGCTGGTGAAGACCGCGTGCGCGCCCTGGCCGAGGAGATGGGCATCACCAGCGAGCTGGCCCCCGGCCCGGCGATCGCCTTGGGCACGTCCGAGGCGCGTCTGATCGAGATGACCGGGGTTTTCGCCACCATCGCCAATGGTGGGCGGCGCGTCACCCCGCATGGCATCCAGGCGATCTATCTGCGGGGTGATGCCACGCCCATCGATGCGCGCGATCGGGGGCCCAGCCGGCAGGTGATCTCTCCGCGCACGGCAGGGCTGATGACCCACATGCTTAAGGCCGTGGTCGAAAGCGGGACCGGGCGCCGCGCCCGCCTGCCGGGTTGGGAGGTGGCGGGCAAGACCGGCACGACCCAACGCGCCCGCGATGCCTGGTTCATCGGCTATTCGGCGGAGTATGTCGCTGGGGTCTGGATGGGCTATGACGACAACAGCCCCCTGACCGGCGTCACCGGGGGTGGCTTGCCCGCCGAGATCTGGCGCGAGGTTATGGTCGCTCTGCACCAGGAGCTGACCCCGAAACCACTGAACGAGGTGATGCCCAGCCCGCCTCAGGTGATCGCTGCAACGCCGGTTTCCGCCAGCGGCGACACGGTTGTCGAGCGTGTCTTCAAGGATGTGTTGGACGGATTGTCGGGCGGCGGCGGGTCAAGCCAGGACTGGGAACCTCAGGCGGGTAACGACCGTTAGGACCGTAATCAGCCGGGGGCGTCTAACGCCCCCAGCCTTTGTCAGTTACAGCTGCCAGAACGGGCGCCACTGCATCTCCTGCACGTCCGCTTCGTCCAGCCCGATATCGCGCAACTGGTGGGGTGTCAGCGTCGACACCGCCTGGCGCGTCTCAGCCGCGGCACGCCACTGGCGGTACATCTTGATGACCCAACCAAAGGGCGATCCACCGGGACCGCGGGGCGTGGATTTCACGGGCTCGGCCCGGACGGCTGGATGACGGGCGACACCTTGGGCAAAGCCGTCCATCCGGGTCGCGATCATGTACGTATCGGAAAGCGTAGCCATCATCTCTCGGTCTCCTCTGTTTGACCTGATGACGGTTATCTGGCCTTAATAGGTGATTCCTGCCAGTCAGGAAGGATGCGCAAACAATAGCTGAGCTTACATATGGATCTGACCGGCCTGCCCCCTCTGGTTGCCCTGCGTGCATTCGAGGCTGCGGCGCGGCATCGGACGCTTTCGGGCGCGGCACAAGAGCTGAACGTGACCCACCCGGCGGTGGCGCAGCAGGTGCGCCGCCTGGAACAATGGCTCGACACGCCGCTGCTGGTACGCTCGGGCCGCGGGGTGGCGACGACGACGGAGGGCGCCCTGCTGGCCGAGGGGCTGAGCGAAGGCTTCGCCACACTGGCCGAGGCGGTGGACCGCCTGTCCGCCAGCCGCGCGGACAGGCCGCTGCGGGTGACGACGACGCCGACCTTCGCCGCGGGTTGGCTGGTGCCGCGCATCGCCCGGTTTCGCCAGGCGCATCCCGGCGTCGAGCTGATGATCAACCCCACGCCGGATGTCATCGATCTGGTGGGCGACGATTATGACGTGGCCGTCCGCTATGGCACTGGCAATTGGGCGGGACTGGAATCGATGCGCGTCGTCGAAAGCGATGTGGCCGTGATCGCCAGCCCCGACCTGCTGGCGCAGTACCCGGTCGCCACCCCTGCCGATCTGACCGCCCTGCCCTGGGTGCAGGAATTCGGCACCGACGAGGTGCGCACCTGGTTGCGCGCCCAGGGGGTGGATGATCCCATTCTGGGCAGCGTGATCAATCTGCCGGGCAATCTGGCCGTCGATGCGGTGCGCAGCGGTCAGGGGGTTGGGCTGATGGCGCGTGCCTGGTTGGCCGACGATCTGGCCGCGGGAACGGTCGTCACCTTGTTCGACCAGCAGCAGGACCCGTCGCTGGGCTATTATGTGGTGCACAAGCCCGGACCTCATCGCCCGATTCTAAAGTCGTTCCTGGCCTGGATCTGGCGGGAGTGTTGTACCTAGCGGACGACGGTCGGATATCACGCCCGGTTATCGATGGTCCGAATGCGTCGGACCATGTCGCCCCTGGGACAGATGACCCAAAAACGGGCGCTAGTCTCTCGACCACAAGAGGGAGCGCTGTGATGTCCGAAATCCCCGAAACCATGAAGGCGGTTGTGCTGACCGGGCATGGCGGCCTGGACAAACTGGTCATCCACGATGATTGGCCCGTGCCCCAGCCCGGCCGGACCGAGGTGCTGATCCGCGTTGGCGCCTGCGGCTTGAACAACACGGACGTCAACACGCGCTCTGGCTGGTATTCGAAGGCCGTGGACGAGGCGACGACCGGCGGCGCTTATGGAGAGGTCAACGAGGAGGACCCCACCTGGGGCGGCCGCCCGCTGACCTTTCCGCGCATTCAGGGGGCCGATGCGGTTGGGGTGGTCGTCGCCATGGGCGCCCAGGCGGACCCGTCGCTGATGGGCAAACGGGTCTTGGTCGACGGCTGGCACCGCGACTGGTCCGATCCCGACAACAAGGACAAGACGCTGTACTTCGGGTCCGAACTGGACGGCGGCTATGCCCAGTACACCAAGGCCGATCACCGCAATGTCTCGGCCATCGACAGCCCCATGACGGACGCGGAACTGGCTACCTTCCAGTGCAGCTATACGACGGCCGAGGGGATGCTGACCCGGGCTGCCGTCGGCCCCGGCGATACGGTTCTGGTCCCCGGCGCATCCGGCGGTGTCGGCGGCGCATTGGTGCAATTGGCTAAGTGCCGTGGCGCCCGCGTCATCGCCATGGCGTCCGAGGCGAAGCACGCCGATGTCACGTTGATGGGGCCGGACCGGATCCTGCCCCGCGCCCCGGCGGATCTGCGCGGCGCATTGGCGGGCGAAAAGATCACTGTGGTCGCCGACATCGTGGGCGGCCCCTACTGGCCGACGCTGATCGATATGCTGGAGCGCGGCGGGCGCTATACCTGCTCGGGCGCGATTGCGGGCCCAATGGTCGCGTTTGATCTGCGCACGTTTTACCTGCGCGACCTGACCTTCACCGGCTCGACCGTCGTGCCCCAGGGCACGCTGCAAACGCTGGTCGGCTATCTGGAACGGGGCGAGCTAAAGCCCATGCTGGCGGCAACCTACCCGTTGGACGCGTTCCATGCCGCCCAAACCGCCTTCATCGAAAAGGCGCACACTGGCAACATCGTGGTGCTGCCGTGAAGATCCTGAGCGTCGAGACGCGCCCCTGCCGCCCGGCCTTCTTCGGTGACGGCTACAAGATGTCCTTCGTCATGCAGCGCGCGCTGGATCATCGCTATGTCCGCCTGGTGACCGAGGGTGGCACGGGCACGGGCGAAATCTCGCGCGATCCGACCTGGGCCGGGGCCGCGCAGGATGCGATGGAGGATGCGGTGCTGGATGCCCTGCCCGGGATGGATCTGGCCGATCTGCCCGCGCAGCTGACCGCCTGGCGGGCGGACAAGCGCCTGACCGGGGCAGCCTTCGGCGTGGAATTGGCGATGCTGGATCTGCTGTCTCAGCGCTCTGGCGTGCCGGTGTCGTCTTTGTTGGGCGGGCCGGGATCGGGCCAGGCGCCGGAATGCCTGTCGTTGGGCTGCGTGGCGCCCGAAGCGCTGGCCCAGACGATCCGCACGCGCGGCCGCGATTATCCGGTGATCCAGGCTAAGCTGGCGGGCGATGACCTGGAGCAGGATCTGGCCCGGGTCGATGCGGCGCTGGCGGTGCTGGGCCCGCATCAGGAATTGTTGGCCGATTTCAACGGAGCGCTGACGTCCGACCAGGCGATCCCGGTGATCCGATCTCGCGAACACCCGCAACTGATTTGGGAGGAACCCTGCAACCGGTTCGAGGATAACGTCATTGTCGCCCATGCCTCTCGCCCCTTGATGCTGGATCAGTGCCTGACCACGCCCGAACACTTCGCGCGGGCGGTGACAGAGGGCGTGGCCAGCGCCCTGGTGATCAAGTCTGACGCTGTGGGCGGCCTGTCAGTGGGGCGCGGTCTGGCCCAGATGTGCGAAGCCGCCGGCATCCGCTATCGCATCGACGGCTGGTGGTGCGGTCCGGTCGCGGCGGCAGGGGTCCTGAACCTGGCCATCGGCGCGGGCCCTGGCCTGATCAGCGTGATGGAGCTGACCGACCCGATCGACAGCGACAAGCGCCACTTTCAACGCCGCATCCCGGGCCATGTCGGTCCCGCCGGCGGCCCAGGCTTGGGCCCGGTCACCCAGGTCTGGGATCGCGTGGCGCCGGTGCCCGCATGAGGATCACGCAGGTCGAGATCGTCGCGCACCGGCCGCGGTTTCGGGGCGGCGGTTACGCCATGAGCTATGTGGTGCAGGAGGTTCTGGCCGCGCGTCTCATTCGCCTGACCACGGATACCGGCATCACGGGCGTGGGCGAGATCGTGCGCCGCCCGATGATCGACCCTGCCGAGGCCGAGCCGCAGGAGGACCGCGTCCTGGACCCGCTGACGGGCATGGACATGGCCGATCTGCCGGCGCTGGTGGCGGGGTGGCGGGTCAATCCGTTGCTGCGGGGTGTCGCCTTCGCCGTGGAGCTGGCGTTCTGGGACGCCACAGCCCGCGCGGCAGGCCTGCCGCTGTGGGCGCTGTTGGGTGGCCGGAAGAGCGATGCGGCACCGGCCTATAACTCGATTGGGGGCAAGACGCCTGACAGCATGGCCGCCGCGGTTAGGGCCCGGCCGGATCACCCCGTTATCCAGGCCAAACTGGGCATGGGCGCGATCGAGGACGATCTGGATCGGGTGCGCGCCGTTCTGGCCGCGATGTCGCCCGATCAACTGCTACTGGCGGACTTCAACGGTGCCCTGGATCGGGAGACGGCGCTGCGCCACCTGCCGCAGATCCAGGATCCTCGCCTGATCTGGGAAGATCCTTGCGCGGCCTATGAGGACATGGATGCCCTGGCCCGCGCGCTGGAGGCGCCGTTGATGTATGACATGTGCGTCCAGTCGCTGCCGGAGGCCGTGCGGGCGTTGTGCGACGGGGTTGCCGGATCGCTGACCATCAAGCCGCCCTTCATGGGTGGGTTGAGTGTGGCGCTCACCGTCCGCGACATGTGTGAAGCAGCGGGGATGCCGATGCGGATCGATGGCCCGTGGTCGGGTGAGATCGCTGCAGCGGCCGACGTGCACCTGGCCCTGGGTGCGCCTGAGGATCTGCTGATTACTTCTGGTGATCTGACCGACCCGCTGGAGCTGACGCCCACGCTGGTGACGCATCCCGCCCCCGGGATGGTCGGTGTGGCCGACGGCACGGGCCTCGGCCCCATCCCAGCGGGGCTGTTTCCATGAAGATCGTTCGGGCCGAGGTGTTCCAGGCAGATCTACCCTTCGCGGGCGGGGTCTACAAACTGTCTGGCGGGCGCACCTATGAAAGCTTTGACGCCACCTATGTGCGCCTGACGAGCGATACCTGCCTTCAGGGTTGGGGGGAATCGACGCCGTTCGGTGCGACCTACATTGCGGCCCATGGCGGCGGTGTTCGTGCGGCGCTGGAGGTGCTGTTGCCACAGGTCATCGGGATGGATCCGGTCGCGCTGGACCGGGTGAACGATGCCATGGACCTGGCGATGGTCGGACAGTTGGCGGCGAAGACCGCGGTGGATGTCGCCTGCTGGGACCTGTTTGGGCAGGCGGTGGGCCGTCCGGTCTGCGATCTGATGGGGGGCCGGGTGCCGGGACCTGTGCCCGTCATCTCCTCGATCCATACCGGCGATCCCGAGGATATGCGCGCCCGCGTCGTCGAGCACCGGGCGCAGGGCTTTCTGGGACACTCGATCAAGGTCGGCGCGGCGGAGGCCGAGGGTGGCCCGGCGCTGGACGCCGAGCGCCTGCGGGCCTGCCTTGCGGATCGGCGCCCGGGCGAGTGGTTCCTGGCCGATGCCAATGGAGGCATGACGCCGGAACACGCGCTGAGGTTCCTGGCGCAGGTGGATGGACTGGATTTCGTGCTGGAGGCGCCGTGCGCGACCTGGCGCGAGACGCTGAGCCTGCGCGCGCGGGCCCGGGTGCCGATCCTGCTGGACGAACTGGTGCAGGACGAGGCGGATCTGGCCCATGCGATTGCCACGGATGCCTGCGATGGCGTGGGGCTGAAGATCTCGAAACAGGGTGGGCTGACGCGTACCCGCCGCCAGCGCGAGAGTGCCGTTGCCGCCGGGATGGTGATGAGCGTGCAGGAGACGACGGGTTCCGAGATTGCCTTTGCCGCCATTCTGCATGCGGCGCAGTCGACGCCGCGCCACTTGCTGCGCTGTGCGCTGGACACGCGGGTGGTTATCGGGCGTCGGATGGGCCGCTTTGATGCGCCGATCAGGGACGGCGGCGCCCAGGCGCCAGATGTCCCCGGTCTGGGTGTTGTGCCCGACATGACAGAGATGGGTGCCCCGGTTTGGGAGGTTAGCTAAGGTGACGATCGGCGACGTTTGCGCCGGGTGTTGGGCCCCGCCGATGCGGCGCACGGCCCGCCCGCCCACCCCCGCGCACCGCATCGGCGGGGCCTGGAGCGGCGGGCATCTGTGCTCTGGGGCCAGGTCATGAAAATCACGCGGATCGCGGTCTTCAAGACGGCCCTGCCTTATGTGGATGGCTTCTATGGCTGGGGGCGCGGCAACCGGATCGAGGTGGCGGCGGCCTGCATCGTGGTGCTGGAGACGGATGCCGGCCTGATCGGTTGCGGCGAGTTCACGCCCTGTGGTGAGAACTACATGGTCGCCCATTCCGAGGGGGTTGAGGCAGCGGCCCGATTGCTGGCGCCGCGGCTGTTGGGCGAAGATCCGCGGCAGGTGGCGCGGATCGAGCGGCTGATGGATGCCACCATCCAGGGGCATGGCTATGCCAAGGCGCCCTTTGATGCTGCGTGCTGGGACCTGCTGGGCCAGGCAACGGGCCAGCCGGTCTGGATGCTGATGGGCGGTAAGCTGACCGATGGGGCGCCGATGTACCGGGTGGCCCCGCAGCGGCCGTTGGACGAAACCGTGGCCGAGCTGGAGCGCCATCGCGCCAGCGGGTATCGCCAGTTCCAGGCCAAGGTCGGCGCCGACTGGGCCCAGGACATCGAGACGATCCGCACCCTGGCGCCCCTCATGCGCCCTGGCGAGAAGCTGTTCGCCGATGCCAACAAGGGCTGGCACGTGGACGAGGCGATCCGGGTGGCCCGGGCCACGCGCGATCTGGATTACTTCCTGGAGCAGCCCTGCCTGACCTATGAGGAATGCCAGCAGGTGCGCCGCCGCACCGATCTGCCCATGAAACTGGACGAATGCATCACTGGGATCGCGGCTGCCCAACGCGTTGTGGCCGACCGCGGGGCGGAGGCGTGCTGCCTGAAGATCTCGAACCTGGGCGGTCTCAGCAAGGCGCGGCGGGTGCGGGATTATCTGGTGGACAACCGCATTCCTGTGGTGGCCGAGGATACCTGGGGCGGTCAGATCACCAGTGCCGCGGTGGCGCATTTCGCGGCCTCGACGCCTGAGGAGTTCCTGGTGAACTCGACCGATCTGATGAACTACAACACGGCCAATACCGGGATTGGGGGGCCGGCGGCAAGAGGGGGCAAGCTCTTTGCCACGGATACGCCCGGCCTGGGCGTCGCCCCCGATTTCGACGCCTTAGGCACGCCGGTCGCCATCTATGGAGCGGCGGCATGAAGATCACCCGGATAACGGTCTTTCAGCGGGATCTGCCGTTGACCGATCCCTACTGGCTGTCGGGTGGGCGCCTGCGTTTCGACGTGCTGGACGCAACCTTCGTGAAGGTTGAAACCAATACAGGCCTGATCGGCTGGGGTGAGGGCACGCCCTGGGGGCATACCTACCTGCCCGCGCATGGACCCGGCATCCGGGCCGGGATCGAGACGATGGCCCAGGCTGTGCTGGATCTGGACCCTCGGCTGGTCGACACGGTTGAGCGGGCGATGGACCTGTGCCTGCCCGGCCATCTCTACGCCAAGGCGCCGATCGACATGGCGTGCTGGGACATCGCGGGTCAGGCGGCGGACCTGTCCATTGCCGAGATGCTGGGCGCGCGGGATGACCAGGGCGCTTGGATCGCGTCCTCGGTGTCGACGGGCACCCCGCAGGAGATGCTGGCGATCGTCGAGGCATACCGCGCCAAGGGTTACCGCGTGCATTCGGTCAAGGTGGGCGCCGACGTCGAGGCGGATCTGGAGCGGATCGGATTTCTGGAACAGCATCGCCTGGCGGAGGAGCGCATCCTCTACGATGTGAACCGTGCCTGGACCCGGCGCGAGGCACTGCTGGTCATGAACGGTGCGACGGGGCGGGTGACGTTCGAGCAGCCTTGCGAAAGCCTGGAAGATATCGCGGCGATCCGCCCGCTGACCCGGGCGCCGATCAGCGTTGATGAAAGCCTGGTTACCCTGCAGGACGCGGCGCGCATTGCGCGGGACGGCCTGGCCGAGGTGGTCAACATCAAGCTGAACCGCGTTGGCGGCCTGACCCGTGCCCGGCGCATCCGCGATCTGATGCTGGCGCATGGCATCCAGATGTACGTCATGGCGACCGGCGGATCGGCCCTGGCGGATGCCGAGGCCGCGCATCTGGCCCAGTCCATCCCCGAACCATTCCGCCTGGGCACCTGGGCCTGTCAGGACATGCTGTCGGTCGATGTCGCGCCGGGCCAGGGCCCGCGCAATCAGGGCGGGCGGCTGACGGTCAGCCGCGCGCCGGGGCTGGGCTTTGCCCCGGGCGAGGGCCTGCTGGGCACGCCGGTGGCAGTCTACACGGCTTGAAGAATGTGGCGGGTGTGCTGCTGTTGAACGCTATAACGCGCTCCACAATCCCAGCGCACCAACCACGATCAGACTACAGGCCCAGAGCAGCTCCAGGTCCAGCCAGGATCGCGCGATGAAGCCCAGCCCCAGCCATTTGTAGACCGCAAAGGCCAGGGCCCCGCCGGTGATCATCATCGCGGCTGTGTGCACGACGGCGACCAGCAGGGTCAGGCCGGCGGTGCCCTGCATCAGCTCGGATGCCGCCCGGTGCCCGGCGTCCAGTTCCTCGACCGCACACAGTCCCAGATAGATCGGCACCAGCATCAGCGCCGCGCCATGGGCCAGCGCCACCAGGAACGACCACAGCGTCAGCTTGGCCGGCGGTACCCGGGCCAGGAACCGGGGATGGCGCCGTGTGATCGCGATCCACGAGCCCATGCCGATCACCAGCAGCCCTGCCCCGATCCTCAGCGACCGCTCGTACTCCAGCAGCGTCGTCATCAGCGCGAACGGCATCAGAATGACCAGCATGGCCACGAAATGGCCCAGCGCCAGCGCGCCGATGGCGGACCACAGCGCGCTTTGCCGGCGCTCCATCAACGGTGCCGAGACCGCCAGCGGCCACCCCATCCCGGGGCTTAGCCCGTGATAGAGACCGCTTGCCACCACGGCCAGCCACAGGCCGGCCGCGGGACCCATCCATTGTTCCACGATCTAGATCAGACCGACGGGTAGCAGAAGCTGTCAGTCGAACAATCGCCGCCCTCCAGCCGGATCTGGTGCGAACGATAGCCGTCCGGGAATTCGACCCAGAAGTTTTCGTCCAGCGTCAGGCCGCCGTTCTCGCCCACATGGGCACAGACCATCGCGGCCCCCCGCTCGCCCGGGTAAAACTGGTCGTCCCAGGTCGAGTAGAGCGAGTTGGTCCAGTAGACGCGCTTGGAATCGCGGCTGATCTCGACCATCTGCGGGCCGTAGCCAAAGTCCTTGCCGTTCGGGTGCTTGGTCTTTTTGACGATGCCGCCCAGGTCGACCTTGCCCGCCAGAACCGGGTTCATCGGATCGGTGACATCGTACTGATGCATCTCGCCCGTGCCCCAGCAGGCCACGTAGAGGTACTTGTCGTCCATCGACAGGTCGATGTCGGTGACCAGCGGCGGCACGGCGGAAAAGCCCTTTAGCAGATCGGGCAGATCGTCCGGGTCAGCCGGCTGCGGATCGATGGTGATGGTCTTCTTGGCCTCGAACGTGCCGTCTTCCTTGCGCCACCAGGTGAAGATCGAGCCTTGCAGGTTGGTGGTGTCGACCACAACGCCGCAGAAGCCGTACTCTTTCACCGGGTCGTGGGCGGGCCGGATTTCCAGCGCCATCTGGTGGTTCTCGCCCAGGTCGATCGACTGGATGTTCGTGCGCTTGCGCAGGTCCCAGAAGTGGATCGTATGGCCGTACTTGTTGGACAGCAGATCCTCGGCGACGATCCCGTTCTCGAACTGCGGCGGCAGGCCCCATTCGCTCGAGACCATGTAGTCGCGCGGCAGGTTCCACCAGAAATCATAGTGCTTGTTCTGAATGCCGCGGTCCATTTCGTAGCGGCCCAGGATCTCGAAGGTCTGGCAATCCAGGATGAAGATGCCCGGTGGGCCATCGGTCCCATCCTCGCCACCGCCGCCCAGCGTCGAGACATAGATGCCTTCGGGACCGCAATGGATCGTATGCGGGCGGGAATAGCCGGTCTTGGCCATCACCTCTTCCGGCTCGATGATCTTGTGGATCTTGGCGTCCAGCGGGTCTTTAACGTCGATCACATAGATCCGCGACGACCGGATGCCCGGGATGATCAGATAGCGCCGCTCCAGAAAGGCGTGCCCGCTGAGGGGCGACAGGGCCGATGAACAGGCGTTCCAGCCAAAGTGGTGAAACTCGTCGCCCTTGTTCGGCATCATCAACGAGTGGACGATCTTGCCATAGTCTTTCGAGGTGGGGTCGACATTGACGACCGCCAGGCCATCGGGCTGCGAGCCGTCCGGGCTGAGCATCAGCGTAAAGGCCACTGTTTCGGGCGGCGCTTCGGCGGCCATTTTCGGGGACGCATAGAACGTCGGGTCCGGTCTGATATTCATGGATCTTCACTCCCCTTGTGGGCCATGCGGGATAGCGATGGCCCGTATTTTGTTTGTGTTGTTGAGACACATCATGAGGGCATGGCGGCTCTTGGGCAACGACAGAGTCGCGCCTCCGGTCCCGCGGGGTGAAGTTTTGCATCATTTTTCTGTGGAATTTGGCAGTTGAGCAATTGGGCGGCGACGGTTGGTCCCCCGCCGCCCTGCATTGCTTGAGGTCAGATCAGGTGAACATCCCGCCAGAGGCTTCGATGCGTTGGCCGTTGATCCAGCTGGTATGGCCCATCACCAGGGCTGCGACGGCACCGCCGATATCGTCGGGCAACCCGGCCCGGCCCATGGCCGTATTGCTGGCGACAAAGGCGTTCAGATCCGGGTTATCGCGCACCGCCCCGCCGCCAAAGTCCGTCTCGATCGCGCCGGGCGCCAGCGCGTTCACCGAGATCCCGCGCGGGCCCAATTCCTTAGCCATGTAGCGGGTCAGCACCTCGACCCCGCCCTTCATCGCCGCATAGGCCGCATAGCCGGGGATCGAGAACCGCGTCAGGCCCGACGACAAGTTCACGATCTTCCCGCCGTCCTCGATCATCGGCAGCAGGCGCTGGGTCAGGAAGAAGACGCCCTTGAAGTGGACATTCGACAGCTCGTCGAATTGATCCTCGGTCATGTCACTGAGCATCCCGTGGATGCCCATGCCGGCATTGTTGACCAGGGCGTCGACGGTGCCCCGCCCCCACAGGCGTTGCGTCACCTCGGCAAGCTCGTCTGCAAAGCGCGGGAACGCGGCCGTATCGCCCGCGTCCAGTTGCAGGCTGGCCGCGTTGCCGCCCATCCCCTCGATCTCGGCGACGACGGCGGCCGCTTCCTCGGCGCGGCTGTGATAGGTCAGGACGATCCCGGCGCCCTGCTGGGCCAGGTGGATGGCGGCATTGCGGCCCAGCCCGCGGCTGCCTCCGGTGATCAGTACGATCTTATTGGTCATTGTCGTTCTCCGTCGATGTCCCGAATTGCGTCTGGGTCCAAGCTAGGCGGCCCCCCGCGCGGGCGCTTGCCGATTTGTCCGAACCACATGCCTGATCCTCCGACAGGGGATAATTTTTGGTGTCTGAATGACGGGGTCCGGTTATGCTTTTGTCAGCTGTAGGCCGAAGCCTGATTGGACACGCCTCTGGCAGCGACCGACCTGGAGGGCGCCTTTCAGTGGGTGAAACTTTGAACGCATCAAACGGGACATGGACCGTCAGCGCCGGCGGATCTGATGGTTGAAGCGCCCTCCTGAGGGAGATCGGGCGCTGCCCCGCGGGGCCGGGCGAAACGTGCCAAAACCACCCTTAAGCGCTCATGAGGCGAGCATTGACCTTTAACAGACGCGGAGGACAGCGATGGACATCAGCATGCTGACTGAAGCGGCCCTGCGCCAAACGACTGATCCGTCGCACACGGGCATCCCGGTGGACACCAAGCTGCCAAATCTGATGTTCATCCGCCAGGATCAGCCGACGCCGTTCCAGCCGATGATCTATGACGCCGTGGTTTGCCTAACCCTCCAGGGCGCCAAAGAAACGACCAATGGCAGTCATTCGGTTTTCTTCAGCAGCGGCCAATCGCTGATCGTCAGCCACGATCTGACCGTGATGGCCCGTGTCACCCAGGCGACGCGGCGGGCGCCCTATCTGGCGCTGATCCTGCGCCTAGATCTGACGCTGCTGCGCGGTCTTTACGACCGGGTGGGCGGTGGGGCTCAGGACGATCCCGGCTGCGCGCTGGCCGTGGGCGGCATGGACCCCCCGCTGGCGGATGCGCTGGCGCGGTATGTGGCGCTGCTGGATGATCCCACCGGCGCCGAGGTGCTGGGCCCGCTGGTGCTGCAGGAAATCCACTATCGCCTGCTGATGGCGCCAAACGGCTGCATGCTGCGTCGTCTATTGGATCGTGACAGCAACCCCAGCCGGATCGCGCGCGCCATCGCCCGGCTGCGCCAGGATTACCGCCAGGCCCTGCCCGTCAGCATCCTGGCCGGGGCGGCGGGCATGAGTGCCTCGTCCTTCCACGAGCACTTCAAGCAGATCACCGGGACCACGCCGCTGCAGTACCAGAAGAATTTGCGCCTGATCGAAGCCCGCCGCCTGCTGGCCGGGGCCGACCAGGGCGTCAGCCAAGTGGCGTTCGACGTGGGCTATGAAAGCCCGGCGCAGTTTAGCCGTGAGTATGCCCGCAAGTTCGGCGTGCCGCCCAGCCACCATTTGGCATATCCACTGTCCGCCGTCGCAGAACCTGTCGGCTAAGCGGGCGCGCCCGGCTGCGCCCGGCCTTTCAGCCTAAGCCACCGAACCCTCCAGCCCCCTTGCCTTTGGCCGCAGTCTTGTGTAAGCGCGCGCATCCCCGGCAAGAGTGGATCGCGACGCCTCTCGTATGCGGGTCCGGGGTTTGACGCCCGCATTTTGAAGCGCGCCGGAAAATCGAGGTGAGCATGGCTCTTTACGAGCATGTCTTTATCGCGCGTCAGGACCTTTCCAACGCGCAGGCCGAAGGCTTGATGGAGCACTTTGGCCAAGTCCTTAGCGACAATGGTGGCAGCGTCGTCGGTTCCGAATATTGGGGCCTGCGCACGATGTCGTATAAGATCAACAAGAACCGCAAGGGTCACTACGGCTTCATGAAGTCGGACAGCCCCGCGGCCGCCGTCCAGGAGATGGAGCGTTTGATGCGTCTCCATGAGGACGTGATGCGCGTGATGACTCTCAAGGTCGACGTGCACGAAGAAGGCCCGTCTGCGGTGATCCAGGCCAAGTCTTCGCGCGACGAGCGCCGCGGTGGCCGTGACCGTGACGACCGCGGCCCACGCCGTGACCGTGACGATCGCCCGCCCCGTGAAGACCGTCCCCGCCGCGAGGAGAACTGATCATGGCGCGCAAACCGTTTTTCCGCCGCCGCAAGTCCTGCCCGTTCTCGGGCGCCAATGCGCCGACGATCGACTACAAGGACGTGAAGCTGCTGCAACGCTACATCTCGGAGCGTGGCAAGATCGTGCCCAGCCGTATCACCGCCGTATCGGCGAAAAAGCAGCGTGAACTGGCCCGCGCCATCAAGCGCGCGCGGTTCCTGGCGCTGCTGCCGTACTCGGTCCAGTAAGGGGAGGCCATCATGGAAGTGGTTCTTCTGCAACGTGTCGAAAAGCTGGGTCAGATGGGGGACGTGGTCACCGTCAAGGACGGCTATGCCCGGAACTTTCTGCTGCCCCAGGACAAGGCGCTGCGCGCAACCAAGGCCAACCTGGCCCGGTTCGAGGCAGAGCGTGCCCAGCTGGAAGCCCGTAACCTCGAAATGAAGACCGAGGCCGCGGCGGTCGCCGAAAAGCTGGATGGTCAGCAATTCGTCGTCATCCGGTCGGCATCGGATACCGGTGCACTCTACGGCTCGGTCGCCACGCGCGACGTGGCCGAGGTAGCCACCGCCGAGGGCTTCACGATGGATAAGCGCCAGATCGTTCTGGACCGCCCCATCAAGGAGCTGGGTCTGCACCCGATGCGGGTCATCCTGCACCCCGAGGTCGACGCGACGATCACGATCAACGTCGCCCGCTCAGTGGAAGAGGCCGCCTTGCAGGCGTCTGGCCGGACCATCCAGGATGTTCGCGCCGAAGAGGATGCCGAGGCCGAGTTCGATATCGCCGAGTTGTTCGACGATATGGGCGGTGCGGCGTCTGAAGACGGCGACCTTGACGGCGACGGACCGGCCCCGGTGGTCGATCCGGTGGGCGACGACCAGCCGCCACGGGACTGAGACAGGGCCTGAGACCGCGCCACGCCCGAGGCCGTCATCGGCCATAGATCGCCAGGCGGCGCCGACCTTAGTAGGCGGCGCCTGGTAGCCTGGCCTCCGGCCAGGCCGAAAGCGGGGTCCGGATGGCCACCACCACTAACAGTGCAACGCCGCCTGCGGCGGCAACCGTGCCGGTTCGCCGCCACGTGAGCGATCTGTTGCTATTGGCCTGGCCCGTGATGCTGTCGCGGGCCGGGATTTTGGTCATGGCCTTCGCGGACACCGCCATGCTGGGCCGCTATCTGCCGGGTGCTGTCGGCACGATGAACCTGGGCCTGGCGGTTTTCGTGCCGGTCCTGGTGGTCTCGATCGGCTTGGCGTCGGGCATGGTGCCGGTGGTGGCTCAGGCCTTCGGCGGCGGACGCTGGGAGGAATGCGGCCGCGCCTGGCGACGGGCCGTCAGCTGGGCGACGTTCGTCTCGCTGATTGCTATGGCCATTGTCTGGCGGGCCGAATGGGTGCTGGGCCTGTCCTGGTTTGACCTGACGCCCGAGCAGGCCCGCGCGGGCGGCGACGTTGCCGTGATACTGGCACCGGGTCTGATCGCCCAGGTGATGTTCGCGGTCTGCGCCTTCTACCTGGAGGCAACGCGGCACCCCTTTATCGGGCTTTACGCCATGATCCTGGCCAACATCCTGAACGCCGCGCTGAACTGGGTGATGATCTACGGCAATCTAGGTTGGCCCGAGATGGGGCCCGACGGGGCGGCACTGGCCTCTACCCTGGCGCGGGTGGGTGCCGCAGGTTTCATGTTCGCCGTGATTTTCAGTCAGCGCGATGCATTGACCGCCGGGGTCCGTGGCCCGTGGGAGACGGTCTGGGGTCCGGGCGGTTGGCGCGCGGGCTATCAGATGCGCAAGCTGGGCTTCTCCGCCGGTATGGCCAATGGGTTCGAGACGGTGGGCTTCGCCGCTATGATGCTGTTCGCGGGTAGCCTGGGGGCGGCGGCGCTGGATGCCTATTCGATCAGCCACAACATGGTCTCGACCGTCTTTATGGTTGGCCTGGGCCTGGCCATCGCCACAGGTGTGCGCGTCGGCCAGGAATTGGGCGCTGGACGGCCCCGCGACGCGGTGGTCGCCGGATGGACGGGTTTTTTCATGTGCTTTGCAGTCATGGGGATCATGAGCGTGCTGGTGATCACCTTCCGCGAGGACGTCGTGCGCGCCTATACCGACGACCCGGAGATCGCTGCGCGGGCGGCCACCGTGTTCCTGGTGGCGGCCCTGATCTTCGTGCCCGATGCGCTGCAGGTGGTGATGGGCCAGTCGGTCCGCGCCCTGGGCGATGCCTGGGTGCCGATCGCCGCCTATGTGCTGAGCTTTGTCGTCGTGCTGGTCCCGCTGGGCCAGATCATGATCGGACCGGTGGGGATGGACGAGCGTGGGCTTGCCTGGGCGATCATCATCTCGTGCGCTCTGGCGACGGTCCTGCTGGCCTGGCGTTTTCACTGGCTTACCCGGCCGCCGGGACCGAAAGTGCCCGGATGAGAGTTTTGGGATGAGAGTGCTGGCATGAAAGCGCCCAGATGAAGCTGCCCAGATGAAGACAGTCACCCACTACATGGTGCGCGACCGCTGGACGACGCGGGCGGTCGAGTGGGTGCTGTACGCCATGGCGTGGGTTGGGCGCTGGGCGACCTGGCCCCTGGGCACCTGGACGCTGGGTGGGGCGTTCGCCTGGATCGGCGGTTATGTGGTCCTGGCGATACCGGGCTTTCGCCGCCGGGCCGAGCGCAATCTGGACCTGGTTTGGCCCGATCTGGCGCCAAAGGCCCGGCGCCAGATCATCCGGGCGGCAGGCGCCCAGTTTGCGCGCACGATGATCGAATATGCGCGGCTGGACCGTTGCGTGCGCGAATGGCAGCTGAGCGTCGAAGGGATGGCGCACCTGCAGGCCGCCCGAGATGCCGGCAAGGGCGCGGTGCTGGTGACCGCGCACTATGGCAATTGGGAAGCGGCCCGGCTGGCCGCCAAACAGGCTGGCTGCGAGAGCGGGATAATCTATCGCAGTTTCAACAACCGCTATCTGGACCGCCACACGCTGGATCTAATCCGCTGTGTCGGCGAGCCGGTGCTGCAAAAGGGCCGCCAGGGGATGCGGTCTTTGATGGCCCATGTTGCTGGCGGGGGTGTTGCGATGATCTTGGTCGATCAACGCAACTCGGGCGCGCCCTATCTGGATTTTCTGGGCCAACCGGCGGAGACCGTGACGGTAGCCGCCGATCTGGCGCGTCGGTCCGGCGCGGCGTTGATCCCGGTGCGCGCCATCCGGGAGTCGCGTAAGCGCCGATTTCGCGTGATCTTTGAGGCGCCGATCCTGGTCGAGGCAGCCGAGCCTGCCATGCAGGCGGTGAACGATCGGATCTCTGCCTGGATCGAGGAGTATCCCGATCAGTGGTTCTGGTTCCACCGGCGCTGGAAGACCACGATCCGCTCGCGCCCGCGGCCTGAGGGGTGACGGGCGCGCGCCCTCCCCTGCAGATGCAGCACCCGGCCGAACCGCTACGGCAGGCCCACCCACCCGGGCGCGCGCCCCGCAGCCATTGCGCGGTTGGCGGCGGGCCATCGCTGGCGTATAGAGCGCGCAATCTCCGACCGGCATCGAAATGACTGATCAACCGCGCTTCACCGTCGTCGCCCCCATGTTGAACGAAGAAGGGGCCGTTGCCGCCATGGTGCGCGAGATCGCGGAGGCTTGCGAGCCGATCGGCCCGTTCGAGGTGGTCTTCGTCAACGATGGCTCGACCGACGGCACGGCGGCAGCGATTGCCGCGGCGCGTGCCGAGTACCCCTGGGTGCGTGAGGTACGCCATGCCAGCCCATCGGGTCAGTCGGCCGCGGTCAGATCCGGCGTGATTGCCGCGCAGGGGCCGGTGATCTGCACCATCGACGGCGACGGGCAGAACCCGCCGGCCGAGATCCCGAAGCTGGTGGCCCCCCTGCTGGAGGGGCACGTGGGCCTGGGCCTGGGGCTGGTGGCGGGTCAGCGGGTCGATCGGATCGATACCGCCTCGAAGAAGCTGGCCTCGCGCATGGCGAACCGATTGCGGGCCTGGATGTTAAAGGACGACACGCGCGACACGGGCTGCGGCCTGAAGGCGTTCCCGCGCGATCTTTTTCTGAGCCTGCCGTTCTTTGACCACATCCACCGCTATCTGCCCGCGCTGGTCAGGCGTGAGGGGATGGAAGTGATGCTGGTCGATGTGAGCCACCGGGGACGTGAGACGGGCCAATCCAAGTACACCAATTTCGGGCGGGCCTTGGTGGGCGTGCAGGATCTGCTGGGCGTGCGCTGGCTGATCTCGCGCCGGCGCCTGCCCACGGTCGTGCACGAGGACCGCTGATGGAGGGCGAGACCCACTGGCTGATGCAGGCGCTGCTGGTCGACAGCTGGCCGCGGGTTTGGCTGGCGCTGTTCGGCCTGGCGGCGCAAGGGATCTTCATGAGCCGGATGCTGGTGCAGTGGGTGGCGACGGAGCGGGCCCGGCGCTCGGTCATGCCGGTGGCCTTCTGGTGGTTGTCGGTGGCCGGTGCTGTGATGCTGCTGATCTATGGCATCCTGGACCGCGACATCGTGATCATCGCGGCACAGAGCTTTGGCTTCATCGTCTACGTGCGGAATCTGTGGTTTATCTACACCCAGGATGTCACCCGGAATTAGGGGATATCAGATGACAATATTCCGAATAAAATCACGGATATCGCATTAAGTGACATGCCAAGTGACATTATCCGGCGCGGCGTCTCGTTGAGTTGCACACGCGAAGTCATCAAACTCCGCTGGCGCATCGACCGGATATTGTCCGGGGAACGCCGGTGTGCCCGTGCGGCATCAAAGACCGCTAAGACCGTCGCCGCAAAGCACCATCGCCGCTGGACGTCGTGCGCTGCATCTTGTATCTCTTAACTCCCGTGGAACCACAAAAGGGGTCGGGCCCGCCGATCCGATAACCACGGGGCAGAACAAGCATGGCGCGGTACATCTTTATCACGGGCGGGGTCGTCTCGAGCCTGGGCAAAGGCTTGGCGTCTGCCGCATTAGGGGCGTTGTTACAGGCGCGGGGTTTCACCGTGCGGTTGCGCAAGCTGGACCCCTATCTGAACGTCGATCCCGGCACGATGAGCCCGTTCGAGCACGGCGAAGTGTTCGTCACCGATGACGGGGCCGAGACCGACCTGGACCTGGGCCATTACGAGCGATTTACGGGCGTGGCGGCGCGCCAAACCGACAGCGTGTCCTCTGGCCGGATCTACCAGAATGTCTTGGATAAGGAGCGCCGCGGCGACTACCTGGGCAAGACGATCCAGGTGATCCCGCACGTCACCGACGAGATCAAAGATTTCATCCAAATCGGCGACGACGAAGTCGACTTTATGCTGTGCGAGATCGGCGGCACCGTCGGCGACATCGAAGGGTTGCCGTTCTTCGAAGCCATCCGTCAGTTCGCTCAGGAGCGCCCGCGCGGCGAATGCATCTTCCTGCACCTGACATTGCTGCCCTATGTGGCGGCCAGCGGTGAGTTGAAGACCAAACCTACCCAGCACTCGGTCAAGGAACTGCGCTCGATCGGGCTGCAGCCGGACGTGCTGTTATGCCGGACCGAGCATGACCTGCCTGAAAAGGAACGCGAGAAAATCGCGCTGTTCTGTAACGTTAGGTCCGATGCGGTGATCCCCGCGATGGATCTGAAATCGATCTATGAGGCGCCGCTGGCCTATCATCGCGTGGGTCTGGATCAGGCGGTGCTGGACGCCTTTGGCATCTCGCCCGCGCCAAAGCCGGACCTGCGGGAGTGGGACGATGTGGCAGACCGGGTCTATCAGCCGGACGGCTCGGTCAGGATCGCCATCGTCGGCAAGTACACCCAGCTGGAAGACGCCTACAAATCCATCGCCGAGGCCCTGACCCATGGCGGTATCCACAACCGCGTGCGCGTCAAGGCAGAGTGGCTGGATGCCGAGATCTTCGAGCGCGAGGACGCCGCCCCGCATCTGGAAGGCTATCACGGCATCATCGTGCCAGGTGGCTTTGGCGAGCGTGGCACCGAGGGCAAGATCCTAGCCGCCAAATTCGCGCGTGAACGCAATGTGCCCTATCTGGGGATCTGCCTGGGCATGCAGATGGCTGTGATCGAGGCGGCGCGCAACCTGGCCGACATTCCCGATGCGGGGTCAGAGGAGTTTGACCACGAAGCCGGCGGCAACCGCCGTTTCACGCCCATTGTCTATCACCTCAAGGAATGGGTCGAAGGCAACCGAAAGGTGCAGCGGGCCATCACCGACCAGAAGGGCGGCACCATGCGTCTGGGCGCTTACAATGCCGTCTTGGATGACGGATCCAAGGTGGCTGACATCTATGGCGCTACGGCAATTTCGGAACGTCACCGCCACCGCTACGAGGTGGACATCAAATACCGGGAAAAGCTGGAGGAGGCAGGCCTGCGCTTTTCGGGCATGTCACCAGACGGGCGTTTGCCCGAGATTGTCGAGTTCGACGGCCACCCCTGGTTCATCGGCGTGCAGTTCCACCCAGAGCTGAAATCAAAGCCCCGCGAACCGCACCCGCTGTTCCGTGACTTTGTGCGCGCAGCGATGACACACAGCCGCTTGGTCTAAGAAGAGAATCGGTTACGCGTTCGGCGCTGCCCACGGGCTATTCGCCTTATGGTTGCGCACGCCGACGGCTTGCTGCCCAAAACGTACCCATTTCCCGCAATTTCATTGCTTTCCGGACCGCGGTTTTAGCAAGTTTGCTGTTGATCAATCGGAAACGCTCTGCCCAATATCGCATATGGGAAACGGGATTACAGGGTGCAAAGTCTTCCAGACCCGGTGCAGAACGCGCCGGCGAGAACACTGACTGCACGGCTGTTGCCAGGCGCGGTGCGCCTGAAACTCCTACCCTCAAAGAAAACACAAGGTCGCACAGAGAGGAGCAACCATGACAATCAAACGTCCTGACGGACCGACGTTCCGGGAGCTAGGCGCCCATGACCAGGAAGTGGTCAAAGCCGCCCTGCAGTCCGGGGCCACACGTCGTGAGGTAATGGGATGGCTGATGGCGTCTGGCGCCACGGTCGCCATGGCTGGATCGATCGTGACGGCCGCGTCCGATGCCATCGCAGCGACGCCGAAAAGCGGCGGACGCCTGCGCTTTGCCTGGGATCAGCACGGCCCTGCCGACACGCTTGACCCGATCCTGTTCACGGCGTCGATCGACTATGCTCGCGGCCGGATCAACTACAACAACCTGACCCGCCTGCGCGAAGACCTGACGGCAAGCCCGGAACTGGCGGAAAGCTTCGAGGCCAACGACGACGCGACGGTCTGGACGTTCAAGCTGCGCCAGGGCGTCAAGTGGCACGATGGCTCAGCCTTCACGGCGGACGACGTGATCTACTCGATGAACCGTCACCTGGGTGCCGAGTCCGCATCCAAGGCCAAGGTGCTGGTCGGCGATGTCAAAGAGTGGGTCAAGGTCGATAACTTCACGGTCCGCGCTGAACTGAGCGCACCGAACGCCGAGATCCCTGTCATCCTGGGCACGTTCCACTTCAAGATCGTCAAAGACGGCACCACGGATTTCTCGAACCCGGTCGGCACCGGGCCGTTTGTGCTGAAGGAGTTCAGCCCGGGCGTCCGGTCGATCCATGTCCGCAACGAGGACTACTGGAACGACGAAGCCGGCCCCTATGTCGACGAAATCGAAGTGTTCGCCATCACCGACTCGGTGGCGCGTACCAATGCCCTGATCTCGGGCGACGTGCACATGATCGGCAACCTGGATACCAAGGCCATCCCGCAGGTCGAGGCTTCCGAAGGCGTCGAGCCGTTCACCGTGCCGTCGGGTGCCTACATGGACATCGTTATCCGCCAGGACAAAGGTCCGGGCCAGGATCCGAAGTTCATCCAGGCCATGAAGCACCTGCAGCGCCGCGACCGCGTCCTGCAAGTGATCCAGAAGGGCGTCGGCGACATCGGCAAAGACAATCCGATTGGCCCGGCCTATGGCGCGTCATGGTGCGAGGAAGTGACCGCTGCCGAGTACGATCCGGACAAGGCGAAGTCGCTGTTGGCCGAAACAGGCATCACCGATGCCGAGCTGAAGGTGGCCGAAGTCAGCCCGGGTCTGACCGATGTCTGCCTGCTGCTGCAGCGCGAATGCGCGAAGATCGGCTTCAACCTGAACGTCAAGAAGGTGCCGAACGACGGCTACTGGGGGGCGATCTGGAACTCGGATCCGTTCCACGTCTCGTCTTGGAACATGCGCCCGTCGGCCAACATCATGATGACGCTGGCCTACAAGTCGGACGCACCGTGGAACGAGTCGGCCTGGAAGGACGAGCGCTTCGACGAGGTCCTGCTGGCTGCCCGCGGCGAGCTGGACCCAGCACGGCGCTACGAGATGAACTGCGAACTGCAGCAGCGCATCGCGGATGGCGCCGGTACCCTGGTGGCAACCCACCGTGCCTATATCGACGGCAAGGCGACCAGCGTGAAGGGCTTCCCGCGCGTACCGATCGCCGCCTTCGGCGGCATGGAATGGCCAGAGTACGTCTGGATGGACAGCTAAGACGGCCAAATCGGGGCCGGGCCACACAAGGCCCGGCCCCTTTCCTTTTTGTCTAGGGGATAGCCCCCCACCGCTGCCAGGGGAGGTAGCCAGCCCATGATGATGCAGATGATTCTGCGTCGCATCGGCATCGGGATCGTTCTTATTTGGGTGGTCTCGGTTCTGATCTTCGCGCTGACGCAGGTCCTGCCGGGTGATGCCGCGCAGATCCGCCTGGGCCAGGATGCAACGCCCGAGACGCTGGCCGCACTACGCGCCGAGCTGGGTCTCGATAAGCCCTGGTACATGCAGTATCTCGGTTGGATCGGAAACCTGATCACCTTCGATCTGGGGATTTCGGCCGCCGGTGGCGCCACGATCGAAAGCCTGATTGGCAACCGGATCGGCAACACCCTGTTCATGACGGCTATCGTCACAGCCATTGCCGTGCCGCTGTCAGTGGTGTTGGGCCTGATGGCAGCGATGCGGCCCGGGCAGTTGCTGGATCGCTTGATCACATCGTCGACCCTGGGCCTTATCGCAGTGCCCGACTTCTTCGTCGCGATCTTCCTGATCCTGTTCATGGCTGTGCAGTTGGGCTGGGTCCCGGCAGTCAGTTATTTGTCGGGCACCGAGAGTTTCTTCAAATCCCTTTACGTGCTGGCCCTGCCGATCGGCACGCTGGTGATCGTCGTCTCGGCCCAAATGATCCGCATGACGCGCGCGGGCATCCTGAACGTCATGTCCTCGCCCTATATCGAGATGGCGATCCTGAAGGGCGTGCCGCGCCGCCGCATCATTCTGCGTCACGCGCTGCTGAATGCCATAGGTCCCATCGTGAACGTCATCGCGCTGAACCTGGCCTACCTGGTGTCCGGTGTCGTGGTGATCGAGACGATCTTCTCCTATCCGGGCCTTGCCAAGCTGATGGTCGACGGGGTGCAAACCCGTGACATTCCGCTGGTCCAGGCCTGCGGGATGATCTTCTGTTCGACCTACGTTGTCCTGATCCTGATCGCCGATATCGCGTCGATCCTGTCCAATCCGCGCTTGAGGCACCCGAAATGACCGATGCCACACTTGATAAGGGGCAGACCGACACTGGCCCCAACCCCGATGTCTATGACGAGCTGCCGGACGCACCGCCCAAGAAACGGCTGCGCTTGTCCTGGGTCGGTAAGATCTCGGTCGCGATTGTCGCCTTCTGGGTGTTCATGGCCTTCTTCGGCCAGTTCATCGCCCCCTATGACGAGGCCTTCTTCATCGAAGAAGACCCCAATGGCGAGTTCTTCCTGGACCCGACGTTCATGATGGCGAACTTCGAAATCGCCTCGTATATGGGCACGGACTATATCGGCCGCGACGTGATGAGCCGTATCATGTGGGGCGCCCGCACCACGATCGGCATCTCGTTCGCAGCGACGCTGTTGGCCTACTTCCTTGGCATCACGCTTGGCATCGCGGCCGCCGTGGCGGGTGGGATGACCGACACCATCCTCAGCCGTGGGGTCGATGCGATCCTGGCCTTCCCCAACATCATGCTGGGTCTGATCGTGATCGCGGCGTTCTCTGGGCAAAGTTACTTCGGGTCGCCGACGGACCAGATCATCCTGCTCGTCCTGTTGGCCGGGTTTGTCTATGCGGCCTCGGTCTTCCGGATCGCCCGGGCGCTGGGCCAGGACATCATGGTCCAGGACTATGTCGAGGCGGCGCGGGCCCGTGGTGAGGGCCTGTGGTGGATCATCTCGCGCGAGGTGCTGCCCAACGCTGCCATGCCGCTGGCCACCGACTTTGGCCTGCGCCTGGTCTTCGTGATCCTGTTCATCTCGTCGCTCAGCTTCCTGGGTCTGGGTGTCCCGCCGCCAATGGCGGATTGGGGATCGATGGTGCGTGAGAACCTGGCGGGTCTGGCGAACGGCTTCTTCATCGATGAGGCCAACGGCGACTTCGCGGCGGGCGCCTTGGCCTCGGTCGCGCCGGCGCTGGCCATCGCCTCGCTGACCATCGCGATCAACCTGATCGTGGACGATATCTCGGCCCAGGCTGGCGGGTCGCTGGCGAAGAAAATGGTGTAACTGATGAACGAACAACCGATTTTCGCCTGCCGCGACCTGAAGATCGAGGCACGTCCCTTCGACAAGCCGCCGATCCCCATCGTCAAGGGCGTCACGTTCGATGTGATGCCCGGCCAGGTCGTCGCCCTGATCGGGGAATCCGGGTCGGGCAAGACCACGATCTCCTTGGCCTCGCTGGGCTACACCAAGCCCGGATTGTTCTATTCGGGCGGCGAGGCGCTGCTGAAGGGGGATGACATGGTCACCCTGCCAGCTGAGGAGAAACGCGAGCGCCGCGGTGAGCACGTCGCCTATCTGGCGCAATCCGCGGCGGCGACCTTCAATCCAGCGCTCAAAATCAACGAGCAGGTGACGGAATCTGCCGTGATCCATGGCCACATGACCCAGGCCGAAGCGGACGCCCGCGCGCGGGAGCTCTATGAAGCGTTGGAACTGCCAGACCCTGACCGGATCGGCGGGCGGTATCCGCACCAGGTGTCGGGCGGTCAGCTGCAGCGTCTGATGGCGGCGATGGCGCTGGTCGAGAAGCCCTCGCTTCTGGTGTTGGACGAGCCGACCACGGCCCTGGACGTCACCACGCAGATCGAGGTGCTAAAGGCCTTCAAGAAGGTCATCGAGGAGGAAGGCTCCGCCGCCATCTATGTCACGCACGATCTGGCCGTGGTGGCCCAGATCGCCGACCATATCGTGGTGCTCTATTCCGGCGAAGTGATGGAACAGGGTCCCGTCGATCAGATTGTCAACAACCCGACGCACAGCTATACCAAGCGGCTGATGGCGGCTGTCCGCCCGCCCCCGGCGGCGGGTCAAAGCGAAAGCTCGGGCGAGTCGCACAAGGCCGAGGTTCCGGCGCTTGAAGTGCGCAATGTCGATGCCGGGTATGGCCGTCGGGCCGATGGCTCCCCGGCGATCAAGGTGTTGTCCGACGTATCGATGAAGATCGAGCGCGGCCACGTGGTGGGTGTGATCGGCGAATCTGGCTGTGGCAAGTCCACGCTGGCGCGTGTCATGGCAGGCATTCTGCCTGCGGCCTCGGGCGAGGTGCGGCTGGGCGATGCGCAGCTGAAGCCCGACCTGCGCCAACGCTCGCGCGACGAGCTACGCCGGGTGCAGTTTGTCTTCCAGATGGCGGACACGGCGCTGAACCCGCGCCAGACCATCGGCGACATCATCGGACGGCCGATCACCTTCTACCACGGGCTCACCGGTCGAAAACGCCGGGAAAGGGTGCTGGAACTGCTGCGGCTGGTCGAGCTGCCACCTGAGTTCGAAGGCCGCGTGCCCGCCGAGCTGTCCGGCGGCCAAAAGCAGCGCGTCGGCCTGGCCCGGGCGTTGGCGGCGGACCCGGAGGTGATCATCTGTGACGAGGTGACGTCGGCCCTGGACTCGATTGTCGGCGCCAATATCATCAAATTGCTACGGCGACTGCGCGACCAACTAGGTGTCTCCTACGTCTTCATCAGCCATGACCTCTCCACCGTGGCCAGTTTCGCGGACGAAATCGCTGTGTTGTACAACGGCAAACTGGTCGATTTTGGCGCCGTGGATGATGTTCTAACACCGCCCTACCACCCCTATACCGAGCTTTTGATCACCTCGGTGCCCGAAATGCGGGTGGGTTGGTTGGACGAGACGGCCGAGGCGCAGCAGGCGCTGGCGGCCAACTTCAAGGCGGGCGACTACTCCTGATCGCAACCGCACGATCCGGGTGGGTACGCGCGGGCGTATCCCCTAGGATCGGGGTCGCCGCTGAAGGAGAACGCCATGAATATCGCCGCTGATCACGACCGCTTTCAGTACGATCTGATGGCAGCCGCACTGCGCTTCATCGAAGAACGCGCCGACGCCCAGCCGACGCTAGAGGAAGTGGCCGCGGCCATCGGACTCAGCCCCGCGCATTTCCAGCGGGTCTTCTCTGCCTGGGTGGGCGTCTCGCCAAAGCGCTACCTGCAATACCTGACACTGGACCACGCAAAAAGCCTGTTGGCAGAACGCTTCACGGTCCTGGACGCCACGTTTGAGACTGGCCTTTCCTCACCCGGCCGGTTGCACGATCTGTTCGTCCGATGGGAGGCGATGACCCCCGGTGACTATGCCCGCAAAGGGGCCGGTCTGACGATCCGGTACGGCTGGTTCCCCTCGCCGTTCGGCGAGGCGCTGGCCATGGCAACGGATCGGGGTCTGTGCGGTCTGGCCTTCGCTGCCGAGTTTGGTCGTGACGGGGCGTGGGACGATATGACGGGCCGCTGGCCGCATGCGACCTATGCCGAAGACACGGAAGGCCTGCGCGGCTGGGTCGAGGCCGCTTTCCAGGGATCGGGCGAGGTCGCGTTGGCGCCCCTGGGTGCGCCGTTCCAGATCAAGGTGTGGGAGGCGCTGATGGCAATCCCGTTCGGGCACGTCACCACATATTCGGAGATCGCAGGGGCCATCGGCAACCCCCGTGCCGTCCGTGCCGTGGGTTCTGCCGTGGGGCGTAACCCGATTTCCTTCTTGATCCCGTGCCACCGGGCGATGCGCCGAGATGGCGGTCTTGGTGGCTATCACTGGGGCCTGCCGATAAAGCGCGCCATGATGGCCTGGGAAGCCGCCCGGCGCGATGCTTGAGGGGCCCGCGCGCGGGTGGGTGGGTTGCGCTGGACGTGTGGCCTGGGGCGCATGTTGAAGGGGAGCGCGCGGGCCCCCTATCCGATGATATCCCGCACATAGTTCGGCAGGGCAAAGGCCGCCTTGTGAACCTCGGGGTTGTAGTACTTGGGCGTCAGGTCAGCCTTGGAAAACCGCGCTTCTAGCGTGGCCAGGTCCACATCCCGGGCGTCTCCGTCCGTGCCCCAGCCGAATGCCATGGGCCCGCCCGCATAGGTGGGGATCGTGGCCAGGTAGCACCCGGCATCCGAGAACAGGTCCTTGAAGATCGACACGGTCCCCTTCAACTCGTCGCCTTGCATGAAGGGCACGCCATTCTGGGTCACAAGGATCCCGCCCGGGTTCAGGCGCGCTTTGGCGTTCGTGTAGAACTCCCGCGTGAACAGGACGGCACCCGGCCCGATCGGGTCCGTCGAATCGATGATGATCACGTCGTAGGTGCTGGTATCCTCTGCCATGAAGGCAGCCCCATCGGCGATCACTAGA
>JBCCML010000055.1:0-31381 GCA_039026375.1 Pseudomonadota bacterium
GGCGACAGGCGAGCCCTTCGACGACGAGATGGCCGACCGTATCCAAGCACACAAGGCCGAGCGTGGGCCTGACTGGGCCCTGATCGAGGCGCCGCTGGAGGTCGCCCGGGCGGTCGAGGCGCACGACCGTGGCACGCTGGTGATCGATTGCCTGACACTGTGGCTTAACAACCTGATCTACCACCAGCGGGATGTGGACACTGAGTCTGCGCGCTTGCTGACGGCCCTTGGGGCCACCCCAGGGCCGGCACACATCATCCTAGTTTCCAACGAAGTCGGCCTCGCCATCGCGCCGGAGAACGCATTGGCCCGGCGCTTCCGCGATATGCAGGGGCGGTTGAACCAGCAGGTCGCCGCCGCGGCTGATCACGTGGAGCTGCTGGTGGCTGGACTGCCCGTCACGGTAAAGGCCGCCCGGTGACTGCGGCTGTGATGCTGCAGGGGACCGGCTCGAACGTTGGCAAGTCGATGCTGGTGGCTGGCCTTTGTCGGGCCTATGTCCTTCGGGGGCTCACTGTGCGCCCGTTTAAACCTCAGAACATGTCGAACAATGCCGCTGTCACGGTGGATGGCGGCGAGATCGGGCGGGCTCAGGCTCTGCAGGCGCTGGCCTGCGGGGTCGAGCCACATACTGATATGAACCCGGTACTGCTGAAGCCGGAAAGCGAGAAGGGCGCTCAGGTGGTTGTCCAGGGGCACCGGATCGCCACCGTTAAGGCGCGGGCGTATGCGGGGTTGAAACCTCAACTGCTGGAGAAGGTGCTGGAAAGCTATCACCGTCTGACCGACTCCGCCGACCTGGTGTTGATCGAGGGTGCGGGTAGCCCCGCCGAGATCAATCTGCGTGCCGGCGATATCGCCAATATGGGCTTTGCCGAGGCGTCGGGCGTGCCCGTGGTTCTGGCGGGTTGCATCGACCGGGGCGGGGTGATCGCCCAGATCGTCGGGACCCACACAGTGCTGCCGTCCGACGATAGGAATCGGATCAAAGCCTTCCTTGTGAATAAGTTCCGCGGTGACCCCTCGCTGTTCGATGATGGTTATGCGGCCATTTCTGATGCCACTGGCTGGCAGGGACTGGGCGTCATACCCTGGTTCCAGGACGCCTACCGCCTGCCGCCCGAGGACGCGCAAGATATCCGACCCCGGACCGACGGCGCGCTCAAGATCGTCTGCCCGCGCCTCTCGCGCATCGCCAATTTTGACGACCTGGACCCTCTGGCACAGACGCCCGGCGTCTCGGTCGAGATGATCGAGCCGGGCCGGGCGCTGCCCGGCGATGCGGACCTGGTGATCTTGCCAGGCTCGAAGTCGACAATCGGAGACCTGAATTTCCTGCGCGAACAGGGTTGGGACATTGATCTAGTGGCACATCACCGACGCGGTGGCAGGATCCTGGGCATTTGCGGCGGCTACCAGATGCTGGGGCGGCAGATCTCTGACCCAGAGGGGATCGAAGGTCCACCGGGCGAGACCGAGGGCCTTGGCCTTCTGGATGTCGAGACCGTGATGGTGCCGGAGAAGAAACTCTCCCGCGTCCGCGCCCGCCATCTGACCACCGGGGCGTCCGTGGACGGCTACGAGATCCATATTGGCCGGACCCAGGGTCCGGATTGCGCGCGTCCGGTGGTGGAGGTCGATGGCCGCACGCAGGGCGCACGCTCTGCCGACGGTCTGGTCGAAGGGCTCTACCTGCACGGTCTCTTTAGCGATGACAACTTCCGGACCGCCTATCTGGCGGCGTTCGGCAAGGCGATTGGCCAAACGTCCTATGGTGTGGGCGTCGAACAGGCGCTGGATGAGTTGGCCTCACATCTGGAAGCCCACGTCGATCTCGACGCATTACTGGACATCGCCCGGGCCGGTTGATGAATTGGCGCGAGCCCGAATCAGGAGACTGCTTATGACCCCGCTCCGCGGCGTGATCGCGCCCAACCTCACGCCCTACAATGCCGATCTGACCATTGCCGAGGGGTTGTGGCTGGACCATGCCGTCTGGCTGATCGACCAGGGATGCGTGGGTCTGGCGCCCTTCGGAACGACGGGCGAGGCGCTATCCATTGGAATGGAGGAGCGGGTCAGCCTGCTGGAAAGCCTATGCGAACGGGTCGACCCGGCGAAGATCGTGCCGGGAACCGGGCTGACCAGCCTGCCGGACACGGTTCGTCTGACGCGTCACGCCGTCGATATGGGCTGTGCCGGGGCGATGACGCTGCCGCCCTTCTACTTCAAGGGTGTTTCGGACGACGGGCTGTACGATTACTTCGCCTGGCTGATCGAAGCGGTCGATCGCCCCGCCCTGAAGATTTACCTCTACCACATCCCCCAGGTGTCGGGCGTCGGCATCCCACCGTCGGTGACGCGACGCCTGCACGCGGCCTTCCCCGACATCGTCGTCGGCATCAAGGACAGCTCCGGCGTCTGGGAGAACACCGAGCAATTGTTGGCCATCGATGATTTGATCGTCTACCCGGCGCAGGAGTCCACGCTGGTCGAGGGGGCGGCGCTTGGGGCCGCCGGCTGTATCTCTGCCACGGCGAACCTGAACCCCGCGAATATTGCTAAGCTGATCGCAGGGATCGAGGCGGGTCAGATCGATGCCGAGCTTAATGCCCAGGTTCAGGCCTTCCGAAAGCTGGTGGCGGGTGCAGGTCCGATCCCGGCACAGAAGGCACTGATGTATGCCTGGACAGGTAATGACAGCTGGGCGCGTCTGCGTCCGCCGCTGACCCCGATGACGGCCGATAAGGCAGACGAACTGTTCTCGGCAGTGGATGCCTTGCCCGGGTACTCGCGCCCCAACTTGCGATGACTATCACGGCGCGCCTGCGCAGGCAGGTCCCAAAAGACAGGAGGGTGGTATGACAAAGTTTCTGGTCGCGCTGATGGCGCTGGCGCTCGGCGTGGCATTGGCGCGCGCCGACGATCGGGCGGGCTACTATTACCCTGCCATCACCTCGACCGAGATCTTCGAGCGCACGCTCGGTCAGGTGCCGCCGGCCGACCGCGCCGTGCGCACCAACTTTGTCACCGAGATTACAAAGGCCCAGCTGGACGCGCCCGAAAGCCCCAGGTTCGTCATTTTTGCGAAGGGCAAGGCGGCGGATCACATGATCATTGTAGCGCTGGATGATCAGATTTTCCGCTCGCTCTACCGTGCGCGGGCCCTGATGGCGCAGCTGACATCAAATGCGCGCGGCACGGATTTCTTCGTGAACAACAACCTGCAGTTTGTTGCCACCTGGTTCGACTTGGCCAAGATCCTGGGCTTCAAGGATATCGTGATCTCGGATGGCGTGACATGGAGCCACAAGGTAGTGCTGCAGTAAGATCGACGTTCACGCAGTCAAGTTGACGGAAACGGGCGGCTTTGTGATGGGCATAGCCCGATGAGAGATGCTTAAACCCTGCCAACCAGGGTCAAAATTACCAAAAAAGGGGGGCGTCGCCATGACGGCGAAGTTGATCGACGGGAAAGCCTTTGCGGCAGATGTGCGGGGCCGCGTCGCCGAGCATGTTGCGAAGCTGAAGGAAGTGCATGGCATCACGCCAGGCCTGGCGGTGGTACTGGTAGGTGAGGATCCAGCCAGCCAAGTCTATGTCCGCAACAAGGGTAAGCAGACGTTAGAGGCCGGCATGCATTCGGTCGAACATCGGATGGAGGCCACGGTTTCCGAGGCGGATGTGATCGCCATGGTGGAGAAGCTGAATGCCGATCCTGCAATCCACGGCATTCTGGTGCAACTGCCGCTGCCCGACCACATGAACTCGGACATCGTGATCAACACCATCGCGCCTGAAAAGGACGTCGACGGTTTTCATATCTCGAATGTTGGATTGCTGGGCACCGGGCAGAAAGCGATGGTGCCTTGCACGCCGCTTGGCTGTTTGATGATGCTGCGTGAACACTATGGCTCGCTGTCTGGGCTGAATGCGGTGGTTGTCGGGCGCTCGAACATTGTCGGCAAGCCGATGTTAAACCTGCTGCTGCGCGATAGCTGCACCGTCACGGTCGCTCATTCGCGGACTAAGGATATCGAGGCACTCTGCCGTGAGGCCGACATACTGGTCGCCGCCGTTGGTCGGGCCGAAATGGTAACCGGGGATTGGGTGAAACCGGGCGCCACGGTGATCGATGTAGGTATCAATCGCATCCCGCACCCGGACCCGGAGAAAACCGGCAAGACCAAGCTAGTGGGCGATTGCCACTTTGACAGCTGCGTAGCCGTGGCGGGCGCGATTACACCGGTGCCAGGTGGCGTCGGCCCCATGACCATTGCCTGCCTGCTGGCCAATACGCTGACGGCCTGCTGCCGGGCCAACGGTTTGCCTGAGCCCGAGGGGCTGACAGCCTGATCGCCTTTACCTGCCGCGGTGCCTATCCTGTGGCGATATGGCGAACCAGGTCCAGGGTTGGCCCCGTCAACAACGGGGCCGCCAGCGTCATGACGGCAGAGAGCGACCGGCGTAGATTGAAGTCAAAGCCGATGTCTTCGGCCAATTGCGCGGCGGACTTTCCCTTGGCAGCTGGCATCGGTGAACCAGCGGCGCGGGCGATTTCACGTTGCAGCCGGATGGCGGAGGGCGCTGAAACCGCCAGCAGTGTCATCGAGTACACCACGCCCCAGAACAGGGCCGCCGACGACCCCAAGCTTTCCATGACCCGGCGCTGGCCCGGCTCCAGCAGCACGGGTGCCCATTGGAACAGTCCGTGTCCCGACGCAACGGATAGGATCAGCACGGCCGACCCTAGCCCCATGGCCAGTTTGAACAGTCGCGTGCGCTTGGCCAGTTGATCCGTTGTGAGCGGTTCATCATGCGGGCCGGGCCCCGATGCCAGCCAGCCAAACAGAACAATGAGTATGCCCGTTGCTGTCATGCCGGCCGCCGTCACACCGGCGACCACGCGAAAGGTCACCATCCAGGTTTCGGGCGTCAGAAAGCCGTAGGGGTCCAATGCAGCCTTTCCCAGAAGGTACTCGGCCGAAAGAACACGGATCGGGTGGGAGTCCGCCAGGACGACACCGGCGCAGATACCTACGCCAATCACGAAACCCCCAGCATAGCGCCAATAGCTAGGCGGCGGCGGCAGGGCAAAAATCACGACAAAGGTCAGTGGAACACTCAGCAGGATCAGCAGGGCCGTCGGCACTCCGTAACTGTAGCGGGCGCTCAAGTCATCGGCGGCAATTTGAGCGATCAGGCGCCGCTTGTCGTCGGGGATCTTGGCTGTCGGGTCCCATGCGAAGATCGGTGGCTCGCGCGTCAGCGTGGGCAGGTTCTTTTCGGCATGCTCGACCCAAACCTCTACGGTGGCCTTGGCGTGTGCTTCCTTGCCCAGGCCCGCGGGCACCTCGGCCAGCGGATGTTTCGGCGGGCAGATCGGGCAGCGATAATCGGGCGTCATGGCGCCGACAACCATGTTCATGACGATAAAGATCATCGGCATTGCCAGGAAAACCGCCCAGGTCAGCCCGAAGCGCGCGAGGTAGCGTTGCAAGGGGTTTGCAGCGGGTTCCAACTGCGCAGTTGCTTTGTTGGACGCCATTGGGGATGGTGCAGTGTCGGTCGCGGCCTCTGTCTCTATCTCAGTCATTAAATCTAGTCCCCCAGCAGTGCCGGTGATAGCCCGTTCAGTGCTGGCGTTGTCAGCAGCGGCGACAAGCTTGCCAACAGGGGCGCCAGAACCTGGCGAAAGTTGACATTCAGGCCATGATCTTCCCGCCAATCGCGGCGTTGCGCATATTCGGCCCCTGGACAGGCCAGCGCGGCGCCGCGCCGAATGTCGGCGAGCACGGCCATGGCTGCCGGGGCGCTGATGACAATGATCACCGTGCTGTAGACTGCCCCCCAATAGCTGGCCCCCGCCTCGGCCAGCGCGAACATCGGGGCCGCGTCCACCGGTGACATTAGCGCGGCCGCCATCCGATAGAAGCCGTTTGCCGTCGCCACCGAAAAGACCAGGACCAGCCCGGCCATGACAACGCTGACCAGAAAAGCCGTCTTGCGCTGATACAGGATGTCCGGGGTCAACTCGTCCTCGGCTGCCTCTCTGGCAATGAACAAAAAACACATGCCCAGAAGAACGATGGCCGCAACGCTGACCATCGAATTCCAGTGCACCAATAGCAGGATTTGGTCCAATGCGGCCTGGTCAAAGCTGGCCAATGCTTGGCCGTCGCTGCGCTGCGCCGCTTGGTTCAAAGGGCAGGCCGCCGTGCCGCTGGCTGGATTGCAATTGGCCACGTGCGCCCGCGTGGCATTGTTGTATTGCTCCAGATAGCCGATGAAGGCGCCAACGGGCAGGGCGACTGCGCCGCTGGCAATCGCCGGTTTGCCGAACAATGGCAGCACCTTCACGAAGGCCATGGCGATCGTTGCCAAGAACGCGATGGTCAATAATACGCTGGGGATCGCAATGCCATAGCGGGCATTCAAGTCAGCGGCCAATACTTGATGCGGTTGCGGGGCGGGCTCGGCTTCCCACAAGAACGCATAGCTGTTCGGATGCAAGGCAGCACCCGCCGGGCTGAGCGGGTCGACCAGCAGGCCGAACAGCAGAAAATAGGCAACCATACCGCCACCCAGCGACAGTATGGGCCACATCAGCCCCTGCCAGGCGTTGTCCCGATGCGCATGTTTGGCGACGTCCGCGTCCTTCATGTCGCAAGTGTATCAGGATCGAACGCCCGCCGAAAAGCGATCCGGTTCAATTCGCCTTGACAGATTCCATTCTTGCAGTAATTTCAGCATCAACAGAAATTACGGAATAGATCGATGGAACTGACGCCGGCGATGCAAGAGTTCGTGCTCCACTGGGGCGAGATGGGCAGCCGCTGGGGCGTAAACCGCTCGGTGGCGCAGGTTCATGCGCTGCTGCACCTATCGCCGGACCCACTGCACGCTGAGGAGATCGCGGAAACCCTGGGCATTGCGCGCTCGAACGTGTCGACCGCTGTGCGCGAACTGGAAGGCTGGGGCCTGATCCGTGTCAGTCGACAGTTGGGGGACCGGCGCGATCACTTCACGGCCGAGCGTGATCTGTTCGAGGTCGTGCGCCTGGTCGTGGAGGGGCGCCGCAACCGCGAGTTCCTGCCGACGCTGCGCGCCGTGGAGGGCGCCCGCGAGCTTGCTGAAGGCGACGGAAAGACGCCGACAGAAGTCGTCCAGCGCATGCGCGAAACCCACGAAATGATGGAGATGTTCGACAGCTGGTATGCCCAGGTGGCCCGGCTTCCGCGCAGCAGCCAGCTGAAGATGCTGAAGCTGGGCGCGCAGTTAGCACGGTTCTTGCCCAAGTCTGAGTAGGACCACGTCCGGCCAAAAAATTTGCCATAAGATTTCAGTGGAGACAGAAATGACTGACGCGAGAGTTCTGATTGAATGTCCCTCACTACGTCCCGTTGCGCGGGTGGACTGGCGGGCCTTTCTCAACGCCGCCTGGATCACGCCGGTGGTCTTCGCGGTGTCCGGCCTCGTTTTCCTATTCTACGGCGTCTTCGTGACTGTCGCCGCCGTGGTGCTTGGCTTGCCGGCCATGTTGTTCGTCGGTTTACCGATGGCCTATTTGGCGATCACGCGATGCCGCGACCGCGAGGGCCGGGCCAGCCTGGCAGCGATCTTGGGTGCGGGCCTGCTGGCCCACTTGATCACAGCCCCGGTGATGCCCGGGATCTATGTCCTGATCTACTCCGGCGTCACCTACGGAAATGCCGTCGGTTTCTACGCCACATGGGGCCTCGCCGCGGCCCCGATCCAGGCGCTGATCTTCGGCCTCCTCTACCGCTCGATGGAGCGTGCTGAGCCCATTGGCCCCGACCCCGAAACGTTCACCTGAAGGAGAGAACCATGTTCGAAATCACTCACCTCACCCTGACGGTTTTGACCCTGCTGGTTCTGATCGTCGTCTTGATCGAACTGCGGGACGGTCGTTTGGACCACTCGACGCCCCGCCGCCGTCAACGTCGCCGCGCGGGACGGGCCTACGACATGCTGCGCCTAACTAACCTTTGAGAGGGAGACGATTATGACTGAGACACTGATCTACTTTGCGATCGGCTTGGCTGGCCTGCTGGCGCTTTGCACCGTTCTGGTGATCATCGGTCGTGCCGCGGCCGAGTGCCCTCAGATTGGCGCGGCGGCCAAGGTAGGTACTCTGGTGGTGACCACCGGATTCGCGTCAATGGGCGTGGGCATGATCGCCCTGATCGGGGCGGCGCTGCCATTGCTGCTGGAAGGTCCGGGCTCGGGCCTCTACCTGGCCATCGGCGGCATCGCCATTGCCCTGGGCATCGGCTTCTACACGGCCGCGGGCATATTGCGCGATATCCTGGCCAGCGCTCCGCGGCCCGCCGTGGGTCCGGGGCCGGTCAACGCACCGGAAGCTGTTGCGGCCTAAGCGGCCAATCGGACCGGCAGGGCGGTGATCCGTCGCCCTGTCAGCAGGGCCACCGCCTCTTCGCCCAGAAGCGCCCCGAACACCGGCGAGGTAATGTCCAAGCCCCCGGTATACGTGCCAAAAGCCGGCAGGATCAGGCGTTGGCCCGAAGTTAGAAAACAAGTTCTGGCGATGCGCTGACCCCGGATCGTTACCCGCATTTTGGGATGAAAGTGCCCCGAGATCTCTCCGCCGGTGTCGTCATGGCAGGGCGCCGCCGCGTGGCGGAACATCAGTGGCCCGACCGCGAGTTCCTTGAGGAAGCTGCCTGGTAGGTCGACTGGGCCTGGATCATGATTACCGGCAATCCAAATCCAGCGCCGCCCGGCAGCCATGCGGCACAGCCCCTCGACCACATCCGTGGCGCACGCTTCTGCGGCACTAAGATCGTCAAATGCATCGCCCAGCGAGATGACGGTGGCCGGGTCGGTTTCCCGGATAACCTCGTCTAGGCGGTCCAGCGTCTCCCGGGTCTCGTAGGGCGGTAACATCCGCCCTTCGCGCCGAGCGATGCGTTCCGCCCGGCCCAGGTGCAAATCTCCAACTGCAAGCACCCGTGTCTCTGGCCACCAGAGGGCACCGGCAGGAAGAGGAACCAACTCGGCCCCGGCAAGGGATAGCGTCGCGCTGTTCATGTTCTGTTCATACGCTTGAACAACGCAAACCGCAATGGGTTGAAGTGCCGGGTGAAGTTGTCCCCACCCGGGAGAGCTTCTTAGCCGCAGGCGATAACGGCCCGCTTGGTCATCACCTGGACAAGGTGGGCCCGGTATGCCGGGGTGCCGTGGATGTCGCCGATCATGTCATCGGCCGACGGTGCTGCTGGTACCGCATCGGCCGAGAAATTGGCGGTCAGTGCCTCTTCGGCGTCGGTCCAGCGGAACACCCCACCTTCGGAGGCACCCGTGACCGCCACCCGCACCGCGTTCGAGAACCGCGCCACATAGACACCTGTCAGGGCAAATCGCGAGGCCGGTTGCACGAACTTCTCGTAGTGGCCGCTGACAAGGCGACCGCGGGTCTGGTCGCCCCGGCCGGAGTCCCCATGCACCGAGGGGAAGACAATTTCGGTGATGATCTCGCCTTCTTCCAGTGCCGTGTCGAACATGCCCTGGAAATAGTCGTCGGCTTGAATGGTCCGGTTGTTCGTGACGATCTCGGCACCCAGCGCGAGTGCGGCGGACGGGTAACAGGCCGCCGGGTCATTGTTGGCAAGACTTCCCCCGATGGTGCCTTTGTTACGAACTTGCGGATCGCCGATATGTGCGGCCAGGCCTGCCAGACCGGCAACGGCGCCCGCATCCGACGACGCCGCCACGGTGGCGTGCGTGGTCGCGCCACCGATGAAAACGGCACCGCCGCGGTCCATGCGAATGCCTTTTGGCACTGCGCCGGAAAGGTCGACCAGTTGGGTCGGCATGGCCAGCCGCGCCTTCAGCGTCGGGATCAAGGTTTGGCCACCCGAGATCGGCATGGCCTCGTCATCGCTCAGTACGGCAACGGCTTCGTCGACCGAGCCGGGTTTCACGTAGTCGAAGTTGTACATCTCTGTCTCCCTCTTGGGGGTAGGGCAGACCGAAGTCCGCCCGCCGATTTCAGCCGTTCAATGCCGACCAGACGCGTGCGGGCGTCAGCGGCATGTCGATATGAGTGACGCCCCGCTCGGCCAGTGCATCCACGACCGCGTTGACCAGGGCAGGGGGTGAGCCGATGGCGCCAGCCTCTCCACAGCCTTTCACGCCCAGCGGGTTGTGCGTGCAGGGCGTGTTGCAGGAATGGTCAACCTCGAACATCGGGAAGTCCGCCGCCCGCGGCATCGCGTAGTCCATGAAGGATCCGCTGGCGATCTGGCCGTTCTCGTCGTAGACGGCGTGCTCCATCATCGCTTGGCCCAAGCCCTGCGCCAGACCGCCGTGGACCTGACCTTCGACGATCATCGGGTTGACCACGTTGCCGAAGTCATCCGCGGCCACGAAGGACTGCACGTCCACCACGCCCGTGTCGGGGTCAACCTCGACCTCGCAGATATAGGCGCCTGCGGGGTAGGTGAAGTTGGCCGGATCGTAGAAGCTGGTCTCCTCCAGACCAGGTTCCAACTGATCGTGCGGGAAGTTGTGCGGCACATACGCCGTCAGGCAAACGTCGCCCCAAGCGACCGACTTGTCGGTGCCCTGGACGCTGAACTGGCCGTCCTTGAAGACCACATCGTCGGCCGATGCTTCCATCAGGTGTGCCGCGATCTTTGACGCCTTTGCGATGATCTTTTCCATCGACTTGACGATCGCCGCACCGCCAACGGCCAGCGACCGCGAGCCATAGGTGCCCATGCCAAAGGCGATCTTCGAGGTATCGCCGTGCACGATGTCGACGTTCTCCTCCGGGCAGCCGACCATGTCGGCCACCACCTGGGCAAACGTCGTCTCATGCCCCTGGCCGTGGCTGTGCGAGCCCGTGAAGACCGAGATATTGCCCGTCGGGTTTACCCGAACGGTTGCACATTCGAACAGGCCCGCCCGGGCGCCCAATGCGCCCACCAGCGAGGATGGCGCGATCCCGCACGCCTCAATGTAGCTGGCGATGCCCAGACCGCGCAGTTTGCCGTTGGCAGCAGAGGCGGCCTTGCGCCCCTGGAAACCGGCGACATCCGCCATCTCGGCTGCCTTCGACATCGTGGCATCGTAGTTGCCTGTGTCGTACTCGACCGCTACGGGCGTGGCGTAGGGGTACTGATCCGGTTGGATGAAGTTGCGGCGGCGCAGCTCGATCGGGTCGATGCCCATTTCACGGGCGGCTTTGTCGATGGTGCGCTCCAACTGGTAGGTCGCCTCGGGCCGGCCAGCGCCGCGATAGGCATCCACCGGCACGGTGTTGGTGAACACGGCTTTGACGTTGGTGAAGATCACCGGCGTCTTGTAGTTGCCGGCCAGCAGCGTGCCGTGCAGCCATGTGGGCACACAGGGCGCGAATGTGCTGAGATAGGCACCCATATTGGCCAGCGTCGAGCAGCGCAGCGCTAGGAAGTTGCCGTACGCGTCCATGGCCAGCTCGACCTTGGTCACGTGATCCCGTCCTTGCGCGGCGGAGATAAAGTCTTCCGACCGGTCAGCAACCCACTTGATCGGTCGCTTGATCTGAGCAGCCGCCCAGGTGACGAAAGCCTCCTCGGCATAGTGGTAGATCTTCGATCCAAAGCCGCCGCCCACATCGGGGGCAACGACGCGCAGCTTGTGTTCGGGGATCGACAGCACGAAGGCGCCCATCAACAGGCGGATCACGTGCGGGTTCTGGCTGGTGGTATAGAGCGTGTAGTCGCCGGTGCCGGGCTCGAACTCGCCGATGGCCGCACGGGGCTCCATGGGGTTTGCGACCAGACGGTTGTTCGTCAGTTCCAGCGTGGTCACGTGATGCGCGCCAGCGATTGCGGCATCCACGGCGTCCTTGTTCTCGGCCACGAACTCCCAGTCAAAGCACAGGTTGTCCGGCACGTCGTCGTGCACCGCGGCCCCGCCCTGGATGGCCGATGCCATGTCCATGACGGCTGGCAGCTCGGTGATGTCCAGCTCAATCTTTTCGGCTGCATCGCGTGCCTGGTCCAGCGTCTCACCGACCACCACGGCGATAGGATCACCCACATGGCGCACTTTGCCGGCGGCCAGGATCGGGTGCATCGGCTCCTTCATCGGGTCGCCGTTCTTGTCGGTGACCTGCCAGCCGCAAGGCACACCGCCCAGACCTTCCATATCGGCGGACGTGAACACCCTGATGACGCCCGGCATGGCCGAGGCCGCGCCGGTGTCGATCCCATTGATCACCCCGTGCGCAATGTCCGAGCGCAGGATGTAGGCGTATGTCTGACCCGGGCGGTTGATATCGTCAGTGTACTGACCCTTACCGGTCAGAAAGCGAATATCCTCGCGCCGCTTCGAGCTGGCGCCGATCCCTGTATCCTTTGGCATTGTCTCTTTCCCTGTCGTCGTGCTGGCGCCCTGACACCATAGTCGGGCGCGTCTTGCTTGATGGGCTGGGGATGAGCGCCCCAGCCGGGCGCTTACTCAGCCGCTTGGCTTTGACCTTGCATGGTCGCCGCGGCGGCTTGGATCGATTTGACGATGTTGTGGTAGCCGGTGCAGCGGCAGAGGTTGCCTTCCAGCCAGCCGCGGATTTCCGTTTCCGAAGGCGTCGGATTGGATTTGAGCAGATCAGCCGCGGACATAATCATGCCTGGGGTGCAAAAACCGCACTGCAGGCCGTGATTGTCCTGGAACGCCTGCTGCAGGATGCCAAGCGACCCGTCGTCGTTGGCCATGCCTTCGATCGTCGTCACCTCCGAGCCGTCGGCGGCGGCGGCAAACATCGTGCAGGCTTTCACGCTTTCGCCGTTCACGTGGACAACACAGGCGCCGCACTGCGAGGTGTCGCAGCCCACATGGGTGCCGGTCAGGCCCAGGTCTTCGCGCAGAAACTGCACCAGAAGGGTGCGCCCCTCGACCTCGCCCGAAACGGTCTTGCCGTTCACGCTCATCGATACTGTGGTCATGGTCCTCTCCCTAGATATTCGGTACTGGAGCCGGTTCGACCCGGCAGTTTTGGTCAGGCGCCTGTCAAACGCGCCCACAATCCCTTTTTCTCATCTGCGGGCACGTCGCCGTCGGCGCCGTCGCCCTCCGTCGCCTCGGCATCTCCCTTGGGCCCTTCGACGACCTCCTGGAAGCGGCTGAAAAACTGGTCTGCCATCTTTTTGGCAAAGCCATCGATCAGGCGCGCGCCCAACTGAGCAATCTTGCCGGTCACCTTGGCCTCGGCCTGGTAGGTCAGCATGGTGCCGTCATCTGTCTCGGTCAACGAGACGGCTGCCCCGCCAGAGGCACCGCCCGCAGCCCCGCCCTTCCCGGTGCCCGAGATGCGGTAGCTCTCCTCCGGCACGATGTCCGACAACTCGATCTGGCCGGTGAACTTAGCCTTCACGGGGCCCACCTTCTGCGTGACCTTCGCGGTCAACTCGGTGGGGGAGGTCTGCTCGATCTCCTCGCAGCCGGGGATACAGGCCTTCAGCACCTCGGGATCGTTCAGGGCTTTCCAAACGACGCCGCGTGGTGCCGCGATCAGCCGTTCGCCAGACATTTCCATATCGACCTCCGAGCCATCAATTGGAATGACTCTAATTCGTGCGCGGCGGGGCCACAACCCTGCCTTTCACCACCTGGAACTTGACGCATTGCAGGGCCGGGGCAAGGGTGCCCACGGGTGAGCAAACGAAGGTCGCGCATGTCCGAGCCGATCAAGACATTCATATCCTATGCGCGAGAGGACGAGCGCTTCTGTCAGGAGCTGATGAACCACCTCCGATCGCTCGAGGAAGACAAGCTGATCGAGGTCTGGTTCGATCAGGGCATCCATGCGGGTGACAGTTGGCGCGACAAAATTCAGCAGCAGCTGGGTGCGGCCGAGCTTTTCCTGTTCCTGTGGAGCGTTGACGCTTTCAATTCCGAGTTCATCCGCAAGCAAGAATTTGCGGCGGCACGTGACCGCGTTGCCGATACGCGGGCGCGCATCGTCTCGATCGTGCTCAGGGATTTTGACCAGGAATCACGGTTCGGCAACTTGCTGCGCCAATGGCAGATGCTACCCCGCGACGGCATCGCCATCCAGCACAAGCGCGGCCGCGATCGACCTTGGCAAGAAATCGTGACCGAGATCCGCGCGATTGTCGCGGATTTTTCCGGCCGCCATCCGTGCGAGGAATTCGCTGACGGCGCGCGCAGTGCGGTGCCCGATACCGCCGCGATGGCGCCGGTCGGCAATCAGACCGCTCGGCAGATCGGGACAGTCGCACGGTTCTGGCAGCAGGCCGCAGAGTTGGAGCAAGCTGGCGCCCCCATCATTGTTCAGGGCACCCTGTCGCAGTTCGCCCCGATGATGATCGGCCCACCGCAGGCCAAGGCGATGATGCACAAGGACTTTCGCGAGTTGTTGTCCGAACACGCCGAGGAAGGCGAGGGGCGATCTGCCTCTATCGACGCTTGCCTGTCGATGACAGCAGGTCAGATGGTCATGCGCACGCACGCCGCGAACGCGGGCTGGCACTATTTCGGATTGTACAACTCGATCGTGCGCAACTCGATCCCCACCTTTATCACGACCGAGTATCTTGAGCGCACCGCGGCATCTTTGTTCCAGCCCGGTCGCCGGACGGTCGAGGCTATTGTCACCGGCAAAATCGCCCGGACGTCCAATCAATATGTGCTGGATTATCTATCCCGGTATCGGCTGGAGAATTCCTTTCGCGGCGACACCCTGGAAGGCTGGGCGCGTGCGCCCTACTGCCTGGTGATCGACGGTGATCAAACAGGGATCATCCGCGACATGTCCACCGACGAGCCCCGCTACCTGGACGGTGACATTTGGGTTGCGGTGAAGCCGCCGGATGCGGACGAGATCTTCGAGACGACCTTTCTGAACGTGGCCGATCCGGATCTGCGCCGTCACGAGACGCGGCGCCTCATTCGCGCGGTTGACCAGCGCCATGGGCCCCATGCCAGCATCATCGCCCAGTACCACGAATGGTCCGAGATCGATGCGATCATAGACACCGGGCAATTGCAGCCCGAGGACGACGTGGATGGCAGCTGAAACGGGGCTAGGGATGATAAAGATTTGGGGGCGCGCGACGTCGTCCAATGTGCAGACAGCGATGTGGGCGGCGGCGGAGTTGGGCCTAGAGGTCGAGCGTGTCGACTGGGGCGGTGCCTTTGGTGGCAATGACGATCCGGCCTATCGTACGATGAATCCCAATGGGCTGATCCCTGTCATGCAGGACGGCGACACGGTCGTCTGGGAAAGCCCGGTGATCGTGCGTTATTTGGCTGCACGTTATGGTGATGAGCGGTTTTGGCCCGCCGATCCCGGTGCGCGGGCCCGGCTGGATATGTGGGCCGAGTGGACAAAGACTTCGGTGGCGCCGGAGTTGATCTACAAGGTGTTCTGGCAATTGGTGCGCACGCCGCCCTCGAAACGCGACTTGGGAGTGGTTGAGGCCGGCGCCCAGGCGTTGCAAAAGCTGGTACCGCGCTTGGACTTCCGGCTGGCAGAAGGCGCCTATCTAGGCGGCGATGATCTGTGTTTCGCCGATATCGTGACTGGGCACGTCCTCTATCGCTATATGACGCTGGATTTCGCCAAGGCTGGGACGCCACATCTCGATGCCTACTACGAGCGTTTGACCCAACGAACAGCCTACGCCGAACACGTGATGGTCAGCTATGAAAGCCTACGGGCGACGGATTGATGGCAAGCTCAGTTCCATCCTTCCGACCTGCATCCCGTCGCGCTGTCGCGCGCCAGGATGCGCTCGTCCAAGCCCGCCCCCACCCCCGCCGCCGCCAAAAATCGCTTTGCGATTTTTGGCGGCGGCGGGGGTGGGGGCGGGCTGGGTTGGTTCCCGAAGGATGCACGGCGCAGCCTTGCGGCCTGAGCGGCCAAACTTGGTAACTAGTGGTATGCGTCAGTGCAGTGTTGAAGGAGTGTTGTGAATGATCACCATCTATGGGCGGGCCACATCGTCCAACGTGCAACTCGCGATGTGGGCGATCGGTGAGCTTGGGTTGGACCACGAACGCCTTGACTACGGGCACAAGTATGGCGGAACGGACACGGCCGAATACCGCGCCATGAACCCCAATGGGCGCGTCCCCGTGATGAAGGACCGTGATCTGGTCATGTTTGAGTCGGGCGCGATCACCCGCTACCTCTGCGAGAAGCACGGGAAGGCGCCCTTCTGGCCCGACCGTCTTGATGACCGCGCGCGGCTGGATGTCTGGTGCGAATGGATCAAATCCACGCTCGCCCCCATGTGGGCCCAGCCGATCTTCTGGTCGCTGCTCAAACACCCATCCGGGCAGGGCGGCGAAACGGTGCAAGAGGCAGCAGAGGCGGTAAAGCCCATGTTCCAGATCCTGGACCAGCGGATTGGCGAAGGCCCCTGGCTGGCCGGGGACGACTTCACCTTTGCTGACCTTTGGTCCGGGCATCTCCTCTACCGCTATGCCACGTTGACCTTCGACAAGGCCGAGACGCCGAATATCGACGCATACTATGCGCGATTGACCGCACGTCCGGCCTTTGCCGAACACGTCATGGTAAGTTACGAGCCGCTTCGAATGGTGTGACCGTTCCCGCGACCTCGGGTGGGTTTGGTTGCGGCCAAGCGAGAAGAGGCATCCATGGAAGCGGATTACGTCATCGTTGGCTCCGGATCAGCGGGCTCGGCGTTGGCCGCCCGACTGGGCGAGGCGGGCGCCGACGTTCTGGTGCTGGAGTACGGCGGCACTGACATCGGACCCCTGATCCAGATGCCGGGTGCGCTGTCCTTCCCCATGAACATGCCTCTCTACGATTGGGGCTACCGATCCGAGCCTGAGCCGCATCTAGGGGGGCGCCAGTTGGCCTGTCCGCGCGGCAAGGTCCTGGGCGGCTCTTCCTCGATCAACGGCATGGTCTACGTCCGCGGCCACGCCCGTGACTATGACCATTGGGCGGATCAGGGCGCCGATGGATGGGCCTTTGCCGACGTCGCCCCGTACTTCGACCGGATGGAGACTTGGCACGAAGGCGGGCCCTTCCCAGACACGCCCCCTTGCGATCCCGACTGGCGCGGCAAGGACGGCCCGCTGCATATCTCCCGCGGCAGCCGCAAGATTCCGCTGCACGAGGCATTTGTCGAATCCGGCAAAGCCGCCGGGTTCGAAGTGACAGCCGACTACAACGGCGAGAAGCAGGAAGGCTTCGCGCCCATGGAGATGACGGTCCACCAGGGCCGGCGCTGGTCGGCGGCCAACGCCTACCTGAAGCCCGCCCTCAAAAGACCCAACGTCGACATCTATCGCTGCATGGCGCAGCGCGTGATCATTCAGGATGGCCGCGCCATAGGGGTCGAGATCGAGCGCGCCGGCCTGAAGGAAGTTATCCGCGCCCGTAAGGAGGTGATCCTGGCGGCCTCGTCCATCAACTCGCCAAAGATCCTGATGCTGTCAGGCATCGGCCCCGCCGCGCATCTGGCTGAGCACGGCATCCCCGTCCAGGCCGACCGCCCGGGCGTGGGCCAGAACCTGCAGGACCACCTGGAGCTCTACATCCAGCAGGCCTGCACCCAGCCGATCACACTGTTCAAGTATTGGAACCTCTTCGGCAAAGCGCGCGTGGGTCTGGAATGGCTGCTGAACAAATCGGGCCCCGGCGCGTCGAACCAGTTCGAGTCCGCGGCCTTCCTGCGCTCGAAGCCCGGCGTCGAGTATCCGGATATCCAGTACCATTTCTTGCCCATTGCCGTGCGCTATGACGGACAAGTGGCCGCCGAGGGTCATGGTTTTCAGGCGCATGTCGGCCCGATGCGCTCACCCAGCCGGGGGCATGTTACCCTGCGCAGTGCCAACCCGGATGACCCGCCGAAGATCCTGTTCAACTACATGTCCACCCAAGAGGACTGGGAGGACTTCCGCCATTGCATCCGACTGACGCGGGAGATCTTTGCCCAGGCGCCCTTTGATCCGTTCCGCGGCAAGGAGATCCAACCGGGCGCCGATGTCCAGTCTGATGATGAACTGGATGGCTTCATTCGCGAGCACGTGGAATCCGCCTATCACCCCTGCGGCACCTGCCGGATGGGGCGCGCCGACGACCCGATGGCCGTTGTCGATCCCGACTGCCGGGTCATCGGGGTCGATGGCCTGCGCGTCGCGGACAGCTCGATCTTTCCCCGGATCACCAACGGCAACCTGAACGGACCGTCGATCATGGTGGGTGAGAAAGCCTCGGACCACATCTTGGGGAAACGCCTGTCGCGGGCGAACCGTCAGCCCTGGATCAACCCGCGCTGGGAAACCTCGGACCGTTAGGCGATGGTCGTTGGCCCCGATGTGATACGGAACGTCGAAGACGCCGATTTCGAGGCGGTCGATGCCCTGTTGCGGGCAGCATTCGGTGGTACAGATGAGGTCAACTTAATCCGGCGCCTGCGTGCCGATGGCGACATGTGGTTCGAATGGCAGACCCCCTGGGATGGCGAGATGGCGGGCTACCTGGCCGTCAGTCGCATGCGGGCACCGCAGGGATGGGGATGCCTTGCGCCAGTGGCGGTGCGTCCTGAATGGCAACGTGGCCGGTTGGTGGAGCTGTATGGACATACCGTCAGACCGGCTTCGGGTACGGACGCTCGCAATCCTTTGCGCATCGGCTCGCGGTTGATCAGTATGCTTCGGCATCTGATCGATGTACGGCTTTCGATGCAGAACGCGGATCTGCCCAGCACGTTGGTGGTGCTGGGAGAGCCCAGCTTTTACGAACGGGGCGGGTTCAGCCGGGCGCGCGCGCAAGGCCTGTGTAGCCCCTATCCGTTATCGCACACGTTGATCCTGCGGACAGGGAACGACGTGCCGGAAGAAACGCTCGTCTATCCAGCCGCGTTCGACGCGACCTGAGGGGCGGCGGCATTGGCGACGGACACAACCAGCCCAGCCGTTTGTAACCGCGTCAGAACGCCCCCGAGAGCGAACGTGATTGGGCGGCGTTCCGTTGCCGTGCTACTGTCGCCGCCAGGATAGGAGACAACCGATGTTGAGATCGAAGCGTTTTCTGACAATCGGCGCCGTCATCAGCGCGCTGGTCCTGGCCGGATGCAGCGGCCCCACACCGTACGGGCCAGCGGTCGAGCGCAGCGGCTATTCTGACACCCCCCTGGAGGATAACCGCTTTCGCGTGACTTTTGCGGGCAACAGTTTGACCGACCGCGACACGGTCGAGAACTACATGCTCTTTCGGGCGGCCGAGGTGACGTTGGCCTCGGGCAAGGACTGGTTCCGCATCGCCGACCGCGACACCCAGGTGGAATCGCAGTTCCGCGGATTCTCGCACGGGCTCTACGGTGGCAGCGCGTTCTTCCGATCGCGCTCGGTCTTCGGGGTCGGTTTCGGGGTCCATCCTCTGCCTTATCAGGGGCGTAGCCGCTACGAGGCAATCGCCAACATCCAAGTGTTCGAGGGCGACAAGCCCGAGGATGACCCGAACGCCTATGATGCGCGCTCGGTCCTGTCCTCGCTGGGGCCGACGATCCAGCGGCCCAAGGCCGAGTAACGGCGGTAGCGCTCGAGCTGGGCTTAGCCCGGGCTTCCACCACGTTTAGGTTGCGAAACTGCTGCCCGCGGGCAGTTCACCGCAGCGGATCAGGCGGCTGTCCAACACCGCGGCCTGCCGGTGGATCACAGCGGCGCGGTAGTCAGGGTCGGTCACCATCGCCAGGAATGCGGCAGCCGACGGATACCAGGCGATGAAGCAATGGTCCCAGCGCTCGTCATCGGGGCCGATCAGCGTCGTCTCGAACACACCGCGCCACAGGATATGATCGCCGACCCGCGCCAGCACGGGGGCACTGTCACGACCATAGGCGCCGTACGCCTCGGCCCCCGTCGCCGTGCGGCCATCCGGATAGGCTGCGTGTTCCCGCAGTCTCACCAGGTTCAGCATGTTCAGCGCCGTGTCCCGGGGCAGCTCCTTGAAGGCGTCGAATTGCGGGCGGGTCGGGTCGATATGGCCGGTCATCATGCCTCCGTCGCGACAAGCGGGATCTGGACAGCAAGGCCCTCCGCTGCTTTGCTGGCACCAAAGCAAAATCAGGGAAGAGACGCCATGGCCCATTTGACCGCCGCCGAAGCCCAGACCTATCGCGACCAGGGATACGTGATCCCGGAATGGCGCCTGCCTGCCGACCGCATTGCCGCCCTGCAGCAGGCGCTTGACGATGCGCTGGCGGCCAATCCCGGCGTGCGGCCCGAGCATCTGGTCTCGATCCACGTCCAGGGCAAGAACGCCGAGGGGGTGGTGGGCTCGGACGCATTTCTGGACCTGGCGCGGGACCCGGACATCCTGGACCTGGTCCAGGGCTGTATCGGGCCGGACATCGTGCTGTGGGGCTGCCATCTGTTCTGCAAACCGGCGGGCGAGGGTCTGGAGGTGCCCTGGCATCAGGATGGCCACTACTGGCCGATCCGGCCGCTGGCGACCTGCACCGTCTGGGTTGCCCTGGAGCGATCGGACCGCGAGAATGGTTGCCTGCGGGTCATCCCCGGCTCGCACCAACCCGCCGAATTGCAGGAGCATCTGCGCGAGGAGGGCGGCGCTCTGACCCAACGCCTGGGCGAAGATGCCTTTGACGAGGCCGATGCCGTGGACGTGGAATTGGAGCCCGGCCAGATGAGCCTGCACGACGTCTACATGATCCACGGCTCGAACCAGAACGCCTCGCCCCGGCGGCGGGCGGGCCTGGCGATCCGCTATATGCCTGCCTCCAGCCTGTTCGACCGCGAGATCTTCAAACGATCGGATTCATCCGGCTTCACGGTCGATTTTACGACCCGGCCGCTGTGGCTGGTGCGGGGGCAGGACCGGGCGGGCAACGATTTCGTGGCGGGCCACGTCTAGGCGTCAGCCACTGGCGCCCTGCTGGTAGCCGGCGCAAGCAGTGCGTGGGCTTCGCAGATAGGCCGACGCCTCCGGCGGGAAGGCGAACCGCGCCGTACCGAAGCCGTCGTCGACGATGATCACGCGCTCGCCTTGGGCGCTTAGGGCGGCGTCCAGGGCGTCCACCTCGCTCAGGGTCACTTCAAAGCTGCCCAGGCTGCGGTCGGTCACCCGCACCGTTTTTCGACACGTCCGGTCGCGTGGACGGCCACTGCTGTCATAGTCGCGGCAGGTTTCCTCGATCTGTTCGCGCCGGGTCTCGTAGCGAACGGATTTGGCGAAGACGATGCCGCTGGCCGTGCCCACCACAATCGAATTTGGCAGCGTCCCCAGATCGGTGCTGAACCGCATCTCGCCCTGGTCGTCCCAACCACCCAGGCGCAGTTGCAGCCTGCTGTCTGGGGTTAGGCCGGCCAGACGGACGCCGCAGCTGGACGGGTTCAGCGGATCGAAGGTCACGACTCCATCGCCCGAGGGAAGCGCCTGCTGGGGCAACGGCTCACAGGCCGCCAGACCCAGCCAGGCGCCCAAAGCCATCGCAATCAGTCGATAACGTCCCATGGTGACAGCGTAGCCGATCTGATCGTCGATCGCATCCCAAATGGTGCCGACAGATATCAGACCCTTCGGCCCTGCCAGGCTAAGCAAACATCGACATGGCAAAAAAGGTGCCCAGCGTGCGCATCCGTGCGCATGACTGCTAGCGCACTCAGAATGTACGCCAGTTTCTCCCGTAAAACTCCCGCATGCCCTGTTCGACGTGGTCAATAAGTTCCCTAAGCTCTTCGACAAACAAGCCGTCGCGATGCTCGTCTGCAACGTCTGCCTGAAGGCTCAGGTTCGTGTTGCGCACAGTTTCGTCCAGGATGCCAAAGCGCCGCGCCCGCAGTTTTCAAGGACTGGCTAATGCTCTCGCTATTTGACATGCCCCCCTTGGATCGCTTGCACGCCGAGCAGCACCGACGACCAAAGACTGGCCAAAGCCGGGGTGAATACGTCAGACATGACAGCGCCATTCGCCGGAAGGAGGCCCCATGTCCGCATCCGCAGATCAGTCGACCAAAGACCCCGCCAGCATCAAGGGCTGGCACGCGCACGTCTATTTCACGGCAGACCAGGCCGCCCGCGCGCAGGCCGTCTGCGAGGCAGTGCGCGACCGGTTCGATATCCAGATGGGGCGGATGCACACCGATCCGGTCGGGCCGCATCCCACCGGCTCGTGCCAGTTATCGGTGCCGCCCGACCGCTTTGCCGCGGTAACGGGCTGGCTGGCCCTGAACCGCGACGGTCTGGCCGTGTTCTGCCATGCCGAGACCGGCGACGTCATGGCCGACCATACCCAGCACGTGCTCTGGCTGGGCGACAGCGTGCCGCTGCGCCTGGATGTCTTGCGGCGCTTGGTTGAGAAGGACTGACCGCTGCGATGGACGTCTCTGACGGAGAGGCGCAGATCCTGTCCCTGCTGGTCGAGCATGACCTGGGTGCGGCCGTCCCACTGGCCGATCTGCAGCGGGAGGGCGCGCGGTTCTGGGTCTTTCAGGGCGACTTTGCCGTGGCAGCGCGGTCCCTGGCCGCACGCGGCCTGCTGCACCTGACGCCGGAGGAAACCCTGACCCTGGCGCCCCAAGCCGTCGACAGCGCCCTGGCGCTGGCCCGCGAGCGGCGCGATTTCTATTTCTACTACTACCGCGACTATTACCCCCGGGCATTGGTCAGCCCTGCCCATTCCGAGTTTTGCCGACGGGCCTTCGGGGCTGATCTCAGTCAGGAGGGCATGACGGACATGGCGACGCTCGCCCGCCTGTTGGACGGGCTGGACCTGCGCCCTGGCCAGCGGGTGGCGGATTTGGGCTGTGGGTCTGGCCTGATCTCTCGCCACATCGCGCGGGACAGGGGCGTCCACGTCACCGGCATCGACCAGTCGGCGCCAGGGATCGCTTGCGCCACGGCAGACTGCGCTGAGGATGATTCCCTGACGTTCCGCCAGGGCGACCTGAACGACCTGGGCGCGCTGGATCTGGACGGTCAGTTCAACGCGGTGGTCGCCATCGACTCCGTCTATTGGGTGGCTGATATGCAGGCCACGCTGGCTGCCATGTGTCGCCTTTTGCGCCCCGGCGGCCGGCTGGGCATCACGATCACCCACAAGCATGAGACAACACCGACCCGGCCCACCGACCCCTATGAGACGCGCGTGGGTCAGGCCGCCTGCGCGCTGGGGTTAAAGCTGGACATCGTCGACGTCACCGAGGCGACGTTGGGGTACTGGACCCGCGCTCAGGCGGCGATCGCCGATCTGACCCCACAGTTCGAGACGGACGGCATCGGCCTGATCGCCACCCGCCTGCGCCGCGAAGCCGAGGAGAGCTTCCTACCCTTATTCGCGGAAGGCCGCGTGGCCCGGTTCCTGGCCTTTGCCCGCCCCTGACCAGGCGCCGCTTGACACCCGACGGCCCGGACCGGGATAATTCGTGCCAGACAAAGGTGGAGTGGACGATGACCGACAAAAAGAAGCCCGAAGACGTGGGCGACGAGGATCTGGATCAGGCGCAGGGCGGGTTCGGCAATCCGGTTCAGCACAGCAGCGTGTTCAAAAACCTGAAATACCCGGTCGAACATGGGATCGGCCATGGCGATACGAAGTACCCGGTCGAACACGGCATTGGCCACGGCGACACCAAGTACCCGGTCGAACACGGCATCAACCACGGTGATCTGAAGACGCCCATGCCGGTCGGCAAGAAAAAGCCCTTCTGAAGCAATGGCCGATCGGCCATTGGGGCTGGTGTTGCCCCCGCTGATCGGCCAAAACTGCCCCGAAACATCTGGGGCCGAACCATGCAAGACATTCTGGAAGAACTGGAACAGCGCCGTGCCGAAGCTCGGTTGGGCGGTGGGCAACGGCGTATCGACAGCCAGCACGCCAAGGGCAAGCTGACCGCGCGCGAGAGGATCGAGCTGTTGCTGGACGAAGGCAGCTTCGAAGAGTTCGACATGTTCGTGGCACATCGCTGCACGGACTTCGGGATGGACCAGCAGAAGTATCCGGGCGACGGCGTGGTCACGGGCTGGGGCACCGTGAACGGCCGCCAAGTCTACGTCTTCAGCCAGGACTTCACCGTGCTGGGGGGCTCGCTGTCGGAAACCCATGCCCAGAAGATCTGCAAGATCCTGGACATGGCCATGAAGGTGGGCGCACCCGTCATTGGCCTGAACGACTCAGGCGGCGCGCGCATCCAGGAGGGCGTTGCGTCGCTGGCGGGCTATGCCGATGTCTTCCAGAAGAACATCCTGGCCAGCGGCGTGGTCCCCCAGATCAGCGTTATCATGGGGCCGTGTGCGGGCGGCGCGGTCTACTCGCCTGCCATGACCGATTTCATCTTCATGGTGCGCGACAGCTCCTATATGTTCGTGACCGGCCCAGACGTCGTGAAGACCGTCACCAACGAGGTCGTCACCGCCGAGGAACTGGGCGGGGCGCTGACCCACACCAAGAAGTCCTCGGTCGCCGATGGCGCCTACGAAAACGACGTCGAGGCGCTGGCCGAGGTCCGCCGCCTGATCGACTTCCTGCCCCTGTCGAACCGCGGGCCGCTGCCCGAACGCCCGTTCTTCGACGATGCCACCCGGGTTGAGGAAAGCCTGGACACCCTGATCCCCGACAACCCAAACCAGCCCTACGACATGAAGGAGCTGATCCTGAAGCTGGCGGACGAAGGCGATTTCTTCGAGATCCAGGAGGCCTTCGCCAAGAACATCCTAACGGGCTTTGTCCGGATCGAAGGGCGGCCCGTCGGCATCGTCGCCAACCAGCCCATGGTGCTGGCGGGATGTCTGGACATCGACAGCAGCCGCAAGGCCGCGCGCTTCGTACGCTTTTGCGATGCCTTCTCGATCCCGCTGCTGACGCTGGTCGATGTGCCGGGCTTTTTGCCGGGCACGGGGCAGGAGTACGCTGGTGTCATCAAGCACGGGGCGAAGCTGCTATTCGCCTATGGCGAGGCGACGGTGCCGAAGGTCACGGTGATCACGCGCAAGGCCTATGGCGGGGCCTATGACGTGATGAGTTCTAAGCACCTCAGGGGCGACATCAACTATGCCTGGCCCACAGCCGAGATCGCGGTGATGGGCGCCAAGGGCGCGGTCGAGATCATCCACCGCGCCGACCTGGGCGATGCTGACAAGATCGCGGAGCATACCAAGGATTACGAGGACCGGTTCGCGAACCCCTTCGTGGCGGCCGAGCGCGGCTTCATCGACGAGGTCATCATGCCCCGCAACACGCGCCGCCGGATCGCCCGCGCCTTCGCGGCCCTGCGCGGCAAGCAGTTAGAGAACCCCTGGAAGAAGCACGATAATATTCCGCTGTGATTTCGTAATGCCCAACCAAAGTCCTTCAAAAATGCTTCGCGACGACGAGCAATTGCGGAAAGCGTCTGAAATCATCGTTGGGCAATTTAAGTATCACGCGGGCCTATGTTGGGCGCCGGTCATTGTTGTACTTGCCTTCTTTCGGGGAGAAGACTCTGAGTTTGGTCTATACGGTAAGTTGCTTGTTAGCGGTGCAATGGCCGCATTGATGGTTGCAGGAGCGATATTTTTTCTCGCTTACCAAAAGCAATCCATGATGTTAGCGCACGCGCTGATGGGTGACGAAGCATTAGAACGGGCTTCGCAAACCAATCCTTCAGCGTTACGGCAAATTGAACAAACGTATTACGTCGCATGGCGACTTGGGCCTATCGCAGATCGGGTGGCGTTTCCGCTTATGACGTCGGCCTACGTAGCCATGGCGGTCGCGGCGTTTTTAGCAGTCTGGATCTGAAGACTGCGATCTTCAAAGTCGGCGCAATTGAGCCAGGCAGCGACCGACCTGGGTGGGCGCATTGCACTCTTTGGTTTGCAGGATGTTCTTCAAACCCGTTCGAAGGTCGAGCTATGACCGATGCTGGCAAAGCGCCCTCCCGGGGGGAGGTCGGGCGCTGCCCGGCTGCGCCGGGCGACATTTGGGAATGCCGGTCGTCGCTCAGACGCGGCGCAGATCAAAGACCTGAGACTCTGTGCGCCGCTGCATTCATCGGATGAGGTACCTTCGGCGCCGCTGCGGCCGCGGTCTAGCTTCCCCAGTTGAACCCATCGTCGCGGGTCTCGGACGGCTCTTCCGGTGTCACTGCCACGGGCGCGGGGGCTTCGGGGCTCTCCGGCTCGTCCGGCGTTTCGGGTATCACTGCCGGCGTCGCGCTAAGGTTGAAGGTCGCCACCACCGGGTTTGGCACGTGGTTCAGTCCCGCGCCGGTCGCCACATCGATGCCGACACCGATGATGCCGCCAGCCAAAACGTTGCCAGCGACGCCAGCGGCCCCACCAGATGCAACCTCGGTATCCACAAAGATCTGTTTCTGCAGTCCCGCATATTCGAACACGGCCGCAAAAGTTTCGCGCCGGTCAAAGATCATGCTGTAGGGGGTCGTACATGAGAGCCCGTTGCTGGTTTTGACCATCGCGCCCGGCGGATTTGAGATGAACTGCACATCGCTGGTCGAACCGCGGGTGATCGTTGCGCAGCCGGAACTGATCAATGCCGCGCCCAGCAGCGCTAGGCGGAAAACACGTGTCATTTGGGGAAAGCCTTCTATCTTTTGATCCACGCGCCGCTGGGGAACGCCACCCGCGCGCAGCCTAAGTATTAAGGATGCGTCGAGATGGTGGAATTCCGTATGATTGCCCATGGGCCGCGACCCGTTGCCCCATTCTCACATGCTGTTGAAACGGATGGCTGGGTTCTGCTGACCGGACAAATGCCCACGGACCCGGCCGCGCCCGATGCGCCGTTGCCGGAGGGGATCGCCGCGCAGACCCGCCGGGTCATGGATAACCTGGAGATCGTGCTGAAAGGCGTGGGCTTGGACCTCAGCCACGTGGTGCAGTGCCGCTGTTATCTGACCGAATTCGAGCGCGATTATCAGGTCTTTAACGAAACTTATCAGAGCTACTTTCCGTCCGACCGGCTTCCCGCCCGCACGACCATCGGTGTCACCGCCCTGGCCGTCGGCGCGTTGGTCGAGATCGACTGCGTGGCCCGCCGCCCGGAGACAAGCTGATGAACCGGCCTAATCCGCGACATCCGTATTTTCTGCCGCTCTACATGGCGATCGGCGCGCTCGAAGGCGTGATCGTCGGCTGGCTGACCTATGACATCCTGGTCCTGTTGGACGTCAGCGGGATCGGCTCTCTGATGGCCCGGGTGTCCGACGGCAGCCTGGCCTTTTGGTTGGGCGCCGCCTTCTTCGGCATCACCTTCGGCATGCTGGGCATCGCCTGGCGCATCATGGTGCTGTTGCCGGACGAGGACGACTGAGCCACACTCCCGGCCCAAAGCAATCGCCACCGGGAGGCAGCAATGAACCAGATGTGGAAGGGCCAGGCCTTCACCGTGGCCCATGCGGACCAGGGAGAATTCCAGGGCAAGGGGCTGCGCGCGTTCTTTGAGTATCGCGGACTGGGCATCGCCGAGGCGACGCAGGGCAAGTTCGGCGCCCATGTCATCCGGGCGGTGCCCGGCATGCATGCCGAGGGGGCCTGGCACACCCACGATCTGGATTTTCAGATGATTTATGTCCTGCAGGGCTGGGTGAAGTTCGAGTACGAGGGCCAGGGCGAGCACATCCTTCGGGCAGGCTCCACGGTGTTGCAACCGCCGGGCATTCGCCACCGCGAGGTGGCCCATTCCGATGACCTTGAGCTGATCGAGATCACCAGCCCCGCCGACTTCGCCACGGCAGCGGCTAAGGCGCCCTGAGGGCTAGGCGTGTGGGTTATGGCCAGTTGACTCGTCGGTTGATCTGCCACCGCGACGGGATCGCGGTGCCGCCTCGTACCACCGTCGGACACACAAGAACCGACGGAGACGAGCAATGCGAATTCCAACCTTGGCGGCGCTGGGTTTTGTGGCAGCCCTGGCGGCGTGTGGCACGACGACCACGGAGCGCGCCATTTCGGGCGGGGCGATCGGCGCAGGCGCCGGTGCTGCCGGCGCCCTGGTCACGGGCAGCGATGTCAGCTCTGGCTTGTTGCTGGGCGGCCTCGTCGGCGCCGCGGCAGGGGCGCTGACCGATGCCGATGATATCTATCTGGGTGAGGCACCCTTCCAGAACTAGCACCGGAACAGGGGCGTTTCGTCCCGATTCAGGTGGCCCAATTTGACGACATGGTCCCTGACCCACGACGCGGGGCGCACCCATCTTGTGGCCCGCGGCATCCCCGATCGCTGGGATATCTGGGCGGCGGCGGTTTGGACCGCTGATCTGCCCGCCGATCCCCTGTCCCCGCAGGTCCGCGCGCGCCTGGCCCATCAGATCCGCCAGGACATCTGGCGCGCGGCGCAGCGGGTGCGCGGCTTCGTGCCCCGCGTGACGCTCGAACAGACCGACGGCCACCTAACCATCCGCGCAGGTGGCACGATCACGACCGACACCCCTTGTCCGGCTGGACTGACGGACGCGCTTGCGGCAATCCTTCAGAACGATAAGAACAGGCGCCGCTGGATGACCCATGCGACTCGCGCCAAGGGGGGACGCCGATGTTCGACAAGATCCTGATCGCCAACCGGGGCGAGATCGCCTGCCGCGTCATCAAGACGGCGCGCCGGATGGGCATCAAGACGGTGGCGGTCTATTCGGATGCGGATCGCGCAGCACTGCATGTGAAGATGGCCGACGAGGCGGTGCATATCGGCCCGCCGCCGGCCGCGCAGTCCTATATCGTGATCGACAAGATCCTGGACGCGATCCGCCAGACCGGCGCGCAGGCGGTGCACCCCGGCTACGGGTTTCTGTCCGAGAATCCGAAGTTCGCGGCGGCCCTGGACGCCGAGGGTGTCGCCTTCATCGGTCCACCCCAGGGCGCGATCGAGGCCATGGGCGACAAGATCACCTCGAAAAAACTGGCGGCAGAGGCCGGTGTCTCCACCGTGCCCGGTTACATGGGCCTGATCGAGGACGCCGACGAGGCGGTCAAGATCGCCACGCAGATCGGCTATCCGGTAATGATCAAGGCCTCGGCCGGTGGCGGCGGTAAGGGGATGCGCATCGCCTGGTCCGACGATGAGACGCGCGAGGGCTTTCAGGCCTCGAAGAACGAGGCGGCCGCCAGCTTCGGCGATGACCGCATCTTCATCGAGAAGTTCGTCACTCAGCCCCGCCACATCGAAATCCAGGTGCTGGGCGACAAGCACGGCAACTGCATCTATCTGGGAGAGCGCGAATGCTCGATCCAGCGCCGCAACCAGAAAGTCATCGAGGAGGCACCATCCCCCTTCCTGGATGAAGCGACCCGCAAGGCCATGGGCGAGCAGTCGGTGGCGCTGGCCAAGGCCGTGGACTATAGCAGCGCGGGCACGGTTGAGTTTATCGTCGACGGCGACAAGAACTTCTACTTTCTGGAGATGAACACCCGCCTTCAGGTGGAACACCCCGTCACCGAACTGATCACTGGCCAGGACCTGGTCGAGCATATGATCCGCGTGGCGGCAGGGGAGCCCCTGTCCCTGACCCAGGCCAACGTGACGCTGAACGGCTGGGCGATGGAATCGCGCCTATACGCCGAGGATCCCTACCGGAACTTCCTGCCCTCGATCGGGCGCCTGACGCGCTATCGCCCCCCGGCGGAGACCGAGGGTTATCAGCCCGGCGTCACCCCCAACGCGCCCGTGGTGCGCAACGATACGGGCGTCTTCGAGGGGGGCGAGATCTCGATGTACTATGACCCGATGATCGCCAAGCTGTGCACCTGGGGGCCGGACCGGGCGGCGGCGATCGAGGGACAGCGCGTGGCGTTGGACGAATTCGAGGTGGAGGGGATCGGCCACAATCTGCCCTTCCTGGCCGCGGTCTACGATCACGCGCGCTTCACCTCCGGCAACATCACGACAGCTTTCATCGCCGAGGAGTATCCCGACGGCTTCCAGGGCGTGACCCTGCCCGACGATGTGCTGCGTAGGCTGGCGGCGGGTGCGGCAGCGATGCGGCTGGTCACGGCCCGGCGGGCAGGGCGGATCTCGGGCGGACTGTCCGGGCATGAGCGCGTGGCGCCCGATGACTGGGTTGTCAGCATCGGGGGCAGCAGCTTCCCGCTGAAAACTACCCGTGCGGTCACCGGTCACCTGCGGACCGAGGAAGGCACCGAATTGAGCCTGGCGCCCAAAGGGACGGATCCCCGCGATCCGCAGGTGCTGATCCACGGCCAGGGCGCGGTGAAGGTCGCCTTCGAGGACGGCGCGACCATGATCGTCGAGGGGGACTGGACCCCGGGCGACACGCTGACCACTGCGATGATCGACGGCCACCGCATGTCGGTGAAGATCGATCCTGCGACCGATGGCTTCCGCATTCGCTATCGCGGGGCGGATCTGGACGTGAAGGTGCGCACGCCACGTGCCGCGCAACTGGCCGCCCTGATGCCCGAAAAGCTGCCGCCCGACACGTCGAAGATGCTGCTGTGCCCGATGCCGGGGCTCGTCGTCTCGATCGCGGTCGAAGTGGGTGACGAGGTGCAGGAAGGCCAGGCCCTGGCCACGGTCGAGGCCATGAAGATGGAGAATGTGCTGCGCGCCGAAAAACGTGCGACGATCAGCAAGATCAACGCGGCGGCCGGGGCTTCGCTCGCGGTCGATGACGTGATCATGGAATTCGAGTAGAGTAGGTTTGCTTGCTTGCCCCAACCGCTCGGAAGGAGCGTCATGAGTTTCGAGGACACCCGCTTTCGCGTCGTCGTGAACGACGAAGAACGGTATTCGATCTGGCCGCTTGATCGCGAATTGCCGTCTGGGTGGAAGGCAGAGGGGTTCGAAGGGCTCCGCCAGGACTGCTCGGACCACATTCAGTCGATCTGGCGGGACATGCGCCCCACATCGCTGGATCGTTCGATGGACGAACGCGGCGACTGACGCCGCCGCGTTGCCCCCCACCCATTGCTGGGTCCCCCAAGTTGGGGTCGCGCCATCCACCCCTGGCGGCGCGACCCCGTCGGCCCGCTATGCCCGTGCGCTCAAGTCCCCAGCGCTCAGGCCAGTGCGGGCCGCTCGGCCGCCGTTTCCGGCGCCGAAGCAAGGCGCGGACAAACAACGGCCAGCACCATCAACCCGGCGACCGCCATCACATGCAGCCCCCCGAAGACGGCCAGCAGCGTCGGCCAGTCCATGGTCTTGAAGATCCGGACGGCCCCCAGCAGCACCGCCGACAGCCAGCCAGCGGCTGACAAGCCCACGAAGAAAGCCAGCACCAACCGGTCGCGCCGTGCCAGCGCCAACAGGCTGTGACCCAGGCGGGCCCTGAGCAGTGGAAAGACGCTGACCTGCATGGCCCCGGCCGTAACCGTCAGCACCGTCACAACCATCACCTTCATCCAAAGTTTGGGCGAGAAGTTCGCCATCTCGAACCC
>JBCCML010000056.1:0-28973 GCA_039026375.1 Pseudomonadota bacterium
GGGGCGATCGCAGACGCCCAAGTGATGTTCACCGCCGCGAACGGGACCTTCACCTCCACCATCACCTTCCTCGATGTCGACGCCACGGACCTAAGGGACAATGGGATCTTCTTCTTCTTCGAGTGAGGGACGACCCGCAACCGAGAGGGCGCTGAACAGCCGTCATTAGGTCGGCCTGCAGGCAACGCGTTCCTGCCGAATCGACTGGGCGTGAGAGTTTGTCAATATGGTGATCCGGGCTCAAGCGCCCCGCTCACAGCTTTCAAGCTACGATGTAGCGGCTGGGCGGCGGGTGATCGCCCGACTCTAGGATTTCAAGTCCCTGGGACGTCAGCGTGCTCTCCCACTGCGCCGGATCCATGAAGTCGACATACGGCGCTTTGCCGATCAATTGCATCACGGGTAACGCATACCGGATCAGACGGAGCCACAACGGCGCCCCCCTACCTGGCGTGCAAACCGTTTTTGAGATGAACAGCCCGCCAGGCCTCAGAAGGTTGCTGATGCGTTGAACAACCTTGGCCCTGTCTTTTACGGGATGCAAAAGATTAAGGGCCAGCACGACATCGTAAGGGCCGCGATCGAGCGTCGCATCGAACATGTCAGCCGCAATGAATTGAACGTTTTCGCAAGTGGCAGCCGCAGCCCGTCGCTGAGCAATCTCGATCATTTTCGGTGAGATATCGCTGGCAGTGATTTCTCCTGCGTCGTCTGCAAGCAGCAACGCTGTTGATCCGGTGCCGCATCCTAGTTCCAGCACCTTGTCTGGGGGCGTGAGATGGGAACGTGTCCGTTCAAGCGTAAATTGATACGCAGCTTCGTCCTTGATCGGCGATTGGGCGTAGTTCTCTGCGGCTTTGTCCCAGAAAGCTTTGGCATCAGTCATTTGGCAGCTCCTTCGCGCCACCTACTATCCATACGCATTGCAGAGTGACATTGCGAAAATTCGTTGTTCTAGTATACATACTTGCATGAATTGGCCGTCATTTTCGTTTGATTGGAACCACGCAAAAGCGTTCCTTGCCACTGCCGAGGAAGGCTCTCTTTCCGCGGCGGCGCACGCACTTGGCTTGAGCCAACCAACATTGAGCCGGCAGGTCGCCACCTTTGAAAAACAGCTGAGCGTGGTCCTGTTCGAGCGCACCGGGCGCGCGCTGACGCTTACGAAATCCGGGCTGGAACTTGTCGATCACATACGGGCCATGGCAAGCGCCGCCAACATGGTGGCGCTGACCGCCGCTGGTCAGTCTCAGACAATCGAAGGGACGGTTCGGATAACGGCGTCAGACATGATGTCGGCCTACACCCTGCCGCCCATACTCAAAGATCTCAGGACCCTGGCCCCGCGTCTTGAGATTGACATCGTTGCGGACAACGATGTGCGCGACTTGCTGCTTCGAGAAGCGGACATCGCAGTGCGCCATGTGCGGCCCGAACAGCCCAGCCTGGTGGCAAAACGCATTCGGGAGGAGACGGCGCGGTTCTATGCAGTCCGCGCATATCTGGACGTGCATGGCGCTCCGATGGCTGATGGCGATCTGTCGGAACACCAATTCATCAGCTTCGTGGATACGAGCAGCATGCTTGGTTATCTGCTGCCCACTGGTCTGGCACTGAGCAGAGATAACTTCCGGTTGAGCTCGCACTCTGGGCCCGTGGCGTGGGAGCTTGCCCGGCACGGTTTAGGGATCGCCGTGATGTCCGATGCGATTGCCGGCCGGTTCCCCGAGTTTGAACCTGTCCTGACCGACATCGAGCCGTTTGTCTTTCCAACGTGGCTGGTGACGCACCGCGAGTTACACACGAGCCGGCGCATTCGATTGGTCTTTGATCATCTGGCTGATGCACTGACCGTCTGACCGTCTGATCGCCGCGTCGCCTTGGCGCTGATCATGCAGTCAAGTAACGATGACCGCGGCCGGAACACGGATCAAGGGCGAAAGCATCCATCGGGTTGGCGCGGCAATCGCGTCCATCCGACGGCACGTCCGACGAAGCCCTGCGATGTCGTGAGATTGCTTCGGGCCTTGCAGCAGGCCTGCACGCTCGAACGGATAGTTAAGTCAGCCAATTGACCCCGTAGGCAGACTTTCAAGCCGAAACCGAGAGTGCTAAAGACCCGCCCGAAACGACGACTTGCGTGGATCCTGCCCCGGTCACCTTCAAGAAAGGGCGCGAGAGGTTCATGACACAAAGAGGATCAGAACAATCGACGATCGCAATTTCGAACGGATGACCAAGGCCGAGGTTGTCGCCGCACAGCGCGCGTGGGCAAAGTATGTCATCGAACAAGACGTGGACAGACTGCTGGAGCTTTACGATTTCGGGACGCCGGATGAACCGCTGCTCTTCAAACCAACCCTCGCAGATGTCATCCGCTTAGATCGCGCCGGTGCCCGGTCATACTTTGTCGGGGGTGATCCGGCTTATCCCCATGACTCCGGCTTCCTGAACCGAGGTTGGAAGCGGGTGGATTTTCAAAGCGCTGCCGGACCTCTGCTTAAGGCCGGAGGGCTGGGCTACAAAGACATGGGTCATTGGACGTTCTTCGATGCTGAGGGCAGTCCGACACGGGCGGATTACACGTTCGCCTATCACAAGGTCGACGGGCGCGTGCTGATCTCGCTACACCATTCCTCGCTGACGTGGGTGCCACCGGAAGACACCTGAACCAAGCGGGTACTTTGGCAACGTTGCGTTGCTTGGCAATCGCTCGGCGACGCAGGCCCCCAAGCGGTAATGCAGAAAATCGACTTGCGGCTGACAGGGAGGGGGCGGCCCCGCTGGATTGCTAAGTCCCAGATGATCCCTTGAGTGCCTGCGCAATGTCCCAACCCGAGATCTGTGGCGCTGGCTTGTGGACGGTCACCCGCAATTCCCTGAAGTCCAGCAGAACAATTCTGATCTCCGTCGAAGGCCCCTCACACCCGGGATCGCGGCAGATTGTGTCCCGAACGGACACCAGGCACTGATCGCCAAACCGCTCTCGAACATGCCATTTTCATCGAGCTTCCCGGCGAATGACGCATCTGGGATCATAGCCGGGTTGGCGTTTGCAGGTTGCTTTGGGGCACAGCATCAACAGCCGCTTCGGTCCTTGCGTCAGCAAAGATCATCGTGAGCGGGTCGTCCTGGGGGACCGCGACCGATGTCAGGCCCAATTCACCAAGGCGGGCAAGAAGGCGGCTGGGATCGGTGTCCGAGATATCCAACTGGGCGTGTCGTGCCAGCAGTTGTATCCCCCGCTCTGAGGACGTGATCAGGGCGTCCGTTCCCGACGGCAATTCATCGGACGGTCCGGTTGAGACGATCACTTCGGGGACGCCCAAGCGTATGCGATTAAAGAAACCGGACATAAGGTTCTCTGCCTCGTCTGCGCAAGCGCCGACACTGACCGCAATTCCCGCTTCCCTCAGCATTGCAAATCCGCCGCCGTTCACGCGGGGATCGGGATCGCGGATTGATGCAACGACCCTGGAGCCCCCGGCTTCTATGATCGCATCGGTGCAGGGTGGCGTCCGACCCCAGTGGCAACAGGGCTCCAGCGTGACGTACAGCGTCGCCCCCCGTGCCGCTGTACCTGCCGCGTCCAGCGCCTTTCGCTCCGCATGCGGGCGTCCGCCGGGCTGAGTTGCAGCCCCAGCCACCAAGGTGCCATCTTTGACGATGACGCATCCCACAGGCGGATTGGGCCAAACGTGTCCGCGCATCTTGCGCGCAAGATCCAGTGCGCGACGCATCCAGACAAGATCCTCAGAGCATTGTCGGGTTGGGCGCATCCCCGTAAACCTCCTGCGGATCAAAGGTCTTCTGGTCTTCGACAAATGCCAGGGGGCCACCGGCACCTGCCCCGGTCGGAACCGCACGATAAAAGCATGATCGGTATCCCACGTGACACGACGCGCCCGATCCTGCCACATCGACCCGTAGCCAGACGGCGTCCTGATCATCATCAATGCGGGCTTCGACAACTTGTTGCACCAGACCCGATGTCGCCCCCTTGCGCCAAAGCACTTGCCGCGCCCGACTGAAGTAATGGGCCTCACCCGTCTCGACCGTCTTGCGCAGCGCCTCGGCGTTCATCCAGCCCAGCATCAACACGTCGCCCGAGCGCGCATCGCTGGTAATGCACGGGATCAGGCCATCAGGATCGAACTTTGGTGAGAGGTCGACGCCCTCCTCGACCTGCTCGACCGAGCGCCTCTCTTTAAACTCAAGCATCGCCATGCCAGCTCCGTTGCAGAATGTTACAGTGTAACACAATACAAGATGGCTCAGGATGGTTGGGATTTAAAGTGGAAGGTTCTCAGATGCATGCCTACGGTGACTGGATCCCCTTAACTTGCTCACCGGCTTGTTGAGTGCGGGCAAAACAACCCTTTTGAACAACCTGATCCGCGACCCGGCAGCAAGCCGCATCGCGGTAATCATGAATGAATTCGGCGATGTTGGGCTGGACCATGACCTGATCGAGCAGGTGAGCGGCAATATCGTCCTGATGCATGTCGGATGCCTGTACTGTTCAATCCGGGGTGATCTGGCGGACCATGATCCTCCTGCTGTCACGGCGAAAGGGGGGGAGCTGGTTTTCGGCCGTCTGGGGATCGAAACGACAAGCATCGCGGACCCCGGGCCGATCGTGAACACGATGGTCACTGACGTGTTGATCGCGGATAACTGCAGACTAGACGCGGTCGTAGTTGCAGCGGGTGCCGCAGTTGAGTCCAACACGTTGGACAATCCGTTCGAGGCGGTGTGTCAGGTCGACTTGGTCGGTCTGCTGGTGGTAACAAAGTCAGATTTGGTCACACCAGATGCCTGTGCGGAATTCGAGTCACGGTTGGCGGCCATTAGTGGATCTGCATCGCGTATCAGAGCAGTCCACGGCAAGCCGTCGGCCCGCGACCTCTTCGGTCTATCGGCAATGCAGCCAGTTGCGGATGATGGTGTTTTGGAAGCTGCCGCAACAGCCATCTTAGCATTCCCGCAATTGTTCGATTTTATTGGTCGATGGGCCCGGGTTCGACGCCCAAAGATCCTGGTCGAGTTCGGGCACTCGGTTTTGGGTCGCCGCCGCATTCATTGTCGGATTCGGCGATGATTGCATCGGCAGAAGAATGTCCGGATTGCCTGCTGATCGGTGCCTCCGCTGGGCTGCCGACCGGACAAGCAAGACCCAATCCGGGCCTTCAAGCCCAGTTCTTCATGCGCAGCCACGGGATCTCAAACCGTCCAGTTGCAATGCTCCTTAACCGCAGTGATCGGACACGTATCTGTCGACCGTTCAGCTTGCCGGGTTCAGCGTGTCATCAGGCTCACTGTTCAAGAAGGCACGCGGGTCCGACCGCAGGGGATCGTCGATCATTGCGACCCATTCGGCACCCTGAGCACGGATGACATCCTCGGCTACGCTGTCCGCCCGGTACATCCAAACGGGTATTTGATAGTTCATTCCGCAAAGGTTGGCCGTCAATTCGAATGGCCGCAGCAGCTCATGAACCGTCGCGTAGATGCCAAAGCCCGAATAGTACTTTGGCTGACCACCGACCGAGGTGATGATCTGCAGGTCTTTCCCGTGCAGCTTGTCGCTGGTGCTGCCATAGGCGAACCCATAGGTCAGCACATCATCCAGCCATTTCTTCAGGAGCGGCGTCGGCGAATACCAGTAAAAAGGGAACTGTATCACGACCCGGTCATGGACCAGCAGCAACTCCTGCTCGCGTGCCACATCGATCTGGAAGTCCGGATACTCGCCGTAGAGATCGCGGGACATCGCGACCTTGCCGCTGGCCTGGATCTGCTCGCGCCAGATACGGTTGACCCGGGAGTTGCCGAGGTCTGGATGAAAGACAAGGTGAAGGATCTTCATCGTTGTCTACTCAACTCTCGCTCAAACCAAACGCCGCCAGCGCGCGTTCCGCAATCAGTGGCCCGCCCGATTCCTGGACGAAATGGCCTCCCTTGGGGATCTCCAGCGGTTCGGGACAGCCCCGGATGACCGTCCTCATGAAGTTCATCACGTCGGGCCCCAGCATCTTGTCCGTCATGCCAATGGCCATGAAGCTCTCGCCCTGCCAATCGTTGGACTAGAACTGGGCGGCCCGTTGAGAGGTGTCGACGCCGGGGGCATCCATCGTCTAAGCGATCAGCTTCGGGAATTGGCGGACGCCCGCCTTGTATCGCTGATCCGGGAAGGGTGCCTCATAAGCGGCCGCTTCGGCGTCGTTGATGATCGGCTCGTTCTTCTGCATCACGAAGGCGACCGGCACGTCTGGGTTCGACACGATATTGGCCTTCCATTCCTCGAACGCCGAGCTGTCGACGGGGCCTGCCATCAGACCTGTGTTCATGATCAGCAGTCGCTTGAAGCGGTCGGGCATCTCCATTGGAATCGTCAGACCGAGTACACCGCCCCAATCCTGGCAGACCAGCGTGATGTTCCTTAGGTCGAGCCGCTCGATGAAGGCCAGCATGTAGTCGCGGTGGAAATGGAAGCTGTAGATACCATCTTCGACAGGCTTGTCCGAGCGCCCGAATCCCAGCCAATCCGGTGCGATGACCCGCACCCCGGCCTGCACAAAGACCGGGATCATCTTGCGATAGAGATAGCTCCAGCTCGGCTCACCATGCAGGCACAGGAACACCTCGTCCGCGTTGGGGTCGCCTTCGTCGAGGTAGTGGCCGCGCAGGCCGTCATAGCCCGGCAGATCAGCAACATAGTGCGGTTGAAAGGCCAAGCCGGGCAGGTCTTTGAAACGGTCATCGGGTGTGCGGAGCGCTTCGATCATCTGGTTTCCACTCGAGATTTTGGTCATATGACCTAACTTTCATAGGTCACTTGACCAAAATCGTCAAGCGCGTTTCTTTCAACGGTTAGAGCCGACGATAAGGGGAAAAATGGCAGACGGGGCCGCAGAGCTTTCCGACAAGGAACAGATGATCCTTGGTTGTGCGCTTGAGCTGCTGAAGGAGGACGGCGACGCGGGGCTGACAATGCGCAAGCTTGCAGGTCGCGCCGGCATGCGGTTGAGCAATGTGCAGTACTACTTCAAGTCGCGCGACGACGTGCTGAAGGCAATGGCGACGCGGTACTTTGCGGAGTGCGCTGCGCAGGTCCATCAGCTGACCAAGGACAACCCGGCGTCGACGAAACGCGAGCGGTGTGAACTGCTGATTCAAGCGGGTTTACATCACGGCGATGAACTTTCGGACATGTGCCGGATTTTCCGCGAGCTTTGGGCAATCTCCTCACGGAATGCGGCGATCCGGGACCACATGTCCGACTATTACAAAACCTTCTCGGCTTTGATCACCGGCTTTGTTCTGGGCGACGCGGCTGACCAAGACTGTCGCAACCGGCTTGCAACCCTGTTGTTACCGTTCTTCGAAGGGTACTCGGTAACTGCATCGTCTGTGCCGATGTCGACCGAACAGGTCGCGGAAATGCTGACGGAGATCGCAATCTCGGTCGGCGCAAGCCCTGACAACTCGGGGGCATAAGCGCTGACCAAGATCGCTTAGGCAGCTGAAACAATTGCTAGATTATCGCCGCTTCCTGAGCGGTAATCCGTGCAGGTTGGGCCTATTTGGACAGTGTCAGCCAATCGCCCATGCCGCTGCCCTGCAGGATCGCGGTCTGGATGCCCTCGAGGGTTGCGTTCAACTCGTTGACGCCCGCGGCCAGGTCTGGGGGCATCGCCACCTGGCGAAGGGGCCGCTGTCCCGCCGGCGTTGTTGCAAGCTGTAGGACGATGTCGGCCACCTCCTGCGCGGGCGGCGCCTTGGCGTCCTGAATCTCCCGCCGGGTCACCTCCAGGTGCTGGACATAGGCGTCGGCACGGGCGCGGTCCTCAGCGCTCAGCCCTGCCATCATGTCGGCAAAGTAGCGGCGGCTGTTGGGCTTGATCTCGGTTGCGTAGTCGCTTGGCTGCACGATGGCCACCTCGACACCGAATGGGTGCAGCTCATAAGCCGCGCTTTCAAACATCGCCTCCTGCGCGAATTTCGTCGCCGCGTAGATCCCGCTGGTCGGCATGACAAACCGCCCAAGACCGGACGACATCTGCACGATCAAGCCGCTGCGCCGCTCCCGCATTCCTGGCGCCACAGCACGCAACATGCGGAGTTGGCCGAACACATTGGTTTCGAAGTTTTGGCGGGCGGCCTGCATGGACAATTCGACCGGCCCCGGAATGTTGATGCCCGCGTTATTGAACAGCATGTCGATCCGATCCGTCCGCGACATGGCGTCAGCCATCCCGCTGGTGACCGATGCGTCAGAATCAATGTCGATCTCGACGACATCCAACCGCAGGCTTTCGGCACGGGCCAGATCACGCAACGCCGCCGCTGCGGCTGCGTTCTGAGCGTTTATATGGCGCATGGACGCGATCACGTGGAACCCGGCCCGCGCCAGGGTCGCCGCCGTGGCGTTGCCGAAGCCGGATGACGCACCGGTGATCAACGCAACCGGTGCTCGGGTGTCTCCCGCTCTTGGTGTTTCGGGGGCTGCGGCGGCAATGACGCCATAGGCGAGGGGCGCGGTTGCCAACCCAGCGGTGAAACGACGTCTGGTCAAAGAGGAAGCGGGGGCGTTTGATCTCTCATGTTTCATGGTTTTGTTCCTTTTGGGGTCGGATGCGACCGCCCGCGCTTTAGAAGCTGTAGCTGATGGCAAGGCCGCCGAAGATCTGGCTCTCGCTGCCTTCCTGGGCGACGATCGGTGTGCTCGACGCATCGCCGATCAGCCGGTCAAATTGCACCACGGCAAGGACACCCCAGCTTTGGGTGATCTGGTAGCTGCCGGTCAGCGACAGGCCAGCACTATAGAAACCCCCATCGGCGTCAAAAACGGGCAACCCACTGGCAGCTGACCCCGCCGCATCCACGCTGAAGAAGGCATCATTGAAGCTGCCATCGCCGTAGTTGGCTGAGAATCCAACCGAAGTCCGGAAACGGTCCGCCACCGTAAGCGCGTAAGAGACGCCCGGCGTCATCACCACGCCGCCATGCCCGTCCGAGACGTCGAACATGGTGCTGACCTCGAACGACAGGGTGTCGCCAGACATTGCAACGTTGAACAGGCTGTAGCGCGCGAAGGCGCCAATCTCGAAAGACGGATCCACTGTCGCCAACCGATCCACCACGGCGTTGTCGACGTCATCCCGCCCAAAACGATATCCAACGATGGGACCAGCAGCAAACTTGCCGCCGGTCCGAGGGCTGAGAACGTCGAAGGCAAGACCGATACCCCGGCTTTCGAAGACAATCGGCCCGGCATCGTAGCGGCCCACTGCGAAGGGCGTCGCCTTCATATCTTCCGAGCCGAGGTACTCCGGCTCGATCCCAACACCAACCGCGATGAAGTTGTCCTGGGCGCTAGCGGATGACGACAGAAGCCAAGATATTGCCCCGACAAAGCCACTCAGATGACGGGGGCGCAAAGCGTGCAGCATTGGTTCGTCCTTCTTTTCAGCAACTACCTGTCGGAAAAGTGGCCGTTGAGGCCCGGACTGGTACTCGCGTTTGCCAACTGACTAACCAACTGAATTAGCGAGGTTTTCTTGCCTCCGTTGCCAATTGCTCAGTTTTGGTTTTTGGCTGCCCAGGCCGGTCGGCGATCAAGAACGCCATGAGGCCGCGAAGTCGCGCCAATGATCTGCCGCGAGGGTGATCCGGTAGACGGCGGCTGGTGGGCAGTTCCACCAAACGCGGCCTAACCTTCGCGCTTCCAATCCCAGGGCCAGCATCAGACGATTTTGCACCGGACACCGCAGCCCGTACGTGAACTGGTAGAGCGCACCGTCGCGATGCGTGTTCTGGAAAACACGGCGCAGGAGTCGGGCGACGATGCGCCGCTCCATCGACAACAAGCCCAGGCCGCTGATGACAGCACGGTACGGCCGGCCATGGTTCAGTTCGCGAAGATCGACCTTTGCCGCGTCTGCGTTGACGACGCGAACGGCGGGAAACTGTTGCTGCAGTGCCTTTGCGAAGGCGGCATTCTTCTCCAGCAGCGTCAGATCGTGCGGCGCCACGCCGTTTGCCAGAAGCTGAGCCGTGAAGGCGCCTGTGCCTGGTCCAATCTCCAGAACCGGCGTCGTTGCGGAAGAGATCTGGGATGTAATCAGGCGCGCCAAGCCGATGCTTGACGGGGAGATCGCCGCTACTTCAAGCGGGTTGCGCGCCCATTCCCGCAGAAAGACGAATGACGGTGTGATCGCATTCAAAACAGTGGTCAATTCGTTGCTCCATCGTTGACCTGCCCAAGCGGCAGTCTGTCTGATGGAGCGAGAGATGCTGTGGCCGGCGCGGTCGGCACTTCGCTTTTGATCCGCTCAGATATCTCTTATTTGCAATGCCTTATGCGGGGACTGCAGTCGAACGCTCAGGTTTAGCTGCATGCATCTGGCCTTGAACTGGGGGTTGAAGCCCCATCTCTTGCGCTGAAAAATCCAGCGTTCTTGGCGGAGATCACCCCAATGCCAAAAGCCACTGCCAAACGGCGTAGGCCGTCTCAGACGCGGTCGGCCTTCACTGTTGACGCAATCTTGCAGGGCGCGTCAGAGTTGTTGGTGGACCGAGGTGCCCGGAAGCTCACCACCAACGCGATTGCCGAGCGGTCGGGGGTTTCGATTGGCACCCTCTACCAATACTTCGCCAACAAGGAGGCCATTGTGGATGCGCTGCGGCTGCAGCACGGCACAGATGTTTTGCACGCCCTGGGAACGGCCGCCCAAACGCACTGTGGCGCGAAAGCAGAAGATGTGCTGACCAAGATGATCCGTGCGAACGTCGACGCGCATCTGAAAAATCCGCGGCTTCATCGGGTGCTGACGGTGGATAACCCCAAGCTGACCGTCGGACCTCGTGGCTCGGTCTGCCCTCATCAGGCCGCCCACCAGGCACTGTTTTCCGATACTGAAGCGCGCTTCGCTGATCTGTTGCCGCACCTGGACCGCGAGCGGCAGGTCCGACCGATGCTGGCAGGGGTTTTTGGGCTGGTTGAGGCCATGACGCACGCGCTCGTCGTCGACTGCCCATCCGAAGCCTCGGCGCACGAGCTTGAGCGCATCATTTTCGCGTCTAGTCAGGCCTGTATGGACCAGTTCGTTCGGCATGAGGCCATGACGCGGCCCGTGTAATGTCCGCGTAGCATCCGCCATCGACACAGCGAGCCGTGCGGGCGACGCTCGCCGGGCAGATAAAGACAAAGTCTTTTTGCGTGCATCGAACGGGCCGCACTTGGAACACAGTTACCCGACCTTCGCGGTCGCCGCGCACCAGACGTGACGCCCAAAAAACGCCGGTTGTTGACCTGAATAACTCACCGCCCGTTGCGAACGTGCTACGGCTCCCAGCCAAACCAGGCATAGATCAGCATCAACTAGATGAGGGCACATGGAAGGTGCAGGAGAGAGCACACTCCTCGTGAAGGCAGTTTGGTCAGTGGCGCTTGTGCTCGGCCTGGCATTCATTGCCGAACGCGTGAGCACGCGGATTGCTGGTATCGTTTCCGGCGCGCCGTTAAATATCGTGCTGGTCTATGTGTTCGTCGGGATCGAACGTGGGACAGATCATATCGTTCAAAGCACCCCACATTCGATGGCTGCCTTTACGGCAACGTTGGCTTTCGTCCTGGGCTACTTCTGGGCGGCGTCGCGCATAGTCTTCTTGGCGTCGATCAGCAGCGCACTCGTCGGGCTGACTGCTTTCTTCGCCGTCGCGGCACTGCTGGCGCAGTTCGAGTTCTCGATAGCAGGCGCCCTTTGGGTTACAATGCTGACACTCATTTTCGCCGTTTGGGCGCTGCGGCGGGTGCCCTTTGAACCAATCGAGCGGCCGGTCCGCTACACCTCGCGATTAATCCTTTTTCGCGGCGCCACAGCTGCCTTCCTAGTTCTATTGGTGATCTCCATTGCGCAATCGACAGGACCACAGTGGACTGGCTTGATGACGGGCTTCCCAGGAACACTTCTGCCCACCCTTTTGATCCTGCACGCAACTTATGGTGCGGCCCCAACTCAAGCACTGCTAAGGAACATTCCGCTGGGGCTTGGCTCGATACTGATCTTCGTCCTTTGTGTCCGCGTTACCTATCCGACACTGGGACTCTTGCCTGGCACGCTTGTCGCGGTGCTACCTTCGTTAGTTTACCTGACGGTGATCGCCTACCTGCCAGCCAGTCGCGCAAATACACGATGAATGTCTATCGGTCTGCAAACGCAGCGTCAGCAAGTTGGCAATAGCCCATCAGCGCGAATTCGGGGTTAGCAGTCGGGAACAAGCGCAAGAGAGGGTCAGAACGGCCAACAATAACAAGGACCATTGTTGACCTGATTGGCGCACCCGAGAGGATTCGAACCTCTGGCCTCTGCCTTCGGAGGGCAGCGCTCTATCCAGCTGAGCTACGGGTGCAGCGCTGGCGCGTATACATCGGTGATCGTTGGGACGCAACGGCGCATCGGGGCTTGCCGTTTCCACGGTCATTGTGCAGGGACGCAAGATGTTCAACCTCAAGCCTTTTGTAACTCGCCCCGTGCGGCCAACATGTCTAGCGTTCCGATGATCTCTCTACCCGATCGGTCCACCGTACAAGTCTGGGTCGCAGCGGTGGCTATTGCTTTTGTCGGTGGGGTCTTTGCCTCGTTGGTAGGCACGCCGCTACCCTGGCTGCTAGGGGCCATGGTCGCCACAGCAGCCGCGTTGGCCGCTGGCTTGAAGATCGGCGGTCAGGATCTGTCCTTTCCGCAACTTCCCCGCATGGCCTTTATCACCGTGATCGGCGTGGCAATCGGGGGGACTGCCAGTCCGGAAATGCTGGCAGAGCTGACGAATTGGTGGCCCTCGCTCGCGATGGTCATGGTATTCGTCGGCGTTGCACAAGCGATCAATTACCAGATCTTTCGCCGGCTTGCCGGCTATGACAAACCCACGGCCTATTATTGCGCGACGCCTGGGGGACTAATCGAATCCGTGCAGTTGGGCGAGGAGGCCGGCGGAAACGCCGCCCTTCTGACCGTTCAGCATTTTTCCCGCATCGCAATCACTGTCAGCCTGGTGCCCCTGATCTACTGGGTGATGCGGGGCGAAGCGGTTGGCAGTGCCGCCGGCGTCAGCATGGAGAATGGCGCACCACTTGGCCCGGTGGACGCGCTCATCCTGGCAGCCTGCGCCCTGCTGGGTGGTTGGGGCGGGCGCCGGGTCGGCCTGCCGGCGGCGATCATAACCGGGCCTATCATCCTGTCCGCCCTCGCGCATGGGACGGGGCTGACGGAGGCGCAATTACCCGATTGGCTGATCGCCGTGGCGCAATTGGTCATTGGTCTGGGCCTTGCGATGCGCTTTCGCGGTATGACGCGCGCGCTGTTGCTGCAGGGGATCGGGCTCGGGCTATTGACCGTATCGGTGATGTTGGCATTGGGTGCCGGCATGGCCGCGATGCTGGATGCGGCCGGGGATCACGCCTTCCAGGTTCTGCTGATGTGTTTCGCTCCCGGTGGTGTCGTGGAAATGGGACTGATCGCACTATCGCTTGGCGTCTCGCCGATGATGGTGACGCTGCATCACATCGTGCGGATCGGGTTCACCGTGGTCGCGGTGCCGCTGGCAGCGCGCTGGGTTATCAACTGAGCGGCTCTGCGCCGCCCTCCGCAATCCGGCGAGAGACAAAATCGTCCAATGCGGTCACCACCGATGAGTCTGCAGGCGGCGGTTTGTAAGCCTCCAAGATTTCGCGCCACCGGTGTTGGGCTCGCTCTGTGGCCGTCAGCGCGCCCGCCTCTTTCCATTGGCCATAGTTAGACCAATCCGACATCTCTGGGCTGTAGAACGCGGTCTCGTAGCGGGCCATGGTATGAGGCGTGCCGAAGTAATGCCCCCCAGGACCGACGGCGGCGATGGCCTCAAGCGCCAGATCGTCGGCCAATAGCGGGCGCGGTTGCATCAACTCGGCCAAGTGCTGCAACTGCTCCACATCCAGCACGAACTTCTCATAGGACGCGGTCAGCCCGCCTTCCAGCCAACCGGCAGAGTGTAGAACCAGGTTGGCGCCGCCGGTCAGCGCACCCCACAGCGCCATCTGCGTCTCCCAAACCGCCTGGGCATCAGGCGTGTTCGAAACGCACGAGCCTGAGGACCGCCAAGGCAAGCCCAAGCGCCGGGCCAATTGCCCCGTGCCCCAAGCGGCCCGAACATATTCGGGCGTGCCAAACGCAGGCGCGCCAGAGCGCATGTCGACGTTCGACGTGAACCCGCCATAAACGACAGGCGCACCAGCCCGCACCGTCTGGCTAAGTGTCAGGGCTGCTAAGAATTCTGCGTGTTGTTGCACCAATGCGCCCGCAATCGTCACCGGCGCCATCGCCCCCGCCAGCGTGAATGGCGTGACGATCACGATCTGTCCCGCCTCGGCAAAGTCGATCAGCCCCTGGCACATTGGCAGATCCAGGTTGAGTGGTGAGTTCGTGTTGATTACGGTGAAACAGAGCGGGCGCGCACGGAATTGGGCATCATCCAGGCTCATCCGCAGGCGCAGCATCTCGAAACTATCGGCGACCTGCGCTGCGCCGCGGGCGTAGACAAAGGTCGGCTTGTCTGCATCCAACAACTGCACCCGCATCATCTTCAGGTGACGGATCGTGGTTGGGACGTCTTGGGGTTCAACCGACGGTCCAGTCATATGTAAAACATCGAAGCTTTGGGCCAGCCGGATGAAGTGACGAAAGTCCTGAAAGGTGCCGGGCCGCCGTCCCCGCGTCAGGTCGCTGGCATGCGCGGGGCCGCCGACGGGTAGAAACTGGGTCGAGCGGCCACCGATGGTCAGCGTGCGTGCAGGCCCAGTGAGGGTGAACTGGCCAGGCGCTGTCCGGGTGGCAGCATCGACGAGATCCGGTCCGATCCGGACCTGATCTGCGTCGATCAGAGCACCTGCGGAGGCCAGTATACGGCGCGCCCCGTCATGCAGGATGCGCACCCCGATGCGCTCCAGCACGTCCAGAGCGGCGTTGTGAATCGCGCTGACCTCGTCTTCGGAGAAGGCCGTGGCCAACGGCAAGGTGCTGATCAGCGTAGCGTAATCGACATCGCGGGTGGTGGTGCGCTGGCCCAACCGGCGTCCCCGCCGTTTGGGCGAGGCTGTGTTGGGCGAGGCTGTGTCGGTCTCGGTGGAGTGGGAGGCTTTGTTCCGGGCCATCCCCAACTTGTGGTGGCACGACCTGGGTCTGGCTAGTCAGATAACGACAGCTGCTGTCGCAAGGGAGCGCTCAGGCAGGGACCGCTTCGCGGGTGCGTACGGCAACCGACAGCACCTCGCGCAGGCTTTCCTCCCAATGCGGCATGCGGTGGCCAAAGATCTGAGCTAGTCTTTGACAATCGAGCAGCGTTGCCACCGAACGGGTCGCCTCTCTCGCGGCCGGTGCGCCAACGTAAGCATTTGGTTGAATTCCTGCACGGGCGAGGCTGGCGACCAAGTCTTGCTCTCGGGCAACACCGCCATTGGCGCAGTGGGTCACACCCCAATAGGGCGCTTCCGGTCCCGCATGCGCCAGCGTGGGCGCCAGCCAGAGGCAAATGCGCGCCAGATCAAGCGCCGAGCAGGGCGACACCAGCCGATGCCCCCCACTGAGGACGGCGCCGCAGTCCCACGGTGAAAACAACCATCCGGCGCGCAGGATCACCGAACGCGGCGCGCGTAGCAGGACGAGTTCCTCACCCAAAAGCTTGCTGGCGCCCAGGGTGTCAATTGCTGCGGGGGTTGTGCTCTCGGTGCACGCCCCAGCGGCCCGGCCGTCAAAGACATCAGCCGTCGAGATCTGGATGACAGCGGCGCCGATGTTTGCCGCAGCCTCCGCCAAATTGCCCGCGCCCGTCGCATTCACGGCAAGCGCCCTGGCGGGGGCTGCGTCTGCCAGGCGCCCATCTGTCAGGCCGGCCGCGTTGATCACGACGTCTGGTCGCCGCAGCGACAGTGCCCGCAAAACCGACTCCGGCCGCTCCAGGTCAACCTCCGGCCGGCCAATGAAAGAAATCGTGCAATCCGCGGTACCAACCAGCGCCAGTGCCCGTGCCAGTTGGCCGGTCTGTCCGATCACCAGGACGTCAGGTCTGCCCTGCGCGTTCATGCTGCTTGCCTGCCCAAGCGTTCGCCCCGATAGCGCTTGCGTCGGATCTCCTGCCACCAGGGACGGTTTTGCAGATACCAATCCACGGTCCGCGAGAGACCACGACGAAACTCAATCTCAGGCCGCCAGCGCAGGTCGGACCAGATCTTTGTCGTATCGACGGCATAGCGCCAGTCATGCGCGACACGGTCCTCGACATGACAGATCATGCGCTCATGCGGCGCGTTCTCCGGCATGTGTTCGTCCAATTCGTTGCAGATCATGCGGACGATCTCGACATTGGGTTGCTCGAAGGAGCCGCCAACATTGTAGGTTTCGCCGGTGTTTCCGTGCTCCAGCACCACGCGCACAGCCTCGGCATGATCGGCCACGTGCAGCCAGTCGCGGACGTTGTCACCGGCCCCATAGAGCGGCAAGGCCTCTCCCTCAGCACCCTTGGTGATCATTAGGGGCACCAGTTTTTCGGGGAACTGCCACGGTCCGTAGCTGTTCGTGGAATGGGTTGTAACGACTGGCAGGCCATAGGTTTGACCCCAGGCGCGCACCAGGTGATCGCTAGCGGCCTTGGACGCCGCATAGGGCGAATTCGGTGCATAGCTGGTCTGCTCCCTTACGCCGGGGTCGCCCGGGCCCAAGCTGCCGAAGACCTCGTCAGTAGAGACATGGTGGAAGCGATAGGTACCCTTACGTTTGGCCCACCAATGGCGTGCTGCCTCAAGCATCGTGTAGGTGCCGACAAAATTTGTCTGGAGAAATTGGGCGGCGCCGTCGATCGACCGGTCCACACTGCTTTCTGCAGCAGCGTGGATGACGCAGTCGGGCTGAAACTCTTCGAACACCGACAGCACCTTGGCCATATCGCAGATATCGCCCTTCACGATCCGGTAGCGGTCACTGCCCATCCAACCCTGCAACGCAGACGGGTTGGCGGCGTAGGTCAGCCTGTCGATGTTCAGCACCTGATTGCCGCGTCGCAACATCAGGTCCGCAATCGCCGTTCCGATAAAGCCACACCCGCCGGTCATCAGAACACGCATCGCACCCTCTCAACCTGCGGGCATCGATGCGTCCAGGACCGTCTGAACCTGGCCCGGCACCAATAGCGCGCCCGCTGTAACTGCTGTCTGCACCATTGCAGGACAGGGTTAAGAGAGGGTTTCAGGCCGTCCTTGATTGGGACAAACCCTACTGCGCAGTTACGGCGCCTAGTTCAGCAAGTTGCCCGACAGGTAGGCGATGCGCCCGCCCGAGATGGTGGCCTTCACCGCAGGGGCTTGTCCTTCGGGCCAGTCCAGCAGGACCAGATCGGCCCGCTTGCCCTCGGCGACTTGGCCCCGATCGGTTAGGCCAAGCGCGTGCGCCGGTCCAGCGCTGACCCGAGACCAAACATCGGGCAGCGACGCCCGCCGATCAGCATGAAGGCGGGCTGCTGCGGCCATCATCGCAGGGTAGACATAGTCTGACGCCAGGATGCCGCAGAGCCCACGCTCGACCATTTCCGCAGCGTTGGGGGAGCTGCCCAGATGGCTGCCGCCACGCACCACGTTCGGGGCGCCGAAGACGATGGCATCCCCCCGAGCGTGGGCGATTTCCGCCACCGGGACTCGCATGGGGAACTCCGCGATGGCGGCCCCTAACCCACGGTAATAATTGCGCGTTTCGTCCTGCGTGTCATCGTGGCTTAGCATCGCAGCACCGTTCTCGCGGGCCAACTCGGCCAGGTGCCGGATCATGCCGTCGACCTTCGGCCGCCGCTGCCAGACCTTGCCGATCAGGGCAATGTAATCCTCGATGTCCAGACCCGCGCGCTTGGCATACCCCGCCATGTCGGTCCGGGTCCGCGCTTCGGTGATATCGCGGACCTGAAAGTCGGGCGATTGCTCGAAAGGGCGCTCCTGCACCGGCACCCCCCGCGCGCGCATGTACATCGATGTGTGGTCGTTGAAGGCCAGCGCAGGTTGTTTGCCACCCCGCAAAACACGTTCACACAGCGGTATCGCCTCCTCCGCGAACGTCTCCCAGCGCAACTGGATCCGATGGTCCACGGTCAAACGCCCGGCCATACGCTCCAGCGCATCGACCCAGGCCGTGCCCTGTTCCACCGACCGCAAGCCCGGCTCCCAGCTGAGCGTCAGCGCGTGGTAGGCTGTCGTGATCCCGTTCGCGGCCAGCTGCCGGTCGGTGTCCAGCACCGCCCCGTCCAGCGGGAACATCACGCCCGGCCGCGGCATCACCTGCCGCTCGAACGCATCGCCATGGATGTCCACCAGTCCCGGCGCCACCACCAGCCCGCGCGCATTGATCTCCAGCGCGCCCGCCTCCGGCGCATCGGCCACGATCTGCCCCTCGGCCAGCAGCAGATCGGCCGCTTCCAGCCCGCCCGCCAGCAGGCAGTGTCCGTGTCGGATCCGTATCGGGCGCATGGGGAATGCCTATCTGCAAGAGGGCCGGTGACAGCTTCCTAACGCCGGGCTATGACAGGAACAAGTCAGCGTCGGGAGGACATCATGCAGGGGGATACAGAGGCAGAGAGCCAAGGGCATACCGACGGCCCCACGCAAACCCCCACCCCGGGGCTGACCGTCGTCCGCCACCCCCTGGTCGAACACAAGCTGACCCTGATGCGCGACCGAACCACCCCGTCGGTCGCCTTCCGCGGATTGCTCAGGGAAATCAGCCACTTACTGGCCTACGAGGTGCTGCGCGAGATGACGCTCGAGGACGTCCAGATCGAAACACCCGTGGCGCCCATGACCGCGCGCCGCCTGTCGGGCAAAAAGCTGTGCCTCGTGTCCGTCCTGCGCGCCGGCGACGGCCTGTTACAGGGCATGCTGGACCTGGTGCCCAATGCCCGCGTCGGCCACCTGGGCATGTACCGCGACGAGGAAACCGCCAAGCCGGTCAGCTATTACCAAAGCCTGCCCGACAACATGGACGAACGCCTGGCCATCGTGGTCGATCCGATGCTGGGCACGGGTGGTTCGGCGGTTGCGGCGATCAACAAGATCAAGGCCACCGGCTGCCGCGACATCCGCTTTGTGGCGCTGGTCGCAGCGCCCGAGGGGGTGGCGAATTTCACCGCCGCGCACCCGGACGTGCCCGTCTTCACCGCGGCCCTGGACGAGCGCCTGAACGAGAAGAACTACATCGTCCCCGGACTGGGCGACGCGGGCGACCGCCTGTTCGGCACAAAGTAAGAACGAGTCGCTCGCTGAGCGTAACGACGACTATCACGCAGATTGGCGAGACCCCCTGTAAGACGGAGACGCAAAACCGGCGAGACGAATAACGAGACGGTCAGCGAGACTCGCGGCCGGATAATGTCACTTTTGAAATCCACGAAAGCGATAATCGTTCCAGTGGAACGGGGGTTCCGAGCTTCCAACGAGACGGTTCCGCCGACCAGCGAGACGCGTGGATTTTGGGGGTCCGGAGGCGCGTCCTCTACCCCCCCGCTACTTCAGCCGGAAACGATTGCGTACCGCCAAGCCGAACAGGAAAATCAGGAAGGGCCCCAGGATCATCTGGATGGTCGAGACAATCTCGGATGCCAGGGTCAAGCCGATCAGTTCTTCTTTGATGAAGGTTCGACCAACGAACAGAAACGAGTTGGAAAATGACAGACCCAGCGCATTGTCCCACTCAAGTTCTGGATTGCAGTTGGCCTTCACCTTTCCCGCGTCATCCAGGCACAGGACGTCGCGATCGCCGGCTACCAGCGCCGCCTGTTCATTGCCCCAAATGATCGCCGCGCAGGCCAGGACCAGGATGCACAACCACCAAATCGGACGGTTGAGTGACCAGCCATAGTTCGACGTGATGCGGAAGAAACGAGACCCCCACGAGGACAGCGAGAACCAGCCGTCCTCGATCTCGCGGCACATCAGCTCCTTGCGCTGAAAGAACAGCTCGTCTGCGACCTTCTTCTGGCTGCTCATCAGCAGCTTCAACCGCTCATAGGCGCGGCGTTGTTCAACGGCCTCCTCCCGGCTGTCTGGCGGTGGCGGCCATTCGACATCGGTGAAGTCGGTGTCTTCATGCAATTCGGCATTGAAGAACCGTGGCGGTGTCAGCTTGAAGACGGTAGGCCGATCAGGTTGGCCGTGCTCTTTGACCGGGGAAAGGGCTGTCGACGACTTAAAAACGGCATTTGAGAACTCTGGGATGCCTAAGAATGCCGCGCCGTGAAAAGTCGTGTAGCCTTTGAATGTGGTGTCCTGGAAGGCGACAGTCTTCAAAAAGGCCGCATCCTGGAAGAAGGCTGTATGCGAGAAGGTAGCACCCATGAAGCCGGCGATATCCGAGAAGGTTGTGCCTAGGAAGTTGGCCGTATGCGAAAACGTCGTGCCCACGAAGTAGGTGCTGCCATCGAAGGTTGTGCCTAGGAAGTTGGCGTCTTTCGAGAATGTCGTGCCCTCGAAGGTGGCGATGCCCGAGAAGGTCACATCCCTGAAGTCGGCGCTGCCCGAGAACGTCGTGTCCCGGAAGTCGGCGTCGCGAGAAAAGGTTGCGCCCTGGAAGTCGGCGATGTGCGAAAACGTCGTGCCCTGGAAGTAGGTTAGGCTCGAGAAGGTCGTGTCCCGGAAGTCGGCGGTGCTTGAGAAGGTTGTGCCCAGGAAATAGGCGCCGCGTGTGAAGATTATGTCCCGGAAGTCGGCGCTGCCGGAGAAGGTCGTGCCCGGGAAGTAGACTAAGCTCGAGAAGGTCGTGCCACTAAAGTCGGCTCTTGAGAAAACAAAGCCATTGCAAATCAACAGGCGGTCAAGCTTACAGGCTGCGAGCTTGACCGCCCGTTGATTTGAGCCAAGCAACTGCCCCGGGCAGCGTCTGGTCCAGGCGGCTTGGATAGTGGCGTGCTCCTGCTCCGTCAGGGGGGCCAGATCCTCCGCCGTCGCGCGGCCGTCCTCGATTAGCTTTTGCTGTTCCTCCTCGTCCAATCCCGCCGCCATCCAGCCGTTAAAGTACCGCCGGTTTCGGGCGTGCAGGTTCTCGTCGTAGTCCCAGGGTGAAGCATCCTCCTCCTGCTCCCCCGCAACGGTCATCAGCACGTACCAGGGGTTCTGGCTTGCATCGGCCAACTCGGGCGTCTCGGCGTCTTGGTCGGTGGGCTGGTCGCTCATGGCGGCTCAATTGCTCTAACGGATGGGCGCAGGGTGCCACGGCGCCCCACCACAATCCACCGAAACTCTAATCCAACCGGAACCCCTTGGCGCGGACGAAGGCGCCCCAATCGGTGCGCTGGGGCGTTTGGTATTGGCGGGCCTTGTCGTCGGACCAGCCATAGTCAGCCTTTTCGCCAAACCGTTCGGGCGCGCGCTGGCGGAAGGCGTGCACGGTGCGGCGGCGGGCGTCATACTCGGCGATGCCGGGGCCCTGGTCGGCCTGGAACCCGTTCCAGTGCACGGTGGCGCCCAGCGACAGGCGCGGGGCGATGCGGCCGGGGGCGGCGGGCCAGCCCAGGCTCAGCCCCGCCACGGGCACGACGCGGTCGGGCAGGCCCAATAGCTGCGACAGCTCGGCCGCGTGGTCGCGCAGCGCCGACAGGGGGCAGGTGCCCAGGCCCACCCGGTCGGCGGCGGCCACGAAGGCGGCCAGCGCGATGCCCGCGTCCACGGCGGCGTTGAAGAAGCCGTCCAGGTGGTCGTTGACCACGGGCAGACCGGCGCGGGCATGGCAGGCGTGAAAGCGCGCGTGATTGGCGCAGAAGACCAGCAGGACGGGCGCGGCCGGTTGCCAGTCAAAGCCCGTCATCTCGTCCAGGCGGGCGCGGATCTGGGGGTCCGTGATGACAACGATGTCGCGCTGCTGCAGGTCGGATTTCGAGGGGCTGGAGAGGGCGACGGCGCAGAGCGTCTGGACCAGGGCGGGGTCGACGGGCGCATCGCCATAGGCGCGGCACACCCCGCGGCCCGCCATGTCGGCCAGCGCCTCGGCCTCGGGCGGCACCTTGGGCGCGTCGCCGAAGCGGGCCTGCAGCAGGTCTTGGACGGTCATGACGGTCATCGCACTCTTCCCCTTTGATCTGGCGGAGAGGAGACAGGCGCCGCGAGGGAGGGTCAAGGTTTGCGGTCAAGATCCTGGTAACGCGGCACGCGCACAGATCAGGCGATCAGGGTCACCCAGTCGCGGCGCAGGCGATTGTAGTACGCGCAGCGCGCGGTCCAGGTGACCTGGAAGTCCGGGACCTCGTAACTCACCCAGGCGTCCCGATTGGCGTAGTCCTCGAGCCGGCGCGGCCCGCTATTTGTTCGGGTGCGGTAGGTGGTGGGCTCGCAGATCCCCAGCAGCGCCAAGAGGTCCAGCAGCTCCTGGCATTCGCGCCCTTGGCCGACCAGTTCGATCGCGGCCAGGACCAGCGTGTCGAAGCTGCACCCAAGGTGCCGGTTTTCCCGGACGACATTGGTAAACCCATCCGGTTCCACGACAAAGGCCCAGCGGCCGCCGACATCGTCCAGCGCTTGCAGCAGACCCAGCTTGGCCAGAACCCCAGCCGGGATCTGGAAATAGCTGGCGCACATCGTATCGAAGGTCTGGATCGGCGGCAGGTTGATCCGGTCCTCCCACTGGTAGTGGTGGGTATGGACATGGCGGGCGATGGCCTCGGCCAGATCCGGGTAAAGTTCCTGGTGAGCCTGCTGATCCTGCTGATCCTGCTGGGCCTCTAGCGCCCCAAGCGACGTGCCAGACCCGCCCGCATCACCCGCATCGGCAGCGCCACCCGCATCACGCGCCTTCGTCATCCGATCGCGCGCCGGATGATCATCACCGCCAGCACGCCCAGCAGCGCCAGCACCACCTTGCGGAACGTCTCGACCGGCAGGCGTTTGCCCCAGGCATTGCCCAGCCACATGCCGAAGATCGCCGGCGGGATGCCCAGCAGGCCAGGCAAGACATGCTCCCACCGCAACAAACCGACAAAGATAAAGCTGAGCGCCAGCACGAAGCCGAAGAGCAGCATGATGAAGCCCAGCGCCGCCATGTAGATCGGCCTGGGCAGGTGCAACGCGTGAACGTAGGACACAAAGATCGGCCCCGGCGCCGAGGTAATGGCCCCCACCACCCCGGACAGCAGCCCCATGCCAAAGCCGGTGCGTTGGTGCCAGTTGACCGGGATCTTCAGCGACGGGTTCAGAAAGGACGAGATCACGAACAGCAGCACGAACGTGCCCAGGATGATCATCAGCGAGGTGGCCGAGATGCCCACCGTGAACTGCGCGCCGATGGGCACCATGATGGCCATGCCCAGCATCATCGGCCAGGCGGCACCCAGGCCCGCCCGGACCTCGCCCGCCTGGCGGATCTGCTGCAGGTTGGTGGCCGTGATCACGATGGCGTTCAGCGCCAGCGCCATGTCGATGGGCACGAAGAACGGCAACAACGTGACCGCGACCACCGGCAGGCCAAAGCCTGTGGCTCCCTTGACCAGCCCGGCCAGCAGGTAGACGCCCGCGATGGCCGCCAGCGTCAGGGCGGTGATCTCCGGCGGCGGGGTCAGGGCGCCAAGGTCCACGGGCGGGTCTCCGGTCAGGGGCCGCCCGGATCGGGCCGGTAAAGGCTGGATCAGGCGGGCTTAGCCCAGGTAGTTCAACATTGCCCCGATCAACACCGTTTGCGGCAGAGAGATCAAGGGCAGGGCCAGGGCGATCCGCCAGGAGGCGGTTGTGTCGCGCAGGCTCATCACCTCGGTGTAATCGGTGGCGGCACCCCCCATCAGGAAGGTGAAGCCGTTGCCGGGGGCGCCGCCCCGGTGCACCAGATCGGCGGCGATGGGGGCCGAGCCCTCCGAGCATACCTCGATGATTGTCGCCGCGATCACCGTCAGGAACAGGCCCAGCATGGTGGGGCCGAACCAGGTGGCAAAGGTCTCTGCCGGGATCAGCGCACGGATGGCGGCGGCCAGCGCCACACCGAACAGCAACCAGCGCAGCACGGTGCGCGAGCCGCGGAGCCCGGTGCGCAGGATGGCCGGCAGGTGGCGGGGACTGAATTCCAGGCCTGCCCGCCAGTCGCGGAACGCCTGGCGGAAGCCGGGGCCGTCCTGGGCGCCGGCCCGCGCCGGGTTGTCGGGCAGTTGGCCGCGATCGACCAAACGCTCGACAATCAGGCCGGTGATGATGCCGATCACGGCCGAGAACAGGATGAAGGCCAGCGTCAGTTCCCAGCCCACCAGGGCGATCAGGATGACCGTCAGGCTGAGCGAGTTCCACGGCGAGGCCAACAGGAAGGCGATCACCTGTCCCGCCGAGGCGCCCCGTTCGTAAAGCTTCATGCCGACCATCAGGATGCCGTGACTACACAGGTCGAACAGCACGCCCGCGGCGGTGGCGCGCAAGACGCCCTGGGTGCGGCGCTCGCCCGCCAGGGCGGCGATGATGACGTCGCGGGGGACACGATCCAGCAGGCCGACGAAGACGATGCCCAACAGGATGCCCCACCACATCAGGCTGAGCATCTCCCACGTGCCGGCGGCGAAGTGGGCCATTGCGGAATGGGTGTGGGCATGGTCGTGAGTTGCGTCTGTCGAGAGGCCGCCTGTCAGGAAATGCCAGGCCACGCCAGTGCTGACCGCGATGACCGAGCCCCATAACAACCAGTCCACCCGCTGTTTGGCGGGTCCGCAGCCGCCGCAGCTTGCGTCTGCCTTGGCGGCGGGCGCCGGGGCGCAGCATGAGGCGCGCGTGGACGCAGGCGTCTTGGCCAATGATTCGATGGGTTGATCGGTCATGAGGCGTACATAAGGGTTCCGGCAACTGGAAGGTCAAGGACAGTCCGCCTGCCATCGGAATAAAGCTTGAAACCGTGAATTCTAAGGAAAGGGGCCTGAGCCGGCGAACCATCCGCATGACATTCTGCAGGCCCAGGTCTTTGAGTGGCAGGCCACCGTCCTACGTTCAAAAGCATCAGGCCAGAAGGCGCCTTGGGAGGCAGCGATGACCCAAACCGATCGGCCCTGGACGGCATTTTACGGACCGGGCGTCCGCACCCAGATCGACGCGCCCCGCTATCGCAACCTGCCGGATCTGATCAGCGCGGTGGCCGCGATCTATCGCGGGGCGCGGGCCTTCACATGTTGCCTGCCGAACGGCATGAACGGCTCGCTGAGCTTCGCCCAGATCGACGAGATGTCCGATGCCCTGGCCGCCTATCTGCGCGAGACGGCGGGCCTGGCGCCCGGCGACCGGGTCGCCGTGCAGATGCCCAATTGCCTGGCCTATCCCATCGCCGCCTTCGCGATCTTCAAGGCGGGTTGCGTGCTGGTGAACGTCAACCCGCTCTACACCGCCGAGGAGATGGCCAAGCAGTTCCAGGACGCCCGGCCCCACGCCCTGATCATCATCGACATGTTCGCCGACAAGATCCCCGCGGCGACCCAGGCGCACCCGATACCGAATGTCATCGTCACCCGCGTGGCCGAGTTCTTCCCCGCGATGCCGCGCTGGATCGTTGGCCTGGTGCAAAAGCACTGGGACCGCTCGGTCCAACCGATCGAGATCGCGCATATCCGCCTGCCCGACGCGCTGGAGGCGGGCCGCCGCCGCATCGCCCAGGACCATGTCGAGGTCAGCACCTACCACCAGACGATCTCGACCGACGACCTGGCCGTGCTGCAGTACACCGGTGGCACCACCGGTGTGGCCAAGGGGGCCATGCTCACCCACGGCAACCTGCTGACCAACATGGAGCAGGCGATGGAGCTGCTGGGCGGCGATCTGAAGAAGGGCGATCAGGTCATCCTGACCGCGCTGCCGCTCTACCATGTGTTCGCCTTCACGGTGAACCTTCTGGCGTTTTACTGGCTGGGCGCGCGCAACATCCTGATCCCCAGCCCGCGCCCGCTGTCGAACCTGAAGCGCGCGTTTGAAAACTACCGCATCACCTGGATGAGCGGGGTCAACACGCTCTTCAACGGGCTCTGCAACGAGCTTTGGTTCCAAGACACCCCGCCCAAGCACATGAAGTTCGCGGGCGCGGGCGGCATGGCGCTGCAATCGGCGGTGGCCGAGCGTTGGCGCGACGTCACGGGGTCCGAGGTGTTGCAGGGCTATGGCCTCACTGAAACCTCGCCCGTCGTGACCTTCGAGCCGCTGGGCAAGACCCGCGCCGGCACCATCGGAATCCCCGTGCCCTCGACCGACTTGGCCTGCTTTGGCGAGGATGGCAGCCAACTGGCCCTAGGCGAGACGGGCGAGATCGGCGTGCGCGGCCCCCAGGTCATGAAGGGCTATTGGAACAAACCAGACGAGACCGCCACCGTGATGAACGGTGCCTGGTTCCTGACCGGCGATATCGGCATCATGGACGAAGACGGCTATGTGCGCATCGTCGACCGCAAAAAGGATATGGTCGTCGTCTCGGGCTTCAACGTCTACCCGAACGAGGTCGAGGACGTGCTGACGGCCCACCCCTCGATCCGCGAGGCGGCGGTGATCGGCGTGCCCGACGGCGCCACGGGCGAGGCGGTCAAGGCCTTCATCGTCCGCGCGGACCCCGCCTTGGACGTGGCCGCCGTGCGCGCCTACTGCAAGGAACACCTGACAGCCTACAAGGTGCCCAAACAGGTCGCGTTCCGCGAGGATCTGCCCAAATCCAACGTCGGCAAGATCCTGCGCAAGGATCTGCGCGAAGACGCACCAAGCCCGCCGCCCGCAACCGCTCAGGAAGGCTAGCGCGCCATGGTCGGACCCTTCGAACAGGCCCTGCTGGCCCTGATGATCTTCGCCATCATGCTGGGCATGGGCGCCTCGCTGACGCCGCGCGATTTCCTGCTGGCCCTGAAGCGCCCTCAGGGCCTGGCCATCGGCGTGATCAGCCAGTACGGCATCATGCCCATCGTCGGCACCGTGCTGATCGCGCTGCTGCCCCTGACCGAGGCGATCGCCGTTGGCGTGCTGATCATGGCCTGCATGCCCGGGGGCACGACGTCGAATATCTTCACCTACTTCTCCAAGGGGAACCTGGCGCTGTCGGTGCTGATGACGGTGGCCTCCACCATCTTTGGCGTGGTGCTGATCCCGCTGATCCTGGTGATCTATGCCAGCGCGCTGGACCTGCAGATCCCGCGCGAGAACATCATCGTCACGCTGGTCCTGCTGCTGGTGCCGGTGGCGATCGGCATGGTGCTGCGCAAGGTCAATGCGAATGTCGGCGCGGTGTCAGAGTTTCTGGGCTCGGCCCTGGCGCTGTTCTTCATCGCCTTCATCGCGCTCAGCTGGATCCCGCGAAACTGGGAGTTTCTGGTGACCACCACACCCGGAACCTATGCCGCCGCGATCGGATTGGGCCTGTTCGGTATCACCATCGGCTACACGTTCGCGCGCGCCCTGCGGCTGCACCCGCGGAACGCGCGCACCGTGGGGCTAGAGACGGGCATTCAGAACGGGCCCCTGGCGATTGCGATCATCGCCTTCACCTTCGCGGGCGACGAGGCGCAAAGCTACATGGCGGTGCCGGCGCTCTATTCGCTGTTCATCGTGATCACGGCGACGCTGGTGACGCTGGTCTTTCGGCGGGCCAACACGGCGGCGGAACAGAAGCTGCCGGACGGGTTGCTGTAAGGTGGGGCTAGCCGGTTGCGGGATTGGTGGGCTCAGGCCGCGACAAAGTCCCGATAGTCGTCAGCCACCGACCAGATGGCCGCGTCCAGGATGCGGCGCCCATCCTCGGGAGTTGCCAGCGCAGAATGGGAGCCGACGCGCCCATCCGGAAAGCGCGCGCGATGTTCGTCAGGCGGCCCGTGTTTGTCGCCGCTATGCGCCCGGATGTAGTCAGCGGACAGCTGTTCGGGCGGGTCGGCGGCGGCGCCCGGCGCAACCACCCGGTGGACCGCCTGGGTGATCGCCACCTCCGCCGGGGTGGCGTGCATCCCCTCCCACATACCGTATAGGGCCTGGCGAAGCGCATTGACGGGCGCGAAATCCCACCAGCTGCGGATGCGGATCTGCGCACGTTCGCCTGCGATCCGGCGCAGCGGGGCCAGGTTCGCGCCATGGGCGTTCAGCACGTAGATCCGGGCGAAACCCTGTTCCAGCAGGCCCGCGATCAGCTCGCCCGCCATGGCCTCGAAGACCGGCTCGGACAGCGACATCGTCCCGGGAAAACCGGTGTTGAAGGGCGCGGGCGTGTAGCCAAGGGCGGGCGCGGCGATGGCTCCTGCCTTGTCCGCGGCGCCGTCGGCGATCGCCTGCGCGCACAGGGCATCGGTGCCGATCAGGCCCATGGGGCCGTGCTGTTCGGTCGAGCCGACGGGCAGGATGATGCCTGGATGGGCGGTTGGGCGGGGCTTCAGGTAGGCCTCGACCTCCGGCCAGGTGAGCAGGTCCAGCCGCATCAGCTGCCCAGAAACGCCGCCAGCTTCGGGCGATAGTCGGATAGTTCCGCGGCCACCGCGGGATTTGCTTCGGCGCGCGCGCGGTAGGCGCGGATGCCATCCGGCCAGGCGATGCCCAGGCCCATCGGGCCGTCCAGGGCATCAAGCCAGGCGAAGGTGATGGGGTACCCGCAATCGCCCAGGGTCAGGGTTGATCCCGCGCTTTCGCCCGTTTGCGTGTCCAGTATCCGCGCCAGCTGGGCCAGCCGCGCGTTGATCTGGTCAGCCTGCGCGGCCACAAAGCCATCCGGCGCCGGGGTCCGACCGGGCAGGTAGGGGAAGAGGGCCCGCAGCGCAGGCTCCAACCTGGTGTCGTGAAACCGGCCGCGTTCCCGGATGTGCGCCCGCGACGGCGCATCGCCGGGCAGCATGGGCGGGTCAGGGTGACGCTCCTCCAGGTACTCCGCAATCGCCTCGGAATCCGCGATCAGCAGATCCCCGTCCAACAACGCGGGCAGATTGCCGGAGGGGACGTGATCCTTATA
>JBCCML010000057.1:0-28553 GCA_039026375.1 Pseudomonadota bacterium
GTGGCCGAGGCCGTCGCACTGGAGGGGCTGTGTGCGCAGCTGATGTCCTCGAACGGCGAGGCATCGGGCGTGGCGCTGGCGACCGAGATCCTGCGGGGCTATCAGACCCTGGGGTCCGAAGGCCGGGCGGCGTTCTTTGCTCATCTGGCCGGGGCCTATGATCCGGATCCGGCCGCCGTTTCGGACGTGGCGGCGGACTACGCGGCCGAGGCAAGCCCCGAGGCATTGGCGCGTCTCTTCGCCGTGGCCGAGCCACCGCGCCAGGAACTGCTCCGCCGGTTGAACATGGCGCCCGGCGGCACGGCAGCCTTGGTGAAGATGCGCGCGGCCCTGCTGGCGGAGATCCGCGCAACTCCGGATCTGAAACGGATCGATCAGGATTTCCGCCATTTGCTGGGCTCGTGGTTCAACCGCGGTTTCCTAGTGTTGCGCCCGATCGATTGGGAAACGCCCGCGGCGATCTTGGAGAAGATCATCGCCTATGAGGCGGTGCACCAGATCGACAGTTGGGACGAGCTGCGCCGGCGCGTGCAGCCGCCCGATCGGCGCTGCTTTGCCTTCTTTCACCCGTCGATGCCCGACGAGCCGCTGATCTTCGTGGAGGTGGCCTTGACCCGGGAGACGCCGGGCTCGATCCAGGCGCTGCTGACGCCCGAGCGCGATGCTGTCCGCCCGGAGGAGGCGACGACCGCGGTTTTCTACTCGATCTCGAATTGCCAGCCGGGGCTGGCGGGTGTCTCGTTCGGGGCCTTTTTGATCAAGCAGGTGGCGCGCGATCTGGCCGCGGAACTGCCAAAGGTGGAAACTTTCGTGACGCTGTCGCCGGTGCCGGGCTTCGTAACCTGGCTGCGGGCCGAAGCCGAAGCCGGTGGCGCGGCGGCGCCAGAGGCGGTGGCGATCCTGGCCGCTCTGGCGGGCGAGGTTTGGCCGGGCGAGGTCGAGGATGCGGAGCGCAAGCGCCTGTTACGCCAGGCGGCACGCTATTTCCTGGAGGCGAAGCGCCCCGACGGGCAGCCGCCGGACCCGGTGGCGCGGTTCCACCTGGGTAATGGTGCGGAGCTTGAGGCGGTGCACTGGCCGGGCGATACCTCGGACAAGGCGCGGGCCCAGGCGGCTGGGTTGATGGTAAACTATCGCTATCGTTTGGAGCGGGTCGAAGCCAATCACGAGGCCTATCAGGCCGAGCACACAGTCGCGGCCAGCCGAGCCGTGCGCGCCCTGTTGAAGTGAGCCGGTTAATGTGAGCGTTTTGAAGTGAGGCTGTGATGATTGGTTTGATTGGCGCAGTGGTGATTGGCGGCGTGCTGGGCTGGGTAGCCGAGCGCTATCGCTGGACACGGCTGGGGCTGGTGCCGGCGATGACCACGGCGATCGGCGGGGCGATTGTCGCCTATCTGGTGCTGCTGTTTTTTGGGATCGGGCTCTACGGGCGCGGATTCACGGCAGCTGCCGGCGCGATCATCGCGTTGATCCTGGCCCCCCGGGTCAGACGGCGCTAGCGAACCAAACGGGCACGCGAGCGGTGCCCGCGTGACACGATCCTCCCCACCCCCGGCGCTGCCGGGTGCGGGGCCCGCCGCCCTGGGGCGGATGGTGTGCCTGGTGCGGCCAAATCCCATTCGGGATGGCGGATGGCTTCCCTTGGGCGCTGGCGCACGGCATGTTGAACCAAACACGACGCGGGAGGATCAGATGCCAGAAACCTATACCAGCTATGACCTAGTGCAATTCGATAAACCGCTGGAGGCGCGAGAGCGCCGCATGCCCGTGCCGGAAGGCACCGAGGTGTTGGTGCGCGTGCGCCGGTCGGGGGTGTGTCATTCAGACCTGCACATCCAGGAGGGTTTTTTCGATCTGGGTGAAGAAGGCCTGATGCGCATGGAAGACCGCGGCATGAAGCTGCCCCAGGCGCTGGGCCACGAGTTCGTGGGCGAAGTGGTGGGGCTGGGGCCGGAGGCGGACCCCGAGGAAGCGCCCATGGGCAAGACCATGATGGTTCATCCTTGGATCGGCTGCCTGGAGGACGACTGCGTCGCCTGCAGCAATGACCGCGAGAACGACTGCACCCGCATGCGCGCCCTGGGCGTCGTGCGCGACGGCGGCTATGGCCAGTATGCCGTGGTCGATCATCCGCGCTTTCTGGTCGATATCGATGGCCTGGATTTGGATCAGGTCACGCCCTATGCGTGCTCGGGCCTGACGGTCTATTGCGCATTGAAGAAGGTGGATCCCGCGCTGATGCATCCCGGCGAGTGGCTGGCGGTGATGGGCTGCGGCGGCCTGGGCATGAACGCCATCGCGATCGCCCGTGCCATGGGGTTCGAGAACATCGTTGCCTGCGATAACAACCCGGTCAAATTGCAGGCCGCGGCGGAAATGGGCGCTGATGCGGTGCTGGATACCAACCGGGACGACGCGCTGCAGGAACTGCGCAAGATCACCAGCAACAAGCTGACCGGGGTCGTTGACACGGTGGGCGTGCCGGTGACGGCGCGGATCTCAGTTCATGCGCTGATCAAGACGGGCCGTTACGTGGTGGTCGGTCTGCATGGCGGCGATTTCAAGATGCCGCTGCCGTGGCTGCCGCAAAAGGCGCTAACGGTGCGCGGCTCCTACGTGGGCTCGGTCAAGGATCTGCGCGAACTGATCGACTTGGTGAAGACCGGCGCGGTGAAGGAGATCCCGGTCGAATCTCGCCCTCTATGTGCAGTAAGCGACACGCTGGAAGATCTGAAGCACGGCCGGATAACAGGACGCGTGGTCCTCAACGCGGACTGACGGGGTGACAAGCCGACGCCTTTAATCTGAGTTTGCCCCGTCGGCGTCAACAGGCCTTGCATCCCGCCGGGCATGGGCGCACAATTGTGCGGCGCAGCACGAGCATTTGTAACCCCGTTGCGCTGCGGGGAGGTGCCCCATGGACGACATTTCGTCCACCGCCGATGCCGAGATCCGGAACGCGCTGGCGGCCATGCGGTCGGCGGCTGAGTTGTTGCGAGATGTTGGCGACCTGGGTCCAGACGATCGGCGGCGGTTTGCCGGGATCGTGATCGAGGAAGGCCGCCGGGTGGAGGCGTTGTTGAACGATGCGGATGTCGTCTGACGGTTTGGTCAAGCCAATCACATATGCCTGAAGTTAACGCCGCTGCGCGCCGATAAGCTGGAACTTGCGTTCGCATCACGTTAGCACCCAGGCTCCGGGCGGCGCACGATCAGCCCGCCAGGGCGTTGTCCGCGACCCGAAACAGGAGAACCGCATGTCCCAACTGTTGCCTGGCCAGCCCTTTCCCGCGCTTGATCTGCCGCGTGTCGGCGGAGGGCGCCTGACCAATGCCGATTTCAACGGCTCTGCCATGACAGTGCTGAACGTGTATCGCGGGTTGCATTGTCCCCGTTGCAAGGCGCAGCTGGAGGATTTTGTGGCGCACCGGTTGGAGATGGATGCCGCCGGCATCAAGATCGTCTCGATCTCAACCGACCCTCAGGATCGGGCTGAGCAGGCCGTCACCGAATGGGGCCTTGGCGACATGGCGGTCGGCTATGACCTGACGGTGGCGGGTGCGCGGGATCTGGGCCTCTTCATCTCGGAAGCGATCCGCGAAGGCGAGACAGCGTTCTTCGCCGAGGCCGCGGTGTTCATGATTGGCTCAGACGGGGTTTTGTGGGGATCGTCGGTGAATACCTTCCCGTTCATGCGCCCGACCGCGGCGATGATCCTGGATGCCGCCGAGACCCGGCGCGCCAGGAACTACCCGCCGCGCGGTAACGTCGCGGCCTGACGGACGGCGCCGCCAAACCAGGCCGGTCAGATATCGCCGAAGTCGCCAGAGCGGCCTTTGCCGGCGGCGAAGCGGCCTGCGCCGCGCGTGCCTTGGTTGATGGCCGCGTCGATGCCGTTGGCCCATTCCAGGCGAAGGGCGGATCGCACGTCCATGCCGTGCGTCTCGATGATGGATCGGCGGTCAGCCAACATCGCCTCCTCGGGGAAGCGCGCGATTTCGTGGGCCATCTCTACTGCGGCGGCCAGCGCCTCGCCCTCGGGCACGACCTTTTCGCACAGGCCAATGCGGTAGCATTCCTCAGCCGGGACTTTGCGCCCGGTCATGGCGATCTCCAGCGCCTTGCCCTGACCGACCAGTCGGGGCAGGCGCATGGTACCACCGTCGATCAACGGGATGCCCCAGCGCCGGCAGTAGACGCCGAAATAGGCGGTTTCGGCCATCACGCGGCAATCGGCCAGTAGCGCCAGCTCCATGCCGCCCGCAACGGCCGGGCCTTCCACCGCGGCGATGACGGGTTTGGTAAACTCCATCCGGCTGGGTCCCATGGGGCCGCGCGGGGCGGGGGCGGCGCCCACTGGAAAGGCCAAATCGCCGCGCACCTCGCGGTCGAAATCGGCGGTATTTGTCAGGGTCGAGGCGTACTTCAGGTCCCATCCGCCGCAGAACGCGCCGTCGGCGCCGGTGAAAACGCAGACCTTGGCGGTCGCGTCCGCCTCGAAGGCCAGGAACGCGGCGTGCAGCGCATCTGCCTGGGCCGGGCTGACGGCATTTCGCGCCTCTGGCCGGTTGTTCGTGATGATGCGGACGGGCCCATCGTCGGTGACATCTACGGCCATAAAGTTCTCCCGAACGGTGATTGTTTTGAACGACGCTACACCTGGTCGCAGCACGTTGAAAGCAGGCTCTGGTGACCGAAATGTTGCGCGTGCGAAGAGGAGACGACCATGCGTGACACTATTGATCCGACCAAGCCCACGTCACCCTACATCGGTGCGGAAATCGATTTGGACACGCACCACGCGCCGCAGGATATCCACGACCGCGTGGCCCTGCGTGTCGTCAAGTTTATGCGCATCTTCGCCGACAAGTTCTTCGCCAAACGCTACGGTCACCGTGCTGTGGTTCTGGAAACTGTCGCAGCCGTTCCCGGCATGGTGGGTGGATTGCTTCAGCACCTGAAGGCCATCCGTCACATCCGCGACGACGAGGGTTGGATCCGCGAGCTACTGGAAGAAGCCGAGAACGAGCGTATGCACCTGATGACCTTCATCAACATCGCTCAGCCGTCGCGGTTCGAGCGGACGTTGATTATGGCCGCACAGATGATTTTCTATAACGTCTTCTTCTTCACATACCTTTTTGCGCCGCAAACCGCCCACCGGATTGTCGGCTACCTCGAAGAAGAGGCCGTGATCAGCTACACACAGTATGTGTCCGAGATCGACTCCGGGAAGATCGAGAATGTACCGGCACCACAACTGGCCATCGATTACTGGGAGTTGGCTGATGACGCGCGGCTGCGTGAAGTGGTGATTGCGGTGCGCGCGGACGAAGCCGGCCATCGGGACAAGAACCACGAGTTTGCTGACGCCATCGCCTCGGGCCAACACTTCTGAGGGCTGGCGCCCACCCGCGCCTGTTGCAAGAGTGGGCCCCTGAACCAGGAGGGGCCCATGACCCAGATTGCCATCACCGACTTTGCCCTGCGGAACTGGGAGCCTGGGGCATCTGGCACCCGCATCCTGGGGATCTCCCCTGATGACCTGATGGCCCAGGCTAATGCGGCCGTCCTGGCGGGCGCGCCGCTGGTCGACGGATATGCGCCCTTTTGTAAGCACTTGTTCCTGGCAAACGACACGCCCACGCGCTGCGGCTTTGCGCCCATCACGGAGGCGAACTGCCACCTGCTGCGCTCGGGATACGAGGCACGGCGCGAGAGCGAGCTGGCCGTGCTGACCCGGTGGCTGGACGGGGCCGAGGCGCCGGTGGCCACCTATCTGGACGTGATCCTGTATAGCCATGCGCAGCTGGTGATCGAGGCGGAGGCCATGCCGGGCGAGCGCGTGCCCGAATGCGACTGGGGCATCGTTTCGATCATCGGGACCTTGGTGGCGGAGGAGCCGCCGATGCCGCCGATCACCCAGATGCGCAACGCACTGGGCGTTTCCGAGGGTGGCTCTGGCGCGGCGCTAGATCGTGTGGCCTATGACCGGGCGGTGGCGTTCTGGGAGGCACACGCCGCAGTACGACCGGCCAGAAGCTGAGCGGAAAGCTTGCCAAACCAGCGCACTTCACGGCCAGACCGCCTTTTCAATCGGGGAACTCGTAGAGTGTCGCCGGATTGGTCACCAGAATGCGCGCTCTGTCCTCCGGCGCATCAAACCAGGCCGGAATGGTCGCCAGCATGTCGGCGGGGTCAATTTCGCGATAGGGGCGGCTGGGCGGGTTATCGGTCGGCGCGCTGGCATGCGCCGGGGAATGTGGCCAGTCCGATCCCCAGACAATCCGCTCTGGGTTCGTCCGGTAGAGATCGCGCGCCAGGGCCGCGATGTCGGCCGTCGCGCTAGGGTTCTCCAGCCGGTAGGTGCCTGATATCTTCACCCAGCCACTGCCCTGCGACAGCAGGTCCAGCACGACGCGCTCGGCAGGGCCGCCGCGGTCCCGCATGGGCAAGAGTCCGAAGTGGTCCAGCACGACGGGGACCGGCAGCGCTTGTAACGCGTCGCCGATCTCGGCGATTACATCGGGGCCCGTAAACACCTGAAGATGCCAGCCGTTCCGGGCACACTTGGCCGCCGTTCTTTGCAGCTGGCGACGGGCTTCGGCCGGGTCGCGGACGCCGGCCGTGCTGAGATTGACCCGGATCCCGCAAATGCCCGCTTTATGCATTTCGTCCAGCGCGCTGTCGGGCGTCGCGTCATCCACCTGGACAACGCCACGCACGCCACCCGCCAAATCGCCTTTTAATGTGCGCATCCCGTCCAGCATGCAGGTGTTATCCACGCCATAGACGCTGATTTGCACGATCACCACGCGCTCGATCCCGGTATGTTGAAGCATGCGGCGCATGTCCTGGGGGGTGGCGGGCTGCGGTGTGTAGGATCGCGGCGAGGCCATTGGATAGGACGCCAGATCGCCAACCAGATGGGTATGGCAATCTGTTGCATTGGGCGGCGGTAAGGGTGCGTGCTGCATGGGTTCCAGTTGGTATGCGACCCTATCCAAATTGTCCAAACGGCATCCGACAAGCGCTAGCGCCGAGCCAGTGGCCTGGCCGGTCACCTTGGTCCAGAGGCGGCACACCAAGTGCGTTTCGCGAAAGTCGAAGCGTTGCCCTGTACGTGCCCACTCGCTTTACCATCGGGCGGTCGACGCGTTAAACTTGATTGTCAACTGGGGAGAAGAGGAACTGAAATATGCGTAACCTCCTGGCCGCGGCTTTGGCCGCAGCGGCATTCATGACACCACAATCCAGCGAAGCGCGCGGTTGGACAGTTATCACCCTGGGCATGGTGTCTTCAGTTGAAGTCTGTCAAAGCCGTGCTGAACAGATGTTCTCGTGGCAGGGCAGTACATTGCAAGTCAGCCGGATCGGTAATCACATCGCCGCATATGGGCTACAGGGCAAGGATATCGATGCGTCGGTGGCTTGCGTGATTGCTGGAAATGGCCAGGTCGCGGCATCGTTGACCATGCACACCTGGAGCTATGACGAAGACGAGAACACTTTCCGGTTTGAGCATGCAAAGCGGATGCGCGGATATTGGGAAACTCAATAGGCGGTTGCGGACATTGTCATGTCTAAGGCCCGCGGCATCGCGATTATGGAGCCGGACAATATCCCCTCCTTGCTAAGCGGCGGTGGCGATACGCGCCGGTAATGGTCTATCTCTCGGGCAAACGACAACGGGAGGTGTCATGTACCGCGCACGCCGCGAGAAGTTCCGCGAACACTTTGCCGGGGACCGCTGTCTGTTCCCAGCGTCTATCTTTGACGCGTTCTCGATCCGTCTGGCCGAAGACATCGGCTTCGAGGTGGGGATGGTCGGGGGCTCCTCGGCCTCTCTGGCCGTGCTGGGTGCGCCGGATCTGATTGTCCTGACCCTGTCCGAATTTGCCGATCAATGCCGGCGGATGAGCCGGGCCAGCGATCTGCCCTTCTGCGTGGATGCCGACCACGGCTATGGCAACGCGCTGAATGTCCGGCGCACCGTCGAGGAGTTGGAGGCTGCCGGTGTCTCGGCCCTGTCGATCGAGGATACGCTGTTACCCTTGCAGTACGGCCAGCCGGGCACCGAAATCCTGAGCCTGGAAGAAGGCGTTGGCAAAATGAAGGCGGCCTTGGATGCGCGCCAGGATCCGTCGACCGTGATCGTGGGGCGGACCTCTGCTGCCGGTGTCTACGGGCTGGACGACGCCATTGCCCGCGGCAAGGCCTACGTAGCAGCGGGGGTCGATGCGCTGTTCTTCCTCGGTATCAAGACGCCCGAGGATGTTTCGCGGCTGGGCGCGGAGTTCGACCTGCCGCTGGTCCTGGGCGGAATGCGCGGCGTGATCGACGACGCGGCGCTGTCGGCGGCGGGCGTCCGCATGTGCCTGACCGGACACCCGGTGCTGCCAGCCGCCATCAAAGCGATGGAGGGGGCGCTGCGTGCCATGCGCGAAGGCACCAAGCCGGACGTGGCCGACAAGGACCTGATGCGCCGGGCCACGCGTGCCGATGACTACGACCAATGGATCAACGATTATCTGGGAGGCGCCCGTGGCTAGCCTGTCAAACGAACCCTGGCGGCTGACGGCCTCGGAAATGGCCGCGAAGATCAAGGCGGGGGAACTGACGTCCGAGGCATTGGTCCAGTCCTGCCTGGACCGGATCACAGCGCGCGATGCCGAGGTCGAGGCCTGGATCCACCTGAACCCCGAGCTCGCCCTGGCACAGGCCCGCGCCGCTGATGCCATGTCCGCGGCCGGGCACGGCGACGGGCCGTTGCACGGTGTACCCGTGGGCATCAAGGACATCATCGAGACTGCCGATATGCCCACGCAGAACGGCTATCGCGGGCACGAGGGGCGCCACACCCATCGCGATGCCATGTGCGTCAGCCTGCTGCGCGATGCCGGGGCGGTGATCCTGGGCAAGACGGTCACCACCGAGCTTGCCGTGCGCACCCCCGGCAAGACCAAGAACCCGCATGACCCGGCGCACACCCCAGGTGGCTCGTCATCGGGGTCTGCGGCGGCGGTGGCGGATGGTCAGGTGCCGCTGGCGCTGGGCACGCAGACCGGCGGCTCGGTGATCCGGCCGGCCAGCTTCTGTGGGATCTTTGGCTACAAGCCCACGTTTGGCCTCGTGCCGCGCACCGGCGTGACGATGCAGGCGCCGTGGCTGGACACCGTGGGCACCTATGGGCGCACGCTTTGGGATGCGGCCCTGGTTGGCGAGGTCATGATGGCGGCGCGCGATCTGAACGACCCGCAAGCGTTGGCGCGCTCGCGCCCCGACCTGACCGGCGCGTTGGGGCGGGGCCGCGACAAGGCGCCAAAGATCGCCTTTGCCCGGACCGATGTCTGGGACAAGGCCGACCCCGCCGCGCAAAAGGCGATCGAGGCATTCGCCACCGACCTGGACGTGGCCAAGCCCGTAGATCTGCCTGATTGGCTGGCCGAGGCGTGGGAATGGCAGAGCATCTGCCAGACCTATGGCGGGGCCATGTGCTATGGGCCGCTGCTGGATCAGCATGGCGATCTGATGTCCGAGAGCCTGCGGGACGCGGTTGGGCGCGGCCGCCAGATTACCGAGGCGCAGTACCGCCACGCCATTGCCCAACGCGACCGGGTCAATGCCGCGCTTGCCGAGGTTTATGCCGATTATGATGCGATCCTGTGTTTGCCCTCGGCGGGAGCTGCCCCTGAGGGCTTGGGCTGGACGGGCGATCCGGTGTTCAACGCGTTCTGGACCTATGCCGGGACGCCCTGCGTAACGCTCCCGCTGCTCCAGGTCGACAATATGCCCATGGGCGTCCAACTGACAGGGCCGCGGATGGGCGATGCACGCTTGATGGCGACCGCCGACTGGCTCTGGAACCACGCTACTTAATTATAAATCGTCTAAATTGTTTCACGTGAAACACTTTCCAAAGTATTAATCCGACCTCATGCCATTAATACTAAAGTAAAGATCTGTGGCGCGCTAGCGTGGCGGTGCGCGTGTAACCTGGAGGTATCAAAATCACCTTGAGGTGACACCGCGCTTGCGCTATCCTACCCGCCAGGAGGTCGCGCTATGGACACCCAGCAGAGCAGCTTTTCACCACGCCTGAGGCCCTGGCAGATGGTGGCCGTACAGGCCTTGCTAACGGCCGCAGGCTTTGGGCTGATCCTCGGCCTCATGCAGCTCTTGCCCCAGGACTGGCCAGCCTTGGTGAAGATGATCGTGGTCATGGTCCCAGGCATGATCCCCGTGATCTGGGTGATGATCAAACTGACCAAATGGGCGGCCCCCGCGGCCCGTCCCAACCCAGACCCGCGCCGCACCATGCTCTGGAACCGCGGGCTGTTGGGCGGATATTTTCTGTTTTTGGCCCTCAACCTCGGCTCTTGGATCAGCGATCCGGTTTTCATGATGGTCCTCTACACGTTCTGTGCCGTGATGTTCTGTCGGCGGGCACGGGAGATGGCGGACGATAAAGTGAACACCCGCGTGGCGGCGGATGAGCGCGACGCGGAGCTGGAGCAGCGCGCCGTCAAGTTCGCGGATGATGCGATGCTGCTGGCGGTGCTCTCGCTGGTCGTGATCGACCAATTCGAGTGGATGGACCTGACCGTTACGGCCTCTGTTCTGTTCGTCCTCATCGTGCGCCTGGCGGGTCGGGAGTTCGGCTTTCTGTGGGCCGAATGGCGCAGTTAAGGCAACGGGCCGGGCCGTCTGCTGTGGACCGTCAGCCCAAGACATCGGGAGGCGTGCCCAATGACTAGTGGCTCGTCCGACAAGGCGCGCGGCCTGACCCCCTGGCAAATATTCGGCGTGAAGATCGTCATCTTGTGCCTGGGTATCCTGGCGATGTGGGTGGTGGGGCCTCTGTTGCCCGGGCACTGGCCGGAGCAGGGCAAACAGATCCTTCTGGTGGGTGTCACACTAGGCATCTTGTTCTGGAGCTCCTTCAGGATCGAGCGCTGGGCTGCACCGGCACAGCAAGCCGACCCCGATCCGCGGCGAACCCGGCTGCGCTGGAGAGCCATGTTGGGTGGTTTGCTGATCTTCCTGGCGCTGCTGCTCACGGGATGGTTGGCGCCGCTCGGCGAGACCGTTGTTATCGTGATGATCTTCGTCTTCAGTTCCCTGGTGCTGTACCGCTCGGCCCACGACAGGGCCCGGGCATTGAGCACCACCCGGGCTGCGACGGATGAGAGGGATGACCTGCTAGAGCTCCGGGCGCACAGACTGGCCGAGATGGCGACCATCTGGGCCGTGCTGGTGATTTACCTAGTCGACGCCTTTGGCTGGATGGACCTGACCGCGAGCGCTGTCGCGGGGATCCTGTTCGCGGTTCTGCTGGCGACCCGCATGTTTGGCTTTCTGTGGTACGAATGGCGGATGGACGGCTAGACACTCGCTCGGCGGCACAGCTCTCGAACCGGTTGGCCGAGCTTCGTCAGGCCAAGGGGCTCAGCCAGTTGGAGCTGGCGGATGCGGCGGGGGTCTCGCGCAAGACCATCAACACGGTCGAGCGCGGGGTCTTTGTGCCCTCGACCATCCTCGCCTTGCGCCTGGCCGAGGTGCTGGAGGTCCAGGTAGAGGACATCTTTTCCCTAGCCTCGGTGGACAACCACAACATCTAATGCCGAGAGGTAGACTGGGAACCGAGATGCGAACGCTTGAGCTGACAGTCACGACACACACCGTCGCGCCCCTTCATCTGGCCCCAAATACCTGCCAGGCCCGCAACACGCCCGTCGGTCGGGTAAGCGCGCGGCGCGGTCCCTGGATTGTGCTGCTGACGGCCATGATCTGTTTGGCGCCCGCTCCGATCGCGTTAGCCTGCGCGTGCGAGCTGGAATGCCCCGAGGGCGAGGTCTATTCGGACGAGGCGGAAATGTGCGTCGATGCCACCGATGCGGTGTCATAGACCGGCAGCATCACCCTGCGGAAAGCAGCGCCATTGTTGGCCGTGCGCCCTGGCCAGACATTCCTTGCAGCGCTACCTTTTCAACCACTGACAACCGAAGGAGGTATCTATGCGTAAAACCCTTGCTGCTGCAGCCGTCGTGCTGTTCGCACTCGGCTCGGTTTCGGCATACGCCGCTGGCTGCAACTATGGCTCCACAGCCAAGCAGTCGACGCCACCGCCGGCAGCCAGCTCCTAAGCGACTTGCGCGCGCCCATGGGCGCGCGGCCTATCTGTCAGGTCAGGAACCAGGCCCCCGCGACGACAGCGCCCCGTGCGTTGATCTTGCGGTCGCCCCGCATGACCTCCCCCACGACATCCAAATAATCGAATGTGCCTTCGTCCAGGCTGAGGATCGAGGCGTCTCCAGGGCTGCCCGGCTTCAAGGTGCCCAGTTCTGGGCGTTGCAGGGCAAGACCTGCCGTTTCGGTCGACAGCTTGACCACCGTGGGCAGATCGACGCCCAGGCACAGGAATTTCGACATTGTCGTCACCTGGTCATAGGCGGGCCCGTCGATGCACAGCGTGTGCACATCCGATGAGATCGTGTCCGGCAGGAACCCGTTTGCCAGCATGGCCCGTGCGGTTTTGAACGCAAACGAGCCCTTGCCGTGGCCCACATCGAACAACACGCCGCGTTCGCGGGCATCGCGCACCGCTTGCTTGACCGTGCCCTGGGCGGTGGCCGGAGAGTTCGGGAATGGCCGAAAGCAGTGGGTCAGCACGTCGCCGGGGCGCATCCGGCCGATCACCTCCTCGTAGGACGGGGGCGGCTCGTCAATGTGGACCATCATCGGCATGCCGACCTCTTCGGCCGTCTGCAGCGCGAACTCGAACGGCGACATCCCCTGCTGGCCGCTGGCATGGCGGCCCAGCCGGATCTTGATGCCCACGACCACGTCGCGGTTGGCATCGGCCACTTCGGCGGCGGCTCGGGGGTCCATTTTGCGGATATCCTCGCTTTCGCCGATCATCACGTTCGACGAGAAGTATGGAATGCCAGCATGACTGACATGCAAGTAGGCCAGGATCCGGACGCGGCAGGGGTCGATCACATGGGTGCGGAACCCCGCGAAGTTACCCGGGCCAGCGCTGCCCGTATCGACAGCGGTCGTGACGGCAGAGCTTCGGCAGAACTCTTCGGCGTCGATCCCCAGCGAGGTGCCACCCCAGTAGACGTGGGTGTGCAGGTCGATCAGGCCGGGTGTGACGATCCTGCCCGAGACGTCTTTGATCTCGGTTTGCGGTCCGCCCTCGATGTCGTCGCCGATGGCCTGGATGCGCCCGTCGGCAAAGGACACCGAGGTGACGCGGTCGATGCCTTGACTTGGGTCGAGCACGCGGCCGCCGGTCAGGATGAGATCTGGGGTCATGTGGTTTCCTTGGTCCCTGGTCGTCGAGTCTTGTCGCAGTGTTCTTGGGCGAAGCCAGGCAGGGACTGCCTATGAGTATCCGGCCCAACCGAATGAGGGCGTCGCTGTGGCGACGGCTTAGCCAGCACGGGAGAAGACCTTGGCCACCAGACCGGGCATCTGGCTCATGTCTTCGAAGGGGATCGCGCCGTGGGCGGTCAGCTTCTCCGCCGGCGTATCGCCAGTATATCCAAGGTATGGGATCGACGCGGCCTGGGCCGCACGGGCGCCAGAGGCCGAATCCTCGACCACGACACATTGCCCTGGCGTCGCACCCTGTGCTGAAGCTGCATGCAGGAACAGGCCGGGGTCCGGTTTGGCCACGCCCACCTCGTGGGCCGAATAAATCCGCCCTTCCAGTCGGTCCCACAATCCCGTTTTGGCCAGGGTTGCCTGCATCTTGCGCATGGGCCCGTTCGACGCCACGCAGGTTCTGTATCCTGCCCCGTCGAGTGCATCCAGGGCCTGATGGATGCCAGCAATGGCGGTGATCTCGGCGTCCAGCGCGCCGATCATTTTGTCGTAGAAATACTCGACCCAGCCGTCGGGCAGCGTCGCGCCCGCGGCGCGTCCGCGCTCGAAGACCGTGCGGATGGTGCCGCCCACAAACATCTCGATGGCCTGTTCGGTGGTCAACGGCAGGCCGTGGGCCGTCATTTCTTCGGCGACCAGGCGATTGGTGATCGGCTCGCTGTCCACCAGCACGCCGTCGCAGTCCAAGATCACCAGCATCAGAGGAACCTTTGCAGCGCGCGCCCGGGCGCCCCGGTGCGGAAGGTCTGCTCAAACGCGTTGATCGAGGCCGGGATGCCCACGCGATCGTCTGGCTGCCAGGCCAGCAGAACGGTCTTCTGGGCGCGGATCGCGGCTGGTTCGCAGGTCAGGATCTGGTCAAGCCAGGTGCGTGCCAGCCTGTGCGGATCGGGGTCGAGCGCCTCGACAAAGCCGATGGCCCGCGCCTCTTCGGCATCGATATCGCGCCCGGTCAGCAACAGCTCCGAGGTTTTGCCCCAACCAATCAGGCGTGGCAGCAGGCACGCCTCGATGACCGAGGGCAGGCCGACGCGCACTTCGGGCATGCCGGCCACCAGGGTCGGGCCTGCCACACGCATGTCACAGGCGGCCGCAAGCTCCATGGCGGCGCCGTAGCAATGGCCCTCCAGTATGGCGATCACGGGCACCGGCAGGCGGCGCACGTTATCGATCGCCCGGTGGAGCGAGGTGATGAAGGCCCGCGCCCCGGCGGGATCGAGACGCGCCATCACCTTGACGTTGGCACCGGCGGCAAACGTTGCCCCTTGGCCGCGCAGGGTGACGGCGCGGATATCGTCGCGGGCGGCGATCTCGGCCGCGCGGTCGCTGAGGGCTGCGATCACCGCGGGGCCGATCGCATTGCGCCGTTCGGGGTGGGACAAGCTCAGATGGGCCAGCGGGCCGTGAGGCGTTTCCTCGATCTCCAACAAAACGGTGCCGCTGTCGTGCGCGTGGTCGCTCATCCTTGTCCCTTTGCCGGCCTGTTCTGGCGCGATACTCTCGGGGGAAAAGCGGGAGGAGACAAGCCATGCCGGAGACGACCGTGACGGTCGAGCCGCTGGAGGGCGCCGTCGGCTGCGTGATCCATGGGCTACGTAGTGATCGGCCGCTGTCAGAGGCGGATTTTGCGGCGATCGAACGGGCGATGTTCGATCATATCGCCATTGTGATCCCTGATCTGGACGAAGATGTTCCCTGGTTGCGGGACCTGGGGCGTCGTTTCGGGCCGTTGGTGCCGCATGCGCTGGACCAGTACCACCACCCGGCGACATCAGAAATTTCGATCATCGCGCGCAATGATGGCACGGCGCAGTCGCGCACCACGGGAAAACCTGCGGGGGCGTTCTGGCATTCGGATCTGAGCTATGACCGGGCGCCGTCGGATGCGATTTTCCTCTATGCGCAGAAGGTGCCGTCGAGGGGTGGGGATACCATGGTCTGCAACATGGCTGCGGCCTATGAGGCATTGGAGGCGGGTATGAAGGCCCGATTGGCGGGCCTGACGGCGACGCATCGGTGGGGCTTCAACACAGCCGGTGCGACGCCCATGATGACGCCCGAGCAAAAGGCCAAGCATCCTGATGTGGTCCACCCGGTGGTTCGGGTGCACCCGCGTTCGGGCCGTGAAGTGCTGTATGTGAACCCGGGCTATACAGTGCGCATCAACGAATTGCCGGAGGACGAGGGTGCGGCGCTGCTGGAGGCGCTTTATGCGCAATCGTTGCAGCCGCAGTTCACCTATCGCCATGGTTGGCAGAAGGGCATGCTGCTGGGCCTGGACAACCGGTCTTCCATGCACGCGGCGGTGGATGACTATACCGAGCCGCGTCGGATGCTGCGCATGATCGTGGGGTGTGCGGACGGGGATATCGGCCGGGTGGCCTGAGCAAGCCGGCCCGAACTAAGCGGCGGCGCCCCCTGGCGGGGGCGCCATTACCTTGCCCCCCATGCCCGGCTGCGCCGGTCACGGGGCCCCGCCGCGTGTGGTGGATTGCGGGGGCTATACGGCGGTTTCGGCGCTAGTTGCCGGGTCTGAGGTTGCGCGCGAAGAGCGCGAGCATTCGTTCCCAATGGCGCTCGCCGGCAGCTTTCTCGTAGACACTGCGTCTTTTGGGGAAGGCGAAACCGTGATGGGTGCCTGGATATTGCTCGATTCGGTGGCGGCATGCTGCGGCCGCTAGCGCGCCGGGCAGTGCGGCCAGAACGCCTTCGGGGACGTATTCGTCGTGTTCGGCGAAGGCCAGATAGCATTCGGCGGCGATGCGATCGGCCTTTAGATGGGGGCTGTCCGGTTGGTCCGTCATGATACCGACGCCGTAGTAGGAGGCTACAGCGGCGAAGTCGTCCGGGTAGGCGGCGGCGGCTGACATCACGTAGCGGCCCGACATGCAATATCCGACGCAACCAATCGGTCCGTTCGCCGCGGCGGGGGCTTTGCGGATATGGGCGATCATTGGCCCGGTATCCTCGACGACCAGCGAATTCGTCAGCGTGTTCATGACGGCGAACATCTTCTGGCGTTCGGTGTCATTGTTCATGGTCGTTGCCAGATCGAAGCCGTAGTTACCCTCGGTCCCCGTCCGGTAATACATGTTGGGCAGCAGGACATAGTATCCCACGGTGCCCAGACGACGGGCCATGTCGCGCAGCTCCTCTCGGATGCCCGGCGCATCCATGTAGAGGATTACCGCCGGATGCGGGCCATCCTCCTCCGGGTGGGTGACGAAGCAATCCAGCTGCCCACCGGGGGCGTCCAAAACGATGTTATGTTCGTGCATGCCTTGCCTCCCTCTCTCAGCACTAGATGCACCAAACCCACGCCCGGCAAGCAAAAGTGCCAACGGTGCGGCGGCGCGGGTGGGTGGGCCGTGCCGCGTTTCCGCCGGGTGCGTCACTTGCCTGGGAGCGCCGACGCACCGTTAATCAGAACCGTTAATCAGAACTCCACTGTTCCATGAAATACAACGTTTTCAATGCTTTGTCCTGCAATTGCCCGGGCTGCATTGTCCTTAACGAACTGCCAGCGGCGCTCGTGCATCGCATCCGTGGTCGCCGAGCGATGCGGTGACAAAATCACATTTTCCAACTGATCGAAGGGCTTATTCCACGGTTTCTGATCGCCGCCATAGTTGTACCACGTATCGATCACCGCCCCGCCGATTTGCTTACTTTGCAGCGCGGCGTAGAGCGCGTCCTCGTCCACGATCTTGCCGCGAGCCACGTTGATCAGCACACCATCGGGTTTCATCGCCGCAATCCGGCCGGCATCGATCATGCCCCGCGTCTCCTCGTTCATGTCGCAGGCGATCAGCACGAAGTCCGACTGCGCCATCAACTCATCCAGCCGGTCTCCCTGTCCCAGCCAGTCCAGCTCGGGCGGGCAGGGCTTGGCGCTGCGCCGGATACCGATCACGTTCATCCCGAAGGCCCGCGCGCGCACCGCCGTCTCGTGCCCGATATGGCCGTAACCGACGATGCCCAGCGTTTTGCCCAGCACCTCGCCATGGGTCGGCGCCATGCCCGTGCCGTGCCCGCCCCAGCCGGTCTCGCGGATCTGCGCATCCAGGTGCCGCAGCCCGATCTGCCACTCCAGCATCGACAGCAGGATAAACTCGGCCATGCAGGTCTCGTGTTCAAAGGTGTTTGCCACCGGCACCCCGGCCGGGATCTTATCGGGCCCGGTGAAATCGTAGCCCGTCCACGGGATCTGGACGAGCTTGAGCTTCGGCACCTCGGGCCAGGGGGTCGGGATACCGCCGCACACGATCACGTCCGCCGCGCTCGCCATGGCGGGAAACGCCTCCGGTGCGTCCTTGGCCGGATCCCAGACTAGGATCTCCCAATCGGCGGGCGCCATTCGGCGCATCAGATGGGCGCGGGAGGCGGCAATCGCCCCCTGGATCAGGATTGTCGGCATGGTGTGCTCTCCGGTGTGGGTAGGGGGTGAGGTGACGCGGCGCCTGTCCGCGTCAATCCAAGCTGATGATCGCGGCTACCAGTCCCGTCCTTCGGGGTCGCGGTTCTTGCGCGGGTCGCGCGGTGCCTTATCCAGCGGCAGCTCGGGTTCGGGCGGGATCCAGTCCACCCGCATCACACAGGCCCCGTGCGGGCCGGTGGGAAAGTAGATCCCGCCGTTTGGCAGAAAGTACTGGCGGTTCAGCGCGTCGATCCGCTGGTCGATCTGGCTGCGCGGCTTGATCTTGACCGCGTAGTAGAAGGCCAAAATTGGAAGGGCGCTGAGACAGGCCAGCACCTCGAACGATGCCGTATCGGGTGGCTTGTCCCGGAAGATCACCGGCCAGATGATCAACACCAATCCCAGCAGGAACAGCAGCACCGCCCCAACGGCGGGGATCAGCAGGCGTTGTTCCACACTCTCCAGGTCCGCTGTTTGATTGGCCAGATCCTCGATCTGGCGGGCGGCATCGCTCAACTGGTCGGTATGCGGGCGCTCGACTTCCTCCAGATGCCGTCCGATCTCGCCCAGTCGGTCATCGATCTCGTCCACCAGGGGCGGGTTTTCGGCGGCGATCCAGCGTGCCTTGACGTCGGCGAGCACCGCTTTGGCCGTCCGCACGATGCCGGCACGCACGCTGAGGGGTTGTCCCGTCAGATCGGCGGGCAGCGCGTCGCGAAACTTATCCATCTGGGCGGTCAGCTCCGGCTCGCTGTGCAGATGGCCAACCAGGTAATCCGCCACCCCCAGCGCCCCCTGGCGCCCGGCCACAATGGCCTGATCGATCCCAGGCCCAGCATGGGCCAGGAAAGCGCTGAGGCTTTGGCGTTCGGGTTCGGTGGTCATCTGGATCGGGATTTTCTAACGGGATTATCTAAGTCATGGCCGTGTGGATCGCGGTGGCATCTGGCAGCGGCCGTCGCAGAGACGCAGCCCAATCACTGGAGGATGGACCGCGAGGTGGGCGTCAGCCGGGTGACCTGAATGGTCGCGCGATTGATGCATTCGCCCACCCGGTGCGTGAGATCGTTCAGCCACAGCTCGGATTGGTAGACGGCTTCGTACAATCGCTCGCGCTCGGCTTCGCTTTCGAAGCGGCGGATCCAGACATAGGTGCTGTCGTCGCCCTCGCCCTGGAACGAGCCTGCGATGACCATGCCCTGGGCGATTTGGAAGGGCATGATCTCCTCTTCCATCAGCTTCAGCCATTCGGCCATCTTGCTGGGCCGAATTTCGTATCGGCGCAGTTCGTAGAATGCCATGATGTCCTCCCGTCTTGTAGGCGGGAGAGTAGTCGCAACAGACGGAGGCGCAATCCCATGGATGATCACACCTCTCCCGCGGCGGGGCCCGCGGTCCCGACCTTCCGATCTTTCGACGACGCTGCGACGCGGGCGTTCTATCTGGATTTTCTGGGCTTCGAGGTGCTGTTCGAGCATCGCCACGAGCCGGACTTCCCGCTCTACATGGGCATCCGCCTGGGCGACTGCGAGATCCACCTGTCCGAGCATTATGGCGACGTCATGCCGGGCGGCGGTGCGCGCATCCCGGTGCCGGATGTCCACGCCTTGGCCGAGGCGCTGAACGCCAAGAAGTACAAGTTCTCGCGCCCCGGCGTGGCCGATCAGCCGTGGGGTGAGTACACCATGAGCATCAAGGACCCGAACGGGAACACGTTGACGTTCTTCACGCCTAAGACGGATTAAGGGCGCCCGTCAGCCGATCTGGCGCACGAAATCACCGATCAGGCGCGCGACCTCGGCCGGTTTCTGGTGGTGCAGCCAGTGGTCGGTGCCGGGGATCTCGACGCGGTGCAGGTCATCGCAGTGATCCTCCAGCCCGTGCGTGCTCTCGGGCAACAGCGCGCGGTCGCCCGCGCCCCAGATCAGCAGGTGGGGGACGCGGACCCGCATGCGCTCGGCCGGCCAGTCAGGGATCTCGTCCGAGCTGAGCGCGCGCGGGGGCGACGGCACGACCAGCGGGCTGGCGCGGTACCAGTTGACCATGGCGCCGATGCCGGCCTCCCCGCCCCAGGCGGCGCGGTATTCGGCGAGACGCGCGGTGTCCAGCCAGGCCATGTCCATCCCCTCGGCGAACAGGGCGGCCAGTTTTGCCCCGCCATCGGCGGCCAGGATGGTCTCCGACCCCGGGCGGCGGAGCCAGGGGATGTACTGCGATGCCGTGGCTTGCGGCCCGCCCGTGGCCAGCGCGCGCTGGAACGGGATTGGGTGGACGCCGTTCAGGATCGTCAGGCTGGCGATGCGCGGGTCCTGGGCGAAGGCCACGCCATAGGCGACAGAGGCGCCCCAGTCGTGGCCGACCAGGTGCACGCGCTCCAACCCCAGCAGCGTCACCATCTGCAGCACGTCGCGCACCAGTTTGCCGACGGCATAGTGCTCGACCTCAGCCGGACGCCACGCGGTGCCATAACCGCGCTGATCTGGCGCCCAGGCGCGCACGCCGGTCAGATGGCCAAACACCTCGGCCCAGGCGCCGCCATGTTCGGGAAAGCCGTGCAGGAACAGGCAGGCAGGCCCCTCTGCCCCCGTTCTCAGCAGGCGCGTGGCGTGGCTGTTCAGCGTCAGGCGGATTTCCTCCATGCCGCACCCTTGCGGAGCGGCGTCGGCGATGCAAGATGCCGCCCAAACAGGGAGGGCACCATGGCGAAAGTGGCAATCATTGGAACCGGGGCAATGGGCTCGGTCTACGCGGCGCTGATGGCCGATCATGGCCACGAGGTCTGGGCCGTCGACACCTGGCCCGAGCACGTGGCCGCCATGCGTGACAAGGGCCTGCGGGTCGAGGGGGCGTCGGGCGACCGCACGGTCCGCCTGAACGCCACCACCAATGCCGCGGATGCGGGGCCTGTCGACCTGGCCATCATCGCCACCAAGCTGGACGGCGTGGCGCCCGCCTGCGACGCGATCCAGCCCATCGTGCGCGACGACACCGCCATCCTGTCGATCCAGAACGGGCTGGGCGGGCCGGACATCGCCGCCGCCGCCTTCGGGCCCGAACGGGTGACCATCGGGGTTGTGGGCGGCTTTGGCGCGTCCATGAAGGGCCCGGGCCACGCGCACCACAACGGCATGGAGTTCGTGCGCCTGGGCGAATACCAGGGCGCGCTCAATGACCGCACGGCCATGATCGCCGATGTCTGGGAAAGCTCGGGCTTCAAGGTGCTCAGCTTCGACGACATTCACAAAATGGTTTGGGAAAAGCTGATCTGTAACTGCGCCTATTCTGGCCCCTGCACCATTACCGGCCTGACCGTGGGCGAGGTGATGGCCAACGAAAATGCCTCGGCGATCAGCCAGGCCTGCGCGGCCGAGGCCTGCGCCGTGGCCCGCGCCAAGGGCATCGCCGTGGAGATCGACGACCCAGTCGACTACATCCGCGCATTCGGCGCCAAGATCCCGAATGCGCGCCCCTCGATGGCGCAGGACCACGAGGCGCGCAAACGCTGCGAGATTGACGCTATCAACGGCGCCATCCCGCGCGAGGCAGCGGCCCTGGACATGAGCGCGCCGGTAAACACCTTCGTCATGCAGGTGATCAAGGCCCGCGAAAGCGCCTTTTAGGCGGCCCCCATGGCCGGGCGGCGGGCGGCGCGGCCCAGCAGCATGGCGCCGACGATACCGGCGTTCAGCACCAGCAAGTAGAGCGGATAGGCCAGGATCACCCAGTCCAGTTTCCCGACGGCCGCGATGGCTGCCAGCGCGGCGACAAACGAGATCAACCAGGTCGACATCGTCTCGCTGTCCGGGTCACGGTAGGCCTTGGCGATGGTGACCGCCCCGCCCAGCAGGCTGATAGCGATGGTGATCGCCAGCGCATAGACGGCCGTGTCCGTGTGGTACCACAAGACCAGGCCGACACCGGCCGCGACCAGCACCAGCGCGTCAACGCGGCTGAGGAAGTGGCCCCGCCCGACAAAGATCGACAGCGTGAAGACCACAATCGTGCCCGACACCTGGACGCCTGCAAACCACAGCGAAGCCGTGGCGCCCTCGTAGACCTGGCTGAAGAAGGCGATCGCCCCCAGCACCGACCAGATCAGCCACGAGGCCCGCTGCGGCCGCGTGCGCCGGGCCAGCGTATCCAGAATGTAGGGCATGTAGGCCAGCGTGCTGAGTACGCCCGAAGCAACCCCGGCCAATAGCAACAGATCACCGGTGATTTCAAAGCCAAAGATGGTCATTCTGACAGTCCCCAAAACGCACGCCCTACGCGTTGAAGGCACTTTCGGGGACTGGCCGCTGGGGAACTGTGACGAACGTCACCAGCCTTCAGAAAAAAAGCAGAAGACTTGAATGGTCTTTGAAATCAGGGGGTTGTGTCGCGCGTGGGTGGGTGCCTGGGCGCAAGTAAAAGGGGCATGCGCGGCGCCGCGCATCCCCCAAGCGGTTGATTGGTTTTTTGGTCGAGAATGATGCCCGGCGGCTTAGTCCAGAACCGCCGGCCAGTTGCCGTTGGCCGAGGCGATGTGGCCGGGAACATCCGCTTCCCAGCGGCTTTGGACCGAGGCGTTGTAGTTCAGGTAAAGCTTGCCATCGACGATCTTCCAGGCGGTCGGATCGGTCGACGCGGTGTAGCCCTGGGCCACGGCCCAGGCGCAATAGCCGCCGTACTGGGGTGCATACTGCTCGGGGTTGGCGGCGAACAGATCGCGGTTCTCGGCCGAGGCAAAGCGCCAGGTGGCGCCGTTCCAATCGTGCGTGAACTCGGACGAGCCTTCGACCGGGCGGCCTTCGGTGAAGTAGGCGACCGGGTCGGTGCCGTCGATCGCGGTGCCGAACAGCGACTGATAGACAGGCTCCTTCGCAGCGGCGTCAGTGGCGGCGATGGGGCCTATGGCCAGGGCCATGGCGGCGAGGGCGGCGGCGAAAAGGCGGCGCATCTGTCGTCTCCTTCGTGTCGGTTTGCACGGTTTGATTGCGCTTCACAGGTATGTGCGCAGCTGCGCGTGGAAAGGCCGCTCACGCCATGGCAACGAAGACGTGATCGGCGGCTCAGGTGCGTCTGACCGGGGTTGGTAGTTGACCTTCGGGGTCGATCCGGTTCGTATCGGTCCAGGGGAAGCGACCGGCGGCAGGAGCCACCATGCAGGGCATCAAAGCACTTTTATTCGACACATTCGGCACCGTGGTGGACTGGCGCGGCTCCGTTGCACGGCTCAGCGAGCGCGCGATGGCCGCCCAAGGCGTTAGCGATTTCGACGGCGATGCCTTCGCGCGGGCCTGGCGGGCGGGCTATCGCCCGGGCATGGCGCCGGTGATCGCGGGAACGCGACCGTGGACCCCGATCGACGTGATCCACCGCGAGCGGCTGGACGTGATCCTGGACGAATTCGGCGTGGCCGACCGCCTTGACGAGGCGGCGCGCCGGGACCTGAACCTGGCCTGGCACCGGCTGTCGCCCTGGCCGGATTCGGTGCCGGGTCTCTTGCGGCTGAAGCAGGGGTTTGTCATCGGCCCGCTGTCCAATGGCTCCACTATGTTATTGGCAAATATGGCAAAACGGGCGGGCATTCCTTGGGATCTGATCATGTCCTCGGACGTCACGCGGGCCTATAAACGCGCGCCCGGCGCCTATCTGAACGCCTGCGCCGGGTTGGGGCTGGAGACGCACGATGTGATGATGTGCGCGGCCCACAACGACGATCTGGAGGCCGCGCAAAGCCACGGCATGCGCACGGCCTACGTAAACCGCCCCTACGAGTACGGCCCCGACCAGACCAAGGATTTCGAGGCCGACGGGGAATGGGACATCGTGACGGACACGATCGAGGGGATTGCCGACGCGCTGGGCGTGTAGGCGGACGCTGGGCGTGCGGCGCCTGCAATCGCGGCAATAAGCGATTGTTAATCATAAAATTTTATCTACCGGGGGAGAGCGATGACACCTGACTTGACATATCTGGCCTACACGCCCGTGCTGACGGCCCTGCTGTGGCTGCCCTACATCGTGGGGCGGTCGCTGGCGGTCGAGATGCCCAATCCGCGCCTCTACAGGGATCCGACCTTCGCCGACATGCCCGCCTGGGTGAAACGCTGCGACCGCGCGCACGTGAACGCCGTCGAAAGCCTGATCCCCTTCGCCGCGCTGGTGATCGTGGCCCATCTGGCGGGGGCGACCAACGAGACGACGGCGATGTGGGCCATGATCTTCTTCTGGGCGCGCGTCGGGCATGCGGTCGTCTTCTGGATGGGCATCCCGTTCGTGCGCACCCTAGCCTTTGCGGTGGGTCTGGTGGCGACCCTTGGCATCGCGTGGGAGGTGTTGGGCGCCGCCCCCGTCGCGGGCTAACCCCCCCAACCCAGCCCTTGATCTGGCGCAAGGCGGGGCACCGCCCGCGTCATTATCCTTCTGCCCACACAGGACAGGAGGAAGCGATGTTCAAGAAGATCATGGTCCCCGTTGACTTGCGCCACGAACACGGCTCGGACCGGGCAGTGGCGGTGGCCGCGGACATGGGCAAGCACTACGGGGCCGAGGTGCAGCTGGTCAGCGTCACGGGCACCGGACCCAATCTGGTGGCGAAGAACCCCGAGGAATACGCCGACAAGCTGACCCGGTTCGCCCAGGCCCGAACCTCCCGGCACGGCGTCGACATGATCCCACATACCGAGACCAGCAACGATGTCTCGGTCGAACTGGACAACGTGCTGTCTGACAGTGCCGAAAAGATCGGCGCCGATCTGGTGGTCATGGCCAGCCACGTGCCCGGCCTGGCGGAACACGTCTTTGCCTCGAACGCCGGCTACCTGGCCTCGCACGCCAGCATGTCGGTGATGGTGGTGCGCTAGGGCCGCCCACCCCCTCGCGTCCGGGCGGGCATCGCGCTAAGCGACACCCGCACCGCTCGAGAGGGAGAGACCATGCGCACCCACAAGATCGCCGCCATTCCCGGGGACGGGATCGGCACCGAGGTTATCGCCGCCGGTCTGGAGGTGCTGCATGCCGTCGCCGCGCGCGAGGGGTTCGCCCTGGAGGTCACGGATTTCGACTGGGGGTCCGAGCGTTATCTGGCCACCGGCGAGATGATGCCCGCCGATGGCCTGGAGCAGCTGAAGCCGTTTGACGCGATCTTCTTCGGCTCGGCGGGCGATCCGCGCGTGCCCGACCATATCTCGTTATGGGGGCTGCGTCTCGCGATCTGCCAGCCCTTTGACCAGTACGCCAATGTCCGGCCCGCCCGCGTGCTGGAAGGGGTGGAGAGCCCGCTCCGCGGTGTCGGCCCCGGCGATCTAGACTGGGTGATCGTGCGCGAAAACTCCGAGGGCGAGTATGCCGGCGCCGGGGGACGGGTGCACCGCGGCCACCCGGAAGAGGTCGGCATGGACGTCACCGTCTTCACCCGCGCAGGGGTCGAGCGGATCCAGCGCTTTGCCCTGGAACTGGCACGCTCCCGCCCAGCTAAGCATCTGACATTGGTGACAAAATCGAACGCCCAGCGCCACGGCATGGTGATGTGGGACGATGTCTTCGAGACGCTGCGCCCGGACTATCCGGACATCACCGTCGAGAAGGTGCTGGTCGACGCCATGACGACGCGCATGGTGCTGCGCCCGGGCGATATCGACGTGGTGGTGGCCACCAACCTGCACGCCGACGTGCTGTCCGATCTGGCTGCGGCGCTGACCGGCTCGCTGGGTTTGGCACCCACGGCGAACCTGAACCCCGAGGGCAAATATCCCAGCATGTTCGAGCCGATCCACGGCTCGGCGTTCGACATTATGGGCCAGGGCATTGCCAACCCGATCGGGTCGTTCTGGTCCGCCTCGATGATGCTGGAGCATCTGGGTGAGCCGGTTGCGGCCAAGGCGCTACTGACCGCGGTCGAGCAGGTGACCGCCGCCGGTCAGCCCCGCCCCCGGGACCTGGGCGGGCAGGCCACGACGCGCGAAATGACCGACGCCGTTTTGGCCGCATTGGAGGGGCGCAACGTCTAGCGCGAAACCCTGCAAAGGCGTTGGCCGCCGCGTCTCGACCGCCACATCGCGGCTGACCCCGATCCCAGCTGGGGACCTCACGTGACACGTGATATCGCGCGTGATTTCACCGATGACATGCCACATGACTTTCCGCGTGATTTCAGCCTGGATTTTGTCACTTAAGATGTCATCGAATGCGATATCGGTGATTTTATTCGGAATAAAATCACTTCATGTCATCTAATTCCGGATGATTTCGCGGGCCGCTGTCGGACGGCTGCGTCAGCGCCCGGCGCCGTGGATTTGCGCACCGTTCCCGTGCCGTTACAGACGGGGCAGGTCTCGCGCACCGCGCGGCCGTTGAAGCTGAGCCAACGGATGCCGGTTCCATGGCAGGACCAGCACGGGCGGGTACGGCTGAAGATCAGGCCTGCGATACGCATCTCGGGTCTCATCGGTCGCTGGGTTGTCGCCGCCAATCGGCGATGGCGCGATTTTACGGGCGCGCAACTGGGCGATTCTGTGAGAACTGTCACTTGGGTCACTTGGGTCACTTGGGTCACTGTCACGTGGGTCACTGTCACTCGGCGGGGCGGTGCGCTGGGCTGACGGATGGGGCCGGGGTTTTTCCCCGCTATCTGCCTGCTACTTGCCCGCCGACCCGTCCGCACGGGCCAGCGCCAGGGCAGCCAGGGCATGGTCGGCCAGGGCCTGTCCGCGAAAGATGAAGGCCTGGCGTCGGTCCGGCTGGTGCGTGGCCACCCGCCTGCCGGTCACCACATCGGCCATGTCGCCCCAGACCAGATCCAGGTCCAGCATGGGCGGCTTCATCACCCGCTCTTGCGTCAGGTCGTCGATGATGATCCGGTCGATCGCCCCCAAAGTCTCGGGCAACCAGGGTAGTGCCACATCGGTGACCGCGGCGAAGCTGCCGGGGGCGAGCCAGGCCGCATCCAGAAAGGGCTGCAGATCGGGCGCGCGGGTCACGGCGCTGATCACGATCTGGGCCTGTTCCAGGGCGGCGCGGGCGGTGGGCGCGGCCTCCGCCGTCAGCCCCAGGGCCCTGGCCTCGGCCAACAGGGCATCGGTGTTCGCGGCCCCCCGCCCAAAGGCCAGCACCCGGCTGAGCGGGAACAACTCGGCAAAGGCTGCCAGGTGCGCGCGCGCCTGCACCCCGCAGCCGATGAAGGCGATCACCTCCGCCGCGGGATCGGCCATGTGCTGGGCCATCAGCGCGCTCATCCCCGCGGTGCGGGCGGCGGTGATCCAGTTGGCCCCCATCACCGCACGCAGCACGCCGGTCTGGCCGTCCATGACCAGGATCGCGCCGTTGATCGCGGGCAGGCCCTGGGCCGGGTTCGCCGGCTGGACCGAGACCAGCTTTGCCACCACGGGCAGGCTGGGATCCGCCACGGACAGCGTGGTCATAACATAGCGCCCATCGCCCGGCAGCACGCCGGTCTTGGGCGGGGCATGCAGGCGGCCCGCCGCCATCTGGCGCACGGCGTCGGCGATGGCATCGACGATTTCCTGCGTGCCCAGTCCCAAAGCTGCCAGATCCCGGCCGCTCAAGGTCCGGAAGTCCAGCCCCCCGCTGTTCATGTGCGGGCCTTGGCCTTGCGCTCGCGGTGCAGCACGTAAAGCGCTGCTGCAATGATGATGGCGGCCCCCAACCAGACGCGCGGTTCCGGCCATTCAGCGAACAGCCACAGCCCCAGGACCGTGGCGAACAGCAGGCGCGTGTACTCCAGCGGGGCCAGAGCTGACGCCTCGCCCACCCGGAAGCTGAGGATGTTCAGGTACTGCGCCGCCCAGGACAGCACCCCGATGCCGATCAACAGCGCCCATTCGGCGGCGGTCGGCCATTGCCACAACCAGATCGCCGGCCCCACCATCAGGGCACCGACGCCCACCGCCTGATAGGTCAGGATGGTGACCGGCTGGTCGATCTGGGCCAATGTGCGGATGATCACCATGACCAGGCTGACGCAAACGGCCGAGGCGATGGCCACGACGTGCCAAATCTCGAATGCCTTTGCCTCGGACGGCCAGACGATGATCAGGATACCGATAAAGCCCAGGACCAGGCCGGTCCAGCGGGGCAGGCGCACGATCTCGCCCAGGATCACGATGGCCAGCAGTGTGGTGAAGAAGGCCTTGGAGAACGAGATCACGGTCGCTTCCGCCAGCGGCAGATGGATCACGGCAGAAAAGCCCAGTGTCATGGCGCAGAAGGCCAGGCCGACGCGGATCACCTGCAGTTTCGGCCGGGCCGAGTGCAGCGATCCCGGCCAGCCGCGGATGATGGCGGGCGCGGCGATGGTGACCATGGTCACCTGGCGGAACAGCAGGATCTCGGTCACATGCAGCCGGTCGCCCACCAGTTTGATCATGGCGATCATCACCGAAAAGAAGGCCGAGGCGACGATGAACAGGATGCCGCCGCGCACATTTCCGGGCAAGGCGGCCCAGCGCTCGGCCAGTGTCTCGTTCAACCCGGCGGGCGGGTCCGGCGGCAGGGGATCGACGTCGGGGTCGGGCAACGGGCTCTCCGGCGGCGGAGGCCGCTTAACCAGCGTAAGACGCCGCGCCTAGCAAGCGATAGCGGGACCCTAGCGATATCCGCCGGTTGATGCGCCCCGCGGATCGGCTTCACGTTGGAGACCAGCGTCAGTAAATAATGTTTCGGACGGTGGTCTTACGTGGTCTGCCGAATATTTTGATGCTAGCGCTACTACTGATCCGTTAGTGGATAACTTGGATGCAAC
>JBCCML010000058.1:0-27640 GCA_039026375.1 Pseudomonadota bacterium
CGCCCCGCATCAGGAAGGCACCGATGGCGCAGCCAGCCATCAGCCACAGGTCCCACCAGGACCAACCCACCTTCACAGCCGCCAGCGCAATTGCCCACCAGCAGGGGATCAGCAGCAGCCAGGTGCCGATGGGCCGGTCGGCGCGGCTCAGCCGCAGCCAGGGCCGCGACCGGGGTGGGCAGAACCTGTCCACCCAGTTCAGCTTGGTTGCATCACGCACCCTTCCATCGGGCGCCAGGGGGCTGTTATGGAACCGGTCAACCATGGGGGCTCTATGGCACAGGCGCGTTCGAAAATCAGGCTATTCGTCGACGCACCCTTGGGGGCGGATGCGGGAGTGGGGATGGACGTCTCGCTGACCCGGGATCAGGCGCATTACCTGTTCGGCGTGATGCGGCTGGGGGTGGGCGATGCGCTGTTGATCTTCAACGGGCGCGACGGCGAATGGCAAGCCGAGGTGACCGAGGCAGGCAAACGCGCGGGCCGTCTGGTGTGCCGGGCACAGACCCGGCCACAGACCCAGCCGCCCGACCTGTGGCTGTGTTTCGCCCCGATCAAGAAGGCACGCACGGATTTCATCGCCGAGAAAGCCTGCGAGATGGGATGCGCGCGGCTGCAACCCGTCTTCACGCAGCACACCAATGCCGAGCGGGTAAACGTCGACCGCCTGCGCGCCCATGCCATCGAAGCGGCAGAGCAATGCGGCATGGTCTCGGTGCCCGAGGTGGCGGCGCCTGTTTCCCTGACCAAACTGTTGGAAGGATGGGACGCCAACCGCCAGATCCTGTTCTGCGATGAAACCGGCGAAGGGCTGCAAGCGAGGGACCTGCTGACCAAAGTGGGGGCGGTGCCCAGCCTGCGCGACGCCCCCTGGGCCGTACTGATCGGGCCGGAGGGTGGCTTTTCAACGGAGGAGGCCGAGCGCCTGCGCCAAATGCCCGGCACCCATGCGGTGTCCCTGGGGCCACGCATCCTGCGGGCCGACACTGCCGCCGTGGCGGCACTGACCTTGTGGCAGGCCACCCTGGGGGATTGGCGGTGAGCTTTTTTCGGCCAGAGGCGGTCGCCGCCATCCGCCGTTGGGCCGTCTCCCTCGGCCTGATCATCGCGGGCGGTGTGATCGCGGCCACCTGGGGGCCGCGGCTTTGGCGGGGCGATCTGTTCGCCCTGCTGCCGCTGGCCTTTGCGCTGCTGCTGTGGGTCGGCGCGGCGGGTGCTGCACAGACCGCCTTTGCCGGGCTTTGGGCGCGGTTCGGCGGGCCGGGCCTGGTCACCATCGACGAAGGGCGGATCTCCTATTTCGGGCCCTTGGGCGGCGCGATCCTGGCGCTGGATGCCATCGTCGCCGTCGACATCGTAGCCGGGCCACAGATCCCCGGTGGTCGCGCCTGGCGCATCAGCGACAGCATGGGGCAGCAGGCCGTCATCCCGGCCGGGGCCACCGGCGCAGTGCGACTGTTGGACAGCCTGGGCACCCTGCCAGATTTCGATGTGATGATGGCGGTGGCTGCGATGGAGCGGGCCACGCCCGGTAATCGGCCCTTCTGGCGCCGCGATGGCGGGGCCTTAGCAGCAACTGCCGGCTAAGCGCGGGTCTAGGCGGGTCTAGACGGAACTCTCCAGGCTGCTTTCCACCCGCCGCTTGGGTGTCCTGATCCCGGCAATGCCTCGGATCAGCAGGAACAGCATCCAGCCCAACAGGCCAAAGAGGGCGGGGATGCGCCAGTAGGGCGGGTCGCCCCCGAACAGCGTGACGATAACGCCGGCACAAGCGCCCACGAACGCCCCGGTCAGCGCCCAGATGATCAGACTGCGCTGGGTAAAGGCCCACAAAGCCAGGACCCCCACCATGCCGAAGGTCAGCATGAAGGCGATCATCGCGCCCAGCAGGTAGGGCAGCACGCCCATGCCATAGTCGATCACCGCATCGCGGTTCGATTCAGACACCGCGCCCACCAAAAAGCCCAGGCTGGCCACCAACAGGCACATCAGCAGCGGCGACAGCACCAATGCCAGCCCCAACCGCAGATAGGGCGAGCGGACCTGGTCCGGCCACAAAGATCTATCGAATAGCGCCATGCTATCCCCGTTCCGTTCACCTCGGCTGCATAAAACGGGTGATCGCGGACTGCAATCCTGCGTTGAGCGGGCGCGCCGCGCCGCCTCACGCGGAATTCATTGCGGAATCCATCGCGGTGATGCGTCCAAATCGCCCTTCGGATGGACGGGACGGCCCGGCGACGCTAAACCCCCACCCAGCAACTTTCAGCGAGGAGACAGGCCATGAATATCGGAACCCCGATCAACACGACCTCCCGCCCTGCCTTTCAGTGGGACGATCCGTTCCAGATCGACGACCAACTGACCGAAGAAGAGCGGATGATCCGCGACACCGCGCGCGCCTATGTCGAAGACAACCTGATGCCGCGCGTCACGTCCGCTTTCCAGGACGAGCATACGGATATCGAGATCTTCCGCGAGATGGGCGAACTGGGCCTGTTGGGCGTGACGATCCCCGAGGGGTATGGCGGCGTCGGCGCCAACTATGTCTCGTACGGGCTGGTGGCCCGCGAGGTGGAGCGCTGCGATTCGGGCTACCGCTCGATGATGTCCGTGCAGTCCAGCTTGGTGATGTATCCGATCCATGCCTACGGCTCGGAGGAGCAGCGCCAGAAGTATCTGCCCAAGCTGGCGACCGGGGAATACATCGGCTGCTTCGGCCTGACCGAGCCGGATGCCGGTTCCGACCCCGGCGGCATGAAGACCCGCGCCGAGAAGGTGCAGGGCGGCTATGTCTTGAACGGCTCGAAGATGTGGATCTCGAACTCGCCGGTCGCGGACGTCTTCGTGATCTGGGCCAAGTCGGACGCCCATGGCGGCGCGATCCGCGGCTTCGTCCTGGAAAAGGGCATGAAGGGCCTGTCGGCACCCAAGATCGGCAACAAGATGAGCCTGCGCGCCTCGATCACCGGCGAGATCGTCATGGACGGCGTCGAGGTGCCTGAAGATGCGCTGCTGCCCAACGTCGAAGGCCTGAAGGGTCCGTTCGGCTGCCTGAACCGCGCGCGCTACGGGATTTCCTGGGGCACGATGGGTGCCGCCGAGTTCTGCTGGCACGCGGCGCGTCAGTACGGCCTGGACCGCAAGCAATTCGGCAAGCCGTTGGCACAAACGCAGCTGTTCCAGAAGAAGCTGGCAGACATGCAGACCGAGATCGCGCTGGGCCTGCAGGGCTCGCTGCGGGTGGGTCGCCTGATGGATCAGGGTGGCTTCGCGCCCGAGATGATCTCGATCGTCAAGCGCAACAACTGTGGCAAAGCGCTGGATGTGGCGCGTAACGCCCGGGACATGCACGGCGGCAACGGGATCAGCCTGGACTTCCACGTGATCCGCCATGTCGTGAACCTGGAGACGGTGAACACCTACGAAGGCACGCACGATGTGCACGCGCTGATCCTGGGCCGCGCCCAGACCGGCCTGCAGGCGTTCTTTTAAGGGCTGACATCAAAGCCGGCGCCGGGTTGACGCCCGGCCGGCCGCAAGGAGAGGGCGCATGCTGAACTTGGCACGCATCTGGGTCTGCGCTCTGTTATTGGCTGTGCCCGCCTGGGCAGAGCAGCCGTCCATTACGGTCGTCAGCACCGGGTCGGTCTTCGCCGTCCCGGACATGGCCGTGGTCACCGTGGGCATCGAGACCGAGGCCCCCACCGCCAGTAAAGCCCAGGCCGACAATGCCCAAGCTGCGGCGGAGACGATCCTGGCCCTGCGGGAGTCGGGCATCGCCGCCCGCGATATCCGCACAATGAGCCTGGTGATCTCGCCCATCTATGCCGACCGCCGCAACGCGCCTGACAGCGCGCCTAGCGTGCGGGCCTACCGGGTGGTGAACCGCATCCAGGCAACGGTGCGCGATATTTCCGCCGTCGGTCAGCTGCTGGATGCTGTCATTGTCAGCGGCGCGAACCGGATCGATAACCTCTACTTCGCCATGTCGACCGAGCCGGTGCTGTTGGATGAAGCCCGCCGCCGGGCGGTGGCCGAGGCGACGCGCCGGGCCGAGTTGTACGCCCAGGCAATGGGGGTGATTCTGGGCCCGGTCCAGTCTCTCCACGAAGGGGCCAACCAGGGGCCGCGCGGCGCCCCGATGGCCGAAATGCGGGTAAGCTCGGGCGCCATTGCCCCCGGCGAGCTGGAGGTCAGCGCGACCGTCACGATCACCTGGTCGGTCTTTGGGCAATAGGGGCGGCCAAAAATCTGGCCCAGCAAGGCGCTAGTCGTCGGCCAGCTCCATCTCGAACCCCTCGCCCAGCGCAGATCGCAGCCGCGCAAACGACAGGCGCAAGCGCGATTTGACGGTCCCCAACGGCGTCTGCAGCTTTTCGGCAATCTCCGCATGGCTTAGCCCGCCGAAGAAGGCCAATTCGATCACCTGTAGCTGTTCGGGGTTCAAACTCTCCAGTGCGGCCCTGACCTGGGCGTCGCGTTCCGCTGCGGCGAACTGCTGGGCGGTGTCCGGCTCCGGATCTGGTGCAAAGCTGGGGTCGTTCGGATCCGCTTCGGGCCGCGATTGGCGGCGGATCAGGTCGATGCGCCGGTTCCGCGCGATCGTATAGATCCACGTCACCGCCCGCGCGCGACCCGCATCAAAGGTATCGGCCTTGCGCCAGATCGACACCATCACTTCCTGGGCGATTTCCTCGGCATGCTCGGCCGCCAGACCGCCGCGCATCATGAAACCCTTCACGCGGCCGGCAAACCGGCGGAACAATTCGGCAAAGGCTTGTTTGTCGCGGTCCACGGCAATCGCCGCGACCAACGCTTCGTCGCTCTGATTATCGAGCGGACTTCCAGGGCTAGCGGCCGTCACGACCGGTTGGCTCTTTCATCGCGTCTGGTCTGGTACACCGGCGCTTGTCGCCCCCTGTGACTTCCTGCCTTCTGAATTTCCCGACCCGGACTGGAAATCCCCGGGCGAAGTACAGTATGCTCATTCCGAAGCGCGGAACAACTGTGTCGAGATCGCGCCCCTAGGGCCGCGGCAAAACGAGGCGAGCATGAGATTTAGTCTAAGTTGGGTATGGGCAGCATTGATCGCGGTGACCATGGCGGCCCCGGCTGCAGCGACGCCCCAGCGGGTCGATGCGATCAAGGATTGGTCCGTATTCGAGGTCGTGCGCGACGGCAACAAGATCTGCTGGGTGGTGACCCGTCCGGTGGAAAGCACAGCCACCCGTGGCGGCAAACAGGTTGAAGTGCGGCGTGGCCCGATCTTTTTGATGGTCTCGGTCCGCCCGTCCCAGGGCGTCCAGAACGAGGTGTCGTTCCTGTCGGGGTATCCGTTCAAGGGGGGCTCGAAGGTCGAGGTGTCGGTGGGCAACCAACAGTTCTCGCTGTTCACGGAGGGGGAGAACGCCTGGGCGGTCTCGTCGGCCGAAGACGGCCAGATCACCAACGCCTTCCGCCGTGGCGCCAGGGCGCGGGTGCAGGGTGTGTCGCAGCGCGGCACGACCACGCGGGACACGTTCTCGTTGTCGGGTTTCACCGCCGCGATCAAGTCGGCCGCCGGCCGCTGTCAGTGACCTGACGGCGCCCGGCCGGTCCGGCGGCTGATCATCAAACCCATGGCGCCGTGAAACCCTTTGATATCCTGTGCGGCCTGCTCGTGCCCCTGATCTGGGGCATGGGCTTTACGGCCGCGAAACCGGTTGTGGCCGACTTTCCGCCCATCCTGCTGATGGCGCTGCGCTTTGCGGTGACGGCCCTGGCGCTGGTCTGGTTCGTGCGCATCCCCCAGGGCATCTTGCGGCGCATCGCGCTGGTGGCGCTGGTGGGGTCTGCGATCCAGTACGGGCTGACCTTCTACGGGCTGCGGCTGCTGGATGCGTCCTCGGCCGTGCTGATCGTCCAGCTAGAGGTGCCCTTTGCCGCCCTGTTGGCTGCGGTTTTCATCGGTGAAAAGCTGGGCGCGCGCAAGATCGTGGGCATGCTGATCGCCTTTGTGGGTGTGGTGATGATCGCGGGCGAGCCCAGGCCCGGCAACGATCTGACGGGGGTCTACCTGGTGACCGCCGGGGCCTTCGCCTGGGCCGTGGGCCAGGTGATCGCCCGCACCCTGGGCAGTGTCGGCGGCTTTACGATGATCGCCTGGGTCGCGGTCTTTGCAGCACCCCAACTGCTGGTGGCGTCCCTGTTGGTCGAGGAGGACCAGATCGGCCATCTGATGCGGGCCGATGCGCAGGTCTGGGCCACGGTGATCTATCTGGGCCTGGTGATGACGGCGGTTGGCTATGGCATTTGGTACCGACTGCTGGGCCTCTACCCCGTGGCGCAGGTCGCGCCCTTCCTGCTGCTGCTGCCCGTCTTCACCGTGGCGGCCAGCGTGTTGTTCCTGGGGGAAGCGTTGACCTGGTGGCTGGTGGGCGGCGGCGCGGTCGTGATCCTGGGCCTTGCGGTCGTAATCGTCGAACGGCCGGCGCGCTCACCAAGGGTAGACCCCCGACTGTAGGGTGGTCACGCTGCTGCCGCTCTCGGCGCCTGGGCGAAACAGTTGAATGGACCGATCGGGATCTGTCTGAACCGGTGCCCATGCGACATGGCGTTCCCAATGGTCCCCAAGGGCGTCCAGGGCAACCCAATCGGCAAAGTGCCTTTGTTGCAAGCCGGCGAAGCCCTCGTCGACGATCCGAAGGTCTGCTTCTGCCAGATGCAGGAGCATGTCCGAGACGGTGCAATGACGATCGGTCACCGTAAGATTAAGCCCCGTGCCTTCGTCCATCCAGACGTCCTCGTCCGGAAATGCGCTGATCGACGTGAGCCCAATCGGCGCCGGGACAGTGCGGTCGATCACAAAGGGCACGCAGTACTGTTCGAACAGCGCCACCATCCGGGCACCGCGGCTGTGGTCTGGCACAACCAGAAACCGCCAGCCGATCACCAGCGCCAGCCCAAGGGCGACGCCCACGAAAAGCGCTATAATCCGTCTGGGCACCATCGCAGCGGGCTGCCTCCTCTTCCGGTGTCTCCTACGCGCATAGGCTTATGCGCATAGGCTATCGCCCGCGCCCGCCGCGGCAAAGCAGCCACGGTTACCCAGGCTTGCGCACCGCGGACTACGCGCGCGGGCGCTCACCAGCCTGCCCCGGGCCTGGCAAGCCCAAGTCAGGCAACAGAGCAACCCTGCGCGCCGTCTCAGTGCCCATGCGTTCTGGCGTGAACATGCGCATCGCCTGACCCGTCATCAGATCGCCATTGTCCACGAGAAAGGCGCCCGACTCCGCATAGTCTCGGACATCCATCCGTTCGGCGATCTGGCTGAGAAAGGCCATGGTCACGGTCGCGTTGAACTTTGCAGGCACATGTGCGCGTCCCGCCAAGTCGCGCAGGCCATTTGCCACCCGCAGGCAGGCGTCAAAAAACTCGTACCGGGCCAAGGCCGCGAAGGCGACCCGGATGTGATCCTCGTGCGAGAACGCCGTGGGCGAGAGGGTTCTGGATTCGAACGCATCCAGCAGCGCCTGATCCGATTGCGTCATTCCTTCGCTCCCATCTCGGTTGTCAGATGGCTGTCTGCCGCCGTTAGGTCCAGATCGTAGACATCTTTGAGCTGGGCGATCTTCTTCAGCGTCTCCTCGGGAAACGGGGCCTTGCCCTCGAAGGCGTGCAACGCAATGGCTTCGACCAGTTCAGCGCCCGAGATCTCCAGATGTTCCGCCAGCCCTTTCAGGACCTTCAACACCCGTTTTTCCAACCTCAGTCCGGTCTGCACACGCACGATCTGCTTCATCACGAACTCCTTTGATATCTTGGTACCAAGGTATCTTGATTCGATCAATAGTTCACTGGATTGGTGGAACGCACTATGTTATGCGCCGCGATCTTCCAAGAGAGAGCTAATGACCGACCCGCGCCCGGCAGCGACCGCTATCTCGCCTGACTTTGCCACCCTGCCCCGCAAGGCAGAGGAGGGGGCACCTGTGCGCCCGAACCTGGTGGGTCTGACGCGGGCGGGACTGCTGGACGCGATGAGCGAATTGGGCGTGCCCGAGAAGCAGCGCAAGATGCGGGCGGGCCAGCTCTGGCAGTGGATGTACAACAAGGGTGTCAGCGATTTTGACGCCATGACGAACCTGTCCAAGGGATTCCGGGCCGATCTGGCAGCGGCCTTCGATGTGGGGCGGCCCGAGATCGTGACCCGCCAAATCTCGGAGGACGGCACCCGCAAATACCTGCTGCGCATCGCCGGCGGCCACGAGGTCGAGGCCGTCTATATCCCCGAAGAAGACCGCGGCACGCTGTGCATCTCCTCACAGGTTGGCTGCACGCTGACCTGCCCGTTCTGCCACACGGGTACGCAAAAGCTGGTGCGCAACCTCACGCCGGCCGAGATCGTCGGCCAGGTGCTGGTCTGCCGCGATGACCTGGGCGAATGGGGGCACGAGGCCACGCAAAAACGCCGCCTCACCAATATCGTTCTGATGGGCATGGGCGAGCCGCTTTACAACGCCCAGAACGTGCGCGATGCCATGCTGATCGTGATGGATGCCGAGGGGTTGAGCCTGTCGCGGCGTCGGATCACCCTGTCCACCTCCGGCGTCGTACCAGAGATCCCCAAATGGGGGGCAGAAGCGCAGACCCTGCTGGCGATATCGCTGCACGCGGTCACGGACGACCTGCGCGACGTGCTCGTGCCGATCAACCGCAAATGGAAGATCGACGAACTGATGGCCGCCTGCCGGGCCTATCCGCGCCTGTCGAACGCCGAGCGGATCACGTTTGAATACGTGATGCTGAAGGGCATTAACGACAGCGATGCGGACGCGAAGCGCCTGATCAAGCTGATCAAAGGCATCCCCGCCAAGATCAACCTGATCCCGTTCAACGCCTGGCCCGGCGCCCCCTACGAGCGCTCGTCCTGGGAGCGGATCGAGGCTTTCGCCGACATCGTCAACCGCGCGGGCTATGCCAGCCCCGTGCGCACCCCACGGGGCCAGGACATCCTGGCCGCCTGCGGGCAGCTGAAATCCGCCACCGAGCGCGCAAGGAAGTCCCGCGCCCAGATCGCGGCGGACGCCGGTCTATAACGAGCAGACCAGCACCTCTTCGGGACCAACCGACGGCGCCGGGCACCACGTGTCGAAGGCGCGCACGATCGGCGGCCGCCCCATCAACCGAGTGATCTGCGAAACAGCCGCATCCGCCGCGGCGCGCGTCTCGAACCGGGTGAGCGTCGCGTACCAGGTGCCCCGCCGGACAATCTCGGCTTCAAACTCCTGCGCCAGCTTCTGAAGCTCCCAAGCCGCACTTTCCAACGACTTGTCCGATCCAACGATCACGGCTACCGCGCCGGTGGTCGCTGGTGGCTGCGTTGTCGCAGTTGCCACGATCTCTTCAGCGCTTGCCAGGGCCTCGTTGATCGTCGTTTGAACACTGGTATCGGCGACGCGCACTGTACCCAGCAACGTGGCTATGGCGGCAACCTGCGCGTCCGAGCAGCCCTGAGAAACACATCCCAGAAGATCGCGCATCTTCTGGTTCTCGGCCTGCAGCTCCTCATAGGCCGAGCTGATCCTTAGAAGCTTCTCGCCCTGTTCCTGCTGATCCGTGCTGATCTTGTCCAATTTCTGACCCATGATCGTCAGTTGGGTAATGTCATACCCGGCCTTTTCAGCGATCTGCTGGACGTAGCCCATGACGTGGTCTGGAAAGATCACCACAAAAATCAGCAGAAGCGTCAGCGCCGACTTCCAGACGATGCCGATAATGGTGTCGATGGCGTCGACGACGTCTTTGGTGACCTTAGCCATCGGCGCGGGTCCGGCCGAGGCGCTGGCAGATATCGCCGAGGCACGTCGATACTCCGCATGAAGCCGGTTGACGCTGGACAGGCATCTCAATCTTCCTCCCATGCCCTTTTGTGCGCATAGGATACCATGCCGCCTGATCAGCCTCGCAAGGATTTTCGGCCCCTAAGGCGACGGGGCCCGGGACAATGAAAATGGCTCGAACGGGCAGTTCGTCTGCTGTAAACGGCCCCATCGCAGACGCCGAATTTGGTACAAACGACATGCAGCGCGTGATGATCATCGGCGGGTCGGGGTCGGGCAAATCCACGCTGGCCCGCGAAATTGGGGCGCGGCTGGGTCTGCCCGTCATCCACATGGACAGCCTGATCTTCAGCCCGGGCTGGAAGGAAGTCCCCGAACCGGTCTTTCTGGACCGCGTCGAAGCCGCGCTGACCGAAGATGCCTGGGTGATGGATGGCAACTACTCGCGCACCTGGCCACAGCGCCTGGCCCGCGCGGACAGCGTGATCTTCCTGGACATCCCCACCTGGCTGCGGCTTTGGCGCGTCATCCGGCGTGTGGCGACGGGCTATGGCCGCACGCGGCCTGACCTGGCCCCCGGCTGCCCCGAGCAGATCGACCTGGGGTTCATCTTCGGCTGGGTGCCAAAGTATGCCCGCGATGGCCGCCTCAAGGCCCTGACCTTGATGACCGACGACGGCCCGGCCGGACACCTCGCCCGCCATCACCTGCGCACGCGCCGGGATGTGGCCAGGTTTCTGACGGACCTGCCGCGCGCTGCTTAGATCGGGTCCATCATCCCAGCCAGGACGCAGATACATCACGATCTCCCGGTCGCGCCAACCGGCCCATCAACGCTGCAAGCAGCAACAATCGGTCTCGATCGCATGGGCGGCACGGCTGACGCCCAATTTTCTTGCCGATATGTAGCGGGTGTCACAGATCAGCGCCGCCGTTTCCGTCAAGACCGCCACAACGAAACCCAGTACGTTAAAATCGAGAAGGAAACCGCATGACAAATCAAGCTTCATCCACCCCCTTGGCGCTCGACGACGACGCCCTCGACACCGTCGCTGGCGCTGAGAAATCGGGCAAAGTGTCGAAACGCCTGGTCTGGTCGCCGCACCTGCACGCTCAAACGGGCGCGAGCCAAGCAGACGACTCCGAAAAGGAGTATAAGATCGTCGTCATGGGCGGCGGCCGGTAACGCGGACGCGGCGGCGACGCGGGCGCTCCCTACCCCTGCTCGGCCAGAGTCTCACGCCAAAGAAGCCCGGGTGCAGAGATCGCACCTAGTCGCTGAAGCGCAAGCCAGCGATACAAGCCAGTAACCGAAGCCTTTGGCCCAGACCGGTCTTCAGCCCCAACCCCTCCGGTGCTACCGTGGCCCGGAGGGGGGAGCAGATGGACCAATCAGAACGACTGGCTCAGATCGAGAAGATCGCGCAGAACGCCCGCAATACCTGGTTCGGGTTGCTGGTCGTGCTGATCTTTGTCGGCATAACGCTGATGGGCCACCAGGACAGCGATTTCTTTGCCTTCGGCGCGTCCACTACGCTGCCGGTGGTGAATGTCGACGTGCCGCCCGATGCCTTCTTCCTGGCAGCCCCCGTGCTGACCGCGGCGCTTTACTGCTATTTGCAGGTCTATCTGCTGGGGCTCTGGGACTCGCTGGGCGATCTGGAGCAGGCCCCCGATGCGCCGCCGCTCGGCGATCTGGTCTACCCGACGATCTATACGGTGGCGGGGCTGCTCTATCGCGACTATCGGCGCAAAGACGCCTGTATCCCGCCGCGCGATCTCAGCCGGATGACCGTGATCATCGCGGTCCTGCTGGGCTGGGTCTTCGGGCTAGTGGTGCTGGGCTGGCTCTGGTGGCGCTCGGCGCCCGCGCACAACCCGGCCGTGACCCTGATCGCCGGGGTCAGCTTTTGGGCCGCCCTGATGACCGCCGTGATCAGCCTGATGGCAACGCATCGGCGCATGTCCGGCCACTCGCGCGCGGAGACCGCCCGCCGGATGCTGCGCCGTCAGATCCTGGGCATTGCAACGCTGGGCGTGATCGGCACGCTATCGTGGGACCGCGCGGGCGGCGGCCTGATCCCCTGGCTCGACGACACCGGCCTGCCGGTCCTGATGGCGCGCGCCGATCTGAGCGAGGCGGAGCTGAGCGTGCGCCCCCCAGACTGGCTGGGCTTCGATCTCTGGGTGGTCGACTACCAAAGCGCCTATGCCGCACGCCAAGGCCTGCCCGCGGACATCGACAGCTGGAGCGACACGGACCGCACCGCCTTTCAACGCGAGGCGGCACAACGCTGGCTGGGCCGCACCCGCGGCATCGGCACGGCCACGCTGCACGGCGCGGACCTGCGCGGCGCCGATCTCAGCTATGCCTTTCTGGCCGGCGCAGACATGCGCGGCGTGGACCTGACCGGGGCCAGCTTGCTGCGCGCCCAGCTGCCGGGGGCGGACCTGCGCAAGGCGACGCTGAACGACGTGGACATGCGCATGGCCCAACTGGAAGGGGCCGAGCTTAGCCAGGCCTGGATGATCGCGACCGATCTCAGCTTTGCGCGGCTGGCGGACGTGGCCCTGATCGATGCCTACATGCTGGAGGTTGAGGTGAACCGCACCCAGATGCCCCGCGTCGACATGCGGGGCGCCGCGATCACCGGGGTCTTCTTCAACCGCAACGACATGACCGCGGCGAAGCTCAGCTTCTTCCAGATGCAGGAAACCAGCTTTAACGAGGTGATCCTGGATCGGGTCGATTTCGGGTTTCAGGACCTGATCGGCTTCAGCCTGCAGGGCGCCAGCTTGCGCGGCGCTAACTTCGACAGCGTCAAGCTGATTGGGGCGGACCTGACCGGCGCCGACCTGACCGACGCCGATCTCAGCTTAGCCGATCTGACCAATGCCGAATTGTCGGGGGCCAACCTGACGGGCGCAACCTTCGACGAAACGGTTCTGGCCGGGGCCAGCCTGTTTTCGGCGACCCTGGTCACGGCGCAAGGCCTGACCCAATCGGTGCTGGATACCGCCTTCGGCGATCCGCTGACCGCCCTGCCCCCGGGGCTCTCCCCGGGCTGCCACTGGCCGAAGGAGCCGGTCCCCTATGGCGCTGCCTCCTCGATCACGGCACCGCCGCAGGAAACCAGCTATATCGACCGCGAGGCCTATGACGTTCTGGCGGACAGCAGCACCGCCAGCCTCTTCTACGACCGGGAACAGTTGGACGCCTGGCGCGCCCAGGGCGCGATCGTCACGGTCCGCTTCGCCGACGGGACATGCCCTTGAGCCCTTTGGTAGCGCCACCTCGGGTGGTATCCTAACCGCCTGGGGGAGCCCATGGACCAGTCAGACCGCCTGGATCAGATCGAAAAGATCGCGCAAAACGCGCGCAGCACCTGGTTCGGGCTGCTGGTGCTGGTGCTGTTCGTCGGCATCACGCTGATGGCGCACCAGGACGCCGACTTCTTCGCGCACGGCGCCGCGACCACGCTGCCGCTGATCAACATCCAGGTGCCGCCGACGGCCTTCTACCTGGCCGCACCCCTCTTCACGGCGGCGGTCTACTGCTACCTGCACATCTTCCTCTTCTCGTTGTGGGAGGCACTTGGCCAGATCGACCAACGCCTGCCCGGCAATCCTGGCCAAAAAGTCGAGCCGCTGTCGCACAGCGTCTACCCGACACTGTTCACCGTGGCCGGGCTGATCTGGCGCAATCGGTGCCGAAAAGACGGCTGTATCCAGCGATTGGCCCTGGGCAACTGGACCGTCGCCCTGGCGGTCATCCTGGGCTGGCTGTTCCCGCCCGCCGTCGTAGGCATCGCCTGGTGGTGGAGCATGCCCGCGCATGAGTGGCTGACCACCGCGGTCGCGGGCTTCGGCTTCGCCTGCGCAATTTGCGTTTGCTACATGAGCTTTCTGGTCGCGCACGACTACCTGTCCGGCCAGGGCGGGGCGCGCACCTCCCAGCTCAGCGCCAAACGGATCACGGTGTTTCTGGTCCTGCTGGGTTCGGTCTGGGCGGTGGGGCTGGAGCGCACGACGCTTAACCAGTTTGGCATGATGGCGCAGGCCAATCTGGTAGAGGCGCGCCTGACCGTCCGGCCAGCCGACTGGAAACCGTTCGAGCTGTGGCTGCGTGACTTTCGCCAAAAACGAGACGGCGAACCAACCACACAGGATCCCCTGATCCCAACCGAACAAGAGATGCAGCGCTACCGGCTACGGCTCGCAGCCCTCGACTCGCCAAATCTGCAACAACGCGACCTGACGAGGGCCCGCCTGATCCGTGTCTTCGCCGCCGGCGCAGACTTCCGAAGGGCGGAGATGCCGGGCGTCACCCTGCAACACGCGGATCTTCAGGGCGCGTCCTTGCGTGCCGCCCAACTACCCAACGCCAATCTTGGCGAGGCCAAGCTGCAAGGCGCCGATCTGGTCAGGGTCAATCTGAACAGCGGCTATCTGGAGCGGGCCGGTTTTCAGGGCGCGCTGTTGGGCCTGGCTGACCTCGAATGGACGAACCTGCGCTACGCTCAATTCCAAGGGGCATCGCTGCCTCGGGTCAAATTGCACGGCGCACTTCTGGAAAACGCCATCTTCGATGGGGCAAACCTGTGGGACGCCAAGTTGCACGGTGCGCGCATGCAGTCGGCGACACTGCGCGGCGCCGGGTTGCGCAACGCGAAACTGCACGGGGCCAACCTCTACCGGGCAACGTTCGAAGGGGCAGACCTGCGCGGCGCCAAGCTTCACGGTGCCATCCTGTCGCAAGCTTCGCTTTCAGGGGCCGATTGCCGTCGGACGGACTTCACGGGCGTGCTGGTCCATCAGGCCGACCTGCGGTGCCAAGAGGGCACGCTGAAGCAGGACCAACTGATGCTCGCGGTCGGCAGCGCCAACACGGTGTTGCCGGAAGGCTTCTGGATCTGGTCCTGCCTTGACGCGGATAACCCAAGCGTGGCGGCGGCAATGGACGACATCAACACGGCACTGGACCACTACAATCGCTACAACGAGCGTGACCGGATCGCGGCCGAATTGTTCTGCGATGACGACGAGCGGATGCTGAAGATCGGCGACCTCGCGTCCACCTGGCCGGCCTGGCATTGGCGTTCAACGCAAATGCGGGCATCGGGGCCAAGTCGACAATTTCTGACACCGTTGGCATACGCAAATCATACGTAAGTCATACGCTTGTCATACACGGCAAATCCTGGCGGCAGGGGGGCTTTCAACCCGGCTTCCCGCCCGGCGTCACACCGCCTTGCGGGCCGCCAGGGCGGCCGAGATTGTGCCGTCGTCCAGGTAATCCAGTTCGCCGCCGATGGGCACGCCCTTGGCCAGGCTGGTGACCTGGGCACCCGTATCCTCCAGGTATTCGGCGATCACATGGGCCGTGGTCTGGCCGTCGATGCTGGCCGTAAGTGCAAGTATTACCTCGGAAATTTCCTCCGTCCGCACCCGCTGCGCCAGCTTGGGGATGTTCAACGTCTCGGGCGTGATGCCGTCCAGCGCACTGAGCAGACCGCCCAGAACGTGATAGCGGCCCTTGAACGTGGCCGAGCGTTCCATGGCCCACAGATCCGCCACATCGGCCACGACACACAGCGTCCCATTGGCCCGCCGCGGATCCTGACAGATCTCGCAAACCTCTGAAATCGTTATGTTTCCGCAGATCTTGCAGGTCCGCACCTTGTCCGCGACCTCGGCCATCGAGGCCGCCAGCGGCAGCAGCAAACGATCCTTGCGCTTGACCAGATGCAGCGCCGCCCGCCGGGCCGAGCGTGGCCCCAGCCCGGGCAGCTTGGCCATCAGGTCGATCAACCGCTCGATCTCTCGCGCGCCGGACATATGCTCACCTCTCGCCGCGCAACATATTGAATTTATGTGTTTTTCAGGTGCTGCGCCGACGCAGTTTCGCCTGTCGCAGGCCGCGATGCAAGCCGGGATGCAAACCTGTCAGGCCATCTGTCGCGCGACCACCCCGGTCAGGCAACCGACCGCGCCGGCAGCCTTGCGCAGCTCGAACATCGGTGTCTCGTGGACCTCAATTCCAAGGCTTTCGTACCAAATTTTAACGTCGTCGTTACCCGCAGGCATCAATATGCGCCGTGGTCCAAGGGTCACAAAGTTCAGCGCCCGATTGGCCATGGTGTCATCATCGGCCGGCAAAAACGCGACCTGAAAGCCGTGCGCGCGCAACAGTTCGACCGCGCGGTGGGGCGTGCGGCGCGGCCAGGCGATCGCCAGGTCCCGATCGGCGATGCGCAACATGCCCATCAGATGCATGGTGCCAAAAGGCATGTCGACGGCCTCGGCGGTGATGCCGATCTCGGCCAGCGTCGCGGCAATTTGTTGAGCGGCCAGAGCGTTCGTGCGTAAGCCCTTGCCGATCAACGCAAAATCCGGGGCCAGCCACATCAGGTCGGCACCCTCGAACGTCGCCTGCCCGGTCAGCGTGCGCAGGATCGGCACCCTGGCCTGGGCCAGGGACGCGGCGACCGCGACCTCCTCCCCCGCCCGAACGGTGGAGGCCGGTCGCGCAAGCACCGCCCCCTGGGGCGTCATGACGAAAAGATCGGCGCAAAACATGCGGTTAGGGGTCGGCACCGGGATGTCGGCGACCTGCAACACGTCCACGCCCTGGTCACGGAAAGCGACCGCCAGGGCATCGTGTTCGGCTTGCGCCTTGGCCAGATCCAGCGCTTCTAGCTGCTGGGCGGCATCGACGTCGTCGACGACGATCTCCGATCCCGGACGGCGAAGCAGCACGCTTTTCAGGGGCCGCCACTCGCTATCGATGCCGCCCTGCCACAGATCGCCCATCTCCGCGCCATGCGTGCGCGTGCGGGGCGACCAGCCGGGCCCGCCATAGGCCGCCGTGCCGAAACTGTCAGCCATCAGCCGAAGGGCAGCTTCATGCCCGGGGGCAGCGGCATCCCTTCGGTGACCTTGGCCATTTCGGCCTGACCGGCTTCCTTGGCCTTGGCGATGGCGTCGTTGACGGCGGCCACGACCAGGTCTTCCAGAACCTCTTTTTCCTCGCCGCCACCCAGCAGCGAGGGGTCGACGGTCAGGGACTTCACATCGCCGGACCCGCTGGCCACAGCCGTGACCATGCCCGCGCCCGAGGATCCCTCCGCCTCAATTTCCTTAATCTTCTCAGATGCTTCAGCCATCTTGGCCTGCATCTCCTGAGCTTGCTTCATCAGCTTGCCCATGTCGCCCAAACCGAACATTAGAGGTCCTCCTCGAAGGGGTCATCGTCGTCAAAAAGGTCGTCATCCGCTTCCGGCACGGCCGCCAACACCTCGTCGGGCGGGGCTGCTGCGGGCCGAAGCGGTTTCACCGTGATCCGCGCCGTCGCCTGATCGCGCGGGATCTGGAACGCGGCCAGGGCCGCGGCCACCAGGGGATGGTCCAGCGCCGCCTCGCGCGCGGCGTCATCCGCGCTGCGTTGGCTTTCGCGGGCGGTTGGCTGACCGTCCTGGTCTGTGATGGTCACCAGCCAGCGCGCACCCGTCGCCGCGTGCAGTAATTGACCCAGGCGATTGGCTAGATCCGCCGGTGCGCCGGGGCCGGGATTGAACTCGATCAGGCCGGGGCGGTAACGCACCAGCCTAAGATACGTCTCCGCCTGATCGTGCAGCCGGAAGTCGCGGGCCTTCACCAGGGACAGCGCATCCTCGAGCGTCGGATAAGCCTGGAGCGCCTGGGGGATTGTATCGGTCTGAACTTGCGGGGTCGGTTGGGCGCTGGCCTGAGGGGCCGGAGCCGCGGCGGGCATGGCCTGGGTCGCGACCACCGCCAGCTGGGCGCTGCCCCCACCGCCGGACGGCCCGCGTGCCGGAGCAGACCCACTGCCCAGCGCCGCCGTCCCATTGGATTGGTTGGCGGCATCGGACAACTTGCGGACCAGCTCCTCCGGCGGGGGCAGGTCCGCAACATGGGTCAGGCGGATCACCGCCATCTCGGCTGCCATCATGGCGTTGGGCGCCAGGGCCAATTCCTCCAGTGCTTTCAACAGCATCTGCCATGTCCGGGTCAGCACCCGCATCGACAAACGGACAGCCAAATCGCGTCCGCGGTCCCGCTCCGCCTGGGCGACGGTGGGGTCGTCCGCGGTGTCAGAGGCGACCTTGAGCACCGAGATCCAGTGCGTCAGCTCGGCAAGATCACGCAGCAACACGCCGGGGTCAGCCCCGTCCGAATATTGCTGGCCCAGCTCCTGCAGCGCGCGCGCGGCATCGCCTGCCATGATCGCTTCGAACAGGTCGATCACCCGGCCGCGATCCGCCAGACCCAGCATGTCGCGCACGTCGGCGGCGCCGATCTCGGCCGACTGGCCATGGGCAATCGCCTGATCGAGGAGCGAGAGCGCATCGCGCACCGACCCCTCCGCCGCGCGCGTGATCAGTGCCAGCGCCTCCTGCGAGAGCTTGGCGCCCTCCTTCTCGGCGATTCCGCCAAGATGCGCGATCATCGTTTCCGGCTCTATCCGGCGAAGATCAAAGCGCTGGCAGCGGCTGAGTACCGTCACCGGGACTTTGCGAATTTCGGTCGTTGCAAAGATGAACTTCACGTGGGCGGGTGGCTCCTCCAACGTCTTCAAAAGCGCGTTGAAGGCCGAGGTGCTGAGCATGTGCACCTCGTCGATGATGTAGACCTTGTAGCGGGCCGATGCCGCCCGGTAGTGCACGGAATCGATGATTTCGCGTACATCGTTCACGCCGGTGTTTGAGGCGGCGTCCATCTCGATCACGTCGACATGGCGACCTTCCGAGATCGCAATACAGGCATCACAGATGCCGCACGGATCAATCGTGGGCCGGTCGCCCCGCTCGCAATTGAGGCCCTTGGCAATGATCCGAGCCGTGGTCGTCTTGCCCACGCCCCGCACCCCGGTCAGGATGAAGGCGTGCGCGATCCGGTCATGCTCGAACGCGTTGGTCAGCGTCTGGACCATCGCCTCCTGCCCGATCAGATCGCGGAAATGGCCGGGACGGTATTTGCGGGCCAGGACCTGATAGGCGGGGGAATCGGACATGCGGGCTCCGTGGATCTTGTCCCAACCTAGGGGCTGAGCCCCGGCCCGCGCAAGACGTCCGCGGAGCACCGCGCGAACACACGGCATGATTGACATGCTGCGTGATTTGCTGCCCCCTTGGTTGCAATATGGGGCCTCAACCCCGTAGTCAGGCGGGAAAATGGCGGCAAGATTTAGTTTCAAAGCGCTGGTTTCAGGTGCTGCAGCGTTTGCAATGGCCGTCAGCACGTCGGTCGGACAACACGCCACAGCGCAATCTGGAACCGTGATCACGCCAGAGATCCTCGCCTACCCACCGCAGGCGGCGGCGCTGCTGGGTCTGGATACCAATCAGCCCGGGATGGTCGATAAAGCAGAAGATCTGTACGGCCCGCTGATCGAAGACGCCGTCACCAAGCTGCGCGCCTTCGGCATCTGGGCCCCCAACAAGAAAATTGCAGGTATCGTTGTCGATCAGTTGCAGGAGAAGACGCCGGACGAGGTCCTGGTCGACCGGATGGTGATGCTGATGCTCATCCAGCGGATGTCATCGCTGGCACCGGACGCGGGAACGTGGACACCGGAGGAAACCAACCTCTCTATGCTGCTGACCCAGCGCTATGCCACCACGACCGATACGATGGTGACTGCGGTCAACAAGCGCTTCAAGGCGGCGGTGTCAGATCCCTGCAAATACGACGACAGCCAGTCCGCCTGCGATGCCGGCGGCACCTACGCCATGTTGCTTCAGACCCCTGCGATCACTTGGAAAGCCGCCCAAAAGATCGTGCGCCGGGCGCAAAAGGACGCCACCGCGAAGATCACCATCGATGAAAGCACCTATGCCGAAGTGATGGCGCTGGCCTTTCTGTTGGGCAAATCAGGCGCTGACGCGGCCACGGATGCCTGGTTGGACGACTTCTCGGTATCGGACCTCGCCGCTTACCGCAGCGCGGCCACAATTGCCTTGGACGCGTTCGAGCCTGAAGAGACGGTACAGGCCTACTTTGCCGCCGTGATCGCGGCGGATGACCCGTCCACGGTCCCGATCCCGCCTGAGCTCGGCAAAAGGAACATGGTCGAACTGGCCCTGGGTGCAGCGGCGGCGACTGAAGGCGTCTTCAAGACCACCAAGATTATCCCAGGCGACGCCACCACGATCGAGGGCGTCAAGGGGATCCTGGGCAAGGCGTCTATGGGATTTTCGCTGATCTCTAAGGGTATCACTTTCGCGTCCATGTTCGAGAAGCTGGCGCCACTGGAGCTGGCCGATACGGCCACGCTGTTGGGGGCTTATTCCGGGTTGGCCACCGTGATCGCCGGCACCATCCAGATCGCAGACGGGATCATGCTGTTGGCCTATGCCGACGGGAGCCCAGCCACGATTGCGATGGGCGTGGGCGATCTTGCTTCCGGTGCGCTGAAAGACGTGAGCGGCACCCTGGCGATATCGACCATCTTTGCCGGGAGTGCGGAGGACGAAGGGGTCGCCGCAGCTGCCGCCATCACGGAAGAACAGGGCGCCGCCATGTTTTCGGTGGCGGAGGGCGGCGCCGATATCGCTATGTCCGAGGCCGCAGTGGCCGAGATCTCGGCCACCACTTTGGCCGCTCCGTTCGCAATCATTGCAGTGGCGCTGGACATCGGAATCAAGGAGCTTTCGCGGGTACTGGACAACAAGGACGCCGAAGACGCTGTCAGTCAGGCCATTAAAGACCTGAAGAACCAGGTGCCACCGTTTCCACCGCAGGCATCCGGCGACATCACAGGACAGGTCGCAAGCCTGATGTTCGTCCGCTAAGCGTCGACGTTTGATCGGCTGGGGACAGATCCGAGCCATCCTTTTCAAGCGCGCGTACTTTCGCAGTTGAGCCGTCTCGCGAGATGCTGACCCATGCCAAGTGCGTCAGATAAAACCTGTTGCGCGGCGGCATCGGACATATGTTTTCCAGGTCAGCGCGGCGGGTGGCTCGATCTAGGCTTCAGGTCCGCGCAGGCCCACCCACCTAGCGTCTGGATCTTGACCGACGGTCCTTGCGACCTCACCTTTAATCGATGGAGAGCAGATCCTACGACGAACGGGTGGCGAAGGCGGAGGCAGAGTTGGTTGCCGCCGGCATCAACCTGAGCAACGGCATGCCGCCGGTCTTTCGACTAATGCGCGCGGCGGGCTTCCAGCCCAGGCCCCCACACTATTCCAGCTTTAACCGTATTGCACTGAGTATGGGGGCGCCCTTTGGCCTTTTGTTCGGCGGGGTGATGTGGCTGATGGTATGGGCCGATAATGGCATGCCCGTGCCATTGCTGCTGGCTGCCGTCGTTTTGTCGGGCGCCCTGTTCGGCTTCGCGATGGCCTACCTTACGCGCAGAGCAGCAGAAAAGCACGGCCTGTCCGATTGGGAAGAGCTTTAGGAAGGGTGAGAGGCTGGACAACGACCCAAGCGGGACTCGTTACGGCTGCTTCCTTCCGGACCTGACCGGGTTGGCGAGGTGCTCGCCCGCGCCAACCTCTCGGTTGATCAGATAGCTTCTGAGGTCAGGCCCTGCAAGTGGCAGTTTTGATCGGGTGCGCTGGCATCCAGGCGGGACAGGCCACGCCCGGATGCAGATTCGGACCTATTCGGCGGCCTGCAGCTTGTCCTGCGTATGGGTGTCAAAATCGGAGGCCGAATGGCGTTCGTGCAGCTGATCTTCCAGCGGTCCCGCCATCCGGTTGACCTTGCGTCCACGCTGGACGGCCGGTCGGGCCAGGATCTCCTCATACCAGCGCACGACGTTGGTGTATTTATGTGCCTCGATGAATTCTGCCGCATTGAAGCCATCGCCTGAATAGAGTTTGCCCGAGGTCAGCACGCCGTACCATGGCCAGACCGCCATATCTGCGATCGAGTAGTCGTCGCCGCCCAGGAACTTGCTTTCCGCCAGACGCTGATCCAGCACGTCCATCTGGCGCTTCGTCTCCATCGTGAAGCGATCTATCGGGTACTGCATTTTGAACGGCGCATAGGCATAGAAGTGCCCAAAGCCGCCGCCCAGATAGGGCGCCGAGCCCATCTGCCAGAACAGCCAGTTCAGCGTCTCAGTCCGAGCAGGTCCCGATGTCGGCAGGAAGGCGCCGAACTTTTCGGCCAGATGCAGCAGGATCGAGCCTGACTCAAACACCCGCACAGGCGTATCGCCGGAGTAATCCATCAGCGCCGGGATCTTCGAGTTCGGGTTCACACCGACAAAGCCCGACCCGAATTGGTCGCTATCACCGATCTTGATGAGCCAAGCGTCGTACTCGGCGTCGTGGCCCGCAGCCAGCAACTCCTCGAACATCATGGTGACCTTCACGCCGTTCGGCGTCGCAAGGCTGTACAGCTGGAACGGATGTTCGCCCGTCGGCAGATCCCGGTCGAACTGGGCGCCGGCGGTCGGTTTGTTGATACTGGCGAACTTGCCGCCGTTCTCCGCATCAAATGTCCAGACTTTGGGCGGGGTGTATTCGTCTTGCGACATGGCCTTCTCTCCTGCGTGGCGACTTGGGCGCTAGACATAAGGCGATTTCCGTCCGGTGAAAGAAGCGCCCGAAAATCGTGAAGCTTGGCAGGCGATCGCCGGCCCGACAAACTGCGCGCAAGACAATGAGGAGTGACCCGATGGGCAGGTATGTTGTTGCAGCGCTACTGATCTCGCTTTGCTTACCGGCAATGGCGCAATCACTGAAGGTGGTGCCAATCGATCAAGGCGCATCAGACCCAAGCTTCAACGCCTTTCGGGCAAAGCTGCTGGCAGCCGTCGCCGATCGGGACATCGACGCCGTGGTCTCTGCGGCAAGCGAAGACATCCATCTCAGCTTTGGCGGTCACAACGGACGTGATGACTTTCGCGCGTTTCTCGTCCGCGACCCGGCCACCTATTCTGACGAGTACCGTTACCGGGCGGCCGCAGATCGGGTCCAATATTGGACCGAACTGGAAAGGGTGCTTCGACTAGGGGGTCGGTTCGAAGGTGACGGCGCTGACCGCAGCTTCCTGGCACCCTACTCCTGGGGCGCGAACATCGCTGACGACTTGGACCCGTACACTACCGCATTCATCACCGGCGACGGCGTCGCCCTAAGGGCACGCCCCATTCGATATGCCGAAGTCCTGATCAGGTTGAGCCATGATGTCGTAAGCATCGTCGAAGGCGGCGATGGAACGCCATACCGCAAGGTCCAACTGGCCGATGGGACCGAGGGATACGTCTACCAGGAGTATGTCCAAAGTCTGGTCGGCTACCGAGCCCGGTTCGAGCAGGTCGATGGCCGCTGGCAAATGACGATCTTCATCGCCGGTGACTGAGGTCGCGCGCCCGGCGCCGATCAGTGCGCCTCTTGCCAGCTGTCGCCCTGACCCGCGTCAACGACCAGCGGCACCGAGATGTCGACGGCCGGGAACGCGGCGCCTTCCATCACTTTGCGGACGACGCCGATCGTGTCCTCGGCCTCGTCTGCAGGCACCTCGAACAGCAGCTCGTCATGGACTTGCAACAACATCCGGCCCGTCAGCCCGGCACCCGACATGGCGTCTGGGATCCGGATCATCGCGCGCCGGATGATGTCGGCAGCCGTCCCCTGGATCGGCGCGTTGATCGCCGCGCGCTCGGCAAAGCCACGGCCAGGCCCTTTCTGCGTGATGCCGGGTGTGTGGATCTTGCGCCCAAACAGCGTCGATACGTATCCACGCTCCCGCGCGCCGGCCTTGGTGTCATCCATATAGGTCTTGATGCCCGGGAAACGGGCGAAATAGCGGTCGATGAACTCCTGCGCATCGGAACGGGGAATGCGCAGATTGTTCGACAGGCCGAAGGCCGAGATCCCGTAGATCACGCCGAAATTGATCGCCTTGGCCTGACGGCGGATCTCCGGCGTCATCTCAGCCATGGGCACGCCGAAGACCTCGCTGGCGGTCGAGGCATGGATGTCTTGGCCGTCTTTGAACGCGTCTTTCAGCGCTGCAATGTCCGCGATATGGGCGAGAATGCGCAACTCGATCTGGGAATAATCCAAGCTCAGGATCACGTTCCCGGGCTCAGCCACGAACGCCGTGCGGATGGCCCGGCCCTCCTCCGTTCGAACGGGGATATTTTGGAGGTTAGGATCCGTCGATGCGAGCCGCCCTGTCGAGGTCGCTGCAAGGCTGAAGCTCGTGTGCACGCGCCCCGTATCGGCGTTGATATGGGTGGGCAAGGCGTCCGTGTAGGTCGACTTCAGCTTCGATAGCTGGCGCCAGTCCAACACGCGGGCGGGCAGATCATGGCCCTGCGCGGCCAATACCTCTAGGACATCGGCGCCGGTGCCCCAGGCCCCCGTCTTAGTCTTCTTGCCACCCTCCAGTGACATCTCGTCGAACAGGATCTCGCCCAGCTGTTTCGGCGAGCCGATGGTGAACTTTCGCCCGGCCAGTTCGTAGATCTCGTCTTCGTACTCGGCCATCTTCTGAGCGAACCGGTTCGACATCGCGCCCAGGACGCTCTGGTCCACTTTGATCCCAGCGCGCTCCATGTCGACCAACACTGGCACCAGGGGGCGTTCCAGCCGGTGATAGACCGTCGACACCCTTTCGGCCGCCAGCCGCGGCCGCAGGCGGTGCCAAAGCCGCAGGGTCACGTCGGCATCCTCTGCGGCATAGGGAGCTGCTTTGTCGATGGCGACCCGATCGAAGGTGATCGCCGATTTACCCGACCCGATCAGTTCCTTTATCGGGATCGGCTTGTGGCCCAGATGGCGTTCGCTCAACTCGTCCATGCCGTGGCCGCCCATACCGCTGTCCAGCGCGTAAGAGATCAGCATGGTGTCATCGAACTGGGTAACCGGCGTGCCGTGTCTCGCCAGCACCTTCAGATCGTATTTCAGGTTCTGGCCAATCTTCAGGATCGCAGGATCGGACAGGACCGGGCGCAGGCGGGCCAGCACCACGTCCAAGTCCAGCTGATCCGGTGCCCGTGTCGCCGAGCCCAGCAGATCGCCCTCGCCCTCCACATGCGCAACTGGCACATAGGCCGCATGGCCCGGTGTCGCCGCCAGAGCAAAACCCGCGATCTCGGCCACCATCTCGTCAAGCGATGTGGTCTCAAGATCGATGCACAGCACACCCTCTTCCATCGCCTCAGCGAGTATCGCGTCCAAGGCGTCAAGATCGCGGATGATGCCGTAGCTCTTGGCCATCTCTGGCGCATTGCGCACGGCACCGGGCGCCCAGCCTGCCCCAGAGTGCCCATCGGCCACGGCGGGGCTCGATGCCCCGGCGGGGCCGTCCCCCCCTGCGCCGACCGCGGGCGCGGCAACGCCCAAGCCCTCGGCCACCCGATTGGTGAGCGTCCGGAATTCCATCTCCGCTAGAAAACCCAGCAAGCGATCCGGATCCGGCGCCTCCAGGCCAAATGCCGCTAGACCCTCTTCAACCGGCACGTCTTGTTTCAGGGTGACCAGATCGCGGCTGACCCGGATCTGATCGACATTTTCGATCAGCGTTTGGCGGCGCTTGGGCTGCTTGATTTCCTCGGCCCGTGCCAAAAGCGCATCGAGATCGCCATACTCGTTGATCAACTGTGCCGCCGTCTTCACGCCGATCCCAGGTGCGCCTGGCACGTTGTCGACGCTGTCCCCCGCCAGAGACTGCACGTCAATGACGCGATCAGGTCCAACCCCGAACTTGGCTTCAACTTCCTCGACACCGATTTCGGCGTTCTTCATCGGGTCCAGCATCATCACGCCGCCACCAACCAGCTGCATCAGATCCTTGTCGGAGCTCACGATTGTGACGGCAGCACCCGCATCTCGGGCCTGCACGGCATACGTCGCAATCAGATCGTCGGCCTCATATCCCTCCATCTCGATGCACGGCAAACCAAAGGCACGCGTCGCGACCCGGATCAGCGGGAACTGCGGTACCAGATCCTCCGGTGGGGGCGGGCGGTTCGCTTTGTATTCACCAAAGATCTCATTTCGGAAGCTCTTGGAGGAATAGTCCAGGATCACCGCCAGGTGCGTCGGCCCCTTGGTGCCAAACCCCTGCACCATCTTGAACAGCATGTTGCAAAAGCCGGAGACCGCCCCGATCGGCAATCCATCCGACTTTCGTGTCAACGGTGGCAGCGCATGGTAGGCGCGGAAGATATAGGCTGAGCCGTCGATCAGATAGAGATGTCCGCCTTTGCCTAGTGGTGTGTCACTGTCAGCCATGGTGCACCTCTTCTCCGAACGCCCTGAACCGACACGCCTGCCGGCACGTTGTCAACCACGAGGCTTTGGGCGCGCAGATCTGCACCGAAGGGCTGTTCAAAGCGACCATCGATCAGATCGCCCGCAATCTTGACAAGACTTCCCGGAACCGCGCCTCGATGGCGTCGCGGCGGATATGGCGACCGTCTTGAACCACATGGCGCCCGGCTGACCAGACATCGCTTATGACCCGGTCGTCCCCAGCAAAGATCCAACTGTCCAACACAGTGTCACCCTGCAGACCCTCAAGCGCCAGGGCATTGCTGTCCAATGCGACCAAGTCCGCCCAGCTCCCCGCTTCAATTGCCCCAGACCGCCGGCCCAAAGCCTGAGCACCCCCGCGGCAGGCAGCGTCAAACACCGTGCGCCCGGTCGAGCCATCCCTCGACAGGACCGCGCGCGCACGATCCCTCAGCCGTTGGCCATACTCCAGTGTCCGCAACTCTCCGCTCAAGCTGATCCGGATGTTCGAGTCTGATCCGACGCCCAATGTGCCACCCTCCTGCATGAATGAACCGGCTTCGAAGGTCCCGTCACCCAGATTTGCCTCGGTTATCGGGCACAAACCCGCCACGGCGCCACTTGTCGCCAGACCCTTCACTTCGGCCGGGGACATGTGCGTCGCGTGGATCAGACACCACCGTGGCCCGACATTCATATTCTCCAACAACCATTCTATCGGCGTCGCACCGTGGGACGCGAGCACGTCCACCACTTCGGCGCTTTGCTCGGCGATGTGAATGTGAAAGGGCTTGTCAGTCCGCAGTTGCGCCGCGTCGGTCAGGGCTTCAACGCCCACGGCCCTAAGGGAGTGCGCCGCCACGCCGGTCGTCGCATCCGTTGATACCTGCGCGACGGCCGTTTCCGCCCCTTCCAAAAGACGCAAGAAGCGGTCCATCTCGCAGCCAAACCGCAACTGCCCGCCTTCTAACGGCCGACCATCCGTGCCACCGCGCATATAGAGCACTGGCAGATGGGTCAGACCGATACCAGTTTGCACGGCAGCCGCCGCAATCTGCGACGACATTTCTGCGGGATCGTCGTAGCTGGTGCCACTCAAGCCATGGTGCAGGTAGTGAAACTCCCCGACCGCGGCATAGCCCGCCTCCAGCATCTCGACATAGACATGCGCGGCAATCGCCTGGACGTCGTCGGGGCTCAACGCCTCTAAAAACCGGTACATCAACGTCCGCCAGGTCCAGAAGCTGTCCTGCTCGCCGGTTCTGGTTTCCGTCAGCCCGGCCATCGCCCGTTGAAACGCATGGCTATGCAGGTTCGCGGGTGAGGGCAGTAGAATATCGACCGTAACTGCGTTGGGCGCCATGTCCCGATCGCGCATCACAACGTCCGCAATCCGACCATCCGCGATCCTGACAGCGACATCATTAGCCCAACCACTCGGCAGTAGGGCCGTTTTCGCGCGCAAGACTTGGTCCATGATCGCGCCTCCTCTCGATTTCCGTTTGCGCATGACCTGCCGACGCGGTCAAGCTGGTGCATCAGAACAAAGAGTCCCGAATGGAGCACCGCTTCTCAAACGCCCGAATCGCTACC
>JBCCML010000059.1:0-27266 GCA_039026375.1 Pseudomonadota bacterium
ATGGCCCAGTAAACGCTCCGAGGCTAACTATCCATTAGGCATGGGCGAATATGCATCGGTCGTCTAGTGAGCACACACTAGGCGCCACCAATCTCGGTGGCTTGGGCGCCAGGGCTACTCCAACTCTCCAAAACCTGGCGCGCCATCTATACTCCATTGTGCATTAGGCGCGACGGGGCAGCGCAGAATAGCACTGGGGGTAAACCCCGCCGCAGGGAAATCATGCCAGAGTTTGCGAGTCGGCAAAAGCTAGTCAGCGTCCAACCTGCCCTCGATCCGCGACACTCGGCTCTTTAGATCAGCGAGCTCTAACCACACAGGATCAGGTTGAGGATTGCGCTTTTCTTCGCGGATGTGCTGCCAAATGAAAAAGGCCACTAGCAGCGCAATGACGGCGGGAAAGCCACCTTGCTCTATCAGGCTGAATACATCGGCAAACGTCATCGGCAAACACCTGCTAATCTCTCGGCCGTGTAACTCAGCGCACACAGAAGCGGCCAAATGATCAGAACGCAGTAAGTAACTGTGCCCCACCATGCCCCTTCGGCGGCGAACAGGTATGCAAACGTCAGGGCAATGGACAGGTGCGACGTGCATGCCGCAACTCTGATGATGGAGCTAAGACAGGCGTTGCGGCCATTCACCCAAAGCGCGATCGCATGGAGCAACACGGCGCTCATCATCCAACTGGACCAGCCAGACGGCGACAATATCTCTCGGAACCCGTCATACACCGGTGACGCAAGGACACCTGGCCAGATCGCGAATAGAAGACCCACGCATAGTGTGTAGATCGCCAGCTGGATCTCACTGATCTTGCGGCGATCCCACGTTTTCGGAAAGACCTGAAGGATCACGACGCCGACTGATCGTTAGCCGAGAGAACCGCGTCGGTGACGTCCTTTGCCCCGCCGGCGATACCGCAAGCCTTTTGGCGGGCCTGGCGCACGCGATCCAAGGCAGTGTCAGCGCCGATCTCGTCGGCAAGGTTGTCGATAGCAACCCGAAACTGCTGGCCGTCCAGATCTTCACAGATCGCCACCACGGCCCCGCTGGCGCCGTCTACAGCGCCGACAACACCGTTGGCCTTAAAGCCAGCCGTCGTTTGCGGGAAAGCCGTCTCTAGGGCCGTACACCCACCCAGGGCCACACACGCCACCAGCAGGCACCCACTAAAGACTTGAGAATAGCGCATTTGCCAACTCCTGAAGTTGCTCGATGAATTGAGAGGCAGTGGCAAGCGCGCCCGTCACAATGACGCCGATCGCCGTCCACTTCGACTTGAGCCGTTTGGCCCAGGCAGGCACGTCTTTCGTCTCTGTCATATTGGTCGCCTCCAAACAGTGATCGGGTCTTTCAGGTGCCACCAGAGTCGCAGGGGAAAGTCGCCTTCGTTCCACGGCTCGACTACAGGCCACAGCGTGTCGGCAAAGATCCAGTAGACGCCGGCCTCTTCATAGGCGGCGACCATGTGACCCTCGCCTTCATGCATGCCGATGAAGCAGTAGAGCCGGTCGCGGGGCACGTTTGCGCCGTAGCCGCTGGCCTCGGCCGTGATCGCCAAAGACAGCGCCGTGAAGGTCATGTCATCGCAGTCGCCTTCAAGCCTACCGTCGCGGGCCCTCGGTATCTCGATGCCTTCACGGTTGGCCATCTTCATGCCAACCGACAGATCGCGCCACGTGTCGCGGCCACGGTCCCGTGCCAGTCGAATGCCGTCGTGCACGGCAACGTTGATGCGTTCTATGGTGTCGCGCATAACGGGCTCGGCGGTTGGCGGCGGCACAGTTCTAGGATCTGCGCAGGCGGTCGCACCACTTCGCTAGGCGGCAAAGCAGACGGCTCAGGCGTGCACCCTACCAGCAGGCCCAGAAGCGCGCAGAGGGCAAGGGAGAGGCTACACAGGCGCATCGTTTCCCGCCCCCTCCAGCCGGTGATAGAGCGTGGCTCCTGCGCCCCAGTTGTGCAGACCGCGACCGTCACGTGCGTCTAAGGTGGCGCTGTCCATCAAGGCGGGACCAAGTTGCACGGCTAGTGCATCCAACACCGTGCGCGGCGCATTGTGCAGCCCGACCATCACGCGGAACGTCGGATCAGTTGCCTTAGTCTCGCGCGGATAGCTTGTGCCCGACTCAGGGTCAGCCACGGTTTCGAATACGCCCGTGCCGTAGGTCTCGGCGCCCTGGCCGATGATCTTCAACGCGACGTTCAGGCCCAGGAAATTGCTTCTGCCAATCGGCGGCAGTTCTGTCAGCAGTACGTCGTTGCCGTCGTCATCGACTGGCCACAGCACGTCCGACATTTCCCGAGTGGTCCAGATCCCGCGCGCAACAGTGATGGCCGTCGCCTCGTCAGGCACCGAAAGGTGCAGGACCGTCCATCCTTGGGCCACGTCAGCCATTGGTGAACTCCCCAAGCTGTGCTGCGGTGGCAGCGTTTAGGTTGCCGTGAAATGCAGAAAGACCGCCGGGCAGTGGCCGATTCCAAGTCGCGGAGCCAAAGTCTACGTCCGCCACTCGCATTGACGTGAGCAACGCAAGATTCAGCACGACGCCTATTGCGAAGGTCGTTCCTGCATCAGCAGCGGTGCGACCAGCCACCGCCTGAGCGCTTGTGTCAATTGATACGCCTATTCGAAAGTCTGACCGTCCAGACGGATGCACCAATGAGATTGTATCAAGCTCACGGTTGTTGGCTTCGCCGCGGCGAAAACGCAGCCCGCGCGCACTGCCTTCATCGAAGACCGACCAGGTTTGATCCTGATTTCCAGAAACATTTGCGCTGAAGAACCCGTTGCGCTCCGCTCCACCAGAGCCATCTTCCATTTGGGCGCCGGCCATCAGTATTGTGATGTCTTCGGCGGACTGCACAGCCGCAAGACAACGGGCGCCGATGCTGTACGTCTTCTCCATGCGCGATGCGTTGGGGCTGTCAGAGGGGGAGATGTAGCCGACGAAATGATCTGTATTTGTGACCTGGACGTGGTGGATTACCGCAGAATTTGTCCCGCCGGTGTCGTCCGGCTGGATCTCAATACCGCTGAGAGTTCCTGTGATTTCAGCCGTGCCCCATAGCTCCAGCCGGTACATGCTCCCAACAATCGGGACAACTCTTGTGCCCCGCCCACCCCAAACTGTTCCGGTTGAGCCCAAGAACTGTTGGAAACTGTGAACCGCAGGTGGATTTGCGGTGCAGTCGACGCCAACTGCAATGGATCTGTTATTGGTGCCATCACTGGCATTCAGCACAACACGCAAATCAGTCGTCGTCGCTCCAACAGCGTTGAACGTCACCGAAGCGTGGTAGGGCTGTCCACCCGTGGTGTTGAAACCGGCCTGAAAACGCGATGCCCCGACTGTTCCTGAAATAGTCTGGTTCTTTAAAACACCATTGTCAGGATTATCAACAATCGAGGCACCAGACAGAGCCGTGAATGCATTGATGTTGCTCGCAATCAGGTTGGTCGCAGCGCCGGGGAAGTTGCAGCCGGTCAGGCCAAAGCCGGTCTGATATCCAATGACGACTTCGTTGTCGCCGAAGTTCACGCCCTCGCCAGCAGCGTTGATATCGCAACCACCTGTGCCCGTGCTGGCGACGATCACGTCGCTCAACGGCAGAACAACAGTGTCACCGCCCGCGTCCGGGCCGAAGTAAATGCCGTTTGCGAAATCGACACCAAAGGCATGCGGCAGGCCGTTTAGCTGATAGGCAGCCAGGACATTGCCCAGCGCCGTGGAGCCCAAAGTCACGTCGAAGCCAAATGCGAAGCTCATTAGCGCGTCCCGTGGTTTGGAAGCACGCGCTGCCAGAACGGCACCTTGACGCCCTTGCGCGTGACACGGACATTGCCGCCGAGCTGGATGTAACCGCCGTTTGTTTGCAGCAGTCCTCCAGAACCTGAGTACGTGCCCAGGCTGGTGGTATCGAGAGCGTTGCCGTTGGCGTCCTGCAGCGTGAACGTGTCAACCGAGGGCACTGTGGCCACGGTGAACCAAACCGCATTGATGCCGGTGGTTCCGACCATGTTTGTGAGCCGCACATTTTCACCAGCGATCAAGCCGTGGCCAGTGCTGGTGAATACGCCAGGCGATGCGTTGGTCATGCCGGTGATCGCAACACCGGATAGCCCGATCCTGACCGATGCGATCTGCACCTGCGGCGCGGTCGATTCCGTCAAGGCTTCGTTGTAGCTGTTGACCGCGAAGTAATCGCCAACGGTCAGCCCGAGGTCGACGGGAAATGCGTTCGCCACGTCAGTGACAACGTTTTTGATGATAGCGCTGTTGGCGTCGAAGTCGCCGGTCAACGGCCGTTCTGTCGCGTAGACGCCTGCCGGGATAACCAGGAAGTTGCCAACCGCAGGGTCGAAAGAATTGCCTGGGTCGTACACGTCCTGCGCGATGGCCCAGTTGGTGCCGTCGACGTCGTAATAGTTCGAGAACATTTCAGCCGCGACGGCGCCAGTCGCTGGGTCAACCGACCGGATCACCATCGCTGTGCCGCCATCGGCCACCAATGTCGCGCCCTGAGTGATGCCCTGGTTGATGTAGTTGTTTGCGTTGATGCCTGTGTGCGTGAACGTCACCGTGCGCCCGGTGCGCACGACGCTGGAACGCTGACCCTCGCCAACGTTGCCGCGGAAAATCTTTCGATCGAACCAGTGCCCGCTCGCGCTGTGGCGGCCCTCCCGCATCCACCAGGGGATACCGTAGCTGCGCCCAGTTTCGGCCATCGACCTGTTAGTCAGTGCGCCACCCTGCGCACTGCTGTCGATATTCTGGCGCAAGTGCTGCACTTCGATGTCTGGGTAGTCCTGCAGAATTGGCGACGTCACCACTCCGCCAGTCGCGTTCTGTGCCATCTTCTCGTAGGGCGAGACGGGCGTGTCTTTTGTCGACACTGTGATCTTGCCCGTCACGCGCCCCGTAGGCAGAATCGCAAACCTGTGGGCATTGATGAACATGTCATTGAAATGAATATGCTGGTTGCTTGGGCAATCGAACAGCCAGCCGCAGCGCGCCTCGCGCGCGAATACATCCCCACCGGTGCCAGTGGTCGAGAACCGACCAGCGAACGTGATGCCTGGAATGATCGCACCAGTCGCAGGCGTTTTGCCGATGCGAAACGTGCTCTCAATATCCAAGAACCACTTCGACGTGCCGTTGACCGACTGCCCGGTCAAATCGAATACCTGGAATGATTGCCCGCCCTTGATGTGCTCGTGATCGCCGCTCGTCTGGCCAGCCAGCGTGCCCGTCGTGACTGTGTCGATCATCGTGTAACAGGCGTTTAGAAACATCTCGCCCATGCTGGTGACGCGCGTTTGGGTGCCGCCCATCGCCACGCCAATCTTGCACCACTCTGCCCGACAACCGCGGAGATTGGTGAAGTCGCTGTTGGCGTCTTGGTTAGCTCCGTTGATTGAGATCCCAATCGGCCAATAGCGCGTGACGACATCCTCGACCTTCACGCCAGCGCTGTTGTTTTTGCCGTATTGGGTCTGCGACCCGTAATCGGCTGGGTAGGTGATATCAGGATAAGCCCCAGCGGGCTTCACGCCCGAACGCGGATCAATCGCTACCGCAGCCGCGCTATTGTTCTGGCCAACGATGAACCCAGCTGCCGCCAGCCGTGCATCCCAAACCGCCTCGCTGCAAAGCGATGTGAAGTCGGTCAGAGAAATCCCTGCCAGCAGCGCCGTCTCGCCCGCCTGCGACGTGATGTGCATGCCGACCAACTCGCCGCCGATGCTTCCCTGAATAGAGATGGCGGGCCGGTCCAGCACTGTGGATCTGACAATGGTTCCCGGGTGCACGTCGGCGTCGAACTCAGTGCGCCCCAGGCCGCGCATTTTTACACTGGGAAATCCACCGTTTTCGTGGCCCCAGCCAACATGTACAGAGTCGCTGAAAGTCGTGCGATGAAGGTTAATCTGTACCGGGCGGCGACCGACTTTTGACGTAGCTGCAGGGGCGAACAGCGCGGCATTGATACAAGACTGCACCGCGGCCGTGTTATCGGCAGCATTCACGGCCCCAGCGGACGTCGCTTTAATCTCCGCGTCTGGGCACAGCTCGAAGTGCATGCCGTTGGCTGAGGAAACGCCCAAATCGTGCGTCACGGCCGTGGCCACTTTCACATACCGATCGACGCCCTGGCCGTCTGTGGCGTTGGCAAAGCCCATGACCAGCAGGTTGTCCACAATCGAATTGACCTGGGCGGCCGCGACTGCCGCTCGCGATTCAAAGATCCCGTATTTGAGGCTGTTGCTGAGCGAAACCGCAGACTGCGTGCGCACCCAGCTGCCTGCAAAGGTGGTGGTTGAGGGCGCTGCCGTGATCGATACGATGCGATCACCGGCAGCAAAAGCGATCCCGTCGACTGTGCCAGCAGCGGTTGCATAGAACTCGCGGCCCGCGCTGGTGACTGTCGGAAACACGCCAGTGGATGGATCCCAGGATACACTAACCGGCAGCTGCGCTGCGCCGTTGATGCCAGCGGCAAGATCGTCCAGCGCGACGTCCAGCGAAGATCGAGTGACGTTTTCGCCAGCGGTAAACTGGTCGACCAACTGCCAAATTCGCGTGAATGTCTCGCCGACGAACGGCATTGCCGGGCCTCATTTGTCAGGGTGCGCCAAACTTGACAAGCCGGAGCGTCCCTGTGCGGCAAAAGAAAGGGCCGGGGCGCCGCAACGCCCCGGCCTAACGGCCCGTCCCTCGGGCTTGAGCTTAGACGCTGAACTGTGGCGCGCCGGCGTATGACGCCATACCGACAAGCGCGTGCAGCTCGAACCGCCGCACACCGTTGGGCGTCGAGTTTGGCAAATACGTCCCCCGCACGTCGCCCGTGGTGGCCGTAGCGGTGGCAACGTCACCAGCAACAAGGGTGCCGGCGGTGGCTGCTGCGCCGTCTTCCAACTCCTGCAGCACGTCGATGGGCCGCGCCAAAAAGACCGGAAGGCCCAGCACATTGCCAGTCCCGACAAACGCACCGTTGGCAATCGTGCCATTGGACGTCACGCTGGTGATCGTCTTGAACGCCTTGGCGCCCGAAGCGGCCGTAGCTCCATTCAGTGTGATGGTCTCCGACATTGCATTGCCTGCCGCATCAGTGCCCGTCACTGTGATCGATGCCGTATCGGCGCCGCCGGAATCGACCACGACGTTGCGCGGCACGTCCAGCGTGACGACGCCGTTGATCGCCAAAGCGCCATTGACCGTGAGCGTGTGAGCACCGGAAGCCGACTGCGCCAGGCAAATGCCATCTGGATCAGCGGCAACTGGGGAGCCAAGGTCAATTTCGACTGCCTGCATGGTCCGTATGCTGAGCGGGTCGACCAGCGCCGCGTCGCGCTCTGGATAAACGCCTTCTCGATCTTCTGCGCGCTCGAGGTCCAGGGTGACGACTTCGCCCTGAGAGTAAAGCGCCCGGCCACCCAGGATTGTCACGGCCATGTTGGAAGCGCCGAATGCAATGCTGAATTCGCCGCGGCTTTGGAAAAGCACCGGATGTGCGCCGCTGACAATCTTATGATCGCCGCCACCTGCATAATCCTTGGCGCCCTTGTTGGTTGGATAGGGCACAGTGAAGCTGCCACCAAACCCTGTTGCTGCGCTGAGCGTCACTGACGCGCTGTCATAACTCTGACGTGTCATCTGCTCGTCCCTTCATTTTCGACTGCGTAACTGCAGACCACGTCTGCGATGCGAGGCGCAAAATGACAGGGGGCAGGGGGTTATTGCGGCAAAACTGCGTCGAGCGCTTCCTGAGCATCGCCCTGGAAGTCCACTTCTTCTCGCCAGAGGATCGTGCGTGCGTGGTCGAAAAACACTTCGCAGGCCTGCATTCTTGTTGCGGGGCCTCGTGCCTGCCGGGCGTCGAGCTGGGCCTCTAGCTCTGCAATCTGGAACTCTAGCAGGGCATGAGAACTCAAGCCTCTTTCGTGCTCTCGCTCATTGTGGGCTTCGCCAAACTTGAACCCAGCCATTAGCGTCACAAGCGCCAATGCCATGAACCCAACATGAAAACGATCCCATTGCACGCTACTGAAGTAACCGCATCGTGCGCAAAAATCTACGGTTCAGCGCGTCGTAGATGCGTTGCTCTTGACGTTCTACAGCCAGTAGGCGTGCGGTTCGATCTTCTGTTGTGAGGTTGGGCAGCCCATTGATCACTTGTCGTTTCCGGCGTAGCTCGCTCAATCTCCGCCGCAGTCGGTTGGCATCTGTGTTCAGCGCGGCGAGGCGGCGATACCTCAACGGCACCCGCTCGCCAGCCTCTTCGGCAAGTTTGGCCCGCGCATGCGCGTCTCGTATCACCGTTGACGCCTCGTAGAAACGCCGACGATCGTACCAAGGCCCAGTTTCAACAAAGACGTCAGACGCCCATGGGATCTGGCGCGTGTCGATCAGCTCGCCCTGGCCTGTGAGGGCCTTCTGCACCGCGTCGGCTGTCTCGCCCCAAAACCGACCAGCGCCACCCGTGAGCGTTCCCATGAAGTGATCCACATACTCCGGCGAAATGTCGATCGACCCACTTTCCGAAACGCTGCCGCCTGTCTGCCGGTTGAGCCAATCGGTGACGGCCTTCGATGTCTCGCTGGCCCCAGCGTAATACTTGTAGGCCTGGGGCCCGTAATCGCCGAACGGGTTTTCCGGTCGGATGTTTCGGCCGAGCCAGTCTTCATTCAGAGCAAATTCGCTCATATCAGACATGATCGTTGGCAACACAGACTGACTGAATGACCCAAATCCGGTCGGGCTGACGTCGCTCAGCGTGGCGATCAGCATTTCCTGGAACGCTTCGCTGGCCGTCATCTTGCCGCGGAACACCTTGCCGATCAGTGTGCCGGCATACGGGAACAGCGAGTACGTGTAGGGCAGGGGCGCCGCTACTGCGTCTTCGCCGGCCAGGGCCATGAGCACCAAGTTGCGGCGCAATTTGTGGTCAGGGATCTTGTCATAAGCCAGTTCGCCGTCGTCGTCCTCCTCGGACAAGCCAGCGTTCACCAGATCCAGTGCAATGCCGAACATGACCCCGCCCAGGCCGATCAGCGCGCCGCGCCTGGTGGTCATCACCGACATAAGCACCTGTAGGCCCTGGATGGCGGCGTTGAAAAACAGATACCAGCTGTTGATCAGGGTGCCGTACGTGCCGCGGCGGTTAAAGTTGACCGTCAAGTTCTTTGCCAGGTTGGCAGCCCGTTGCTCGGACCACCCGCGCTTGCGAGCCTCGGCATAGGTTGCCACGCGCACGGCATTGTCGACCGCCAAGTTGGTGCGTTCGATGAAGCCCAGCAGCGGGTTGTCTCGTGTCGATACCAAAGCCCGGGGTGACGTCATCGTCTTCAGTGCGCGCATTGCCGCATTACCGCGCGCCAGCCGGATCCTGCGCTCGATATCCTCCGCGTTCGACATCGGGTTATCGAGCGTCCAGAAGCTGATCTTGCCGCCGGCCTTGTCGAACTCTTCGAACCAGCGGGTCCATTCGCTGTCGACCTTGTTGCCCATTCCCCGGTACGCGCCCAGAAAGGCCTTGTGCCAGTTTTTGGCAACCGCTCGTCCAAAGCCTTTGCGGTCATCCCCGGTCATCACTGGCAGATTGACTTGCGCAGCGGTGAAATCGCGGAATGCGTTCCGCACGACAAATTCGGGATTGAGCATCGTGTTCACCATGCTCTGTAGGCGCGTGTAGAAAGCGGCGATCTGAGTGACAAAGCTCATTTGATCGCTGCCGATTGCCCCCAATGCCGTCACCAAGCGATCATCGTGCAGGACGATGCGCTTTTCCTTTCCGTCCAGCTTCAAGGCGAATTCGTTCGGTTCCAGGCGTGCATCCGTTGGGTTCACCACCCTGGTCTCGACCAAACCCGTTGCGCGGTTGAAAAACCTCTTTTGCTGGGGTGTGCGCACAGTCCACAGGTTTGGCGAGGAGTGCTGCGACGCCAGCCGGTAGACCGCCTGCGAAACGCGGTTCTTCTCGGCGCGGATAGCAACCTCTTGGGCCTGGGTGATCGCGGCAATCAGCGGGTTGAACGCGATCGACCGCCGACCAAGCGCCCGCATCGATTCCGGGCCGCGAATGTTGTAGCGGCGGCCGACCCCGGTCAGATCGAGTGACGCCTCGGCGTGATCTGTTTCGGCAAAGCCTCTGAGAGGCACATAGAATTGATACTGGTTGGTCCACAGCTGGTACTCGACGTCGGTCAGTAACCCCGCCTCATGCCGTAACTTGAGGGTGCGCTCGCGCAATCGGTCGATCAGATTGCCGATCTCGTTCAGCTGCGTGGCAAACGGCCCAGCAGCTGCAGTGTTGAGCACGTCGGCAGCCTCGTCGTTGGTCATGCCTGAACCGCCGTCCGGCATATCGACGTTGATCTGCGCGATTTGATCGTTTCGCTCTTTCGCATGCCGCGCCATGAGCCACGTCCCGACGTCATCAGCGGTCAGGCCCTCAGTGCGCGCGATGATGTCGACGATGGGCTTGGTGTAGTCTTCGTCAATCTCAAAGAGCTGACGCCCCGCCCGCCCAGAAAACGTCGTTTCGGCTTGATAGGCGTTCAGGCTGTCCGGTAAAGGCGCGCCGATACTGCGCTCAATACCCTGCTGGGCCCGGTAGACCGGCAAAAACCGATCTTGGATGGCGAGCCTGGCTGCGTCGACCTTGTCATTCAGCGCACCACCCGCCCCGCGCAGCCGGTCAAAGATGCTCGCCTGCTTGGTGATCAGTTCGTTCCACACGCCGCGGTCTGGGATGTGCACCGGCAACGGCGCTGCCGCCGGCACTGGCGCGGCCTGATCCATGGTGCGGGAAACAGACGACGCCTCGATTGACCGCGATGCAATCTGACCCGCGATTACCGCATCAAAGATCGCATCTGGCGTTTGCAGGCCCAGGCCGCGCAGAGCATTTCGGATAGCCTTTAGCATCCTCGCTATCTTGTTGAACGCCTGGACCAGCAGTGAATTGCCAGGGGCCCGGCGGGCCGTTGCGCGCTCCGCGAACTCTTCTGCGATTGCCTCCTCGATCATTTCTGTTGGCGTCAGGCCGGGGTAGCGCTGAGCAATATCGTGCTTTTGCACCCATCTTCCGCGTGCCGCCCGGGAGAGCGCATCCCACTCACGTGGCGTGAACAGGTTCATCGCCTTCATGGCATGGATTGCTTCGTGATAGAGCGTGGCCAGTGGGTCGATCGCCTGGCCGATCAAGATATCGATCTCACCAAGCTGCCGAACCACTGTCGCGCCCTGCCGCTCCAATCCCGATCGATCAATTCCCAGGTTCACACGCGATAGCTTCAACCGGTCCAGCTCAGCGCGCAGTACTGGCATCATGTGAGCGATGGCGTCCGGATCTGCGGCAGACACTCCCGGGCGGGGCTGCTGGGTGCGCGTATTCACCGGCTGATCCGCGCTGTCATCGCCCTGCACCGGACGACGTAGGGCGTCCAAGAAACTCTCGCGATCAGCATCGCTGTTAAACAAAAACCCGCGCTGCGCGCCAGCCGCCTTGTTTTGGTATCGAGAGTAATACCCATCGAAACCCTTGGCGACGGCCGCAACCGATCTGAACTCGTCGCCCAGGTTTTCAGCGATCTGCACGCCGTATTTGTTCTTGCCGGTCTTTGTATGGAAGAATTCGAACGTCTCGAACGTGTATTGATCGTCGCTGAGCGGATCTGTAGCCTTTGGCTGCGCCGTGAGCGCTGCGTTGGACACAGCGGGTGCCGGCTGCACGGCTGCCGCCGACTCGGGTCGGCCCGGGCCCGCGATGCCTTCTAGGCGATCAAAGAAGTCTGCAATGGTCTTGCTGCCCGTCATCGTGATCGTGCGCGTGGCGCCTTCACGCGGAACGCGATCGATGATCATCACCGTCGCTGAAACATTGGTTCCAGCGCGCTCGAAAGTCACCGGTGGCAGCGTCACTTCGGCAGTGAACGAATAACCCTGATCTTCCAGCTCTTCCATCAAGGCAGACTTGCGCTTGTCTGCTGCAGTCCCTGCGGGAACCAATGCAACAGTGCGGCCGCCCTGGCGCAGGTGTCGCGCCGCCTTTCGGACGTGTTCGAACGCCGTCTTGCCGCCCGACCCAAAAGGCGGGTTCATCACGACTGCATCATACTTGTTGACGATAGACAGATCTTCGAACGTCGACGTGACCGCCCGGGCACCGGTGGCAAGCAGCTGGGCGCGCGATGACAGTTCAAGTGAAGGCTCTACAATCGTGCGGTCACTGCTGGCAGGAAAGTATCGAGCAATCGAGCCATCGCCCGCAGACGGCTCCAAAACCGCCTCGCCCTCGCGGATGCCAGCCCACTCGACCATCTTGAACGACAGCGGCTCTGGCGTGGGAAAGAAGTCGATGCCTTGGCGCTGGTCCCGCTTGCCCTTCATCTTCTGGCGACCAAAGTAGTGCGTCTTTGCCTTGTCGTACTCGCTGGTCACATTCGTCCGCAGATCCGCGTCGCGACCGCCCTGGCCGTCTGTGTCGGACGGCTTGAACGTGTCGGCTTCCTCGTATGCAGTGATAAAGGACTGTCGAACTGAGCGGGCCGCGTCGCCCATCGCCAGATCTTCGACAGCGCCGGATTGTTCCGCAATGCGCTGAGCAAACGCCGCGCGCTCCCAGGCAGTGCCAATCGTGTAGTACCGATATGGCGAGTCCGATACAGAACCGACCCGCCGGGTCCGACCCTCTGCTTGCAGCGAGGTTGTAGGCTTGGTCGGCATGCCGAGATTGATCAGCACCCGCATGTGCCCGCCGGTGGTGTCGTGCAATGAGATTCCGCCGGACCCGGCGTCCGACTGGACGGTAATGACGTCTATCCCCGACCCGTCAGCGTTAAACCGGTCCTTGGCGGCCTGCCTGTTTTTGCGCGAAACCGTGCCGTTGTACTCGACGGCCTGCGCTCTAAACGCAGTCAGTATTTGCGCTTTTGCCGGCGGTAGACGGCCAAAGTCCAGATCCTTGAGCCAGGGCAGATCCCTGTGCATTTGCGCAATTACGCTTTCCTCAGCCGGGGTCGCTGCAGCAATCTCAAACGGGCTCCGCGCGCCACCTTTGTTGTAGTCATGGAACACGACAACCTTTCGGCCCATTTTGAGGTGCTCGCGGATATCGGGAATTGCGGCTTCCGCCCTCATTGCTTCCAGCAGCTGCATGCGGCTCAAGAAATCGAACTTGTCGTTGACCTTTTTTCGAACAGCGTCCCACCCTTGCATGACCTTGCGGCTTTCGGGTGATGGTGCCTTTCGATGCGCTGAGTTTTTGGCAAGCGACTGATCGCTGAGGTATTTCAGTGCCTGGTCAATCTTGTTGCCCAAGTCATTTTCGACAGCCACAAATTTACGGTCATAGTCCGTGGTGACTTCGAGGGCCCGGCCCCATAGCGCGCCCTCAGCCTTCAAACGCTCATGGAATTGACGGTGAAACACGCCACGATCTACCGCGGATTCGGGAAGCGTCAGTTTGTGGTAGCGGATCCGGTAGCCGAAATTCTCGACCATGAACCAGTTCCGACCGGACTGCCTGCTGCCCTGCCTGGACTCGTCCTTTGGGTAATCGAAAAGGTAGGACTCGCCATAGTCCACGCTCTTGTCGTAGGCGAACGGCGTGGCCGACATAAACACCACATTTGCCCGCTTGTCCCTCTTGCGTTCGACGTCAGCTGCTTTGCGCGCCTCGTCGTAGAGGGCCTGCCAAGCGCGGGCCCTGGCCTCTTCGTTTGCCATTGACCGAACACTGCGCACCCGATCGCGCCTGCGCATCAGCTCGCGCTCAATAAGGTGCGTTGGCTTGGCCGTGATAGCGCGCAGCATCTTCAAGGCCTCAGTCTCGTCGCCTGCAGCGTTCTGCGACAGCATGTGAGACTCGTCCGCGATCACGTCGTCCCATTCGCGGTCAGCCAGTGTCGGGTTGTCGTACATATTTGCGTAGGTGGTGACCACCACCTTGGCGTTGCCGCCATTATCTTGGATGCCGGTCAGGGCTTTCACATCGAGGTCGACAAGCGGCCCGTGATCTAGCCAGTTCTGTACCTCGCCCTGCGTTTTGACGATGGCCAGGATCGCGGAGGCGCCGGCATCAATGCGCCGTTTGACGAAACCAAGCCCGGTCATCGTTTTGCCGGTGCCGGTGCCGTTCGTGATTAGTATGCCATGGCCAAACTTCTTGCCCGGTTCTGGCCGAAAGAAACGCCGCTCGATCCTGACAACGTCGTCAACTTGCTCGTCCCGCAGCGCTGGAACGGCTTTGGCGACTTCACGGTGATGGTCAGTGGGCTGGTCAGCTGGGTCTGCGGTTAGGCGACTGGCGCCGTCTGTAGCGCTGTTCTCAGTTGGCTCTGTTCGTCCATCGTCAGCGCGAAGTCCCGGCTTGCTGCTATCACGGCCTCGCTCAGCGTCTCCATCGGCGTCAGCCCCTCGCTGAGCCGTGCCTCCGTCGCCTGGAACCCTTGTATCGCCCGCGCCTCCCACAGCAGCGGTGCGATCTGCAGATACGCCTCCGCCACCCGTGGCGTCATCCCGGCGTCCTGCAGCCGATCGGCTTCGGTCTCCATCGCCGCGTCCAGATCCGCCTGCGGAAGCGGAAACAGCTCCATCGCCCAGGACGTCTGCAGTACCTGCGTTTCCGCTATCGCGTTCCAGACTGTTGCCGGGTGCTGGTTCATTGATCCCTTCCCGCGCGTCAGAGCGCATCTGGCGTATTTGTGCCACAACTTCGGGTCCGCTGTCCATTTCGGACACGTCGGCCCCCTCAAGGTCCATATCGTCACGCACCTGGTTGTAGGCAACACGGGCGTAGGGCTGCGCTTGCTCGAACGACAAGCCCAGATCTTCCATCATTGCCTCAGTGAGCTGACGGAACTTGCGGGCGCCCTTCTTGATGTAGAGCGCGGCCATTTCTGCTGCGATTGCAACCAGTGCTGGATCCAGCCCCGAATTCACCTGCGTAGTAATCTTGGCTTTGAATTGGGCCTTCAACTCAGCGAGACGCGCCTCGTCTGCGTCAGACAGTAGCTGGGTGTCGGCCCGGGCTGCCGTCGCAGCCTTGCGCTTTGGAGCACGGTTAGGCTTTGGGGTTACCTGCCGCGGCTCTCGCTGCGCAACGTCAGAGCGCGGTTGCGTGTCCGGTTGGCGCTGATCAGGGCTTGTCGCTGTTCGTCCTGGCTCAAGCCCGGGGTCGCGGCCTGCCTCTCTAGGACGCGCGCCATCACTGCGTCCGGTTTGCCGGTCGGCTTGGTCTGGCGCATCGAAGAGGCTGTCTTGTTGCTCTTCTGATCCATATTGGCGTCCTTTCGCGGTTTGGAGCACTGGACCGGGCTCGGCAGTTTGGCCAAGTAGGTCTGCGCCAGGTGATGTCTGTTCGGCTTCGTCGACGTAAAATTGCAGCGCATCGGCGATTTTCTGACGCCCAGCTGGCCGGGCCCATTGCTCAGTGTCGCGGAAGAACAGGCGCAGGAAGTCCATGCCCATAGGCGACACACTGGATCCACCTGTAAGCAGATCGTCCTGGCCTACGAATTCTGCGACGTTGCGCTGCGCCGACCGGGCGCGATCGACAATCCGCACTGCTTCCAGAAGGGCGTCGGTTTGATCCATATCAGGCGAGATCTGATTGGCCTGCGCCAGTGCGCGCATCTGCGCCCAGCGCGCAGAAACATCCATGAGCGCGCCACCAATGGCCTTGATGTTTGTGTCGGCGCTTTCGATCAGGGTTGCGACAAGGGCAGCGTCACCATAGGCCCGGGCCAGCAACGCCGCCTGGACGCGCCGCACGGCGTTTTGGCTGATGCGACCCTCGGCATCAATCATTGCCGCCTGATCGTTTTCGCCTACGACTTCACCAATGAATGCCCGCACGAAGTCGCGATTGCTCGCCAGATCGATATCGCCACCCCGGAACAGCGCAAGTGCTGACGCTGGCATAGCCGTGGAATCGGCCATGGCCTGTTCAGTGTCGCTCATGCCCAGTGTCGTGCGCTCATTCGCTTCTCGCGTGAACTCTGCCCGATCTGCCGACGTCATCTGGCCTTGACGCACTCGGACGAGCACGGGCTGCCGCATGTTCGAGACCGGATAGCCTCGCATCATCAGATGCTGCCGATACCTTGTCGATGCGAGACGGTCGCGAGTGTAGGCCTGCTGCAACGCCAGAATGCGGCCGTTTCCACTCTCGACCACACCTGATGGATCAATGATTGGCGCCCCGTCGCTGGCCATCGGACTGCGGTCTAAAAGCTCGGGCTGCAGGTTCTGCGCGATGTCGCGCACCTGCTGCTGCGATGCTGGTCGCGTGCGATCACGTGGCTGCATATCCTGCGGAAAGGCTGGGTTGATCCGCCCGTCTTCAAGGTTAGACGGCGTGAGCGTGTCCAGCTCCACAATGGCATATTGCACAGGCACCTGCCGACCAGATGCTGTCGACACTTGCTCAACCTCTCCAACCGGCCTTGTAATTATTGGCTGGTCGGTAGTGGCCTGTACTGGCTGTTCGGTTTCTTGATCCACCGTAACGGGCGCCACTTGTGGTGCCGCTTGTTCGGTCGGTGCTGCTGCAGAAGTACCTTGTTCCAGCGGGGAAACTTGGCCTGTCTGCATGTCGACGACGACTTGCCGTCCGGTTGGAACACCGTCCGCGCCGATTTCGTCCATTACCTCTGTTTGTCCGGTAGTGGCCTGTGTCGGCTGTTCGGTTGGCGGGAGGCTTGCGGGTTGACCGGACTGCACCGGCGCTGTCTGCGGCTGGGCGGCCTGCGTCTCGATCGGTTGCGCAGGCGCTGGCGCGGGGTCCGGCTGGGCGGTTGGCTGTGCAGTCGTGGCAGGCTGGGGAGCCGGTGTTGCCTGTTGCTCGGTCTGGTTACTGTCGCCACGCAGGGCTTGGACCGCGCGCTCGGCGGCAATACCGCCGCCAGTCATTGCAACGCCCTGTCCGGCGCCGCCAACAACTTCAGCCAAAACCTCGCCGGGTTCGATCTGACCCGTGGTTGCCAGCTGTGCAGCTGCCTCGCCCACCCCTTCGATAGGCGCTTCGATCAGTGCCGCGCTGCCCAATGTGGCCGCAGCCTGGGTGCCAACGCCCCGACTGACCACAGACCGCGCGATGACACTGGCAACACCACCACTGACGGCGCCCGCCGCACCGATGATGCCAGCACGTATCAAGGCGTCTTCTGCGATCTTGCCGACACGCTCAGGATTCGCCCGCACCCAGGCGGTCATCGCCGCCTCGTCCGACACGTCGACACCATCGGCCTGGGCTGCCGCCGTCATCTCTTGTCCGGCGTAAAGCCCAAACTCGACCGATGCGTCCCCAAAGAAGCCACCAGCCGCACCACCTGCTGGGCCCATCGTGACGCCACCAACGACCGCGCCACCAATTGCCGGAGCAGACGCTGGCAGTGACCGCAAGACGAGACTGCGCGTTGCATTCCAAGGGTCTGAGGCCCAGGCATCAATACCCTCGCTGAACGTCTCGGCCTGACTCAGGCGCTGAGCGGCCGGGTTCATCGCAATCTGTTCGATTTGCTGCTGCAGCCCAGCAATCTCTGTCGCGCCCTCAGCCAGATTGACAGCACCGCGCGCGGTCTGCCCGGGCGCCATCTCGCTCAGTGACCGCAAGTAGTCGCGCTCACGCTCGAGCGTGGCAACTGCTTGGGCATTGCCCTGACGACGCGCCAGGTCCAGCCTTTGCTCGATCTCGGCAATGGCCCGGGCGGCGCCCTGCTGATTCTGTCGTGCAGCGGATTGCTGACCCAGTCCCGCTACAGCCTGCAGCCCGGGGATGACTTGGCGCAGCATGAGCATGCCGGCCTCTAGATCACCCGCCGCGGTGCTCGTGTCCTGATCGGGCGCGCCGGGCAGCGTTGCGGCAGCGGTGGGGGGCGGTGCGGCAGCGGTTGGAACCGGGCCGGGGGCCGTGGCCGGGGGCGGGGGTGCGTTGAAGGTGCTGTTGGCGCCAGCAGGCCCCGCGATCTGCACTGGGCTTTGCGGGGGCGGCAGTACAGAGTCCGTCGGGGAAGACGCGGGCCGGCCAGCGTCTGAGGTCGGAAGCCCGCGCGGCAGCGCGGGACCAGTGGCCGCGACTGCTGCGCCAGCGCCTGCGGCGGGTGCAGCGCCTGGATTAAGCTGGGGCGCGGGGGTGCGTTGGTCGGCGCGAGGGGCCGGGGCAGGCACAGGCACATCAGGGACAGCAAGACCAATGCGGCGGTCAAACTCGGCACGATCCATGTCGCTGTAGAACTTGTTGTAGATCCCGGTTGCCAGCGCCTCGTCGCTCAAATCATCGTATTGCGGGAACTGCGCCCGCATCTGTCGCAACGACATTTCAGCCATTATCGAATTCCCAACGGGTCCAGATTGGACACTTGTCCTGTGGCAGGTGGTGTCTGTGCGGGTGGGGCCGCGCCTATGGTCACGCGCGCAATCTCAATCAGGCGTTTGCCGATCGGGTCTTGCGCAATGATCTGATACGCCTGTTGACGACCTTCTTCGCCGTCCGGCAGCCCGCGCGAAATGATGGTGTCGTCGACCATTTGCGAAAGGCGTGCGAGCGCTGCATTTTCCTGGCGCTCTTGACCGGACGGCGCCGATCGTGGTGGCGCAACCGCGTCGGGGAACACCCGTTCGCCGCTGTCGACAAAACGCCAATACCCAGCAGCGTCTTGGTGTGTTTGCCGATCGCCCGCCTGTGGGTTCATGGCGTTGTCGATCGAGATAAGTTGCTGGGCCATGCGCAATTGATCTTGCGGCGACATCGCGTCCGACGCTCCGCGCAATTCCTGCTGCAGCAGATTGCCCGCCAATCGTTGCAGCGGGTCAGAGACGTTCTGACCGCTCATTACGCCCAGGAGCGCGCGCACGGCGTCTGGCGATGCTTGCCGGGGCTGCGCCTGGGTTGGATTCAACGCCTGGTCGATCAGTCCCTGCGCCGTCGCCCGGTATCCCGTGGCGCGCGCGGGTGCGGCTGCTGCCCCGGGCTGTGCCAGCGGCGTTGCAGCGACGCCGTCGCCTTGCCCCATCGCGCCGACCAGCTGCGCGCGACGCTGGGTAGCCCAGTCTCCCCAAACCGGGCCCTGGTTCGGTCCATACTCTGAATGCGGCACCATATCGATGTGGAACGCATTGCCCATGTATTCTGAGCCCGCGCCAATGCCCCGGGCCCCCATGCGGGCAGCTGTGGTGGCAAACCTTTCAGCGCGCGGATCTTCAAGCGTGATCTGCTGACCATCTGGTGCAAAGACGCGGACATCCGCCGCAAGACCGGTGCGATGCCGGTTGGACCCGTACTGACGGCCTGCATTCTCTTGCCCGCTGTAGATTTCGACCCTGGCTCCTTGGCCCAATGCCTCCTGAGCCGCCGCGCTGAGCATTTGCATCAGCTGTGCACTTGGCGGGTTTGGGCGGTTCGGGCCAAGAGCTAGGTCGACGCCGGGCGGCACTGAAGACGCTGGGGTGCGAGCGGTCCCGGCAACTTCGTCCAAGCCCATGCCGCCCGACGCCCCCGCGCGCGCAGGCTGCGGCCCCCCATCGTTCGCGCGCTGCGGTGTCCCTTGCATGACATCGACGAGCTGGCGCATTGCAGCGTCGTCACGGCTCTGCTGGGCATTGTTGGCGTCATTGACCGCCCCGGCCCCGATCATGGCGCTCAGCAGCGGTGTCAGACCCATCATAATCGGAGATCCGGATGCGGCCGCCCCGCGATTGGCGCCCGCTAAGATCGCCTGCATCATCTCCAGCTGCTGAGGGTTTTGTATCCCGCCGCCAAAGCCCATGCGGCTCAGAAAACTGCCTTGGCCATTGCCGCCGAAGATGCTTTCAGCACCGCCCATTTTGGCCATTAGTGCACACTCCCAATCTCCACGCGCGCCTCAAGCATGTCGATGCGGTTGAGGGCGGCCTGCAGGGCCCCCGCGAGTAGGCCCAAGTAGTCGATCGCGTTTATCGTGTGCGGATTGCCCAGACCGGTCATGCCGTGGAAATGCTCTGCCATCGGACCGATATGCTCGGCGTTGTCTCCCGGAATGGGCGCATGGCCCGGCCGATACTTCCAAACGTGCAAAGGCATCATCTGAACAGTGTTTGCAGCCCAGCCAACCGGTAGCGGACCGCTGACCTCTTTGGCGTGCATGGTGCATTTCATGATTGCCGCAGCGCCCAGCGTACCAAGGCCGGACGCAATGCCACCGGTGGCCGCAGCGCTCGCATTTCCGCGGTTGACGTCTGCGTTGTACTGGCTTCCCACCAGTCCGCTGTAATTGACCGGCTGGACCGCGCCACTTGGGGCCGATGTGGGTGGCGTATAGTTGCCGCCCATGAGTGCCGCAATCTCGGCCAGCGCTGTTCCGCGCTCGCTGGCGTCCAGGCTGAACTGACGGCTTTGCTCCTGCCCTGACGCGATATCAGCGTCCATCGCCATGCGCGCCAGAGTGTCCATCGTCGTGCGCTGCTGGTCGCCATAGGCCTCGTTAAATGCCTCGCTGCCGACCGGGATGCCCCGTGCCTGCAGATTGTTGATCAATCTGCGCTGGTTCATGTCGATCGCCGGCGCCATCAGCGAGAAATTCCGATTGAAGATCGAACCGGCGATGTTCGAACGATCCTCAACCCTTGCCGGGCCCGGCATATCGGCGACGTTCTCGTCGACCATGCGCTCTACGAATGTAACTGACGCTGGTTCGATTGCCTCTCGAATGGCCCGTTGTTCCGGGCTTTCGACCGTGGTGACGGCGGATTGCGCGTTGGCAGGGGCGATGCCTTGCTGAAACTCCCCTGTCGTCGGGTTGGTGAAACCATAGCGGACGCCAAAACCATCGGGTGAGTAGGTATCGAGGCGATTGAACTGCGCTTCAGCGGCAGCTGTCTGCCGCGCGTCAGGTGCCGGTGGCGCCGAATTGCCCTTGCCCATTTTCGATCCACCTGCATTGGTCTCTGAACATTTTCAGCACTACCAACGTCGAGCCATCGTGTGCGGCGAATTCGATCAGCGCTTCGGGCGTAAAGCCTAACTTTGTCGCAAGGTTCAGGCTTTGAAGGTTGGTGCTGGGCACCATGACTGAAATCGCCTTGGCCTGCATCGTGTTGAAAGGATAGAAGAAAATCGCGTGTAGCGCAGAGCGTGTTAGGGCCCGACCGTTTTCGATGACGATGGCCGCTTCGCAGTGAACTCCGTTGAACCGTTGGTAGGCAACTGCGCCTGCCATTCTTTTGTCGACGATCAGGCCCAGGTACTTGGCCTTTGGATCTAGCGCGCCATCGGGCAGCCGTCTGCCCATCCAGGAGCCCACCGCCTGGTCGGCGCCGAACAGCACATTTCCAATTATCTCGCTCAATGGAGCGCAAACGTCATGGAGACGAGCTGGGCGCGCGTCGCTGTGACCTCCATGCGGATTTGAAACACGTTCCCGATCGCAGTGCAGCCAAGCGTCTCATTCAGCGCAACCGTGCCGCCGACATCGGCGGGGTTGTCTGGCTGAATTGTCACTGTCTGCCATGCTTCGGCCAGATCCGCTGCGGTCTCGTCGTGATCGGTCAGGACGGCCACGCGGAACGTCAGCGCCCCTTGCGCCAATATCGTTGGCGTCAGGCGTGCAATGCCGGCGGCGCGCGGCAGCCGAAACCAGCTGCTATGCCAGACTGCCGTGATAACCTCTGCCTGCCCCCCGTCTTCATCGAGGCGGCGAACTGCACCGGCCAGATCGGTGAAATACACTTCGCCGCCGCGGTTGTGCCAGTGCTGCGCCGGGAACGAGGCAGTGGACCAGGCGCGCGACTCCGTGCGGTAGATGAACTGGTAGGCGGTGTTGCTGACGACCTGGTTGATAATGACCATCGAGCCGTCAGCTGCCGTATGCAGCTGCCAAACCCCGCCCAGCAGCACGCGCTTGCGGATGGCCTCTTCGATCGGGCGGGTAACCTGGCTGACCATGGCCAACCGTCCCATGCGGATCGTCTCGGTCAGGGAAACCAGGCCCTTGCGCGTGAGCATCCAGACGTCAGACGCCACCTTGGTGTAAGCCCTTTGGCCCAGGGGCACGCCCGTCTGCACCCGCGTCAGCAAGCGCCAATCGTTCGGGTCGCCTGGGTCAAGCCCTTCATACAATGCGATTTGGCCGGTCGTCGTGACGATGGCCTGAATGTCGTTCATTCCATGCCCAGCGTTCACGGTCAGTGACCGCATATCGCTGATCTGCCCAGTGATGTTGCCCAGGCGATCAAGCGGGAAGCGCGTCAGCGCGCCCGTCACAGCGCCCACGCCGCCATAGTAAAACTCTAGGGCGCCGCCACGACGCCAGAAGTATGGCCGGTCATTGTGCGCCGTCACGCCATCGAACGTGTTCGGGTTAACGCCGGTCGTCGTTGTGAACCCGGCGACCGTGAACGCGCTGCCGTTGTAGGTCAGCAGTTCCGACCCGCCGACGATTATCTCTTGAGAGCTGATGCTCGCCGAGGAAACGAAGTCTGCGAACGTTCCGCTTCTCGATAGCGTGCCGTCCGTGATCTGCGTTGGGCTGATGGTTAGTTCCTGGTCGAACGCGGCGAACTCGAACGGCAAGCGCTGGAAGCCAGCAGTAGCGGATGAAACGACATACGACTGCGGCCGCGTCACTAGCGAAAACCCATCGCTGATCCATTCGTGTAACTCTCCTGCAAATGCGCCCGCAATCTCAGCAGACTTTGCCTCATGGAACAGGCCGCGGACGGGCAGCGGCATTGGCGTATCCTGCGGCGCCGTCCCGCGCATTCCTGCGCTTTGACGTGCCGCCCGCATTTGTCGCTGTCTGTTCATGCCCGAACGATCCAGTTGACCCCAATGACGGGCGGTGTGATGTCGATCGCCGCGCCGCCGCCCTCGGATTGAACCGTAATTCCGGTCGGTGCTGCGGCATTAGTGCCGCCGGCTGTCGTGTTTTGCACAGTCAGGCCCGTGGTGGCCGAGTCCACACTCAGCCCCGTCGTCTCGCTGCTGGTCGCGCCCGCTGCGTCGTGGGACGCGATGTTGGACCCAGTGCCCGCAGATACTTCGACCGCCGTTCCGTTCGTGTCGTCTGTGTGGGCATGCCCGGGGTCGGTGACAGCGTGCGTGTGGCCGGGATCAGTGACGCTGTGCCCATGCGGCGTCCCAGTGAATGCGTGTGTGTGCTGGGGATCAGTCACGCCATGGGTGTGCGCCGGCAGCTGAGCAACCGAAAGCGATATGCTGGCAGCGCCCGCTAGTCCGAGAAGCGCCAGGGCCCCGCCCGCGCCCGCCGGTAGACGCCCAGCCATGTTCGGAAGGTTGAACGTGGTGGCGGTCTCACCGTAGGTGCCGCCGAGGATCCCGTAGAGCGTCGGGAAATCTGTCTTTGAGATGGCTTGCCCGTTGCATATCAGCCAACCGGTAGAGGGCGCTGCAGATGCAAGGGTTGGTAGGATTGTGCCGATCGGGACCGCGGTTAGAGCGAGCGCGTTCAGCACGTCGCTGGTGTTGTTCCTGGGGGCGTCATACGTGCGTGTGCGGCGGCGATACTCGATCGGCGTCGGTACTGATTGCTCAGGCACAGATCACCTTACCATCCAGTCGCCATTGCCAAGGGGCCACACGTCCCAATCTGGCCGATCGCCCTGCTGGAGCCGGAACCCCGCGCCCTTGCCGGCATCGGTCGACGCCTTCACTTCCATTTCGCTTTCGAACTCCGCTGCGCGCTCCGCATATGGCAGCCCCAGCGCGCGTTGTAGGTGGAAGGTCATGCCCAGGGATAGAACGTGGTTATCGTCGAAGGCGGGCATGTCAGCGTCGGCTGTAAACTCGGGGCGGCGCACTTGCGGAAGCGGCGCGACGGCGGACGTCGGCTGGACGAAGCGCAGGATTTCCCACGGATCTTGCGCCCAGACCGATATGTCGAAGCCTGGCTGCTGGCCGAAATTGGCCACCGTGGCAAGCGCAGACTGGAACACGTCATCGTTGACGGTGTTGAGCCAGCCGTCGCGCGCAACGATAGGCGCGATCGTCTGAATAGGCGTTCTGGTCAGGTCGTAGTCGCCTGTACGGATCTCCGATACGACAGGGTAACGGCTGATGTACTCGATCGCTACCAGCTCTGCTGACTGCGGAATCGGCTCAATGAAAATAGCGTTGTTGCGGATGCGCCATCCCATCGTGGCTGAGATCGCGTCGAGCCCAAAAACCCAGTTTGCCCAATATTCCGGGGTCGCCGGGCCCAGCAATCCGAGCGGCCAGCCGTTGCGCTGTTCCGTGCGCGGGATCGTGCGAAGGAAGTCGGGGGGCAGGGGGTAGGCGTACTTGCCTGGTTGCAGTGCCCAGACAAACGTCGAGTGCAGCTCGCTCAGCCCCTCCCACCTGGTGTGGCGCAGGTAGGTGCGAAAGACATCGTTGGCCGCAACGCGCAGCGCTTCTGCAATGCGATCGTTGGTCCCGAAAAGCGTGGCGGGGGGCGGGGCCGTATTATCCCGGTTTGCCGCCTCTCGCGCGATTTCAAGGATGGTAGACGCCACCGGACTATTCGTCTTCTTGGACTGGGTCCACGGCACCCGCATTGATCAGGTCGTCGAGGTCACGAACAACCTGCGGGCCGTTGAGAATTGCAGCGTCAGCTGCGGCCTTAAGTTCAGGATCTGGCGTGCCTTCGGCGTCGACTTCCAGCATACCGCCGAGCTGCTGGGCTGGGGTCTGCGCGGACTGCCCGGCCTGCGGTCCAGCCAGCGCCATCGCCTGCTGCTGCGCCAGAAGACCTTTGTTCAGATCCAACGCCTCCTGCAGCTGCCGTTCAAGCTGTTCGATCTTGGCGTTGAACCTGACCTCCATGGCGCCAGCGTCAATGACTTCGGCGTTGTCCTCTTTGGCCTTCATGTACTTCACAGCGACCCCGCGGGCCGTGTTTGCTTCCATGCCGATCTGATTGATTACGTCCGGCCCACAATTCACCAGATCTTCGACCGATCGCACTCCGTGAAGCACCAAGATCGCAATTTGCGATTGCGTAATGCCTGGCAGCTCATGCAGCGGCAGGCCGGTCGTCGGCACCACTTGGTAACGCTGGAACAACGCCCATTGCTCAGGATATCGCTGGGCGGCCTCGTCTGACGTGATGTAGCGCTTGGACTGGGTCAGGCGGTCCCCGATCGGCTGCCGGGTCACGCACAGTCTGGTTTCCACGGTCGGCGGCTCTTCAGGATTGGTGCTATCGACCAGCACGTTCTCGTAGGAAAACTGGATCAACACATCGCCGCTGGACGTCACACCGCCCATGCTGCTGCCAAAGTCCTGGTGCGTGAGATCAACCGCGACATTGGGCGAAGCCGCCTGCGGCATGCCTGTCATTTGCTGGGCGGGGTTGAACATCTGCGATTGCGGAGCGGCGCCGAAACTCATGCCGGATTGGCCCGGGATGGTGGGGTTCATCTGAATAATCCTTGGTCACATTGACAGAAGGGCGAAGAGCCGGGCGACGCGCGCCCGGCCCCAAAGGGGCGTTAGTTGCCCAGGTGGCCGTTCAGCAGCCGGTTGTTCATCACGAAGTTGCCCATGCCCGCGATGATCGCGGTATCGGAGTCTTCGGTCAGAGCCCGGCGCGGACCAGCCAAAACCGCGTTGTTGCGGCGGCGGTGCATGATCAGCTCCATGGTGCTGGTGTTCAGGAACTTCATGCCCGCTGGATGGAAGCCACCAATGCCCCCATCCGCGACGACCGGGGCCGTCTCGAACATCATGTTGCTGAACCCGGCGCGGGCCAGGGTCTTGTCCATGTACCGCTGTTGCGACTGCTGCGACTGATTGAAGGCCGCGTAGTACGAGTTGTCAGCGGTGATCAGGTTGGTCTTGTCGGTGCCTCGGCATGTTGCCAACCACAGCTGCAGCATGTGGCCGTAGACGTTTGCCGTGGTCACGCCGCCGGTGACACGCCGCTGGTTGTCGAACCAGGTGTAGGTCGCGGAGGGAATACCCCCGACCGCCGCACCAGCGACCGGCGATACCAACAACTCCAATCCGCCAAACTCGCGGCCGCTGTATGTCGTGCCGTCGCCGTGGGCGGCCAGGTGCATCTGGTTGGCGATCGTCTTCTCGGCGTGCATCGTGCGAGCGCGAAGCATTCCGATGGTCTGTTCCGGGCCGCTGTTCTGCAGCATTTCGAGACCGGAAATCGACACACCACAAGCGTATTGCTTCCAGGGATATTCCGCAGACGTCAGCACTTCCTGACCGGCAACATTCAGCGGCTCGCGCCCGATGTACCACTGAAAATTGGTGTTCTCGTTACCCATCAGGATGGGCGTGGTGATCGTGCGACCGCCGCCAATCGTGCGGATCAGCCCTCGACGACGAAGCTCGTAGTACAGGATGTTGTTCAGCGAGATCGCGTCAGCGATGTTCGGGCGACGCGCTGCCAGTGTAGCCGTTGCGACTTCGCCCCAGTTTGGATTTGCCATTTTGAGCCCAATTGTAGGCCCGCGTTACAGCTCGCCTGCGGCGCTGAGATCCATGTTGTAACGGATCACTTCATCGAGACTTGCGTTCCTGTCCAACGCGGGGCGACGGGGGGCACCTTGGCCAGAGCCGTCAATGCTTTTACTGGCGCGCTGGGCCTTCGTGGCGGCTGCGGCGCTGTCTGCTTGTTCATTTACAGGGGGCGGGCTGGGCTGTGCGGCAGGTTTTAATCCAAGCTCAGTTTGGACCTCGTCATAGAACCGCGTCATGTCTTCCAGGGTCGGCCACGTGCCCTTCTGAGACATATGGTTCTGCGCCTTCACGGTCATGTTTGGCCGTAGCGCGTCGAAGAGAGGATATGCCGGTGCGCCCAGTTCGGTCAGCTGCGTCTGCATGACCGACAACACGTTGCGGAAACTGGCAGCGTCCCGCTCTGCCTGGGTATCCGGGCCAAAGGTGGGCTGCGCTTGGCCCTGGGCATTGGCGGTTGCAGGGTTGCTGCCGCCTTCAAGCTGAGCGATGCGAGCGTTGGCTTGCTTCAGCTTTTCCTCGGCAGCGATCTGACCGGGCGACTTGAACAGGTCATCGTCATCGTTCGCTGCATCGTCTGCCTGTCCGCCTTTCTGTTCAGCGGCAGGCGTCAAGGTCAGACCCAGGTGCTTGGCGGCATCCTGCAGCAAGCCCAGAGGGTTGGCGCCGCCGGTCTGCTGCGTGAACCATGCGAGGTATTCGCTGGGCTTGGTGGTCGCGTAGGTGTTCAGCTGCAGCAGGCGATCCATGGCCATGTCGGGGGTCACTTCGGCGCCCAGGGCCTTGCTGTGCACAGCCAGCTGCGCCTTGAC
>JBCCML010000060.1:0-27188 GCA_039026375.1 Pseudomonadota bacterium
AGACACGCACAGAAGTTGAACTAGCCATATTCCAGTACATCAACGGCTTCTACAATCCACGCCGCCGCCACTCAGCATTGGGCTGGAAAAGCCCCGTCGCTTCCGAACGGAAAGTGGCTTAAACGAGAACTTCGGGCGGCACGAAAATGGGACAGGTCCAGTTCGAGCGGGAGGTGACCGCAGAGCGGATCAGGGACAAGATCGTAGCTTCGAAGAAGAAGGGCATGTGAATGGGCGGGCTGACGTCGCTCGGCTACGAGGCGCAAGGCAGGACACTGGTGGTCAACGATGCCGAGGCGGCTACCGTTCGGGGGATGTTCGAGCTCTACGATCAGATGGGGTGCGTCCGAGCGGTCAAGGTGGAAGTGGATCAGTTGCGCCTGATCACCAAGCAGCGCGCCTATCGCTGCGGCAAGTCCGTGGGCGGCGTCCCGTTCAGTCGGGGACGCTGACGATGCGTTCGATGAGATGCGTCTGGCCATAGAGACGACACTGGCAGACGCAGCCCAGCAGCCATCTCGGACACGCCTCATCGTTTAGGGAGACTTAGAGTTGAGTGCCCCTTAAGAGACATCGACATCACCTGGCGATGTCGCAGTGCAGCATTTCCAAAGCTGCCATTGGACATCATGAGTTAGGGACGGAAAGAACGGAACTGTATCGCGGTGGCTACTGGGAGGTTTGCGCGGAACTGGACACTGCAACTGCTCCAGCCACGGCCTCAGAGGCAGCTCATTAGTATCGGCCGCACTTTCCGCCAGATAAGTTGTGTTTCGCGGGATCATGCGGTCGTCGGGTTAGATGCGAGCGGAGCCGCTGAATTTAGCGATTCCGAAACATGAATGGTACAAAACCCACCAGTTGAGTGCTTGAAGAGGCCACAGCCTGGCGGCCTCCAACGAACCGTAGGATATGACATCGCGAGCTCGGTGCATTGCGCTTCAGGTGGACCCGTCATGCAAGCATGCACAAAGAGCCTTCGAGAACACACTTTCATTGATCAGACTGGGAAGTCCGTTCGATCTGTCGCTGAGCATATTGCGGTGGCCCTGTTGGCGTATCCGCACTTCGTCGTGGTCGCAGGAGCAGCACCGACAGAGGACCCGACAGCAGTGAGGGCAATCGTTCGTGAGATTATGGCCATGCCCGGCACACATCCCGCCCTTAGACTTGGGCGTAGCAGGCGTATCGCGAGTGATAGGGTCGAGGTCGATACCTCCGCTGCGTTGACCCGAGACAACAAGACAAACTACAGCCGTACTGATAGACCGATGTCGCCGCATACGGATGGGTCTTTCTTGCAGTGTCCCCCCGATTTGGTCGCATTCCAGATGGTGCAATCGGATGCTACCGGCGGCGAGAGTATCGTCGTGGCCGTCGAGGACGCGCTTGCAGCGCTTGGTGCTTCAGTGAACCCGGTTCTTTCGCAACCCCTCTTTCCGTTTGGCAAACGCTGCCATCCAGTTCTGTGGCGGTCCAAAGGAGCCGCCAATGTGCGCTACTACAGAAGCCAAATCGACGTGGCATTGGAGCGACTGCCTTGCGTTGATGCGGCGGTGTCAGAGGCTCTCGAAGCAATGGATGCTGCGATCGAGGACAGCGATAGCCAGTTTCACTTCCGTTTAGAGCCAGGCGAAGTCTTGTTCGTCCACAATACGCGCGCGCTTCACGGCCGAACGGCACTAAGCGCGGCTAGCCGACGGCTATTGTTGAGAACTAGGGCTCATGCAGTCTGCCTTGCATAGTCGCTCGAACGAGAAGCGCGCCGAGCTTCATCGGAGATCGCTACCGCGTACTTTCGATGTCGGCGCGAGCGTAAAAGCCGCTTACCTGGCTGTCCGTCGTTATCCGCGAGATGCTGCACGCCGTTTGACGTTGGCAAAGGTCCTTTTGGGGACTAAACGCCGCGACCTCGCCCTAAGACATGCGCAACGAGCTGCGGCGATAGCGCCAAAGGGTTGGTCGCGGGCAAGTGAACTTGGTCAGCTTCTGTTCAAGCTTGGCGATTTTGATTTGGCCGCGTTTTGCATTGCGACTGGACTAGAAAGCATTTACCCGGATGCGCGGGCCATGCGCACTTTGTCAGCATTGCTGACTCGGACTGACCGTAGGGAAGAGGCGCGAAGCTGGCTAGTTGCTACAGCCCGCGACTGCCCGTTCGAGATACAAGGAGAACTCGATCCCAACAAACCGACGCTGTTACAGATTCGCACACCAGATAACAGCCGAATGCACATCGGGCGTGACAAGATCACAGGCTTGAACATGACCGTCCATTGCGAAGGTCATTTTTCAACCCGACACCTCCTCGCCACGTCCGAGTTCAACATCGTCCGTGCAAACGTTTCGGAGAGCCATCTCCCCGATCCAACGCGGTTGCCGAGTATTGCGGGTATCTTGAACACCGTCAGTTGCCCGGACCGGAACGCCCCTGTACTAACACAAATCGCCTGCTTTCTGGGGCAAATGGGCAGCGTACCGGTAATCAATAAGCCTCAGGCGGTCCTAAAGACGACCCGCGAGTTAAACTCCGAACGCATTGGAAGAATCGACGGAGTACGCATGGCCCGCACTGTGCGGATTGCAAACAGTGGTGGGCCTGAACATGTCGCTCGCTGTGTGGAGGGCGCGGGGCTCGGCTACCCGATGATCTTGCGCGAGGTTGGGACGCAAACGGGACACACGATGGCGAAGATCGACGGAACGGCAGCGCTCTTCGAGTATCTTCGTCGAACTTCGCCGGGCACTCCTCTCTACGCAATCGAGTTCTTTGACTGCCGAGATCGAGAAGGCGTCTATCGCAAGACCAGAGCATTCTTTGTCAACGGGCGGTTCTACCCAGTCGCAAACTTAAAGAGCGATCACTGGCAAATCCATTCGGCGGACCGTTACCGGGTCATGCACGCTTCCGAGGCGATGCAGCAAGACGAACAGCGCTACCTCTCGGACCCTATCGCTTACCTCGGCGCAAAGCGAGTGCGGCGGCTTTTTGCGATCCGTGATCTAATCGGTTTGGATTTCTTTGGAATAGACTTTTCAACGGCGCCGGACGACAAACTTGTGGTTTTCGAGGCAAATGCGGCGATGCGGCACAACTACGATTATGCTGATGCCTTCCCATATACGCGCCCTTATCTCGACCGGATCTCTGCAGCGTTCACACAGATGGTCCAGGCGCGTGTGGCAAATGGGCCGTTACGCTCTGCGGACCTAAGCCGCGCAAGCGATCTTGGTTAAGCAGCAACCACAGTAATTTAACGGGTCTCAGCGATACTTCGCGCCGTTGCTTTGGCGGGTGAAGTTGGTTTGAGGGCCAGAGATGCCGACAATCCTAGGATTTGCACCTGGCGCATTCGAGGCGCTCTCAGGGGCCAGCGACCTCACCGTTGGCACCAGATTCCGCTTGCCGCCGGAATGGGAAGCATCCGAAGATCACTACGAATTCGACGTCACAGATGCCGACGCGACGTTCCAAGGCGACGCTGGTGACGATGCCAATGAGGTAGGCGACGACAGTACACAAGACGGCACGGTGCGAGATGCCCAAGGCAATCTGATAGCATCAGGTCAATTCTATCTGGAAGACGTCCGGACCTTCACCGATCCGGAAGGTAACACGATCAACTTGTACCGCGTCGAAATTGCGGGCAGCCATGTGGGCTGGATTGCAGATGGCGAACTGAAGGCCGGGGTCGTCTACGAGGTCAGCTCGGACGGGAACGTCAGCGACGCCACAGCACCCGTCTACACGGACATAGTCGATGCCAACTTCGACGAGGACGACGCGAATTCAATACTGGGCTCCGGCTTCGATGAGACTCTCATATCTGGCGATAACGCCGACAGCATCGACGGCGGGGACGGCGACGATGAGATTTATGCGGGAGCTGACGACGACACAATTTACGGCGGGCTCGGAACTGATACGCTTTACGGCGGCTCCGGGAACGACACCCTTGATGGCGGCGAAGACGACGATCTGCTGTACGGCGGAGCTGGCAATGATACGTTGGATGGTGGCACCGGCAGCGATCAGGTTTATGCCGGTGCCGGCAACGACATCTTAGACGGAGGTCAGGGCGCCGATACGCTCTATGGCGGCGCCGGAGACGATGGCCTAGCCGCGGGCGCACCCGCCCCAGCAGTGGCGGGCACGACCTTTGTCGGTGGCGACAACATCAATGCCACCACAGGCGCCGACGACTACATTTGGGACCCAAATGGCTCGAATAGTGCCATTGTCCTCGGTGGCGGCGTGGTTACAGGCGGATCCAATGATGGCGACGGCCAAGTCGACACCGTCTACATCGCAGATACAGATGCGGGCGGACGGCTGCAGCTGTTGCAGTTTGACGTTGGTACTGACCAAGTCGTTCTGCCCGAGAGCCCCACGTCGATTGTAAACACCTCGGCAATTGCCGGGCGCAGTGATTTCTCCGTCACTTACGCCAATGGAACCGTGCAAGACTTCATCTTCAATCACACCGGTGGGACGATCACAGCAGACACCAGTTTCTTCTCGGTCGGAGGCGGCGCGGGTGCAGGCTCTACGCTCTTTGGAGAGACCGGCGCCGACACGTTGACTGGCAATACCGGGGCGGACCTCCTTTACGGCGGCGACGACCAGGACACGATCGTTATCGACGACGGGTTCGGCACTGACACCATCTACGGCGGCGAAGGAGGCAGCGACAGCGACACGCTGGACTTGAGTGCGCTCGGCGCGGGGGTAACGGTCAACTACACGGGTGATGAGCAGGGAACGTTCACGGACGGCACCGATACAGCCACCTTCTTCGGGATCGAAAATGTCCTTCTCACCGCGCAAGACGATGACGTTGATGCCTCGAACGATACGGTCGGCGTTAGTATCGATGGAGATGCTGGGAGTGACACCCTAGCAGGGGGCAGCGCTGCCGACACCTTAGAGGGCGGCTCGGGCGAGGACATGCTCTATGGCGCGGCAGGTGCTGACTCGGCCTCGGGTGGTTCTGGTGGCGACACTATCTATGGTGGGTCTGGCGGCGATACGATCGATGCAGGTAATGCAGCGGACATTGTCTATGGTGGAGGCGACGCTGACATCATCACCGACAGCGGCGGTGGATCCAGTGCAGACCGCCTCTATGGCGGCGGCGGTAATGACAGTATCGATGGAGGTGACGGACTGGACCGCCTCTTTGGCGATTCAGGCAACGACACCCTGAGTGGTGGCGCTGGCGTCGACACGCTGACGGGTGGCTCTGGCAACGACACGTTGAGCGGCGGTGCCGGAGATGACATCTTCGTTCTGTCCAATGGTGGGGGCGACGACACGATTACCGACTTCGTGTCCGGCAACGATCTCCTCGATAGCTCCGCGCTCACCGATGTCGGCAACGTACTAACAAACCAGGATGGCACCGTCACCGCCGACGAGGTTAACGTCACCGGTGGTGGCGGCACGGACCAGATTTTGACCTTCCCCTCGGGTGAGACGGTGACGGTCCCGGACGGCACCGTAAACACAACGACACCGGCACTGCAATTCGCCAGCCTCGTCGCGATGGGTGTGCCGCCCTGCTTTGCGCCCGGCACATTGATCGATACTGCCCATGGGCCCATGCCGGTCGAACTGCTCCGGCCTGGGGATTTGATCGAAACGGCCGACAATGGCCTCAAGCCGCTGGTCTGGGCTGGGCGGCACGAGGTTGAGTTCGGGCCGAATTGCCCCCGAGGTGATCGCGATAAACCCATTCGTATCGCGGCGGGTGCGCTGGGACGCGGCCTGCCGAAGCGCGATCTCATCGTCTCGCCCCAGCACCGCATGGTGCTGGCCGGCAGTGATGTGGCCGAGTCCTTTGGCGAGGGCGAAGTGTTCGCCATCGCCAAAGCACTCACTGGGCTCGACGGCGTGCGCGTCATGAAAGGTAAACGTCAAATCACATATTATGCGTTGCTCCTCGACCGCCATGAGGTGATCTTTGCCGAGGGCGCTCCAACTGAAAGCTTCCGCCCCGGTCCTGTCGCTTTGGGCAGTTTCACACCTCAGCACCGCGCGCAGATCATCGGCCTCTATCCCGGCCTTGCAGATGACCCAGATACCGCCCTTGGCCCTCCGGCGCGCACCATCGCCCCGCGGCGCAAGGTCGAACGGCTCTTGCACCGAAGAACGAGGTTCTCAGGCTCCGGATCCTCGACCGATGCCGAACGCGACGAATGGCTGAAGTGGGATGAGGACCTCGTCGCCGATCAACAGGATAGTTGGTGGGCGCAAAAGCCACGAGCAGTCTGATCCCAACTGTCCATCGAGTGCCGCTTTTTGGCGCAAGTTTGCCGAAGCCCGCAAGCGCCATGACGGACCAAATCTGAGTCCGATTTTTCCATGCTGCGATTGCGAAGCCGAGCACCTCTATCGAGGACCGCCCTGAGCCGCTCTGTCATCCGTCGAACGTCACAGGCATCAGATTCGTCGGCCGGAGTTCATCAACGTCAATAGCCAGTGGATTGACTATCTGGCAGACATTCTGGGTTGTGCGTCGCAGACCGCTTGAATCCATGCTGCCAGATCGCTATTTGCTTGCGTCAATCATCAGAGGCAACTGCAATGATAGCAGTCTTGAACATCGCGACGTCCTGCTCATCCGCGGCCCCTGCCGCCGCAGAATACGCATGGTTTATTCAGATGCCTCTTTGATCTGATCAGGGAGGCTGCGGCCTCCCCTTGGTTCCGAGATCCAGAACCCCGGGTGGCCAACGCCTCCGGGGTTTTTGCATTCCGGGACCGGGACATCCCCGATCTCGACACTGAATTGGCGCGTCAATGCCAATGGCCACCCCGGTCAGGCCAACCGGGGTGGCGTCGTCAAAAGGAGAAAGGACGATGACGAAACTGCATGTGAATGTCGGCACCATTGGGCACGTCGATCACGGGAAGACCACGCTGACGGCGGCTCTGACGCAAGTGCAGGCCGCGCGGATGGGCGGCGATGCCCTGTCGTTCGATCAGATCGACAAGGCGCCCGAGGAAAAAGCCCGCGGCATCACGATCAATACCAGTCACGTAACTTATCAGTCGGATACGCGGGAATATGCGCACATCGACTGTCCGGGGCACGCCGATTATGTGAAGAACATGATCACTGGCGCGTCCCAGATGGACGGTGCGATCTTGCTGGTCGACGGAACCGAGGGCGCGGCCAAACAGACAATTGAGCATGTCCTCCTGGCCCGCCAGGTCGGCGTCGCCCACATGGTCGTGTTCGTCAACAAGATGGACGCGCTGGACGAAGCTGACCGGGCCGAGATGGCCGAACTGATCGAGATGGAAACCGGTGCCCTTCTGGAGGCCAACGGTTACCCCAATACGCCGTTCGTTTTCGGGTCTGCCCTGCAGGCTTTGGATGCGGCTTTGAAGGGGCGGCTGGACGCTTCGGAAGTCGCCCCGATCATCGATCTCGTCGCGGCGCTGGACCGGCACATTCCCGATCCCAAGAGGGACTTTGACAGCCCGTTCCTGATGCCGATCGAGGGTGTCAACACCATCCCGGGCCGCGGCACGGTCGTCACCGGTCGGGTCGAGCGCGGGGTCCTGAAGGTCGGCGATCAGGTCGAAATCATCGGCCTGGACAATGACGGGCAGGCGGTGACGGTCACCGGCACCCAGGCTTTCCGCAAGGACGTGCCAGAGGCGCGCGCCGGCATGAATGTCGGCCTGCTTTTGCGCGGCCTGAAGCGGGACGAGGTCCGGCGCGGTCAGGTGCTGTCGGCCCCCGGCGTAATCCGGCCCTTCGCCAACGGACGAGCCGAGATCTTCGTGCTGACCGGAGAGGAAGGCGGGCGTCATACCCCGTTTTCGACCGGGTACAGCCCGCAGTTCTTCTTCGGTGTCACCGACGTGACTGGAGAGATCACGGTGCAAGACAACCTGCCCGTGATGCCTGGGGACCGGGCCGACATCGGCTTCAAGCTGACCAAGCCAATCGGCATCGAAAAGGGTGTACGCTTCGCCATCCGTGAAGGCGGACGCACCGTCGGCGCAGGCTTGGTGACCGAGGTCGCCTGAAAGCCCGGGTCTGAATAGCCTGCGGCCCTTGAAGGGGCCGCAGGCACAGGTAAACTATGAACCAATTCGTTGATGCTTAGCTTTGACCGAACGCCTAAACTCCAAAGATCCGGAAACCGCGTGCTTCAATTCGAAGGTCGGGATTGTTCAATGGATGGTCATCGAATGGCTGCTTCGCGAATGTGCCTTGCAACATCTCGATGTAGCGACTGTGTCCTCGTTGGGCCGATCTTGATGAGGCGCCTCCAGCTGGTCTTCTGCTAGAAGGTTTCCGATTTATGCCAACTTAGAACCGCAACTGGTTGCCAAAGTCTGCCGGTTTCGCAGCTCGCAAACTCCTTCGGTCCGATCATGCGATATTGGATGCAGGAATCTCGCAGGACGCCAAGGTGCATCGAGCTCGTCTCCGGTCTATCGCTCGTTTCCGACAGAGGTAACTGGGTAGCTCGAAGAACGTTCCGTTGTCCGTTTCCTGCCCTTCGCCGAGCGGTAGGCTTCTGGCCGATGCGCCTTTATGCAATCTAAACGGCGGCCCTACGGAGCAGTTTTTTGATTGGTTCGAATGAACACTGGTAATCGATTGCTGGGCTTCATGGATCAGCTTGGGACCACGCATGATCTATCGGCATGCTGGTCAGCGCTTTGCCATGCTTTAAAAAGCCTTCGCGATTGACCGAGTCCTATACGCCCGCAAACCGCAGGCCAACCATGCAACCTTCCACAATCGTTTCCGAATAACGTGGTTCTCTAGCTTCGGGGAGGAAGCCGATCAGTTGCTTGTGGAGGAGGGGGGCTGTGCCACCAGCCACACAATCCGCTGGGCGTTGGATAATGCAGGGCCCGTCAGCTGGCGTATCAACCGGGAGCGTTACCTTTCTGGCGCCATGAGCGAGCGGGAAGAGAAAGTGCACCTGAGACTGCGCGAATTGGGCCTGATCGCCAGCGTTGCCTACGCAATGCCCATTCTGCCAACTGGCATCCGCTCCGCTTTTGGCCTCTGTTTCCGGCCTGGCATGGATCAGGAAGATGCGGATCGGATCTGGGCGAAATAGCAAAGACAGATCATCCCCTATCTCCAGCTCTTCGAGCTCGCAGCATCCCAGCTGCGCGTCGTGCCTCAAGGAAAGGGCCTGACAGCACCAGGTCGGAATCCTGCGCCTCACAGTCGATGGCAAGACAACGGAGGAGATCGCAACAATGTTGGGCGTCCATCGGCGGACCGTCGAGGAGCACCGGAAGTCAATCTGCGACCGTCTCGGTGTAGCGAAGACCCTGCAGGCCGCTGTGATTGCCACGCAGCGCGGATAACTCTGGCCTGTGCGATTCCACAATTTACGGTAACGGCAGGCCGCTTGAAACTTGGGCAGACCTTCGAATTGGCTCTGCACGAAGTGCGCGTTTGGACTCTGGAATCGCCCTGATAATCTCGGTAAGCCTCCCGGGGATCGCTTGGGCTTCGATCATGCCGCTTCTTCTGCTGGTCCCGAGCAACCGGATGTCCGAGCAGCTCGGGCAACTAGAGGTTCAACTCAAGCAGATGAAACAGGAGGCCCGCCCGGATGGAACCCCGACGCCTGCCTCCGAGGCGCCGCCTGAGTTACCGGACGCTTCAAAGCCGCCGCCTCCGGACACGATGCCCAAGGAGGTGTCTGCTCAGACTAGGTCCCACGAGATTGCTGCTGAGAGTGCGACGCCCGACAATAACGAAGTCGAGCCCAAGCGCCAGAGATATGTCTTCACACAGCAGAACGGCGCGCAGCTCTACGACTGGTTGGCCGAACACTGGGTCTCGGTCGTTGCGATGCTCTCACTCACCTTCGCGAGCATCTTCTCTATACGCTATGGTATCGAGCATGGCCTGCTGCCGCCTGCGCTACGTGTCGCGTGCAGAGGCGGTCTCGGGGTCGCCCTCATTTTCGCGGGATAGCGTCTGCGACGGATCGGCGGATCAGGGAAGGGCACGCTCCGTGGTCTCCTGCCTGGAACACTGTGTGCAGGCGGCGTTGCCAGCCTTTTCTAAGCGGTTCTTGGCGCGCGGCTACTCTATGATCTGATCGGGTGCCAAGGTGTCGTTCGCAGGCCTAGCGGCTGTCGTTGTGGCATCCGTTGTGCTCGGCTTGAGGCATGTTACATTCCTAACATCATGGGCATAGGCTGTGCGGTCTTGGCGCCGTTCATGATCGGCGGCAGTTCCGAGGACGCCAGTGTGCTCTACTACTACTTCGCATTAATCGGCGCCGTGGCCCTCGTGACAGACAGCGTGTCGCGAACTGCCTGGGTTTCTTCCATCGGGCTGTTGATGGTCTATGCCGGTACGGCAGTGCTTTATCTCGCCGACCCGGGTGGAGAGCTGCATCTACTGGCCTTTGGCGTCCTCACTTGCACCATGACGATCACGGTCCCGACGCGGTCTATCAGGCTGCAGGTTGAGGGCGGTATCGTGTTTGTCAGTTTGCACCGGCAGGGCGTTGCAGAAACGCCTAGCTTCCCCACGCGCGTCGGTACGGGTCGGATCATCGCCTTGGCGGCAATTGCCATCACGGTGGCTGGGCAGACCGAGTCCGCATTCTGAGCAGGGCTCTGCGTGCTGGGTCTGTTGCTGATGTTCCTGACAATGCGGTTCCGGAGCAGCGTTCTCGATGACGCAGGTCCGGTAGTGCTGGTTGCGATAATAGCGATCATCTCCATGCAGGGCCTGTTAGATCTCGACGTCGCCTTCGCCCTCCGATCTGTAGAGCCAGAGTTTGGCGAGAGCGGTCCTTGGTCTCTCTTGTGGTTAACTCTAATCGGCATCCTCGTCTCGGACGTCACGGGTTGGCGGAGTCTCGCCGCACCGCAGCATGCAACTGCCTGGGCCTTAGGCGCGGCCGCGCTTGCGCCAACAGTCATGGTTGCCACTGCACTCTGTTGGGAGCCCACGATTCAGTTGTGAGTTACGCAGTGGGCGCTCCATCTTGCGGCAGTGGCCCTGGCACTGACCGTCCTAGCAGAGCCGGCACTAAGGTGGGGTGCGGATCATCGGATGGCACCCTCAATCTACGCTGTCGCGGCACTGAACATGATCGCATTTGCCCTGTCAGTGGTGCTGACGGAGACGGCGCTAACGCTGGACTTTGCCGAGCTGGTAGTCACGGCGAGTTGGTTGGAGAGGCGGCACGATCTGCCGCTGCTCGCCGCGTTGGAGCAGGTTGGGGTTGTTGTCTGCGGCTACCGCTTGCTAGCAGACCCCGGGGGTTTATGGGCCTTGCAGGCGCCGCTGCACGAGGTGTTGCTGGCCTTTGGTGGTGTTCCTGCCGCAATGACCCTCTCGCTGCGCCTGGTACAGGACCGTCGTTGCACCACTGCGACCATCACGGTGGAATCTGCTGTCTGGTCGTTGCCGGGCATTCTGGTATGCCTGCTGTCTATCGTCTTCTGGAGGATGGCGCGGGCAGTGCGACAAGCCACTGGGCGTTATCGATGTATTCTATGATCTGGCTGACATTAGCCGCCGTGCAGGCTTGGCGGGCGGAGGCAGGTGGCTCGTTGCCTCACCGAGCTTTGGCAAGGGCGAGACACGCCGACCTCGTTCGTCCAGGCGATTGACCACGGCTACATCCTGGCCCAAGGCAAGCGCCCCTTTTTACTGGTCGACATCAATGGCCACACGAACGCCCTGCCGAAGCTGATTGACGACAAAGCCGTGACGCAAGGTGCTGCCGCAACATTCCTAGGTTAGGCTGGTAACCGAGCCAACCTGCCAGGCGTGGATGAGACCAAAGAGTTGGCCGCCCGCCACCGCGTCGCGCTGAAGGAACACGAACAGGCTGAAGAGCGGGCCGACAAGCGGGATCAACTGAAGGCATGCCACGCGGCGCGGCGCGCAAAGCTTGAACAAGAAGCGGCTGAGCTGAAGCTCCGTCAAGAACAGGCGCGCGCTCAGCAAAGACTCTTACAGAGCGAGGCAACCCAGTCCCAGCAGCAGAAGTTCAACGCCCGGGTGAAGCTGATCCAGGAGCAACGCGCTGCCACCGCAACCAGAGGACTGGCCGCAATTCTCGCTGGAGTCAGCGGTGTGGAACTCGTGCGTATCAAGATCCACGCCTATCAGGACCGCAAGCGCGAAGCAGCCCACGACCAAGCCAGGCAACAACCCGCCGAGCGTCAGGCTCTGGTGCGCCAGGAGCACGACAGGCGCCTAGCCATTCAAAACCTCGACATGACCCGCAAGCAGTGCGCGCTCGAACACACCGAGGAACGCGAGTGCCAATCGTTGGAAAAACGCCTCGCCTGGGAAGCGCAGATGCGCCACACCCAACGCGGCCCACAACCCAGCCCGAACCTTAGTCTACACGTCGGGTCACTCGGACGGGCCATGGTCCCGCAAAAGGCACAACACCGACATACGAACGCGCACGCAACAGAATTGTAGGTGGCTAAGCAAAGGGCGCAGAGAATGCCGAAGCAATCGCCGTCACCGGACGACGTACAACGCGCGTTCCGGGACGTTGCGCGTGGTGATCTTGCTCATCCGCGCAATGCCGGTGCAACTGACCGAACTGAAAGCAGGGGCCCAGCGTCTCAGGACCCGTTCAAACCCAGTCGGCCAGGAAACGACTTCAAGAACACGGCGAATGGGTGCAGGGACAATAAACACCGCGATCGTGAGAAGTAGTAGAGAAACGTCTCGGGATGAAGGCCCCCACCAACGAACAGCTTTCTGCATACACGTGGATCTTTCAGAAAGCTGACTTTGAGCGGGGAGCGTTTTCGATTTCCGATAGCGATGGCAGGAAGTTCGCCGCCATCTTTCGCGAGCCCTCGTCGCCCGATCGAGAACGGAAACAAAGCACCGCTCATGCTGCGCCCATTCGGATCAGAGAGCTGGAAAGACTGCAGAATACTCGACCTTCAAGGCGCAATGGGAAAAGGCAACGCGCACGCGCAAGCCTATCGCGTTCAGAGCCATGAACAACCTGCGTCTAAGGAACACCGGTTGGACCATGATCCGCAGATCAACCAGAAACCAGACTTTCGGAAGCAGCCGGTTGGGCCCTAGAAAGGACGCGAACGGTGAAGAGCTCCCCCGAAGACCTCAGGAACTGGATCTAGACCCCAATGGGCTGCCGAGCTCACTGGTCACGCATGGAGGCCAGCCAAATCACAGTCTGCACCGTTAAGCCGCCATTCGGGCTACTGGAAAACTGCGCCAATTGACGACGTTGTAAAACGACCGTCTCTACGCTGTGCTCTAGATCGCTCAAGCGTTCGGGTCACGTTTGAGCGGCGACGGTTCAAGATCGGTTTGAAGTACCGGTAGCTCGCTGGGCCGCAAGACTTAAGCTCCTTAGGAGATTAAGGCGTTTCCAGGTGGCGAGCTTGCCCATCAAAAACCTCGATCCTGGCCGCCGCCGTTGCTCAGGTAATCCCAGGCCGAGAGCGCGTGCGTGCGCACCACGTGCAGGAACTCCTCGATTTCGATGTGTTCGTCGTGCGAGCCCATGCCGTGGGGGTAAGGGCCGTAGACATAGGCAGGCACGCCGTGATGGCGCCAGAGGCGTGCATCCGTCCCGCCGAGGCTGACGATCGGTGTCGGCCTGGGCCGCCCGAACGCCTCGACATTGCGCTGAAGGATCTCGACCATCTCGTGGGCGGGGTCGCACCATGAAGGCGCATCGCCGCCGACCTCGGTCCATTCGACGCCCTCATAACGATCTGCGATGTCGCCCAGCCGGGACAGGAGGTCGGCCTTGTCCATGCCGATGGGCAGGCGCAGGTCTGCGACGAAGGTGCAGGCCGAGGGGATCATGTTGACCTTCTCACCGCCCTGGATCAGGCCGATGTTCAGGGTCACGCGCGACGCTAGATCGCCGGCACCCTGTCCCATCATCCGGTCCATCACTGGGCGGCCAGCGTCGACCGCGCTTGCGATGTTGTGGGGCAGTGTGCCTTCCAGTTCAGTCAGCTCCTCAAGGTCGCGGGCAAGGGCTATGGCAATCTTCGTGGCACTGCCGGTCGCGTGGACAAAGGCGCCGTGCGCCCCCTTGGTGCGCACCGTGAATTCGACCCATAGGGGGCCGCGCTCGCCGAAGCGGATGGACTCCGGCCCGCCCGGTTCGCCGTTTAACAGGCAGTCGCCGTGGACCTCTGGGTGGTGCTCCATCAGGTAGCGCGCGCCCCAGGGGCCAAACGTCTCCTCGTCCGAGACGCAGGTGAGCGTGAGCCGGCCCCCAACCTGATCCTTCAGGCGGTGCAGGAGCGCGTAGGTGACCAGCGAGGCGGTTGTGCCTGGTTTCATGTCACACGCACCACGGCCATAGATCCGACCGTCGGCGATCTCCGCCCCCCAGGGGTCTCGGCTCCAGCCATGCAGGTCCTCGGAGACCGGGAAGACATCGATATGGCCGTTCAGGACCAGGTGGCGGCCGGGGAGCCCCCCTTCGAAGCTCGCCACAATGTTCGGCATCTCCGGGTGCGGATCGATCACCCGGTAGTCGAGGCCCTGGGCCTCGAGGAACGCGCGCACAATCTTGGCGGCCTCCAGCGTGTTACCCGGGGGGTTCGGGGTGCGGGCGCGCAGGAGATCCTGCAGCAGCTCCATGATCGCGTCGCGCTCGATCTCCAGCCACTCAAGGATGCTCTCACGGCCGCTTTCATGTTGCTCTGCGTTCATGGTCTTGGTCTGCCTCTCGCGTCTGTTCAGAGTGTCGCGCGGGGGCGCCCGCAACAAGCCCCAACGCCCAAACGGGTTAATGGGCGTGGTAGGTGCCGCCGATGACGGTGGCGCTGACACCGACCTCGCGGATCTCCTGCTCGGGGCAGGTGAAGTAGTCCAGGTCCAGGATCGCCACGTCGGCCAGCATACCGGGGCGGAGCGCGCCCTTGAGGTGCTCCTCCCTGCCCGAGAAGGCGCCGAGCGTGGTGTAGGCGGCGAGCGCCTCGGTGCGGCTGATGGCCTGGCTGCGGTCCAGATCGCCGCCCGTGTCGGACTGGCGCGTCACCATGGACCAGAGCGCGAGGAACGGGTTCGCCTGGCAGACCATCGCATCGGAATGGCCCGGCGCCGGGACGCCTGCGTCGATCAGGGCCCGGTGGGGCCACATGTGGGCCATAGCGTCCTGGCCCCGGTGGGCGATATAGGCATCGCCAAGGTCGTACATGAAGCCGGTGGCCGAGCTGTCGACCACGGCCAGGCGCTTCAGACGCTCGAGGATCGGGGGCGTGACATAGCAGCAATGCTCGACCCGCATGCGGTGATCCTCGCGGGGCTCGGCCTCCAGGCACGCCTCGATGGCGTCAAGGGCGAAGTCGATACCGCGGTCGCCGACGCCTTCGATCATCACCATAAGCCCCGCCTTGTGGGCGGCGATGGCGCGGCTGGTCAGATCGTCCTGCTCGTAAAGCAACATGCCGGTGTTGGGCACGGGCTCACCAGGGATTGGCTCGCCCAGATAGGGCTCGTAGTAGGCGGCGGTCCGCCCGGAGGTCGAGCAGTCGGGGCACCACTCGACCCCGATCACCCGGATCCAGTCGTCGCCGAACCCCGACTGGATGCCCGAGGAAACGAAGGACTCCACCAGCCCATCTTCGCGGCCCGATACGATAATGCCGACCCGCATGCCCAGCCGGCCCTGGTCTCGCAGCCGCTGGTAGGCCGCGATCGAGCGGGAGCCGCAGAGCGAGTTGTAGACCGTGGTGATGCCCAGGCGGCGCCACTCGGCGAAGACGTCCTCCAGCCCGTCGGCCAGCATCTCGACCGTGTCGCCGCCGTGGACATGGTCCAGGAGCACGTGCGCCGCGGTCTCGCGGCAGCGCCCGGTCAGCGCGCCCGAGGGATCCCGGTCGAAGGCGCCGAAGGGCGGATCGGTGGGATTGTCGCCAAGGCCCACCTCGGCAAAGGCGCGGGTGTTGGCGAGGCCCACGTGCCCGTCGGTGCGCTGGATGTAGAGCGGGCGGCCGGCGGCGGCGGCGTCCATCTCGGCCATGGTCGGGTAGCCGCCCGATTTGCGGTCGTCGAAGCGGTAGCAGACGATCCAGTCGTCCGGGCCCCGGGCTGTTGCCAGCTCGGCAACCCGCGCCAGCAGAGCGGCGCGCGAGGTGATCTTCGCGGGGCTCACGTCCTCCCAGGTGCGGATGCGGGCGGCGTAGCTGTCCGGGTGGGCGTGGCTTTCGACGATGCCGGGGATCGCGCGGGCGCCCTGCAGGTCCACCTGGCGGGTGCTGGGCCCGGCCAGCGCTCGGATCTCGGCGTCATTCCCGGTGGCGAGGATCCGCCCGTCCTTGGCGGCCAGCGCCTGCACCACGCGCCCGCCTTCCTCGCCCGCGCCATCCATCGTGCTGATACGCCCTCCGTAGAGGATCAGATCGGGGGAAAGGACATCCATGACAACCTCCAGCTGCGAGCACATGGACAGTCGCGGCTCCTAGGGCCAATGTAAAGTTGTGAGGAGCCCACATGCATGATCAACCTTTCAGCGTCGGCGCCCAACCCTATCCCTGGCCATTAGAGGCCCTGGAGCCTTCTGCCTGCGCGCTGGTCGTCATCGACATGCAACGCGACTTCTGCGCGGCAGATGGCTACGTGGCGCAGCTGGGCGAGGATATCGCGCCGCTGGCCGCCTGCATCGGCCCGACGGCGCGCTGCATTTCGGCTGCCCGGGCTGCGGGGATGCCGGTCGTCTACACGCGCCAGGGCTATCGCCCGGACCTCGCGGACTTGCCGGCCTGGAAACGCATCAAGGTGGAACGCTATGGCTCGGTGATCGGGCAGCCCGGCCCGCTTGGCCGGGTGCTGATCCGCGGCGAGGCCGGGTTCGAGATCGTGCCGGAGTTAGCACCAGCGCCCGGCGACATCGTGGTCGACAAGACCGCCAACGGCGCCTTCACGGGCACCGACTTCGACACCGTCCTGCGCGCAGCCGGCATCCGGGCGCTGGCGTTCACCGGCGTCACCATCGACGTCTGCGTGCACACGACCATGCGCGAGGCCAATGACCGGGGCTACCAGTCGGTCCTGATCTCGGATGCCTGCGGGGCGATCGACCCCGGCCTGCACGCCTGGGCGCTGAAGTCCGTCCAGGTCGAGGGCGGTGTCTTCGGCTCCGTTACCAGCACCGCCGCGTTCGAGGAGGCCTTGCGATGACCGACCCCCGCCCGGTTGCGCCGATGTCGGGCGACATCATGCTGCGTCCCGCCGACCCCTGGTTCGCCATCGAACCACAGCCCAACGGCATCCTGCGCATCTGGGAGCCCCATGTCTCGCGCCTGCTGCGGGCCAACATGTTCCTGATCCGCGGGCGGGACCGTGACCTGCTGGTGGATGCGGGCATGGGGATCGCGAGCCTGCGTACCTACCTCGCGCCGCTGCTAGAGCGCCCCCTGATATGCGTGCTGACCCATGGGCACGTGGACCACGTTGGCTCGGCGGCCGAGTTCGCGGAGGATCTGCGCATGCACCGCGCCGAGGCGGACCTGATTGCCAATCCGCCCGCCCGCTGGTCATTGAGCTACGACGACTATCCGCCAGACTTCCGGGCGGGGTTGGCGGCGGCCGGGTTCGAGACGCGGGGTCACGTGATCTCCGGCCTGCCGCATCCTGGATACGACCCGTCGACGTGGGCGGTGCCGCCGGCCAAGATCACGCAGGCGCTGTCGGATGGGGACGTGATCGACCTTGGCGATCGCCAGTTTGAGATCCTGCACTTACCTGGCCACAGCCCTGGCTGTCTGGTGCTTTGGGAGGAAGCGACCGGGATCTTGATCGGCGGGGATGTAATCTATGACGGCCTCCTGATCGACACGCTGCCCGAGAGCGATTCCGCGGCCTACCGCGCCAGCATGGAACGGCTGTCAGCCCTCAGCCCCTTGATCGTGCATGGCGGACACCGCGAATCCTTTGGGTTGCTGAAGTACCGCCGCATGGTCGAAGACTACCTCTCTGCTTAAGGCTGATTATGCTTTGACCAATCCGTGAGGCAGTTGCCTACGATTGCGTCAGTATATAGGCAGCCATTGTCGCAATCCCCCTATGTGATTGCCGCTGACCTGGTTCTGTGCCTAGCGTTAACCATGGCGGATGTCGGGGGCTTAGTGGGATGATGCGGGATGCAGCTTCAGATCCCAGTGCCCATTCGCTTGCACTGCGTGGGATCGTGAAGCGCTATGGCAAGCTGGCTGCTGTAGACGGCGTCGACCTGGATATCCCGCGCGGCGCGTTTTTGACGATCCTCGGCCCCTCGGGCGGGGGCAAAACCACGGTCCTGATGACGATCGCAGGTTTCACTGACCCAACTGAGGGTAAGATCCTGCTGGATGGTCAGGACATCACCGGCCTGCCGCCGGACAAGCGTAACTTTGGCATGGTGTTCCAGGGCTATGCGCTCTTCCCGCACATGACCGTGGCCGACAACTTGTGGTTTCCGCTACGGGTGCGCGGGATCTCGCGCACGGCTGCCAAGGCGAAGGTTGAGGCAGCGCTCGAGATGGTGCAGCTGCGCGCCCTGGCAGGGCGTTATCCGACGCAGCTTTCGGGCGGGCAGCAACAGCGGGTTGCTCTAGCCCGGGCGCTGGTATTTGAGCCTGATCTCTTGCTCTTGGACGAGCCGCTTTCGGCACTGGACAAGAAGCTCCGCGCCGATCTGCAGTGGGAGTTGAAATCCCTGCATAAGAGGCTGGGCACCACTTTCATTTATGTGACCCACGATCAGGACGAGGCGCTGTCGATGTCCGACCAGATCGTGATCATGAATCATGGCCGGATCGAACAGCAAGGGGCACCGGGAGATCTGTATGAGCGCCCCGAGACACGGTTTGTGGCCGACTTCCTGGGCAAGTCCAATTTCCTCGAAGGCCGAGTGAGCGACGCCTCGGGCGGGCAGGTTTCCTTTGAGACCGGTGGCTTAACGCTTGTGACCGACGGGGCCAAAGTGCCAGCTGGCAGCAAGGTAACCGTAGCGCTGAGGCCCGAGAAGATTACCATCGCCCCCGCCAACGCGCATCCAATGCAGAACGCGGTCCGGGGCACGATCACTGCTTTCAACTACTTCGGTACCAGCTATCAGTTCCGCGTTGCGACGCAACCTTTGGGCGACGTGCTGGTCACGGCGCCCGCGTTCTCGTGTGCGATCGATCCGGCCGAGGGCACCCAGGTCACCCTGGGTTGGAGCGCCGAGGCATCGGTCATCGTCCGCGATCCATGAGCCACCACCACGGTGCGGGAACGCCCCCGCACCCAAACAGGGAGACTGCCAATGAGCATTCTGAAAAGCCAGTACGAGAAAGACCTCTACCCCGAGATCGCGGATACAATTGATGACGCGACTGACTTCCAGCGCGACCTGATCGAGATCGCGGCCGACCGCCATGCCAAGGGCGAGATCGACCGCCGCGGCTTCCTGACGGCGTTGGCCGGCATCGGGGCCCTGGGCCTTGCGGGGGTCCCGGGCGGTGCGAAGGCGGCGGCCGGAGAGCTGGTCGTCGTCAACTGGGGCGGGCCCGCGGTGGACGCCTACCAGGCAGCCTTCGGGGCGCCCTTCACTGCGGCAACAGGCACCAAGGTCGTCATCGACGGCACTGGGCCGCTTCTGTCGAAAATCCGCGCCATGGTGGAATCCGGTGCGGTCACCTGGGATGTCTGCGATACGGGCGCTGCGTCGACCCTGGTGCTTGAGAAAGCGGGCGTGATCCAGGCCATCGACTACTCGGTCGTCGATAAGGAAAAGGTCGTCCTGGACTACGCCTACGACTATGGCGTTGCGAACTATCTGTTTAGCTACATCCTGGCCTACAACGCCAAGCGCCTGGACACTGCACCCGAGAGCTGGGCGGACTTCTGGGACACGGCTGCGTTCCCCGGCATGCGCACGCTGCGCAAACAGCCCAACGGCATGATTGAGGCGGCCATGTTTGCCGCGGGCAAGTCCATGGAAGAAATCTACCCGATCGACCTCGACCTCGCGATGGGCAAGATCAAAGAGCTGCGCGACGATGTGATCGTCTGGGGCTCGGGCTCGCAATCGCAGGAGCTCTTCCGCACGGGCGAGGTCGTGATGGGCAACATCTGGCACACGCGCGCAAACCTTCTGAACCGGGACATGAACGGCGACGTCACCTGGACCTGGAACCAGGGGATCGCGACGGCGGGCATGTGGAACATTCCCAACAACAACCCCGCCGGCACCGAGTCCGCCATGGCTTTCATCGCCTCCGCCCAGGATCCCCAGCAGCAGGTCGAACTGTTCACGCTCATGGGCAACGGCCCGGCCAACCCGGCAGCCTCCGACTTTGTGCCCGAGGATCGGCGCTGGGCCAACCCGGGCCAGCCCGAGAACTGGTCGCTGCAGCTCACGCAGGATGCGCGCTGGTACCAGGCCGAGTCCGGCAAGGGCGACCTGACCAACGACGCGCTCGCCCGCGAGCTCTACCTCGACGCCATGTCGGGCTAAGATGCCGTCGTCCCTGCGCCTCGGCTACTGGCTCCTCATCGCACCGGCCCTCGGTGCGATGCTGGTGTTCTATGTCTGGCCGCTGGTGCAGGTGCTCTGGCTCAGCGTCACCGAACCCTATCCGGGTCTGCAGAATTACGAGAGCCTGTTCGGCAACCGGGTGATCTCCCGGATCTGGTGGACGACGCTCGAAGTCTGCGTGCTGACCACGGTGATCACGGTGATGCTGGGCTACATCGTGGCCTATGCCATGACGATTGTTGGCGAGGGGCAGCGCACGGGCATGATGCTCTGTGTGCTGCTGTCCCTGTGGCTGTCGGTGCTGATCCGGGCGTTCGCCTGGGTCATGCTGCTGCGTGGCAACGGGGTGATCAACGAGGGGCTGATGAGCATCGGCGTCGTCGACGAGCCCCTGCGCCTGGTGCGCAACCAGATCGGCGTGCTGATCGGCATGGTGCACTTCATGCTGCCGCTGGCGGTCCTGCCGATCTATGCGAACATGACCGGGATCCAGGGGCGGCTGATCTCGGCGGCACGGGGGCTTGGGGCATCGCCCGCGCGGGCCTTCCTGTTGGTGTTTTTACCGCTCTCGAAACCGGGGATCATCGCCGCGACCATCCTGGTCTTCGTCTTCTCGCTGGGCTTCTTCATCACGCCGGCGCTCCTGGGCGGCGGCCGGGTCGTCATGATCTCGGAGTACATCCGCGTGAGCTTCGAGGAGACCCTGCGTTGGGGCCAGGCGACGATGCTGTCGACGGTGCTGTTGTTCGCGGTCTTCCTGGCGCTGGGCCTGGTGGCCTGGTTGGTTGACCTGCGCCAGGTCTTCGGCGCGCGATGAGCGGGGGGCGCGACCGCCGCAGCCTCTATGGGCGCCTGTTCGCGCTGGGGCTCGCGTGGACCATCCTGGGGTTCCTGGTGCTGCCCATGGTCATCGTCATCCCGGTATCGGTGACCGACCAGTACTACCTATCCCTCCCGAAGGAGGGGATCAGCTTCGAGCACTACCGGGCGTTCTTCGAGAAGGACATCTGGATCGATGCGACGCTGGACAGCCTGATCATCGCGACCTCGGCGACCTTGCTGGCGGTGCTGTTGGGGTCGTCGTGCGCAATCGGCTGCTGGCGGCTGTCCTCGCGCGCGGCGGAGGCGGTGCGGTTGTTCATGCTGCTGCCGATCATCGTGCCGGTGATCGTGCAGGCGCTGGCGATCTACCGCTTCTGGATCGATCTGGGGCTCATCGACACCTACATCGGGACCATCATCGCGCACACGCTGATCGCGATCCCCTACGTCATCATCACGGTCTCGGCGGCCTTGACCAACGTCGACCCGCGCACTGAACAAGCAGCAAGGAACCTCGGCGCGACCAATGCGCAGGCGGTGCGGCTGGTGGTCTTGCCGGGGATCATGCCGGGCGTGCTATCGGGGGCGCTCTTTGCCTTCACCATCAGCTTTGACGAGATCGTCACGGTGCTGTTTATCACCTCCCGCGCCGTCTACACGTTGCCCAAGCGCATCTGGAACGGCATCCAGGATCACCTGGACCCCACCATCGCGGCGGTAGCGACCATGCTGATGGTGCTGACGCTGGGGCTTTTGTTGATCGATCTCTGGATCAAGCGCCGCCGGCGGGCCCGGATGGCAGCCCTTGAGGAGAGCCAACCGTGACCACCACGCCCGCCCAGATGACCGAGGCCAAGCGCACGGCGCTCGACTGGATCGAGGCCTCGGCCGAGCGGCTGTCGGCAGATCACATGACCCTCTGGCATTTCCACGAACCCGCCTGGCGCGAATATCGTTCGGCCGCCTGGTACGTGGACCGCCTGCGGACGGAGGGCTTCACGGTCGAGGCCGGCTCGGCCGGCATGCCCACCGCCTTCTGTGCCGATTGGACCAGCCCCGCAGGCGATGGCCCCTGCATCGGGGCCTACGCGGAATACGACTCCGTCCCCGGCTGCTCGCAGGAGCCCGTGCCCTACCGCAAGCCCCGGGCGGGCCACCATCCCTCGGCGGCGGGCCAGACGGATCCGCACTCGGCGCTTGGCATGGGGGGGCTGACGGGTGCCTTGGCGCTGAAGACCGCCATGGATCGCCACCAGATCCCCGGGCGCATCCGCTTCATGGGCGAGCCCGCCGAGAAGATGTGCGGCTCAAAGCCGCTCCATGCGTCGCATGGCTATTACGACGGCATGGACGCGGCGATCAGCTTCCACCCAACATCGCTGCCGGCGCTTTCGAACACAGTGCTCTGGGACACGCATTGCGGTTGCTACTGGTCCAAGGTCTACACCTTTACCTGCCCTGAGCCGCATACCTGGGGCGGTGCGGGCGACCGCAAGGGCGTGCAGAACTACCACGCGGTGGCGCGGGCTCCCGCAGCGCTCGACGCCATGGTGATGATGTACACGGTCACCCAGGCGACCAAGGAGAACATGCTGCCCCACTCGGGCAACTGGACCCTGAACGAGGCGATCCTGAACGGCGGGTTCGCCACCTCCGACAACCTGCCACCACGCCATGCCGAGCTGCAGTACGCCTGGCGCTGCCCCTCGATTGCCATGGCCGAGGCCATCGAGCGGGTGCTCGACAACAATGCCCGCCACGTCGCCGGCATCACCCATTGCGAGGTGACCAGCGGCTGGGTCACCAAGACACGCCCGGGCCTCGCCAACCATGCCATGGCCAAGACGACATTCGCCAACTTCCAGATGGTCGGCCCGCCACGGTTCCCCGAGGAGGCCCGCGCCTTCGCCCGCGAGATCCAGAAGAACCAGGGCAAGGAACCGGACGCAAACCCGTTCCCCGAGAACCTCGAGGAACTGGTGGCGCCCAAGGATGGCGAGGCGATGATCCGCTCCATCCTGCCGCCCTGGCAGACGAACTACACCTCGGACGACTACGTGGACTACACGTGGCACACGCCCACGGTGCGGCTCTACGTCGGGCGTCCCGTGCCGAAGCCGCCGGCCGATGGCTCGGTCCTGCCGCACTGGTGCCGCTGGGCGCTCGGCGGCGTGCCGGCGGCCATGGACCCCATGTTCCTGAAGGCCGGACAGGTGATTGCGACGACGGCGCTGGATTTGTTGACCGACGGGCACTCGCTGGCCGCCGCCCAGGCCGAGTTCCGCGAGCGCACTGGCGGTGGTATCGGCGGGGACAGCTGGGTGGCGCCCCTCTTGGGAGATAACGCGCCCTCCCCCGTCCACTATCCCTGGCCGCATTGGACCGAGACGCCCGAGGGACATGTCTGGTCCGTCTCGCCGCGTCCGGGCGACTGACCGGGCCCTTGCGCCCCAACACAGGAGACAGCCCATGAGCGGCGCCGTCAGCGAGTTCGATTACCGCTACAACATGACCATCCGCGCCTTCCCCAGCCACGCGGACCCCGCCTTCGAGAGCGCCGCGCAGCAGAACGAGGTCTGGGGCCGCGAGTGGGGCTGCACCAACGATGTCGGCAAACTGCGCATGGTCCTGATGCACCGCCCGGGCCCAGAGATGGACATCATCGACCCCACCAAGCGGATCGAACGGCTCAACTCCTTTGGCGACGAGGAAGGTCAGACCTGGTACTGGCGCGGGGACCGGATGCCGGATGTCGCCGCCCAACAGGCGCAACACGACGCCCTGACCGCCGCCCTGCGCGCCGAAGGGGTCGAGGTCGTGCTGACCGACGGGGCCGCCCCCGGGCGCCACAAGCAAATCTACACCCGCGACAGCTGCATTGGCGTGGCAGGTGGGGCAATCGTCACGCGCCTCGGCCCCATCGTGCGCCGCGGCGAGGAACGCCCGGTCACCCAAGCCTTGGCCAAGGTCGGCTGCCCCATCCTGCGCACCGTCAACGGCCGCGGCCTGATGGAGGGCGGCAGCTTCGTCTGGCTGAAGCCGGGACTAGCGGTCATCGGCCGCTCGTCGCGCGTCAACGAAGAAGGCACGCGCCAGGTCGAGGAGGTTCTGCGCGAAGCAGGCGCCGAGGTTATCCGCGTGGACCTCACCGGCTATCGCCTCCATATCGACGGCGCGCTGGTCATGATCGCCGAGGACGTGGCCATCACCAACCCCACGCAGCTGCCCTTCTGGTTCCTGGAGAAACTGGACGAGCTTGGCATCCGCATGATCGAGGTGCATCCGGACGACGCGGTCGGCTGCCTCAACTGCCTCGCCGTCGCGCCGGGGCGGGTGATCATGCAGGACGGCCTTAGCCCACGCACAGCAGACCGAATGGACAAGCTGGGGATCGAGATCGTGAGCGTGCCCTACGACCTCATCTACGAGGGCGGCGGCGGCATCCACTGCTCGACCTCTCCGCTGATCCGCGATCCGATCTGACCGCGCCTGAGCGCAGTTTCAGAAGGCACCAGGGATGATGCGGTCCCTGTCCCTCTACGGACCCATCGCCGTTGTGGTGACGATCTGGTCGTGCCAGGTGCCCATCCTGCACGAGATGGGCGACCGTTGGGACGCCCTGATCCTGAACCTGGCGCGGACATTCCTCGCAGCCGTGGCCTTCCTCAGCTTCGCCGCGATCGTATCGGCCAGAAGGGGGGCGGCTAAAGACGCCGCTGCTACAGCCACCTGGACCAGTGTTCCGGCACGAAACGGAGTGAGCCTCCCCGGAAAAACTGGTCCGCCTCTATGATTAGGAGAAGGAGGACCAACGATGGCAAACAAACACCACAAGCCTGAAGAGATCGTGGCGAAGTTACGACAGGTGGAAGTCCTGGTTGGACAAGGGCTGGCACGGATCGATGCGATCCGCGAGGTCAGGATCACGGAACAAACCTACTATCGCTGGCGTAAGAACTGAGCCATGTCACGCCAATGGTCCGAGTGACATTGGCGAAGGGTGGCATGGGGACCGACCAGCTTCGGGAACTGAAGCGCGTTCAGAAAGAATGAACGGCTGCGCAGGGCGGTCTCTGATCTGACTCTGGACAAGCTGATCCTGATGGAGTCTGGCCAAGGGAAACTTCTAAGCCCCGCGCGTCGCCGTCGATGTATTGATCTGGTGCGTGGCAAGCTGGGCGTCTCCGAACGCCGAGCTTGTTGCGTTCTTGGCCAGCATCGTTCCACGCAGCGCCATGTGCCGCGGGGCAGAGAAGACGAAGAACGATTGGTATGCGATATGATCGAACTGACCAGACAATTCGGTCGATATGGATATCGCCGGATCGCCGCCTTGCTGCGAGAGGCAGGTTGGTCGGTCAGCGACGGACGCGTCGAGCGGTTGTGGCGGCGCGAGGGGGTGAGGGGCCAGCGCGCCATCGGTCCGAGCGCGGCCCCGAACGGTACCGATGAAGCAACCCAAGAAGGGCCGCCTCTGGCTCAACGACGGGTCATGCGTGCGCCTCAGGCCCGAGCGCAAGGATCACGTATGGTCCTACGACTTCGTCCATTGCCGCACCGACAATGGTCGAGCATTCCGCATACTCAACATCCTGGATGAGTTCACGCGCGAATGCCTGGCCATCCGGGTACGGCGCAAACTCAACCCGATGGATGTGCTAGACGTTCTCGCAGACCTGTTCATCATGTGCGGCATTCCAGCTTACATCCGGTCCGACAATGGCCCTGAGTTTGTCGCCAAGGCCGTACGGGACTGGATCGGCACCGTAGACGCGAAGACCGCCTTCATCGAACCGGGCTCACCCTGGGAAAACGGCTACTGCGAGAGCTTCAACGGTCGCATGCGTGACGAACTTCTCAACGGTGAGATCTTCTATACGCTTCGAGATGCCCAGATCCTGATCGAACAATGGCGTCGCCACTACAACACCAAGCGAACTCACAGCGCGCTCGGATAAAGACCTCCAGCACCAGAAGCCATTGTCCCGATAAACCAGAGGCCACTCATGAACTAACAATCACATCGGACCAATCGATAGGGGCTGCTCAGGCGGCCTTGATGACGAAGCCTTTGGCGCCGCGACGACGGTTAAGCCAAAGGTGCTCTCGCCGGTTGATCCTGCAACTCGGTTTTCCGGAGCCAAGAAGGCTTAATCAATCTTCGCCCATTCCACAAACTACCTGGTGGTTCTCGACTACGCGATCATCTTCGTTGTTGAGACAACAGCGCCTATCCGGCGGGCCGAGGTCAATGCCGCGCTCGATATGGTCAATCGCTTTGAGGAGAGATTCTGGGTCTATCCAGAGCGTTTCGTTAGTGATGGTGCTTAAGGCAACGCCGAAACCCTCGGCTGGCTGGTGCACGAGAAGGGTATTAGCCGCATGTTCCCGTGCTCGATAAGTCAGCCCGCGAAGACCGAACCTTCACCCGCGCAGACCTCAAGTATGACCACCAAAACCATCTCTACAACTGTTCTGCCGGTAAGGATCTGGTGCCAGCCCGACGTCCGTTCCAGACAATCCGTCCACACCCGAAGGACGACGAGACAGTCCGCTATCGCACCGCCAAATCAGACTGCGAAGCATGTGAACTGAAGCTCAGATGCTGCCCGAGAACACCGACTAGATACGTCACACGGTCCATCCACGAGGGTCCGAGAGATTTAGCGAGGGACTTCGCAACCACGGATGTGTTCGTTGCCTCCAAGGCGGGCGAAACGAAAGGTCGAGTGCTGTTCGCCCACATGAAGAAGATCATGGGCCTGGACCGACTGCGTCTGAGGGGACCAAACGGAGCAAAAGACGAGTTCACCCTGGCCGCCACGGTACAGAACCTGAGGAAGATGGCGAAGCTGCTCCCAGCACCAGCATGAGGGGTG